>NZ_JALJXF010000001.1:440000-1046428 GCF_024169925.1 Methylorubrum extorquens
GACCGCGCCGATGCAGCATGACGGTCGCCCGATCGCCGAACACCAATGAGTCACCCCGCGCCGTGTCCCCTCCGGCAGGGGAGGGGGCCTCGGTTCAAGCAGCCCCAACCTCCTTTCGTGCGCCGTCTCACTTTGGGACATCCGTGATCGCAAAAGGCCCGCGTCTCGACAGCAGAGCGAGACGCGGGCCGGCAAGATCGATCGCCAGAGAAGAAAGACTCTCCGGCGGCTGACTTACGGAAACACATATCCGCCGACGATCCGCAGGCCGACTTCGCGGCCGGCGGCGAGACGGGCGGTGTCGGCCGCTTCCACCACAACGACCTTCGCGCCGGGGCGATCGATCTCGATCCGCTGACGTCCTTGCGTCCGGTACGAGGAGCGCACCGTGCCGGTGAGATGGGCGGTGTCCGCTTCGGCGAACTGGAGTTGCCAGGGGCGAGCATAAAGCTTGACCGGTCCGACCAGCCCCTCCGGGGCGGTCAGCGGCGTCGGCAGTCCGTTCACCAGAACATGCCCGTTCTGGGCGATCGCTTCGACCTCGATCGTATCGCCGAGAAACTTGAGCACCGTCGGCGAGACAGGGTTTTCCTGCACCTCGTCCGGCGTGCCGACCTGTTCCAGGCGGCCGCGGTCGAGCACTGCCACGCGGTCGGAGAGTTCGAGCGCTTCGTCCTGGTCGTGGGTGACGAAGATCGTCGTCTGCCCGGTACGATCGTGGATCTCCCGGAGCCAGCGGCGCAGATCCTTTCGCACCTGCGCATCAAGCGCGCCGAACGGTTCGTCGAGCAGAAGCACACGCGGCTCGACTGCGAGTGCGCGGGCAAGCGCGATGCGCTGGCGCTGGCCGCCGGAGAGCTGGCTCGGATAACGGTCGGCAAACCCAGAGAGCTTGATCAGGTCGAGCAGGTTGCCCACGCGGCGCTTGATCTCGGCCTTGTCCGGCCGCTCGGAGCGTTTCCGGGCGTTGAGACCGTAGGCGATGTTCTGTGCCACCGTCATGTGTTTGAACAGGGCGTAGTGCTGGAACACGAAGCCGACCGCGCGGCGCTGCACCGGCACCTGCGTGGCGTCGTCGCCGCCGAAGATGATCCGGCCGCGATCGGGGAAGTCGAGCCCGGCGATGATGCGCAGCAATGTCGTCTTGCCCGAGCCCGAGGGCCCGAGCAGCGCCAGCAATTCGCCCGCCCGCACGTCGAGGGTGAAGTCATGCAGCACCGCCGCCGTTTCGAAGGTCTTCGAGACGTCCTCGATGCGGATCGCCGTCGCTGCTCCCGCCAGATCAGTGGCGGCGTGCCCCCGCCGCGATGTCGTCGGCGTAGCGCCATTCGAGGACGGATTTGACGGCGAGGGTGACAAGAGCGAGCCCGGCAAGGAGAGAGGCGACGGCGAACGCGGCAACGAAGTTGTACTCATTGTAGAGGATCTCCACGTGCAGCGGCAGCGTATTGGTGAGTCCGCGAATATGGCCGGAGACGACCGAGACCGCGCCGAACTCGCCCATCGCGCGGGCGTTGCAGAGCAGGACGCTGTAGAGCAGGCCCCAGCGGATGTTGGGTAACGTCACCGTCCGGAAGGCGTGCCATCCGGAGGCGCCGAGGGTAAGCGCCGCCTCTTCCTCCGCCGTGCCTTGCTCCTGCATCAGCGGGATGAGCTGGCGGGCGACGAAGGGAAAGGTGACGAAGATCGTCGCGAGCACGATGCCGGGCACCGCGAAGATGATCTGGATGTCGTGCTCGACGAGGAACGGGCCGAACAGGCCGCGCGAGCCGAACACCAGCACGTAGATCAAGCCGGACACCACCGGCGAGACCGAGAACGGCAGGTCGATCAGCGTGACGAGCAGGTTCTTGCCGGTGAACTCGAACTTGGCGACGGCCCAGGAGGCCGCGACGCCGAAGACGAGGTTGAACGGCACGGCGATCGCCGCGACGATCAGAGTCAGACGGATGGCGGACAGGGCGTCGGGCTCGAAGAAAGCAGCGAGATAAGCGCCCCAGCCCTTGGCCAAAGCTTGCGCGAACACCGTGAGCAGCGGCAGCACCAGGAAGAGGCCGAGGAAGCTCAGCGCGACCGCAATCAGCAGCCAGCGCACGACCCGCCGCTCGGTCACGACGCTGGCGGGAAGCCGCAGCGTCTCATCCCGCGGCGGTCTGCCGGGGCTTTGAGCCAGCGCCTCAGACATAACCGAACCTCCGCCGGCTCCAGGCCTGGATCAGGTTGATCGCGAGCAGGGTCACGAAGGAAATCGCCAGCATGATCACGGCGATGGCGCTCGCGCCCGCATAGTCGAACTCCGAGAGCTTGATGACGATGAGCAGTGGCGCGATCTCGGAGACGTAGGGAAGGTTGCCGGCGATGAAGATGATCGAGCCGTACTCGCCGACGCCTCGGGCGAAGGCGAGGGCGAAGCCGGTCAGCACCGCCGGGACCAGCGGTGGCAGCACGACCCGCGTCAGCGTGGTGATCCGCGATGCGCCGAGGATGGCGGAAGCTTCTTCGACCTCCTTGTCAATCTCCGCGATCAGCGGCTGCACCGTGCGCACAGCGAACGGCAGGCCGATGAACACCATGGCGATGAAGATGCCGACCGGCGTGTAGGCCGCCTCGATGCCGACCTTGGCGAGTTGTTCACCGACGAGACCGTTGGGGGCGTAGAGCGAGGCGAGCGCGATACCCGCCACCGCCGTCGGCAGGGCGAAGGGGAGATCGACCACCGCGTCGGCGAGCTTGCGGCCGGGAAAGTCGTAGCGGGTCAGCACCCAGGCGACGATGCCGCCGAAGATCGAGGCCGTGAGCGCGGCGAGCAGCGACACGCCGAAGCTCACCCGAAGCGCGCTGGCCACGCGCGGATCGGAGGCGACGTCCCAGATCCCGGAGAAACCAAGGCTCGACGCCTTCACCACGAGGGCCGCGAGCGGCAGCAGCACGATCAGGCTCAGACAGGTCAGCGTGTAACCGAGCGTGAGCCCGAAGCCGGGAATCACGCTCCTCTGGCGGAAGCGCCGCCGGGGTTTAACGGGCTCGCCCATGCGGTCAGCGCCCGGCCCGGCTCAGTTGGTCGAACAGGCCGCCATTGTCGAAGTTGGCCTTCTGGATGTCGTCCCAGGAGCCTTGCAGATCTTCGATCTTGAACAGCTTGATCTCGGGGAGCTGCGCGAGATCCTCGGGCTTGGCGGCCTCGCGCTTGATCGGGCGGTAGTGGTGCTTGGCGAAGATCGCCTGCGCCCGGTCGCCGTAGAGGAATTGCAGGTAGGCCTCGGCCTGCTTACGCGTGCCTTTCTTGTCGACATTGGCGTCGACCAGGGCGACCGGCGGCTCGGCGTAGATCGAGGTCGGCGGCACGACGATGTCGAACTTGTCCTTGCCGAACTCCTCCAGCACGAGGAAGGCCTCGTTCTCCCAGGTCGGCAGCACGTCGCCGAGGCCCCGCTGAGCGAAGGTGACCGTCGAGCCGCGGGCGCCGGTGTCGAGCACCGGCACGTTCTTGTAGAGCGAGCCGACGAAGGTATTGGCCTTCTCCTTGTCCCGGCCATCCCGCTCGTAGGCGTAGCCCCAGGCTGCGAGGAAGTTCCAGCGCCCGCCCGCCGACGTCTTCGGGTTCGGGGTGATGACCTTCACGTCCGGCTTGGCCAGGTCGTCCCAATCCTTCACGCCCTTCGGGTTGCCCTTGCGGACGAGGAACACGACGGTCGAGGTGTAGGGCAGGCCTTCGTTCGGAAGCTTGGTGCGCCAATCCGCCGGGATCTTTTTCGAGAGCTTGGCGATGGCGTCGATATCGGAGGGGATGCCGAGGGTCACGACATCCGCCGGGATGCCGTCGATGACCGTGCGAGCCTGCGCGCCCGATCCCCCATGGGCGGCGCGCACGGTGATCGCCTCACCGGTCTTGGCCTTCCACTCCTCGGCGAAGGCCGCGTTGATCTCTCGGTAGAGTTCACGCGTCGGGTCGTAGGAGACGTTGAGGATCTCGCTCTGCGCCTGGGCGCTCCCGGCGGATGCAAGGCAGGCGGCCATGGCGAGACCGAGAAGGACCGCGCGCCGATAGGGTGCCGCGCCGGGCTTGATCGGATATCCGTCGAACACGTCGTCTCGCCTCCACAGTGCAGGCCGTCAGCCCGTCTATGCTGACGGAGTGTTCGTTTTAAAGAACGATGTCAAGCTCGGGGCTACGTTCGGAGCGCCACACAAAGTCCGATGCTGGCGCCATTCTCAGACGGAATAAGATAAAACTTCTTCTTTGAGCTGATAAGGTAGAGAGAAGTTCTATCACGTGACGTTCTTTTGAAAGAACGTTTTCGAGGATGATGCCGTCGTCAGGCCGAGGCCCATTCGACCGCCAGCCAGACGCCGCGGGCGATGATGAACCACCATGTCACCGTGACACCTAAGGCGCCGAGAAGTCCGAGGGCCGCGAAGCGCAGCTTGAACGGGCGCAGGACGGTTTCGAAAGCGCTCTTCATCGCGGGACTTCTTCTCATCGCGTTGGTGTTTCGGTCTCGAAAGGGATGCCCGCCGTGCCGCGTTGCTTGTGACGGCGTGCCATCGCGAAACAATCGGTGCCGTGTCGGGTGATTCCGCCCCGGCCGTGGCAAGTGACGAACCAGCGTTGCACCGCCCCCACCGTCTCGACCGAGCGTGCCGCCGCGGGACCATCGCGCCGGGCTTCGGATTTGCAGCGCTGCGAATGACCGTCCCGATTTCGGACGCTTCGATCAGACCTCGAGAAAGCTTTTGGAAATGCCGTTGCCCACCCTCGCGAAGAGCCCCTCGGACCGCGACGTGCAGCCGATCCTGTTCGGATTGCTCGCGGACGGGTCCGGCGAGGCACGCTTCGCCGGTACGCCGTTCGCGCTCGTCGGCCCATCGTCGGAGGCAGCCCGGTTCTCGCCCTCCCGCGACTGGTACGGCCGCTGGGCGGTGCAGCCCCTGCACGGTAGCCTGCAGCGGGACGCGACGCGGATGGATCGCGGTGTGTGCCCGGAGGACATCGTGATCCTGGGGCCATGTCGGCACACCCGGCGCTCTTGAGGCGTCACCGCCGCGCTATGCGCCGCGCGTTGCATCCCCTAAGCTCGGCCCATGGAGAATCACGAGCTACGCGAATCGCGGGCGGCCCTCATCCTGATGGGCGTGGCGGTGCTCGCCGTGCTGCTGTTCGGAGCCGTGACGCTGATCGTGCAGGCCGCGGGATGAGCAACTGCGGCTGACGGATCGATGCGCGTCCCGCAATACAAGCGGCGCGTGTCGCGACTCGGCGCCTTGCGAGAAACTCCGCTGCCGTCGTGCCCGGAGCCAAGATGGCCGCTGATACGGTTCCCGGTCGATCGCGTCGGGTTTTGCTCCCCGCCATCATCACGCGGCGAAGCCGAAGCGATCCAGGGTAGGCCCCCTCCGGATCGAGCGGAGCCCTGGATTGCCACGGCTTCCTCTCGCAGGGACAGTGACGAGTTGGAAGCGACGAAGCGGATCCGTACCCGGGGAACCAGACCGGACCCGTCGACCGGAAGCGGTATGATCGGGAAGTTCCTGAGGCAGGCTCAGTCCGAGAGCGCGCGGATCTGCTGGTCGAGCGCTTCCAGCGCGCGAGCCTGATCGGGCTCGGGCTCGGGGCCGCTGACATAGGCGAGCGTCACCCGGGCAATTCGCAGAGCCGTCGCGAGGTCGCGACCTTCACGCCGCGCCTGATCGATCACGGTAGCGACATCCGCCATGACCTGGGCGTTTCCCTCGTATCCGCGCATCATCTCCGGGCCATCAATGTCCGGGCCGCAAACCGTGCGGCGCTGCGAAAACTTCGCGTCGTCCCGAAAGCCGGCGATCACCGCCAAGGACGATACCCCATCCCTAACATTTTCGCCCGGTTGATGAAACGCGTGGGCCGCGAGCCCCTGTGCACCGGCCACCCGCGTAGGCATAATCGTCGTAGGACGAAACGGGAGCAGCGCAGAATGGACGAGCGGGGATCAGCCGGCCACGCGGTGTTCGACGTGGCCGCGGGCGTGCGCCGCCTTCCCGAAACCGCGGCGACCATGGTGGCCGACCACCGCTTTACCGACGACGAGACGGCCAGCGCCCGCGTCTTCCGAGTCTACCGGCCGACGCCGCCGCACTACCACACGACCTGCGACGAGTATCTCTACGCCCTCTCCGGCCGCTGCCGGATGCAGTTCGGCGACGCGGTGCCGGTCGAGGTCGGGCCGGGCATGCTCGTGTTCTTCAAGCGCGGGGTGGTGCATTCCGTGCCGGAGATCCTGGAGGAGCCGGTGGTGTTCCTCTCCGTCGACACGCCCCGGCGCGGGCCGCGCGACATCCAGTTCGTCGAAGCCGGAAGGGGTACGCCCGACGGCTTCATGCGGCAGACCGACTGACGATCACAGCACGTCGCTGCCGGCCGGCGCGGTGCGTTGGACGCCCGTCACCTCGGCCGTGCTTTGGAACAGACGCTCGCTGGTCAGCTTCAGGAAGAAGAAGCCGAATTCCGGATTCTGATAGTAGAGCTGCTTGACCTCGGAATAGGACAGGCAGCGCGCGGTTCCGGCCTCGACGCAGGCGAGCGAGCCGGTGCGGCGATTGCCGGGTGAGAGCATGCCGAGTTCACCGACGATCTGGCCCGGCCGGATATCGAGGCCGTGCTCGGCGATGCGGAAGCGCCCGCTCTCGATCAGGTACATTTCGTGGGCCGGGTCGCCCTTCAGGAACAGAACTTCGCCGGCCCTGAAGCGGCGCGAGGTGCCGAAGGATTTCAGCCAGTCGAGGGAGAGGTCTCCGGAGGCCGCCCGCTCGGTCTCGCGCACGAGGCGGACCATCTCGTAGAGCCGCCATGCGTTGAACGGGATCTGGATCGCCTCGGTGAGCATCACCGGCACGCTGCCGATCAAGTAGCCGTAGGTGATGACGGCGCAGCTCGCGCACAACGCCACGATCCGCAGCGGGATCATCGTTCCCATCGCCGAGGAGGCGACGGTGAGCGCCGTCCCGAGATAGCCGATGGCTTCGACCCAATTCATCGCGTCCCCCCGACGTTCGGCCGGCCCTCGCTCCCGCGGGCGCTCATGCGCGTTCGTCGCAGCGGCGGTTCGCCCATCCGAATGGGGGATGCAAGTGCGGGAGCGCTCAGGCGCTCGCGCGTAGCAGGGCACGATCATCGGCGAGGGTGTCGGCGACGCGATCGGCCGCGCGTTGCCCTTCCTCGTAGGCGCCACCCGCCGTGCCCCATTGCGCACGGGAGTTCGCCTCGCCGGCAAACCAGATCCGTTCGCCGACCGGCTCCTGGAGCGTCGTCCGGGCCGCCGCGTGTCCGGGGGGAACCACGGCCCAGGAGCCCCGCGACCAGGGATCGTGCCGCCAAGCGGTCACGGCCGGGATCGCGAGGTCGGCGAGGGCCGCGCGGCCGAAATGTTCGGCCAGAACCGCGCGGGCGAGGCGGCGCGCGCCATCAGGGCCGGCCCCGGCGGCGTCGAGGACGCGGGCGAGGGCCGTGTCCAGTTCGAGGTAGTGGAACGGCGTGTCGTCGATCCGGGTCAGCATCCCCGGCGGCTTGTGGCGTCCGCCGACCACGCTGGCGAGCCGGTCGCGGCCGCGGAACGGCGCCGAGGGCCAGTGCAGGACGACGTGCTCGTAGATGCCCGACAGGAAGCCGTCGATGGCCGTGCGCGTCCGTTCGGGCAGCGGCGGATCGAAGCGGAAGGCCGCCTGCAGCACGGGCATCGGGGCCGTGACGATGACGGCCCGCGCGGCGAGCCGCCCACCGTCGGCGAGTTCTACGCGCACGCTCGGCCCCGACCAGTCGAGGCCGGCCACGGGGCATCCGAGCCGGATCGGCAGTCCAAGCGCCAGCCGCGCCAGATAGGCGCCGTAGCCGCCCGCGATGAAGAAGTTGTCGCCGTATTCCATGCTCGGCCAGTCGTGCAGCGACACCTCCTCGAGCGGTCGTCCCGAGACCAGCGCGTGAACGCCGGCGATGCGCTGGCGCCAGGGTCCGAGATGGCAGGGCAGGGCGCCGGAGGCCGGACCGTCCTGCGAGCGGGAGGCTGCGCCCGTGATCGCCCGGTCGGCGACGTCGAAGGCGCGGGAGAAAGCGGCTTCCTCAGCCGCACGCGCCGGACGCTGGCCGATCCAGAGATGCTGTTCCTGCGCGGCCCGCCGCAGCGGCTCGCCGCGGGTCCGGGCCAGGGCGACGAGGGGGTTGATCGGCCCGGCATGCAGCCAGTGCGCCCCGAGATCGATCGCGTGGCCACGCAGCCGCGTCGTCACCGCGCGCCCGCCGACCCGGTCGCGTGCCTCGAGAACCGCCACCGACAGGCCGCGCGCGATCAGCCGCCGGGCCGACGCGATCCCGGCGGCGCCCGCGCCGATCACGATCACGTCGGGCGCGGCCGGAACCGGCGAGACGCGGGGCGCGACGGTCGGGCGGAAGCGGGCGTGCTCGGCGGGAGGGCGCATGGTCTCGACGCGGATCCGGAAGGGCGGCGGCCCTCATCTCGTCCGCTCACCCGGCCGCGGCAAGCGGTTGCGGCCGCAACAAGCGCCTGCGGCGGCCTGCAGTCGCTCAGCGGGCCGGCGCGGCGCCGTTCGGATCGAGTACCTCGACCGTTCCGGATCGGTCGCCGCCCGGCCGCGGGCTTCCGGTGAGGGTGAAGATGCGGCCCTTGTAGGTCACCGCGCCGAAGCCGTGGCGGGCGGTGGGAAGCCGGGCCAGGGCGCGCCAGAGATTGCCCGGCAGATCGAACGCCTCGACCTCGTCATAGGTCTTGCGGTTCGACTCGCCGCCAATGACGAAGACCTCGCGGCCGAGCACGGCCGAGGCGACACCGCTGCGCGCGGTCGGCAGGGGCGCCGCCTCGCTCCAGGCGTCACGCGCCGGATCGTAGACCTGATTGGCCGAGAGGTTCTTGCTCGAATCGCCGTCGATCCGGCCTCCGCTGGCGACGAGGCGACCCTCCACCGTCTGAACCGCCAGATGGTCGCGGGGTGTCGGCAGATCGGCGGCGCTGCTCCACGTGTTACTCGCCGGATCGTAGGCCTCGTGGGAGCGGACGTTGCCGCGTCCCGACCCGCTGCCGCCGACCACATGGATCTTGTCGCCGAGCGGTGCCGCCCCGCCCGCGGCCCGTGCGGTCGGCATCGGCGCGCGGGCCTCCCAGACATTCGCCTTCGGATCGTACGCCCAAACCTTGTCGGTCGCCTCCCAACCGTTGACGTAGCCGCCGAACACGTAGATCCGCCCGCCCTGTTCGGCGGCCATGGTGTGGTGGACGGGGTAGGGGAAGGGCGCGCCCTTGCTCCAGCGGTCGGCGGCGAGATCGTAGATCAGCAGTTCGGTCGCGCCGTTGTAATCGCCGATGACGTAGGCCTTGCCGTCGAGCGCCGCGACCGCGACTTCGGAGCGCTCCGCCGGGGCGGAGCTGGCTCCCGCCCAGGCCCCGACCTCGTGGGCGGCGGCAGGCAGGGTGGCGGGAGCGGCGGCGAGCAGGGAACCGAGCAGAACGAGACGGGCGAGGGCAGGGCGGGCCATGGGCGGGTCTCCGGCGGATGCCTTGGTGGGCTAACTGTCTTTGCGGGCAACGCTTCAACCGCGCTCAGGAGCCGCGCTTCGTCAGGGTTTCCGCAAAGGTGGGGCTTGCGCCATCCCCGCGGAGTGGCGAGAACCTGCCTTGGGTGGGTGCGGATCATCGAGAGGATCGAAGGGCGGGATGCTCATCAAGGCCGCTGCCGCCGCCATGCGGCAGGTATTCTCCCCCGCCCTGCGCGGCATCCTGTTCAAATCGCTGGCGCTCACGATCGGGCTTCTGGTCGCCGTGTGGTTCGGCCTGACCCGCCTGATCCAGGCCTTTCAGGCGAGCCACCACATCTCGGCCGACTACCCGTTCCTCGACACCATGGCCTTCTTCCTGGCCGGTGCCGGGCTGTTCGTGGCTCTGGCCTACATCATGCCCGCGGTGTCGATCCTCGTGGCCGGCTTCTTCCTCGACGACGTCGCCGAAGTGGTCGAGCACAGCGATTTTCCCGCCGACGCCCCGGGGCGTGCCCTCCCGTGGGGGCAGGCGCTCGGCTCGGTGGTTCGCTTCGCCGGCCTCGCCCTGCTCGTGAACCTCGTGGCGTTGATCCTCGTCTTCGTGCCGGGGGTGAACCTCTTCGCTTTCTTCGGCGCCAACGCCTACCTCCTCGGCCGCGAGTATTTCGAGCTGGCCGCCGGCCGTTTCCGCTCCCTGCCGGAGGCGCGGGCGATGCGCGAGCATCACGGCTTCACGGTGATCGCCGCCGGCTGCCTGCTCGCAGGCCTGATGATCGTGCCGATCGTCAACCTCGTGACGCCGCTCTTCGGCGTGGCGCTGATGGTCCATCTCCACAAGGGTCTCGAACGCAGGGCGCTTCCCGGCCCGGCCGAGACCAATCCCCGCCTGCCGAACCGGCGCTGACACGCCGCGTTCACGGACGACAGGACGCACGGCGCGCTTCTTTGAGCGAGGCCGGGCGCGGTCTCGTCGAAGCACGTCCGCAGTGTGGCGCAGCCTGTCTCGTGGCGTGGGCTGAGGGGCAAACCACGGTCCGGGTTTAATCCCTGACGGTGCGTGTGCCTCGGCACCTCATGCAGGAGTTCGATCGCCTATATCAGTAAAACCAGAGGAAAAGATCGCGCTTTCAAGAGAAGGCGTCGAACGAAAGAAAGTGAACATCACATGAAGACCCGCGTTGCCGCCGTCGTTGCCGCCGTCATCATCGGCGTTACCGCTCCGGCCTCTTCCGTGATGGCCTTTGACCCGAACGCTCGCCCGACCACCCCCTCCGACGTATCGGTCACGGGTTCGCTCGGTGTCCACGACAGCGCTGCGCACACCGCCTGCCCGATGAGCTCGGCGGCCGAGGGCAATGCGAACCAGCAGAACTTCCCGGTCAAGCAATATGGTCAGACGTCCGGCGGCACGCGCTGCTGAGCCTAAAGCGCCGAGCGCTGGCGCCGCGAGAATGTGATATCGTGCACGTTGCCATTCCAAATGGAATTTTAACGACAATATTGGCCATGACGGCCTCACGTCTTCGCGAGTCACGGTGCACTTCATCGTCTCGGCGCATTTTTCTTGCTCCCTCGACGGAATGACTGAGCGTTTCTGTCGTTGATGGAATGACTGGACCTCAATGGCCCGGTTTCTGCCTCTCCCTCCGCCAGCCGGCCTTTGGCCATACCGCGACCACGCGGGGCCGACGCCGCCGATCGGAGCCACCGACCGCAAGGAGTTGATTGAGCATGCAACTGAAGCCCGTCTCCTACGCCATGATCGCCGTGTTCGCCTGCTGCCTCGTGATGACCGTCGTCGGCTCGATGAACGTACTGCTCGGCGGCATGTGATTGGCAGGACGCCAACCGGCACTGCTGCAATAGAACGGGCACAAAGCCCGTCTCTCCTGAGCCGTAGACAATCGCGGCACCGGACTCCCCGGTGCCTCGGACCGCGTTTCCGGGGCGAGATCGCCCGTCGCCCGATGGTCGCGGGCGTGGAAGCGGGGGGCGACATCGACGCATCGGCAGGGGCAGGCAACTGCGCCGCAGACCGGATCGGTTGACGCATCCGTGAGACGGCATCGGGACGGTGTCCGCGCTTCTCAAAGCCGCCGGGTCATGCTATCGCCCCCAACACGATGCCGCTCCAGCGGAGGCGTGCCGGCAAGCCGGTCGTCTGCCTGAGATGCCATCGGCGGGTGTAGCTCAATGGTAGAGCAGCAGCCTTCCAAGCTGAATACCCGGGTTCGATTCCCGGTACCCGCTCCAACTTCCTTCCCCGATCCGTCGCCGAAGCCGTTCTGCCCCTGTTGGTACGCATCGCTGCGGCTTTGCTGCGATCGGCCTCAGCCCGTCGGCGTACGGAGCGGGCCATAGGTGGCGTGGTAGCTGCGCGGGCCGATGACGGGCAGCAGGACGTTCCTCGCCCAGTCCGGCAGCCGCGCCGTGCGCGACAGACGGTCGGTCATGCTCTGGACATGCGCGACGCGGGGGCGCCGTAGCCGTTCAAAGTCCGGCCCGACGTGATTCCAATCCGTGCGTTCCGCCAGCAGGCGGGCCAGAACCTGGGCATCCTCCAGCGCGAGCGCAGCACCTTGGGCCCAGACCGGTGCGGTGGCGTGCGCCGCATCGCCCAGCAGGACGACGCGGTCGCGGGTCCATGTCGGGATGCGAACCTCTTCGAGCGGCGAGTGATAGACCGCATCCGCTCGCGACAGGACCGCATCGAGCGTGTCGCGCACCACACGGGGAAAGGGCGCGAACGCGCCGCGGATCGCGGCCGGGTCAGAGCCACGCTCCCGTCCTGCGCTCACCGAGGCCCAGCCATAGGCTTCGCCGCGATCGACCGGTATGAGCAGAAACAAGGCCCCGGCCCCGGCCCATAGCGTCCAGGCTTCGACGCCAGGATTGGGCGTCATGAAACGCCAGCTCTGGCTCGCCAGCATCGCCGCCCCGAGGGCCTGTTCCCCAAACAGGCTGCGGCGGACCGCCGAGTGAACGCCGTCCGCCCCCACGAGCAACCCGCCCTTTTCCGTCGAGCCATCGGCGAGTTCGGCCGTCACGCCCTGCGGATCCTGCCGAACGGTGGCGATCGCGATGCCCCGGCGGATGTCGTCCGGTGCAAGATCGTCCTGCAACAGGCGCAGCAGGTCGGCGCGGCGCAAGCAATGCGGCCCCGCTTCCGTGCCCCAGAACGCGGTCTCGTCCACGGCGAAGAGAAGGCGTCCGCGCTCGGTGCGGTATTCGCGACGCCGCACCGGCGCGCCGACCGCGCGGAGTAAATCCAGCAAGCCGAACTGGCTCAGCGCGCGCACCGCATTGCCGGGCAGATTGATCGCCAGTCCCGCATCCGCCTGCTCGCCGCGCCGTTCCAGCGTGAGCGAGGGGATGCCCCGCTGGTGCAGGGCGCGCCTGACGGCGAGACCGGCGATGCCGCCCCCGGCAACGAGCACGCGGCCAGCCTGTTGCGTGTCCATGTGTCCTCGCACCCGTCCCCGCACCATTGCCCGCGTCGTGCCGTACGGCGCCGTCTGCTGACGAGAACCGGGTAGACCCGGCAGGGCGCATCGACGCAAGCCCGGAGCGATCGGCGCCGGCTCAGTGCGGATCTCCGCTTTCGTCGCGCATCTCGCAGGGCCACCTCCAGCCCTGGATCTCGGGCATGTCCTCGCCGTGTTCGCGGATGCAGAGCTTGTGCGCGGTTAGGCGGTCTCGGAACGCCTGCTTGGCTCTTGCCGCCCGCGTCACCAGCCCCGGCACCCGATCGATCGCCTCGATGGCGAGGTGGAACTGGTCGAGTTCGTTCAGCACCACCTCGCTCTCCCGCGCCTTGGCGGCGTCGAGCGCCGCCTTGGCCGCCTCCGCCTTGGCCTTGCGCTGGTCGAAGATCTGCTTGGTCATGTAGACCCTTGCCAACCAGCTCCTTGCCGCGGTTGCCCATGCCGCTGCGTTAGCCGAGAAGAAGCAGGCGGTGATGACCGCCTCATCGCCGAGGATCGCTTCAAAGCCTTTCCGGATGCAATTCGCCTCGCAATCGCGCTGCGGGATACCGGGCTGCACACCGTGCTCGCCTCGTCCTCGCAGAACGCCGACGCGATGCTGGCCCGTGTAATCCTGCCCGACGAGCGTACGCTGCTGTCGCTGTTCGAAGCGGACGTGGGCGGGCGCGACGTCCCGCGCGGCAAGCCTGACCCGGCCCTGTTTCAGCTCGCCGCCAAGGCCGTGAACGTGCCGCCGGCCCGGCGCCTCGTCGTGGAGGATGCGCCGGCGGGGATCCGCGCGGCGCCTTGGTCGCGGCCGCCTTCGCAGCCGATCCGTCGAAGCGGCGCGCGACCCATGAGCGGCGCCCGGTACACGCCGCCGTTGCCGTTAGGGGTTGCGGAGTGCCGGCACCGTCTTGGGCGAGCCGAGGTCGTAGCTCTTGTTGCGCAGGGGATCGAGGCGGGTCCCCTCGGAGGCGTCGAAGGCCTTCGGGCGCGGGCCGCCCGCGCCGCCATCGGTGGCACCGTCGAGCGCGAATGCCGAGTTCGAGCCCGGCGCGTAGGCCGAGGCGCGGCCGGGAGCGGCGCCGGGCTGCGCGGCATTGGGCTCGGCGGTGTTCGGATCGACCTTGTCGACCGCGCCCGGATCCGCCGGCTGCGATTGCTGGCGGGAGCGCTCGACCTGCCGCCAGCGGGTGACATTGCGCTGGTGACCCTCCAGCGTGTCGGCGAAGGCGTGGCCGCCGGTGCCGTCTGCGACGAAGAAGAGATCCTTCGTGCGCGACGGGTTGGCGACCGCTTCCAGAGCCGCGCGACCGGGATTGGCGATCGGGCCGGGCGGCAGCCCCTCGATCACGTAGGTGTTGTAGGGGGTCGCCCGCTCGATCTCCGAGCGCATGATGCCGCGCCCGAGGGTGCCGCGCCCGCCGACGAGACCGTAGACGATGGTCGGATCGGATTGCAGCTTCATGCGCTTCTGCAGCCGGTTGACGAAGACGCCCGCGACCCGCGGGCGCTCGTCGGCCCGGCCGGTCTCCTTCTCGACGATGGAGGCCAGCGTCACCATCTCGGCCGGCGTCTTGACCGGCACTTCGGGGCTGCGGCGCTGCCAGATCTGGTTCAGCACCTCGCGCTGCTTGGCGCGCATCAGGTTGAGGATCTGCTGGCGGGTGGCGCCGCGCTCGAACTTGTAGGTATCGGGGAGAAGCGAGCCCTCGGGCGGCGTCTCGGCGATCTCGCCCGAAAGGATGTCGTTCTCCCCGAGCCGAGCCACGATCTGCTCCGAGGTCAGTCCCTCGGGGAAGGTGATGGCGTGCTGGACCTGACGCCCGTTGGTCAGCGTCTCGATCGTGTCCTTCACGCTCGCATGGGCCTTGAACATGTACTCGCCATGCTTGAGCGGCCCCTTGCCTCCGAATCGGGCGGACATCTCGAACAGGCTCGGATGCTCGATCACGCCTTCACGGGCGAGGATGCTGGCAATCTCCGAGGTTCCACTGCGGCTGGGAATCACCACGACCTTGTCGGCGGAGAGCGGCCCCGGTTCGGAGGTCTGGCGATTGAGCAGGGTCAGGCCGATCAGGGCGCCGAGCGCGAGGACGACGCCGAGGGTGAGGAACCCGCTGATGGTGGCGAGAAGGCCGCCGCGGCGGCGCTCGGGCTTCTCGGGCGGGGGCGGGGCGACGGTGGGCTTGATGGCCTCGCTCGGGCTGCGCGGCGACGGCCGGTTCGGCAGCGACGGCTCCTCGGAAGCGGGCGGCGGAGACGGCGGCTCTTGTCGTCTGCGAAACATCCGGAATCCTGCTGTGGCCCGGCGTGAAGGTCCGCCCAAGGCGTTCCGCGCCGGTCGCTCGACCCGAGGGCCGAACCTCGAGTGTCTCTCACGAAACGCTCGCTCGTGGACCGGGCGTTTTGTGAGGCAGTGTAAGCAGTTTTGTGGCGAAATGGCGTTGTCTGCGGCAGAGCCGCCGCACCCGGCGCGCCTTCAGGCGAAAGCGGCCATGGTCGCCGTCATGCGACCCGGCGCATCAGCAGCGAGGCATTGGTGCCGCCGAAGCCGAACGAGTTCGAGAGCACCGTATCGACGCGCTTGCGCTTGGCCTCGTGCGGGATGAGGTCGATCGCGGTCTCGACCGACGGATTGTCGAGGTTCAGCGTCGGCGGCATCACGCCGTCGCGGATGGCGAGCACGGAGAAGATCGCCTCCACCGCCCCGGCCGCGCCGAGCAGGTGGCCGATGGCCGACTTGGTGGACGACATCGACGCCTTGGCGGCGGCATCACCGAGCAGACGCTCCACCGCCTTCAACTCCAACTCGTCGCCGAGCGGCGTCGAGGTGCCGTGCGCGTTGATGTAGTCGATCTCGGACGGATCGATCCCGGCCCGCTTCACCGCCGCCTTCATGCAGCGGTAGCCGCCGTCGCCGTCCGGGGCCGGCGAGGTGATGTGGTAGGCGTCCCCCGACAGGCCGTAGCCGATCACCTCGGCGTAGATCTTGGCGCCGCGCGCCTTGGCGTGCTCGTACTCCTCCAGCACGACGATGCCCGCGCCTTCGCCCATGACGAAGCCGTCGCGGTCGCGGTCGTAGGGCCGGGAGGCCTTGGTCGGATCGTCGTTAAAGCCGGTCGAGAGCGCGCGGCAGGCGGCGAAGCCCGCCAGCGACAGCCGGTTGACCGGCGCCTCGGTGCCGCCGGCCACCATCACGTCGGCGTCGCCCAGCGCGATCAGCCGCGAGGCGTCGCCGATGGCGTGTGCGCCGGTGGAGCAGGCGGTGACGACCGCGTGATTCGGGCCCTTCAGCCCGTGCTGGATCGAAACCTGCCCCGAGGCGAGGTTGATGATTCGGCCGGGAATGAAGAAGGGCGAGATGCGCCGCGGACCCTTCTCGTGGAGGGTCACGGAGGCGTCGTAGATCGTGCCGATGCCGCCGATGCCCGAACCGATCAGGACGCCGCTGGCCTCCTGATCCGCGTCGGATTTCGGGTGCCAGTCGGCATCGTCGAGCGCTTGGCCGGCCGCGGCCATGGCATAGACGATGAAAGGATCGACCTTGCGCTGCTCCTTGGCCTCCATCCACAGATCGGGATTGAAGGTGCCGTTGGAGCCGTCGCCGAAGGGCAGCGTGCAGGCGATCCGGCACGCGAGGTCGTCGGTCTGGAACGCGGTGACCGCGGAGGCGCCGCTGTCGCCGGCGATGAGGCGGCT
The DNA here is from genome assembly GCF_024169925.1 of Methylorubrum extorquens. Classification (NCBI taxonomy): domain Bacteria; kingdom Pseudomonadati; phylum Pseudomonadota; class Alphaproteobacteria; order Hyphomicrobiales; family Methylobacteriaceae; genus Methylorubrum; species Methylorubrum extorquens. Next base: position 456,687 of record NZ_JALJXF010000001.1, read on the forward strand.
CCAGGTATGCTCGACGCTGCCACCCAGCGGCGAAACCATCCCCAGCCCCGTGATCACCACCCGCCGCATAGCCCGATCCCAACCGACCCGCTGAGTCCCTAAAGGACGCTTTTGCCCTGAAGGACCGTTCCGTCCCGCAGGGCGCTTGGTTCAAAACGTGACGGCGCGCGGGGCCTCATCGACCCCGCCCGCACGAGCCCACCGCCTCAGGCGGAGTTCTTTTCCAGGAACTTGATCGCGTCACCGACCGTCTGAATGGTCTCGGCCGCGTCGTCCGGAATCTCGACGTTGAACTCCTCCTCGAACGCCATCACCAGCTCGACGGTGTCGAGGCTGTCGGCGCCGAGATCGTCGATGAAGTTGGAGGCCTCGGTGACCTTCTCAGGCTCGACGCCCAGGTGCTCGACGACGATCTTCTTCACGCGCTCGGCGATATCGCTCATCGTTGTTGGTCCTCGTCTTCTCGATCGTGATGGTGTGTGCTTCTGACGAAAGCGCCGTGGCCGCCTCACCCACTTCGGGGCTTGTTCTGGACGGCCGGTGTTCGATCGCGCGTGGTTTGGAAAAAGCCGCAACCCGCTGAACCGTCAACTCCCCTGCACGGCTGAGCCGGGTGTTAACACAGGGTTTCCGCTCTGGCGAGTGGCGGTTCAGAAAGCGTTCATCGCCGTGGTTTTCCGGTTGGAACACCTCTTTGTGGACATTCTCAGTACATCGCCATGCCGCCATTGACGTGCAGCGTTTGGCCCGTCACGTAACCCGCTTCTTCCGAGGCGAGATAGACTGCGGCGGCACCGATTTCGGCGCCCGTGCCGAGTCGTCCGGCGGGCACGCGGGTGAGAATCGTCTCGCGTTGCTTCTCGTTCAGCGCATCGGTCATCGCCGAGCTGATGAAGCCGGGCGCAATGCAGTTCACCGTGATCCCGCGTGTCGCGACCTCGGCTGCGAGCGCCTTGGTCATGCCCACAAGACCTGCCTTGGCCGCGGCGTAGTTGCCCTGGCCCGGATTACCGGTGGCGCCGACGACCGAACCGATGCCGATGATGCGGCCGTGACGGCGCTTCATCATCCCCCTGAGCGCGGCGCGCGACAGCCGGAAGGCGGCGGTGAGGTTGACGTTGAGCACCGCCTCCCATTCCTCGTCCTTCATCCGCATGAAGAGGTTGTCGCGGGTGATGCCGGCATTGTTGATCAGGATGTCGAGGCCGCCGAGGGCCGATTCGGCGGCAGGAAGCAGGGCTTCCACCGCCTCCTTGTCGGCGAGGTTGGCTTCGACCACCGCGACGCGCTCGCCGCCGAGTTCCGCCGCCAGCTCGTCGAGCACCGCACGGCGGGTGCCGGACAGCGCGACGTGGGCGCCCTGCGCGTGCAGCGCCCGGGCGATCGCCCCGCCGAGCCCGCCGGTTGCGCCGGTGACGAGGGCCTTCCGGCCGGTGAGGTCGAACATGGTGGCGGCTCTTCTGGTCGTCGTGGAAATTCGGAGTGCCTCATAGAACGCCCGATCACCGATCGTCGCCCCTCCGGGTACGATGGTGCGGCGGGGGTTCCGAGAGAGACACTCAGGCGTAGGCGGCGACGTCGTCGGGGGTGCCGACCGCACTCGTGGTCGCGCTCGGCGTAATCCGCTTGACGAGGCCGGTCAGCACCTTGCCGCTGCCGAGTTCGAAGAAGCGGTCGACGCCCGCCTCGGCCATGGCCGCGATGCTCTCGCTCCAGCGTACGGTGCCGGTGACCTGGGTGATCAGCGCATTGCGGATCGCGTCCGGCTCGGTGAGCGGGCCGGCCGTGACGTTGGCATAGACCGGCACGACGGGGGCGTGCATCGATACCTCGGCCAGCGCCCGGCGCATCGCTTCGGCGGCGGGCGCCATCAGCGCGCAATGGAACGGGGCGGAGACGTTGAGGAGCACCGCGCGGCGCACGCCGCGGCTCTGGGCCAACGCCATCGCCCGCTCCACCGCCTCCCGGTGGCCGGAGAGCACGACCTGCCCCGCGCCGTTGTCGTTGGCGACATCGCAGACCAAGCCCTGCGCCGCCTCGCCGGCGATGTCGCGTGCGGTGGCGAGATCGGGTCCGAGCAGGGCGGCCATGGCACCGATGCCCGGCGCGACCGCCCGCTGCATCGCCTCGCCGCGAATCCGCAGCAGGCGGGCCGTATCGGAAATCGAGAAGGTGCCGGCGGCAGCGAGCGCCGCGTATTCACCGAGAGAATGACCGGCGACGAAGGCCGCATCGCGCGCCAGATCGAGACCGCGCTCGGCCTCCAGCGTGCGCAGCACGGCCAAGCTCGTCGCCATCAGCGCGGGCTGAGCGTTGGCCGTCAGCGTCAGCTCTTCGGACGGTCCCTCGAACATCAGGCGCGAGAGATTCTGGCCGAGCGCGGCATCCACTTCCTCGAAGACCTGCCGGGCGGCCGGGAACGCTTCGCTCAGCGCCTTGCCCATGCCGACGGCTTGGCTGCCCTGTCCCGGAAAAATGAACGCTCGCGTCATGTCGTCCTGTCGCCTCGGCGCCGGAACGGATGCACCGGCGGATCGGTGTCCCGTCCGATGTCACGCCGTACCGTCGCAGTCACCAAGCGGGACCGGCAGTACGGGGATCGTCGGGAACCCCGTTTAAGGTGCGGCGCAGTCGCATCACGTGCGGCGGGTGTCAACAATGCGCTGCACAAGATCAGAGCGACGGAAAAGCCAAGATCGACCAGGGATTCAGGCCGGCGATCACGGCCGAGCTTGGCCTGCACCCTCGAACATTATCGATATTGCGATCAGAACCGGGTTCATTTCCGCGCATTGATCGAGAGGCCCTCGCTTGGATGGGCCCTGCGAGACACACGCCATGTTCCGCACGATGCATCCCCAGGAGGCGGTCGGGCACGCGCATGCCCTGATCGGTGCCTATGAGACCGCCCATGCCGGGCTCGCCCGGATCTCTCACGAGTTCCGACGCGACCTGTGTGTCACACTCGATCGGCTCGGTCCCGGCGCGGCGCCCTATCTGCGGGCCGTCCGCAGCGACCTCGAAGGTCGCACCGTGGAGGCGCGGGCGACATGGCCGCTCTGGATCGACCGGCTTACCGACCCGATGATCGATCGCCGCTTGATCGCGTCCCGTGCGCTGCTCGACGCCGTCGAGAGTGAGGCCGACGCTCGCGGAATGATTCTCTGAGGCATACCTCTCGAAGCCTCGATCGCCGGCTTCCAGGGGACGGCGCTCCCGGTGCCGAGACTTAAGCGGCGACGCGTAGGCTCGGCCGGCGCGAACGCTCTGCGAGATCGGCGCGTGCCCGGTCCAGCGCCGCGGCGACCCCGATGGCGGCCCGTTCGATCTCCGCGTCGGAATGCTCGGCGGTGACGTGCATCCGCAGGCGGCTGGTCTCGTCCGACGCGGTGAGATCGACCAGCAGGCCGAGTTCGATCAGGTGCGGTGCGGCCAGGCGAGCGAGTTCGCCGGAGCCGATCGCGACGGAGACGCTGGTGCAGGGCTCGCCGCAGACCGCGAGCCCCTGCTCGCGCAGGGCCGTGCGCAGGTTCAACACGTTGCGCATCAGCCGGGCGCGGCGCTCGCACCCGTCGGCCTCGTCGAGGATGGCGAAGGCCTTGAGGATCACCGCGATCTGGATCGGCGAGAGGGCCTGCGCGTCGGCCTCGGTGGTCCGCAGGCAGGCCGTCACCGCGCGGGTGCGGGCGGCGACGAAGCCGCCGTTCGAGGCGAAGCACTTCGAGAAGCTGCCGATGACCAGGTCGGCCTTGCCCAGCATGTCCTGAAGGCCGAGATGGCCGCGCCCGTCCTCGCCGAGACAACCCAGGTCCTGGGTTACGTCCACGAGGAGGGTCGCGCCGTACTCGTCACAGAGCGTGCGCAGGGCGGCGAGGTCCGGCGTGCCGGAATCGAGCGGAGACAGGCTCTCGGTCACGACGAGGATGCCGTTCTCGGTGTCGCGCGTCCGGATGGCCCGAAGCCGGGCGCGGCAATGCCCGGCATCGAGATGGCGGAACGGCTGAAGGTTTGCGGTCGCGGCCTCGGCACTCTCCCGGAGGCCGTTCCGGATGGCGGCATCGATCACCACGTGGTCGGTTGGGTGCACGAGGCCGCGGATCACGGCGCGGGCCGCGGCGCGGCCGGTCGCGCAGAGCAGAGCCTCCTCCATCTGAAGGAAGTCGGCGATCCGGCGCTCCAAAGCCACCGAGAGACCGGGATCGCCGGCTTCGGCCGCGGCGCAGACGCTGCGCACGCCGAAGCGGCGAAGGGTGTCGGCGGCGGTGGCCACGATCTCAGGGTGGGTCGAGAGGCCGAGGCAATCCTGCGAAGCGAAGTCGAGCCCACGGAGAGGGCGGTCGCTGAACGAGGCGGCCTTCGGCAGAAGGCGGACGCCATCCGTGCGATCCCGGTCCGTCGCGTCGGTCTGTTCACGATGTCTCATGCCATCCCGTCCGATGCCGCGTCGATCTTGAGACCCGACTTTCGGCGGGGGCGGCTTGCCATCGGGTTAAACGGCAACGGTCCAGGGAAAATGCATCGGCGCGTATTTAACGAAATGCTTCTTCCGGCATTTTGAACTGATCGCCGATTTTCCCCTTTGGTGCCGAGATGAGAGGGGCGCCGGCTCGGCTAAACTTATCGAAACGTGAATCGAGATGACTGGAAATCTTTCGCAAACCATTTTCGTGCGGTTGGGATCGGCTGCCGTCCCCTGCCGCTGATGGATGCTGCGCTTCCAAACGGTTCGGGGCGCCCCCTTGTCCAGGCGGCGCCCCAGCATCGTGCGCGATCGGGTTTGGCGTCGGATCAGATCACCGGGATACCCGTCATACTCGCGCCGATTCCGTAGCCGTCGCCGAAGAGGGCCTCGTGCGCGAAGTAGTAGACACCGAGGAACAGCATCAGGGCGCTGGCATAGTAGACCGGCGCCAGAACCACGTCCCGGCGGGTGGCGGGGACCCGGGCGTCGTCGGCGGCGATGGCGATCAGGACCGCGATGATGCCCGAGTGCCCGATGGCGTCGATCTTGCCGAACTCGACGATGGCCGAGATGAAGACCGCCGTCAGGATGATCGCCGAGGCGCGGCGCACCAGGGGCGTCCAGATCAGGGCGAAGGCCAGCGTGAACTCGATGATGCCGGCGGCCTGCATGAAGAGTTCCGGGGAGGCACCCATCGTCATGGCGGGCTTGGCCGCGATGAGCGGATCGGTCCAGTGCGGGTAGGCCCACTTCTCGACCGAGGCCCACATCAGGGTGATCGCGGCGGCGATGCGCACCACGTCGATCGGGCGCTGGCCGAACAGGTCGCGGTCGAGGGCGGTCAGGGCGAGGAAGGCGGCGACGCCGAGGAACACCGGATAGTCGGCGAGGTGGAAGACGCCGTAGTTCCAGACGGCGAAGCCGAACAGGAACACGATGCCGGCGGCGGTGAAGGGCAGGGTGCGCTTCCAGAGCAGACCGGCGGCCATGGCGAGCTGGAGCCACGGGATCCAGGCGACATCGGTCTTCAGTTCCGGCGTGAGGATGATGCCGCCGAGGTTCCAGAGTGAGACGAGGAAGAAGCCGACCACCGCCCGTACGATCAGGCCGCTGTTGACCCGAGCGAAGGCAGTGACGCGATCCAGCGCGTTGAGGAGCGCGGTGCCGAGCGGCGTGCCCTCCATCAGGCAGCCGAACATCAGGCAGCCGAGCGCCAATCCGGTGAGAAGCTCGAAGTCGGCGCAGAGGACCTGTTCGAGGCCGCGGGGCTGCCCGGCGACGTCGAACGCACAAAACCATTTGACGTGGGCGCTGGCCGCCCCCGTTCCGAAAATCAGGAAGCCTGCTGCGCCTGCAAGCATGAGAGGAGAGCGCACCCAGAAGCTGGACACGTGAGACATGGAGCCGCCGAAACGGGAGGGAAGTTCGTTGTGCAGGAAAAACTTAACGCAATCTGATGGGCCTTGCTAAGGCTTTGTTTACCCACTTGAACGATTGGTTAACGGGGATTGTGTAACAAAGGTTATGCAACCTTTAGGCGCTCGATCTGCTTCGTCGACGCGTCGTCTTTTCGGGGTGATCGGCTAACCTGTGGAGAACGGGGGTAGCGGGGATGCCCGACAGCGCGGCAGGCGCGTTAACGCCTTGGAAGGCCGTGTTGACGACGGCTGGACCGGCGCCGTGTGGGTCGCTCGATCGGGACAAGGAATGATTGCACTGCTCAGCCTCGTCAGTCTGACCTGCGGCCTCGCTCTCGCCGGACAGGCGCCGCGCTTTCCCGGCTGGACAGCCCGGATGGAGATGGCTGGCGGTCTCTCGCTCGTGACGGGTCTCGCCACGGTCGGGGCTGGCATTGGGGCCTATTGCGGGTGAGCACGCGTGTGCTGCGCCCGGACCACGGGAAACCGGGATCAAAGGATCATACTAAATCCGTCTGATCCTTTCGGGATGGCGGATTTGGGCTTCGGCGGGATCCCATCGCGCTGGCGCGATGGAGTACCGTCCTCAGGCGCCGCGCGGGCTTGCTGATCCGGTCCCCGCTTGGATCGAGCGGAAACCGTATCAAAGGTCCGGGTTCAATCGCGCCGCCGCAGAAGGCTCGCGAAGAACCCGTCGAGGCCGCCCGCCCGCCCGGTGCTGCCCACCACGTGACTGGGTAAGGTGCGCAGATCGCCCGAGGCGTCGATCAGCTCGGCATGGCCGAACAACCGATCGGGCGTGATCGCGATCCGCTCGAAGTCCGGATTGCGGTCCAGGAACGCCGCCACCTGCGCGCTGCCTTCCTCGGGCTCGAGGGAGCAGGTGCAGTAGACCAAGCGCCCACCGGGGCGCGTCAGCCGTGCGGCCTTGTCGAGCAGGCGGCGCTGAAGGCCGGCCAGGCGGATCACGTCCGCCTCGCTCTTCGTCCAGACGACATCGGGATGGCGGCGGATCGTGCCGGTCGCCGAGCAGGGCGCATCGAGCAGCACCGCATCGAAGGGCGCGTCCTCCGGCAAGGCGAGGGCATCGGCGGTGACCACCTCGGCGGAGAGGCCGAGACGTTCGAGGTTCCGACCGAGGCGTTCCAGCCGCACGGCCGAACGGTCCACCGCCGTCACCGCCGCACCTGCGGCGGCGATCTGGGCCGTCTTGCCGCCAGGGGCCGCGCAGAGATCGATGACGCGCTCGCCCGAGACAGGTGCCAGCAGCCGCACCGGCAGGGCGGCGGCGGCATCCTGCACCCACCATGCACCCTCGGCGTAACCGGGAAGCTCGGCCACCGCCTGCCGCACCTCGGCGAGCCGCACCGAACCGAGATCGAGCCGGATGCCCCCGAGCCGCTCGGCCCAGATCTCCGGATCGTGCGGAACCGTGAGATCGACGGCCGCGCCGTCGAGATGCGCGACGGCGATCCGACGCGCCGCCTCCTCACCGTAGGCAGCCTGCCAGCGCCGGGCGAGCCAGTCCGGGGTGTTGCGCGCGAGCGGATCGCTCTCCTGAGCCCGGATCGCGTCACGCTCGCGCACGATCCGGCGCAGGACGGCGTTGACGAGGGGCGCGAGGTGCTGGAGCTGCGGATCGGCTTTCGCGAGGCGCACCGAGAGATCGACGGCGGCGTGGTCGGCGACTGCCAGATCGAGGATCTGCGCGGCGCCCGTTATCAGCAGGGCGAGGAGGTGGGGACGATCCTCCGGCAAGCCGTCCCGCAGGCGGGCGGCGAGCGCTGCCTTAATGAAGCCGAGGCGGCGGAAGCTCGCCGTGGCGATTGCCCGGGCGAGTGCGGCTTCTCCCGCATCCAGCCCCGCGCCGCGGGCGGCCTGGGCGAGTGCGTCCTCGAGCGCGAGGCCGCGGGCTGGCCCGAGCAGGGTCGCCACCGCTTCCCGCGCCGCGTGGCGCGCCGCGAGGCCGGGGACCGACGGGTCGAAGGGGGGCGGCGGGCGGCGGTTGGGGGGCGGTGGCACGCGTAAAGGGCCGTTCTGGGCTAAAAGGGATCGGCGGGGTCTCGCCCCGGAGCCGACGCAGTCACATCTGTCGGCAAGGTATGCAAGCCATGAAGGAGATCGGCATGACGCAGGCGGATGCCAAGGAGCCGGACGCGGCCTCGCGCGCGCTTTCCCCGGCGGCGCAGCGCGCGCTGGCGGAAGCGGCCGAGCGGCGGGCAGCGATCGACGCCCGCGCGGCCAAGATCGCCGAGCGGCCCGAAAGACTCGGGCGCGGCGGGCTGGAGCCGGTCCGCTACGCGGATTGGGAAGTGAAGGGCCTTGCCAGCGACTTCTGACCGGACGCCGACCCTGACCCCCTCGAAGGGCATCCGGCGTCGGCCTCGGAAGCGAATCAGCCGAACTGCTCGCGCAGGATGCGCTCTTCCAGGCTGTGACCGGGGTCGTGCAGCAGCACGAGATCGGTGGCGTGGTCGAGCCATGTCTCCACCGTACAGACCCGGCGGAACTCGGTGTGGTCGGCCACCGCCGCGACGGGGCGGTGTTCGGCGTCGATCACGTCGATGCGGATGCGCGCGTGGTTCGGCAGCAAGGCGCCGCGCCAGCGCCGGGGCCGGAAGGCGGAGATCGGCGTCAGCGCCAGGAGATGCGCGTTGAGCGGCAGGATCGGTCCGCCGACCGAGAGGTTGTAAGCGGTCGAGCCGGCGGGGGTCGCAGCGAGGATGCCGTCGGCGATGAGTTCGGGCAAGCGCACATGGTCGTCCACCGAGACCCGCAGCTTCGCGGTCTGGTGGGTCTGGCGCAGCATGTAGACTTCGTTGATCGCCCGCGCCGTGTGGCTGTTCCCCTCGGTATCGGTGGCGATCATCGTCATCGGGTGGATCGTCGACCGCTTGGTCGCCTCCAGCCGTTCGAGCAGGCCTTCTTCCCGGAACTCGTTCATCAGGAAGCCGACCGTGCCGCGGTTCATGCCGTAGATCGGCTTGGGCGCGTCCATGAAGCGGTGCAGCACCTGCAACATCAGGCCGTCGCCGCCGAGTGCGACGACAACATCCGCCTCTTCGGGCGAGACATGGTCGTAGCGGCGCATCAGCAGGTCCGCCGCCTCCCGCGCGTCGGCCGTGGGGCTCGCCACGAAGGCGATCCGTGAGAAGCGACGCGGCATCCGTGCTGTCAGCCCTGTTGACGGGAAGAGGCCGAGCCGGTCTCACTCGGGGTCCGAACCGGCCACCCGCGAACGGGCGCCGGCCTGCCGAGGGAGAGCCATAGCATGGAGCGACCGCTCCTCGTCTACACGACCTTTCCCGATGCCCCGACCGCGCTCGACATCGGGGAGGCGCTCGTGCGCGCCCGCCTCGCGGCCTGCGTGAACGTTCTTCCGGGAATGCAGTCGGTCTATGCCTGGAAGGGCGCGGTCGAGCGCGGCACGGAGGTCGTCGCGATCCTCAAGAGCCGAGAGGGACTGGCCGACGCCCTGGCGGCGGAGCTGAAGCGGCGGCATCCCTACGAGACCCCGATCATCCTGCATCTCCCGGTCTCGGGGGCCGACCCGGACACCGTGGCCTGGATCTGTTCGGAAACCGGCCTCGGCTGATCGAACCCATCTCGGCCGACATGCGAAGGGCGCGGACCCCGTCACCGGCGCCGCGCCCTCGAGACGTCTCTCTGGCGCTTCAGGCGCCGAGGAGGGGTGGGAACAGGCGCTGCCGGTGGGCGATGCTCGCCTCGTAGCGCTCGGCCTGCAGCCTCGTCAGGCCTGAGACCAGGGCCATCGACCCGCGATAGACGGTGTAGGTGCCATCCTGGGTCGGTTTCACGCGAATGAGCTCGGACATGGGACCTCTCCCTGCCAGGGGTCAAACTTCGAACGCGTTACGATGGCGACAGGTTAATCGGTTGTTCATGTCTTGCAAGCCGGTTTGAGCTTTGCGTCACAGACTATTTATGCTGCACCGCAAGAAGAGCCGGCTTGTTTCGCAGTGCGGCTGCGATCACGAGAATTGAGATCGATTTCTCTTGAATATCGGCTCAGGCTCGGCCGCGCAGGCCTTTATCGGCGACGCTCTGCGCGCGCTTGGTGCCGAAAACGTGTTCGACGAATGCCAAGTTTTTGCGCAACGAGATGCACGCGGGGGACGGGAGTCTGTCGCAATGCACATTTTGCATCAACACTTTGCCGGTATCGTCCGATCCGAGAAGCCTTATGCCATGGGCACCCATGCCGGACTCCCAGCCCCAGGTCGCCGACTTTCCCTTCGAGTTCATCACCGAAGACGCTGCGGCACAGGTCGAGGCCTCGCTTGTCGCGCGGCGAGAGGAACGGACTTCGACGAACTGGATCGCGCTGATCCGGCTGTTCGACGGCACCGAGATTCCTTGCAACGTCAAGGATATCTCCAAATCCGGCGCCAAACTCGGCGTGCCGGCGGCCTATGAATTGCCATCCGCCTTCATGATTCGAATCATTGGCCGGGACTTCGTGCTGCGGGTCAATCTCGCTTGGCGGCGAGGCAATTACGCGGGCGTGCGCATCGAACGCATCGCCAAGCTGCCGGTCGCAGACGAGAAGAAAGCCGTAGCCGTCGAGCCGGGCTCGAAGCCGAACCCGAACTACAGCTCCATCGGCTCGCGCCGCAGCCGCACCTCGGCCGAGTGAAGCGACGGACCCGCGAGCGGGGGTTGGTCGTCGCCCTCCGCCGAACGTGAGCGACGCGCCGTTCCGGTTCGGTCGTCTTGGCTTGTTTGTTCGGCAGCGCACTTGCAAGGCGTCGCCGTGAACCGATAACCCACCGTGCCGGACGCTTCCGAGCTTCGGTAACCGCTCGGGTACGAGCCGCGGGGCCGCAGGAGCCGTTTTCGGCCGCCGACCGGCACCTCGAATCCTGCGCGAAACAATCTTGCGCGAAACATGGGAGCCGTGCTTGGCCACCATCATCCCCGTCTCGCCCTTCGATTACGTCGTGTTCGGCGCAACCGGCGACCTGACGCAGCGCAAGCTCCTGCCGGCCCTCTACCAGCGCTACCGTGACGCCCAGATCCCCGAGACGAGCCGCATCATCGGCGCCTCGCGCAGCCACATGAGCATGGAGGAGTTCCGGGAGCACGCCCGCGACGCCCTGAAGAGCTTCGTGCCGCCGGCCGAGATCGACGATGCGCGCCTCGCCGGCTTCCTCGATCACCTGTTCTACGTGGCTGTCGATGCCCTGGGCGACGAGGGCTGGGACGATCTCAAGAGCCTGCTCGACGAGCGGCCCGACCGGATCCGGCCCTACTATCTCGCCACTTCGCCCGATCTCTACGGCTCGATCTGCCGCAACCTCGACCGCTACGGGCTGATCGGCGAGAACAGCCGCGTCGTGCTCGAAAAGCCGATCGGCAAGGATCTGAAGTCGGCCCGCGCCATCAACGACGCCGTCGGCGCGGTGTTTCCCGAGAGCCAGATCTTCCGCATCGACCATTATCTCGGCAAGGAGACGGTGCAGAACCTGCTGGCTCTGCGCTTTGCCAACACGATCTTCGAGCGGCTCTGGAACGCCGACGTGATCGACCACGTGCAGATCACGGTGGGCGAGACGGTCGGCGTCGAGGGGCGCGGCGGCTATTACGACACTTCCGGCGCCCTGCGCGACATGGTGCAGAACCATATCCTCCAGCTCCTCTGCCTCACGGCGATGGAGAGCCCGATCTCGCTCGAAGCGAACTCCGTGCGCGACGAGAAGCTGAAGGTGCTGCGCGCCCTCAAGCCCATCACCGCCGCCGACGTGCAGAGCGTGACCGTGCGGGGGCAGTACGTGGCGGGCGCGGTCAGCGGCAGGCCGGTGGAGGGCTACCACACCGACCTCGGCAACAATGCCGCGAGCCGCACCGAGACCTTCGTCGCCCTCAAGCTCGAAGTGCGCAGCGGGCGCTGGGCGGGCGTGCCGTTCTACGTGCGCACCGGCAAGCGCCTGCCGAAGAAGTTGTCCGAGATCGTGGTGCAGTTCCGCGCCTCGCCCTTCTCGATCTTTCCGACGGACGCCTTCGGACGCGAGCCGAACCGCCTCGTCATCCGGCTCCAGCCGGAGGAGGGGATGAAGCTCGAAGTGATGACCAAGGATCCAGGCCCCGGCGGCATGCGCCTGCGCCCGACCAATCTCGACATTTCGTTCGAGGAGACGTTCAAGCAGCGCTATCCCGACGCCTACGAGCGGCTTCTGATGGATGTGGTGCGTGGCAATGCCACCCTGTTCATGCGCCGCGACGAGGTTGAGGTGGCCTGGGCCTGGGCCGACACCCTGCTCAAGGCCTGGGCCGACCGCCCGGACCCACCGCGCCCCTACGCCGCCGGAAGCTGGGGACCGACCGCCTCGATCGCCCTGATCGAGCGCGACGGCCGCACGTGGCATGAGGAAATCGGCTGACGCTTCGGAGCATGGGGCGATCGGCCTAGAGCATCGTCTTTTTCCGAAAGCCGGCAGCCACCTTTCGGGACGATGCTTTAGGCCGCTCACGCCGGCGTCGGCGCCTGTGGCGGCTTTCTTAGCAGCGCGGAGCCCGGTGCTCGGGGTGACGCGCCGCATCGACATCGCCCATCACGGGGGCGCGACACACCCGCCGGGCTGATCCTCAGAGGGCGACGATCCTGTCGCCTCCGGCCCGGGGCACGCCGGTCATCTCGCCGATCGCTGCCAGCGTGTCCCGCTCGGCATCCCGTGCGACCTCGGCGAGGCGCTCGGGCGTCGGCATCGGCAGGCGTACCAACACCAGGGTGCCGATCCCTTCCTCCGAGCGGATGCGCAGCGACCCGCCATGCAGCTCCGCGGTGGAGCGGGCGATGGCAAGGCCGAGGCCGGAGCCCTTGTAGCTGCGGGTCAGGTTGGTCTCGACCTGCTCGAACGGCCGGCCGAGCTTGGAGATCGCCGCCTTCGGGATGCCGATGCCGGTATCGCCGATGAACAGGTGGACGAAGCCGTTGCAGGAGCGGCCGCGCAGGGCGACGCGCCCGCCCTCTGGCGTGAACTTCACCGCGTTCTGGATGATGTTGAGAAGGATCTGCTGGAGCGCCCGCTCGTCGGCCAGAACGTGCAGGGCACCGGCGAGTTCGAGATCGATGGAGACGGATTTGCTCGCCGCCTCCTTGGCCACCAGCATCACCGCCGAGCCGAGGGCCGTGTCAAGGCTGATGTCGCGGCGCACGAGCCGCACCCGCTTCGCCTCGATGCGCGACATGTGCAGGATGTCGTCGATGACCGAGAGCAGGTAGGTGCCGCTCTGCTGGATGTCGCGGCAATAATCGGCGTAGCGGGGCGAGCCGAGCGATCCGTAAACCTGGCTCTCCATCAGCTCGGCAAAACCCATGATGGCGTTGAGCGGCGTGCGCAGCTCGTGGCTCATATTGGCCAGGAACTCGGACTTAGCCTGATTGGCGATCTCGGCGCGGGCCTTCTGGTCGAGATGACGTTCGGCGAGGTCGGCGAGCTGCTGCGTCTGGGTTTCGAGGGTGCGGCGGGACCGCTTGAGATCCTTGACCGTCTCGATCAGCTCGCGTTCCGAGGTGACGAGCTGCTCCTGGTGGCGCTTGAGGCTGGTGATGTCGGTGCCGACCGAGACGTAACCCCCGTCCTTGGTCCGCCGCTCGCTGACCTGGAGCCAGCGTCCGTCCGTCAATTCCACCTCGAAGGTGCGCGACGGGCCGCGTTCCGAGCCCGGAATGCCCCGGCGCACGGGGGGGAGGGCGCCTCGTCCCATGATCTCGTCGTAGCGGCGGCCGGGCACCGCATCCTCGCTGGCCAGGGCGTGCAGGTCGCGGAACTTCGAATTGCACAGCACCAGCCGGTTGCTGGCGTCCCACAGCACGAAGGCTTCGGAGACCGCTTCCACCGCGTCGCGCAGGCGCATGTCGGCGGTGGCGGTGAACTCGGCGAGCCGGCGTTGCTCGGTGACGTCCATGGCGATGCCGACGAGATGGCGGCTGCCGTCGACTGCATCCTCGACGATCTCCGCGCGGGTGCGCAACCAGATCCACGCGCCGGACGCGTCGCGGATGCGAAACTCGTGATCGACGGTGGCGTGGCTCGCGGCGAGGTGGCGGGCAAGGCTGTAGAGATCGCCGTCCTCGGTGTGCAGCAGGGCGTTCACGTCGCCGAAGGAAAGAAGATCCTTTTCCGGCGTGTAGCCGAGCAGGGCGTACATCGAGTCGGACCAGAAGATCGTGCCGCGAGCGATATCCCAATCCCAGAGGCCGCAGCGTCCGCGCCCGAGCGCCGTGTCGAGGCGCTGCTTGACGAGATCGCAGACCTCGTCCGCCGCCTGCGCCCGCTGCGTCTGCAGGATGTAGGCGGTCGCCATGCCCGCCAGAACCAGGCCGATGGCCGAGAGGGAGACCGCGTGGTGGCCGAACATTCGCCACCAGTTGTCGGCCAGCGGCTCGAACCTCTGGACGACCGCGACTTCGCCCATCCCGTCGGACAAGCGGCGTGCCGCGACGACCGCCTGCCCGCCGCCCTGGAGGTTCACCGTCATCGCCCCGGCGCTCTCCCCGAGGATGGCGATGGGCTCACCCTCGGCGAGATACCCGGCGAAGGTTTCGGCCGGGGCGGGCGCGGGATAGGCGGCGCGAATCCGGCCGCCGGGGCCGATCACCAGAACCTCGCGCCCGGCCGGCAGGAGATGGACCGGCAGCACGCGCTCGAGCCGCGTCTCGGTGGCGGAGGACGGGCTCGACAGAGCGAGCGCGGAGAGGCGCGCGAAGGCTTCGACCTCACGGGTGGCCACGCGCATCGCCTCGTCGTGGCGCCCGCGCATCTGCACGGCCGCCACGCCCAGCAGCGTGAGCATGAAGGCGACGAGCAAAGCCGGAAGCGCGTAGCGAAGCCACGTCTCCGCCCGGATGAGGCGGGCCTGGGCAGTGCCGGTCGTACGTTGGATCCCGAGGATCGTGTCCGCGCGTGCGCGCGCGGACAGGGACGCGGACACCGCCCCCGACATATCGACACCTCTGCACTGTTTGGAAACGGCGCCTTGGCCTGGGCCGCGCCGGCTGCTTCGAATCGTATTCACAATGGACATCGCGGACCGGCGTTTGTCCACGCCGTTTTTGGGACGGAGAATTGACACGGCGCGGCCGGCAGCCGCCGCGGGCCACCGAAACGCTTTCCTCACCAAGCCCTTAACTAGCCGGCCAAACTCCGTGTCCCGATATCGGTCACATCACGAGAAAGACCGGGCGTGGCCGTGATGCGACGCAGGGCCGTCTCGGCGGCCGCCCGTCGCCCCGATTCGAGGCGGCGCCACGGGCCGAAGGCGGTCATCAGGCGCGCGGCGACCTGCGGGTTGGTGCCGTCGAGCGCCAGCACGGTCTCGGCCACCAGAGCGTAGCCGGCCCCGTCCGCGCGGTTGAACTGGGTCGGGTTGGCGAGGCTGAAGCTGCCGACGAGGGAGCGCACGCGATTCGGGTTCGTCATGGCGAAGGCCGGGTGGCCCTGAAGGCGGCGGATGCGCGCCACCGTCCCGTCCTCGGGGATCATCGCCTGGATCGCGAACCACTTGTCGAGCACCAGCGGCTCGCTCGCGTAGCGCTCGGCGAAGGCCGACAGCGCCGCCTCACGCGCCTCGCCCGGCAGAAGAGCGAGGGCGGCAAGCCCGGCGAGGCGGTCGGTCATGTTCGTCGCCCCCGCGATCTGCGCCTGCGCTAGAGCCGTGCCGGCCTCTGGGTCGGCGGCGGCGATCAGGTCGAGGGCGACGTTGCGCAGGGCCCGGCGCCCGGCCGCGGCCGCATCGGGCGAGAACGGGGTGCCCGCCGACTCCGCCAGAGCCTCGCGCAGGCTCAAGAGCCGGTCCGCCAAGCCTTTGCCGAGGCGGCGGCGCAGATCGCGGCGCGCGGAGTAAATCGTGTCCGGATCGATCTCCGTTCCGATCTCGTCGGCGAGGTCGCCCTCGCTCGGCAGGGCCAGAACCTGCGCGGCGAAGGCCGGGTCGCGCAGGGCCTCCGCATCGAGGAACGCGCCGAGCGCGGCGACGAAGTCGTCGGCACCCGCGTCCCCGGCCATCTCGCCGCGCACCTGCGCCGTCATGAGCCCGAGGGCGATGCGCTGGGCCGCCTCCCAGCGGTTGAAGCTGTCCGGGTCGTGGCGCAGCAGGGTTAGGCGGGCCGCGTCGTCAAGGGTGGTCTCGACGCGGACCGGCGCGGAGAACGCGCGAAACAGCGACGGCACGGGTGCCGCGCCGACATTCTCGAAGGTCAGGGTATCCTCGGCGGTGGCGAGCACGAACACGCCGTCCTCGACCCGCTCGGCGCGGGGGCCGTCGAGGGGGCCATTCGGGCCGACGAGGCCAAGGCCGATCGGGATGACGAGGGGCGGCGCATCCGCCCCGGCGCCGGGGCGCGTCTGGCGGAAGGCGAGGCGATAGGTCCGGGCGACGGGGTCGTAGGTGCCGGAGACGGCGACCCGCGGCGTGCCCGGCCGCTCGTACCATTCAGCAAAGCGCGAGAGGTCGCGGCCCGTCACCGCCGCGAAGGCGTTCAGAAAGTCCTCGACGGTGGCGGCCGTGCCGTCGTTGTCGGCGAAATAGCGGTCCATGCCGGCGCGGAACGCGGTGTCGCCGATCAGGGTGCGCAGCATCCGCACGATCTCGGCGCCCTTCTCGTAGACGGTCGCCGTGTAGAAGTTGTTGATCTCGGCATATTGCTTAGGCCGCACCGGATGGGCGAGCGGTCCGGCATCCTCCGGAAACTGGCGGGCGCGCAGGTTGCGCACCTCGGCGATCCGATGGACCGCGCGCGAGCGCATGTCGGAGGAGAACTCCTGATCGCGGAAGACGGTCAGGCCCTCCTTGAGGCAGAGCTGGAACCAGTCGCGGCAGGTGACGCGGTTGCCCGACCAGTTGTGGAAGTACTCGTGGGCGATGATCGCCTCGATCGCGGCATAGTCGCCGTCGGTCGCGGTCTCCGGGCTGGCAAGGACGTATTTGTCGTTGAAGATGTTGAGGCCCTTGTTCTCCATCGCCCCCATGTTGAAGTCGGAGACGGCGACGACGTTGAACACGTCGAGGTCGTAGGCGCGGCCGAACGCCGTCTCGTCCCAGGCCATGGAGCGTTCCACCGCGTCGAGCGCGTAGGCGGCCCGGTCCGCTTTTCCCGGCTCGACATAGACCGCGATCTCGACCGCGCGGCCCTCCATGGTGGTGAAGGGCTTGGCCACCCGGTCGAGCCGACCGCCTACCAGGGCGAACAGGTAGGCGGGTTTGGGCAGCGGGTCGTGCCAGACCGCGTAATGCCGGCCCGTCCCCGGCACCGTGCCCGCCTCGACCGGATTGCCGTTGCCGAGCAGCACCGGGGCGGCCTCCCGCTCCGCCTCGATGCGGGTGGTGTAGACCGACAGCACGTCCGGCCGGTCGAGGAAGTAGGTGATCCGCCGGAATCCGTCGGCCTCGCACTGGGTGCAGTAGACGCCGTTGGAGCGGTAAAGGCCCATCAGCCGGGTGTTGGCGGTGGGGTCGATCCGGGTTTCGATCCGAAGGGTGAACGGACGCTGCGGCGGGGTGTGCAGCGTCAGGCCTGAGGCATCGGCCCGGACGGCGTCCGGCGCCAGCGTCTGCCCGTCGAGTTCGAGCGCCAGGAGCGTGAGGTCGTCGCCGTCGAGAACGAGAGGTGCGCCCGCACGGCCCGCTGGATTCGGGCGCAGCGCCAGGGTTGCGGTCACGCGGGTGTCGTGCGGGTCGAGGCGCACGTCGAGTTCGACCCGGTCGATGAGGTGGTCGCTCGGGCGGTAGTCTTCGAGGCGAACGGTCGGGGGCGTCTCGGTGCGCATCGGTCTCGGGCTCGCCGTCGGGAAAAGCGTCCCGTCTTCTAGAGGCGATCCCTGCCGAGCGGAATCCGTCGTGGATCGATCAGCCCGCCGAGACCGCCTGTTTCGCCTGATGCCGGAGGGCGAGGCGGTAGGTCAGATCGCTCTGCGCCAGACTGCCCGCGATGAAGCGATCGAACGCGGCGACCCAGTGCGGGGTGAGGTGGATATAGGCGTTGCGCGGTCCCGAGCGGACGAGGAAGTTCCGCTCCTGCGCAACGGTCAGAATGTTGCGCACATGGCTGCGCGAGACGGCGAAGCGCGGCGCGAGATGGACGAGGTCCGATCCTCGGATGCGGCTCTCCGGGTCGCTTCCGCCCATCTCCGAAAGCGCCAGCAGGATGATCAGCGCGCTCGTGCTGCTGAGAAAGACGATGATCTCGAGGTTGCTCCACATCATGGCGATGATCGCATCGAAGGCGGCGACGGCGGACCGGGCGTGGGCCGCCTGGAATCCCAAGTCGCGCCGCCGCGCCGGTTCGAAACCCGGATCGGGATAGAGCCTGTCGAGCGGTGCGTAGTGGGCGGCCTTCCATTCGCGATCCCAGGCGAGGAGGCGCTCGGTCGGAAACAGGAGGCGCACGCGGCTGTCCTCCGGCTGCTGCCGGAGTTCGAGGTAGTTGGTCTGCACGAGGCGCGCGACGAAGCTGTCGATCAGCCTCGGGCTGGCGAAGCCGAAGCGGGCGACCGTCTCCTTGAGCAGGCTCAGCGTCGGCCAGCTCGCCCTGTCCGCCGGATCGTAATTGGCATGCTGGCAGACGATGATGGCCAGGGTGGTCACCCGCCCGGCATCGGCGCCGAACTGGGCGGGAAACACGCCGGCTTCGTAGACCTTGGCATGCTCCGAGACGAAGACGCGGCGTGCCTCGGCAAAGTCGGGATGGGCCAGGATCTGCTCAGGCGTCGCGTGTTCGACCTCGCCGATTCCCCGGATGACCGAGCCGGCGCTCATGCGCCGTCTCCCGGTCGCGGTTTGCCTGATCGGATCATCATCGCAGGATGGAACGAAGCGACGCTGGCCCGATGCAATTTGCGGAAATGAAAGCTCTCAGACGCGGCAATGTGCATGACGCCAACTCATCCACGAATGGCAATTTCGAATTGTTCAGTGTAATTTTGATTTAATATGCCAACAATCCTGCAGATGTTCGATAGCGAACGTGGTCGGACCGATCAATTGCACCAAGTGTGGCGCTTTATCAAAATCATGTTATTGGCCGACGGCCCGCTGCTCTCCGGCGGGCGCTGGCCGACAGGCCGCGCGGGATCCTGATCGGCCGCCCCGTTGACGGGCGTGTGAGCCGGGCCAGATAGCCGGCCATCCCTGTCATCATCCGGTGTGGTCATGGAATACTTGCACACGATGGTTCGCGTGGCGGACCTCGACCGCGCACTCGCCTTCTATGTCGATTCCTTCGGGCTCAAGGAGGTCCGGCGGGTCGAGAACGAGAAGGGCCGTTTCACCCTCGTCTTTCTCGCGGCTCCGGGGGATGTCGAGCGTGCGGAGACGACGAAGTCGCCGCTGATCGAGCTGACCTACAATTGGGATCCGGAGACCTATTCCGGCGGGCGCAACTTCGGGCACCTCGCCTATCAGGTCGATGACATCTACGCCTTCTGCCAGCGGCTGAAGGATGCGGGCGTGACCATCAACCGGCCGCCGCGCGACGGGTACATGGCCTTCGTGCGCTCACCCGACGGCATTTCCATCGAGATCCTGCAGAAGGGCGGCGCCAAGCCGCCGCAGGAGCCGTGGGCCTCCATGGAGAACACCGGAACCTGGTAGTCCGGCGGGTGGGCGCCCGGGCTCGATGCCCCGGCGCCCGTCCGGTCAGGCGTCGAGCTTGGGCGTGATGCCGAGTTCGGCGAGCTTGGCGCAGACCGCATCGACCGGCCGCTTGAGCCGGAGGCTGATGACGGAGACGGGTATGCCCTCGCGGGCCATGCTGCGCAGGCTCTGGACGGCGTCGAGGCTCCAGTTGGTATCGACCGACATGGCTTCCTCCTGTTTCTCAGGCGGCAAAGCGATCCGGTGAGACATCCTGCGGATTGCTTCCCCGGAACGAGGTGGATCGCAGGGGCAGGCGCGGCAACCTCACGCCGAACATCTGTGCACGCTCGCGAGTTGGGCGGCGCGAAGCGTCGGCCGACCCTGGAACGCCCCACGGAGCGGGACGTGTAGGCTCGAACGCTCCACGGCGAGGAGGATGTTGCATCCCCCCACAACGGCGCCCATCCCGTCGCGCAACGCCGTCGGGTAAGGCAGGAACGCCATTCGGCTCCCATCCGGCCGTTCGAGACCGATCTGGATGCCGCGCACCGCGCGCGCGCCTCTGAGGGTGAGCGCCAACGGCGACAGGTCGTGCGGCAGCGGCGTGCCGTCCGCCTCGAACAGCCGCCAAGCCCCGCACCAGCGCGCCTTGCCGATCACGGGGCGGAATCCCCAAAGATGCGCGGCGGCTTCGTTGTAGTAGGTCAGCCAGCCGTTGGAATCGGTCGTATAGAGTGGCGCATCGATCTGCCGAAACAGATCGGCCCGCGACGGCTCGTAGTTCCAGTCAGAATCGGGCGCGTCGAAATCGTAGGTGAAATCGTCCGTGTTCATCAGGCTCCCCAGGACGTCCGGGCATTCGAAATGCCCGCTGCCAGCACTTCGTGCCCCCCTCTGTCATGGGTTCCTGGGGACCTCCCGGCGCCTCGGCCGGTTTGGAAGGTCCTTCGGAGCGGTGCCGGAGCGCCACCCTCCAGATCGTCCAACCCTTGCGGGATTGTGCCTCGAAGCTTCCGGGGGCGGTCGCTCCTCGACGCCATGAACGGCATATTGGGCCGAACTGGGCTCTCTCGCCGGGTCTGATACGGACGAGGGGTAGA
The DNA here is from genome assembly GCF_024169925.1 of Methylorubrum extorquens. Taxonomy (NCBI): domain Bacteria; kingdom Pseudomonadati; phylum Pseudomonadota; class Alphaproteobacteria; order Hyphomicrobiales; family Methylobacteriaceae; genus Methylorubrum; species Methylorubrum extorquens. Next base: position 477,263 of record NZ_JALJXF010000001.1, read on the forward strand.
ATGCACGTCTCGCCACATGAGGCAAGCGCCTCGATGGCATTTCACGAACCGGACGCCAGATTTGGATCGATTGAACTTATTGCAATGCAAAAAAGGACTGAGTTTCGTGCGGGATGATGCAGGTTCTATCTTCGGCAATGCGCTGAATACCACATTTGTTGTATGTCACGTCCATCATGCCGGGACCGGCTGCCGCGTGACCGTTTCCGATCGAAACGTCACGAAGCGGTTCTCGGCGGGACCTGCATTGATCCGCCGCAATGATTCGATGCACACCCGTCACGAGCCTTCCATGCATCGGCCCATCGCAGGGGACGCCGCCGCCGAGGAGCCTTCACTGTCCCATCGGTCCGCAAGCGCCGCTCCCGTCCGCGGTCCGGATCGCATCCACGGCCGGCGGAGCTTCGTTCGATGACCCGACTTTCCGCTGGCGAGAGCGTGCCGGCGTCTCTGCGTTTCCTTGCGGAGGGCGGGCAGACGGGCCGTGAGATCCTGGCCCATCCCTGGTCGGACACGTCGCTCGGGCCGCTGGAGGATTGGCCGGTCTCCCTGCGCACGACGCTGGCGACGATGCTGGCCTGCCCGGCCGCCATGTTCCTCGCCTGGGGCCCCGAGGGGATTTCCTTCTTCAACGATGCCTACCGGCCGGTCTTCGGCGACCGCTTGTCCCGGGCGCTCGGTGCGCGCTTTCGCGAGATCTGGGCCGACCTGTGGGCGGATATCGGCCCGCTGGCCGATGCCGCTCTGCGCGGCGAAAGCGTCGCCCAGCACAACCTGCCGCTTCTCATGGATCGCTACGGAGTGCCCGAGCAGAGCTGGTGGAGCTTCACCTACTCGCCGGTGCGCGACGATGCGGGCCACATCAACGGCATGATCTGCGTGACCGCGGAAACGACGGCCGAGGTGCTGGCCGACCGCGCGCGCCGCCGCAGCGACGAGCGCCTGGAGATGGCGCTCTCGGCTGGAGGCAGCATCGGCATCTGGGACTGGGACGTAACGGCCGATCGCGTCACCGCCGATCCGCGCTTTGCCGCGCTCTACGGCGTCGATCCGGAGATGGCGGCGGCCGGGGCGCCCGTCAGCGCCTTCTTTTCCGGAGTCCATCCCGACGACCTGCCGCGCCTGAGATCGAGCATTGAAGCGGTGCTCGGCACGGGGGGGCAATTCGATGCGGAGTACCGTCTTGTCCAGGGGGACGGGAGCATCCGCTGGGTCGCGGCGCAGGGTCGCTGCACAATGGCTGAGGATGGGACGCCGCGCCATTTCCCCGGCGTCAGCTTCGACATCACCGAGCGCAAGCGCATCGAGCAGGCGCTCCGCGACAGCCAGGACCGCTTCCGCGGCATCATCAACTCGGTCGATCAGATGATCTGGTCGACGCGGGCGGACGGCTACCACGACTTCTACAACGAGCGTTGGTACGCGTTCACCGGCGTCCCCGCCGGCACGACCGACGGCGAGGCCTGGAGCGGGATGATCCATCCCGATGACCGTGAGCGGGCTTGGGCCGTTTGGCAGCATGCCCTGGCCACGGGGGAAAACTACCAGATCGAGTATCGCCTGCGGCACCGCTCGGGCCTCTACCGCTGGGTGCTCGGCCGAGCCCAGCCGGTGCGCGATGCGGACGAGCGGATCGTGCGCTGGTTCGGCACCTGCACCGATATCCACGACCGCAAGCTCGCGGAGGAGCGCCAAGCCTTCCTGCTGGGCCTGAACGACCGGCTGAGGGAGGCGGACGACCCGCAGGCGGTGACGCAGGCCGCGGCCGCGACGCTCGGTGCCCATGTCGGCGCGTCTCGGGCCGGCTATGGCGAGATCGACGAGGCCGGCGAGATCGTGCGGGTCGAGCGCGACTGGACCCGCGACCCGTCGGCGCCGAGCCTCGCGGGCGTATCGCGCATCCTCGACGGGTTCGGCCCGGCGGCGATCGCGGAGCTACGGGCCGGGCTGACCCTCGTGGTGGAGGATTGCTACGCCGACCCCCGGGCCGGGCGCGATTACGCGGCGACCTGGGATTCCGTCGGGTGCCGGTCGCTCGTCGTCGTGCCGCTGATCCGCGAGGGGCGGCTGCGGGCGATCCTCTACCTGCACGAGCCGCAGCCGCGGGTCTGGCGCCCCGAGGAGATCGGGCTGGTCGAGGATGTCGCCCAGCGCGTGGGACATGCCGCCGAGCGCGCCCGCGCCGAACAGGCCGAGCGCGCGAACGCCCGCGAACTGCGCTTGGTCGCCGATTCGCTGCCGGTCCTCATCGCCCTGTTCGATGCGGACGGCGTCTGCCGCTTCGCCAATGCCGCCAGCGCCGACTGGTTCGGCATCCCTCCGACGGAGTCGGTCGGGCAGACGCTTGCCGCGCTGATCGGGCCGGCGGATTTCGCCGAGGCGCGGCCACGCTTCGAGAGCGCCCGCGCCGGCCACGATGTTCGCGCCGAGCGGGCCTGGCCGCGTCGGGACGGCAGCTCGCGCATCGCCGACATCCGCTACCTGCCGCGACCAATGCCGGACGGCTCGAGCGACGGAGCCTACCTGTTCGTTACCGACATCTCGGATGCCAAGCGTATCGAGGCGATGCTGGAGCGCGAGGTCGGCGAGCGCACCCGCGAGCGCGACCGCCTCTGGCAGACCACCAACGACCTGATGGGAACGGCCGGCCTCGATGGCCACCTCCGCAGCGTTAATCCGGCCTGGGGGCGCCTGCTCGGCTGGAGCGAGCGGGAGTTGCTCGAACGTCCGTTCCTCGATTTCATCGACCCCGAGGACCATGCCGGCACCGGCGCGGTGCTGGCACGGCTCGCCGGGAGCGAGCAGATCACCGATTTCGTCGACCGCATCCTCAGCAAGGACGGGCGCCGGCGCACGGTGATGTGGACGGCGGTGCCCGAGGGCGGCTGCTTCCACTTCGTCGGCCGCGACATCACCGACCAGCGTCTCGCCGAGGAGCAGTTGCGGCAGGCGCAGAAAATGGAGGCGGTCGGCCAGTTGACCGGCGGCATCGCCCACGATTTCAACAACCTCCTCACTGGCATCATCGGTTCGCTCGACCTGATGCAGACCCGTATCTCCCAGGGCCGCGTCGAGACCCTGGAACGCTATGCCGGGGCGGCCCTCACCTCGGCTCACCGTGCCGCGTCGCTGACCCATCGCCTGCTCGCCTTCGCCCGGCGCCAGCCGCTCGAACAGAAGCCCGTCGATGTGAATGCGCTGCTGGCCGGCATGGAGGAGATGCTCCGGCGTGCGCTCCCCGAGCAGGTGCCGCTCGACATCGTCGCCACGGACGGGCTCTGGCCCACGCTCTGCGATCCGCACCAGCTCGAAAACGCGGTGCTCAACCTCGTCATCAATGCGCGCGACGCCATGCCGGAGGGCGGCCGGCTCGTTGTCGAGACCGGCAATATCCAAATCGAGCCCGCCGATTTGAGCCTGCATCCGGGCGCCCGCGAGGGTGCCTATGTCTCCATCAGCGTCACCGATACGGGCCACGGCATGCCGCCGGAGGTCGCCGCCCGGGCCTTCGAGCCGTTCTTCACGACCAAGCCCCTCGGCATGGGGACCGGTCTCGGCCTGTCGATGATCTACGGTTTTGCCCGTCAGTCGGAGGGGCATGCCCGGATCGTCTCCGAGCCCGGCCGGGGTACGACGGTGACGATCTACCTGCCCCGCTACCACGGCGCGTTGCCGTCCGAACAAGCGTCGGCCGCATCGCACGAGCCGGCGCGCACGGAGCTGAGCGAGACGGTGCTCGTCGTCGAGGACGAGCCGGTGGTGCGCAACCTCGTCGTCGAGGTGCTGCGTGAACTCGGCTACCGCGCCATCGAGGCACCGGACGGGCCCTCCGGCCTGGAGATCGTGCGATCGTCCGCCCGGATCGATCTCCTGGTCACAGATGTCGGCCTGCCGGGTCTCAACGGACGCCAACTTGCCGACCACGCCCGCGCCCAGCGGCCGGGGCTGCGGGTGCTGTTCATGACCGGATACGCCGAGGATGCGACCTTCGGCGGCGGCCGGCTCGATCCGGACATGCAGATGATCACCAAGCCGTTTCCGGTCGAACGGCTCGCTGCACGCATCCGTGAGATGATGGAGCTTTCGTGAAAACCGGCCTGATCGTGGCTTGAAACGGGGGCTTTTCCGCCCGACAGCACACATCGACTTAGGGACGGCCCGGAACGGCCCAACACCGCGCACGTTGACCGGCGCGAAGAGGAAGTCGTTTCAGGCTGCAGCAAGCGAATAGACGAGCGGTATGGGTGCTGACACGCCACAGGGCGGCCTTTCGGGGAATGGCGGGACGGACACCGCGTTCGACCTCAGCGACGGCTTTCGCCGCTTCGCTGACCACGTGCCGCTGATGATGTGGCGGACGGATGACTCCGGCCGCTCCACCTATCACAACGAGTGCTGGCTCCAGTTCACGGGACGTGCCCTGGCCGACGAGATCGGCAATGGCTGGCGCAACGGGTTGCATCCGGACGATTTCGACCGCCACGCCGAGATCGTCGCGAAATCAATTGAGTCGCGCCTTCCCTTCACCGTGGAGTTTCGCCTGCGCCGTCACGACGGCGCCTATCGCTGGCTCCTTGATACCGGCCGTCCGCTCGAGGAGAACGGCGTCTTCCACGGCTATCTCGGCTCGTGCTTCGACATCACCGACCGGAAGAACGCCGAGGAGCATGCCGAGCGCGCCCTGGTCGAGAAGGAGACGCTGCTTGCCGAAATCTACCACCGGGTGCGCAACAACCTCCAAGTGATGGTGAGCCTGATCGGCCTCTACGGCCGCGCCGCACCGGATGCCTGCCGCGGCAGCTTCGATGCCCTGGGCCAGCGGGTGCGGGCGATCGCCCTGGTGCAGCAGCATCTGCACGAGGCGCCACACATCGCCTCGATCGACCTGCGCGATTATCTGCGGCGGCTCGCCTCCGGGCTCGGACAGTTGCGCCGGGCCGGGAGGATCGGCGTGACGGTCGACGGAGACGGGACGAGTCTGGTCGAGCCGCGCACCGCCAACGCCCTTGGCATGATCGTGGCGGAGGTCGTCGCGGAATGCCTCGATGCCACGACGGAGACGGTGACCTGCGGCATCAGCATCCGCATTGAGGCAGGGGCCGGCGCTCCGGTGCGCCTCTCGGTCGTCTCCGGGTCCGGAGAGGCCGCTGCGGAGGGGCGGGAGGGCGTGCCGAAACTCGGTCCCCGCCTCATCGCCGCCTATGCCGCACAGGCCGAGATCGCGGTCAGCGGCACGGCGACGGCGGCCGACCCGCTTCACCTGCAATTGCCTGAGGCCCGCGCCTACGTGCCGCCGACACTCTCGCCTTCCCTGAGCTGACGCAAAGGGTGCAGGCGGGTGCCTCGCTGCCTGGGCTAACGATCGCTATATCGGAATCGATTGACCGATGCGCCTGAACGCGAGTGCCATGCTCCCCGACCTCGACACCATCATCGAGAACTTCGAGATCCTCGACGACCCCATGGATCGCTACGAGTATGTGATCGAGCTCGGTAAGCTGATGCCTAAAATGCCGGAAGCGGCGAAGGTCGAGGACAACCGCGTTTCCGGCTGCGAAAGCCAGGTGTGGATCGACGTCTCTCTAAAGGACGACACGGGTCACCCGGCGCTGAAGCTCGAAGGGGACAGCGACTCCCATATCGTGAAGGGCTTCGTGGCGCTGATGGTGGCGCTTTACGAGGGGAAGACGCCGGACGAGGCGATCAAGGCCGACGGCTTCGATCTGCTCAAGCGTCTCGATTTCGGCGCGCACATCACATCGAAGCGCTCGAACGGCGTGCGCGCGATGGTGGACCGCATCCGGAAGGATGCGGGCCGCCTTCAGACACTGAACTGATCCGCCGCGAGACCTCTAATGCGGCGGGCCAGGGGATCTCAGGACGAGGCCGGCGGCCGGTCCGTCTTGAGGCGCCATGCGCGGGTGCGGGCCCGCTCCGGTCCTGTCGCCTCGCGCGCGATGCCGTAATGCTCGGCGAGCCGGCCGAGGGCGATCCGGGCCACCACCTTGGCGGATCGCGCCGGCCAGCGCCGCTCCGCCTCGATCCGTTCGAGGCCCTTGAGGAAGCCGCACAGGTCGATCAGAAGCCCCGACAAATCCGAGCCCACCGCCGCCAGCGCGAGATCCACCCGCTGGCGCGCGGCAATGACCCGGTCGGAGCCCGAACTCGGATCGCGCGGGCCGCCGCCATCGACGCGCGGGGCGGTCCAATCGGTCGAGAGTTGCGGCATCGTCTGTGCCGAGGCGAGGTCGTGACGCAGCCGCTCGCCCGCCGCGAAGGCGGCCGCATCGATCATCGGCTCTCCGTCGCGTCCGCGCCGCCGCGCCATCCAGGCCAGAGGGCTCTCCGCCGTGTCCCGCACCCGTTCCCCATCGCCCGTGCGCTCCCGGACCACGGCGAGGTGCTGCATTCGGAAGCTGTCCGGCCCGCTGATTTCCGCTCGCCGCAGACGGGCGCGACCGGCTGCAACGATGACCAGCCGGTTGCGCCGCCCGTCATCGCGCGATGCGAGATCCGCCGCCACCAGCGCTTCGCCGGCCCGTACCGGAAAACGCCCCGCGCCCAGCGATACCCCTTGTCCGCCGCTGCGCACGATCAGCGTTTCCGGCGCACTTGGATCAGGGAAGGCGTAGGCGCCCTCGGGCGCCAGCGCCGCCAGCAGGCGTTCGGCATCGCGTCCGAGACCACCCATAATGTTCGTGTTTTGTTCTTTCAACATCGCACCACCCGAACCGGAACCGCGACGGGAGGCTAAGGGAAAATCGTCCTAATACAAGTCTTGACAGACTTTGGTGCTGCCTCAGGTTGCACCGTCACGCTGCCGGTGCCGGGCGCTTTCAGGCCTGAGACGGCTTGGTTGGTGGCTTTTTCAGGATCTCTGCGATCTCGTCCTCGGACTTGCCGCGCACCGCGTATCCCATCTGCTCGAAGCGATCGATCAGACGGTCACTGTCGCAGGCCGAGCGGGCCGCCCACTCGGCGAGCGCTTCATTGGTCTTGGCAAGTTGTTCGGAGGGGCTGTCGTCGCTCATGTGAAGGCAATGCAGCAGAGGTTGCGCCGTTCCACGATTTTATTGTTGATAACCTGATTCGCCAATCGCCCCCCGCACGAACCGCCGCTGCGCCAAGCCTGAAAAGGGCGGCGCAGCCTGCGTTTCGTGGGGGGCGGCGGAAGAAACCTCAGGCGGCTGCCTCGTAGCCCGGCCGCACCTGACCGAGGCCGATCGCCTTGGCGAGGTCGGAGCGAGCCTTGGCATAGTTCGGCGCTACCATCGGGTAGTCGGGCGACAGGCCCCACTTGGCGCGATACTGCTCGGGGGAAAGGTTGTATTTGGCGCGCAGGTGCCGCTTCAGCGACTTGAAGGTCCGCCCGTCTTCCAGGCAGACGAGATAGTCCGGCTGGATCGACTTCTTGATCGAAACGGCCGGCTGGAGCGCCTCCTGGGCCACGGGCTGCGGAGCGCCGGTGCGGCCGGTTCCGACCTGGATCAGGGCGCCGTGGATGCTGCCGATCAGACCGGCGAGTTCGGCGGCCGGCACCGGGTTATTGCTCACATAGGCGGCGACGATATCGGCCGTGAGAGCGACGTAATCGACCGGCGTCTCGGTTTCGTTCATGTTCTTGGCTGTCCCTTGGCGGTGCATCGCGCGCAATCGATCCGGCCCGTCATCCGGCTTGAAGATGGAAACGGACAGGTACCTATCGGCCTGTGCAATGATGCCGCTTGATTTCGGTTTGGCGTGACGCCCCCGCAGTCACGGGTTCTACCTAGAACATCCAAATTAGACCTGCAAGACAGGACGGGTATGCACAACTGAACGGACCCTTCGCCATCTGGGACGTGCACAATTTGTCGTGAATGCTCGACATCTCTGAGACCGGGACGGTCCATCCGCTGCGTTCGCACCCGCGCCGCGGCGTGGAGCAGCAGAGGCGTGGCAAGGGGGCGGCGCATTTGCCAGCCTTGCGGCCACGGCCGCCGCGCGGCACACCGCCTGATATCTCACGCGTTTTTTCTCAAGCGTCCCATTCAGCGTTCCCACCGGAGTCCGGCGATGACCTTCGAGCCACCCCCCTTCGCCTTGCCGCCCGAGGCACCCGTTGCCGAGACACGCCCGCACGCCTTCGACCTCTTCGGCCAGCGCGTCGAAGACCCGTTCGCATGGCTCAAGGCCGAGAACTGGCGTGCGGTGCTGAAGGACCCGTCGGCGCTGGCCCCCGACATCCGCGCCTATCTCGAAGCCGAGAATACCTATGCCGAGGCTGCGCTCAGTGGCGCGGCCGACCTGCGCAAAACTCTGGTCGCCGAGATGCGCGGGCGCATCCGCGAGGACGATGCCTCGGTGCCCGAGCCCGACGGACCTTTTGCCTATTATTCCCGCCACCGCGAGGGCGGACAGCATCCGCTGGTCTGCCGCCGGCCGCGCACCGTCCACCGCATCGCCGAGGAGCCGGAGGACGGCGAGATCGGCGAGCAGATCCTGCTCGACGGCGACCGGGAGGGGGAGGGCCTCGCCTTCTTCGAGATCGCCGGAGCAGCCCATTCCGACGACCACCGCCTGCTCGCCTGGGGCGTCGACACCAAGGGCTCGGAACTCCACACCATCCGCGTGCGCGATCTCGACACCGGCGAGGACCGCGCCGAGCGGGTCGAGTCGACTGCCGGCGACGCGGTGTGGAACGCTTCCGGCACCGCCTTCTTCTACGTGGCGCTGGACGAGAACCACCGTCCGGCCCGCGTCATGCGCCACCGCCTCGGCACCGATCAGGCGGAAGACACGACCGTCTACGAGGAATCCGATCCGGGTTTCTTCGTGAACATCGGCCGCACCCAGTCTGGCACCTACCTCACGGTCACGGCGAGCGACCACGAGACATCGGAGGTCTACCTGCTCGACCGCGGCGACGACGAGGGCGCGCTGGCCTGTGTCGCGCCGCGCGAGGAGCGGCTGATCTATTCGGTCGAGCATTGGGGCTCGTACCTCGTCATCCTGACGAATGCCGACGGCGCGGTGGACTTCAAGATTGTCACCTGCCCCCTCGACGCCACCGCGCGCGAGAACTGGCGCGACGCGGTGCCGTATCGGCCCGGCGTGATGATCCGGCACCTGCACGTGCTCGGCAATCACCTCGTGCGACTCGAACTGGAGAACGCCCTGCCGCGCATCGTCGTGCGCGACATGAAGGGCGAGGAGCACACCGTCTCCTTTGCCGAGGAAGCCTACTCGCTCGGGTTGCTTCCGGGTTACGAGTTCGAGACGGCGCGGATCCGCTTCAGCTATTCGTCGATGACGACGCCCGCCGAGACCTACGACTACGATTGCGTCACCCGCGCCCGCATCCTGCGCAAGCGCCAGAGCGTGCCGAGCGGCCACGAGCCCGCCGACTACGTGACCCGGCGCCTGTTCGCGACCGCACCCGACGGCGAGAGCGTGCCGATCTCGCTCCTGCACCGCCGCGGGCTCAGCCTCGATGGCTCGGCGCCGCTGCTGCTCTACGGCTACGGCTCCTACGGCACGCTGATGCCGGCGGGCTTTCGCACCAACCTGCTCAGCCTCGTCGATCGCGGCTTCGTCTATGCCATCGCCCATGTCCGCGGCGGTACCGAGAAGGGCTGGAACTGGTATCTCGACGGCAAGCGCGAGAAGAAGCCCAACACCTTCACCGATTTCGTGGCCTGCGGCCGGGCGCTGATCGAGGCGGGCTACACCGCCCAGGGCCGGATCGTCGCCCATGGCGGCAGCGCGGGCGGCATGCTGATGGGGGCGGCCGCCAACCTCGCGCCGGAGCTGTTCGCCGGCATCGTCGCCGACGTGCCCTTCGTCGATGTGCTCAACACCATGCTCGATGCGGATCTGCCGCTGACGCCGCCGGAATGGCCCGAATGGGGCAACCCGGGCGAGAGCGAGGAGGCCTTCAAGACGATCCTGGCCTACTCGCCCTACGACAACGTCGCCGCCAAGACCTATCCGGCGATCCTTGCGCTCGGCGGCCTCACCGATCCGCGCGTGACCTATTGGGAGCCGGCCAAATGGGTGGCGCGTCTGCGCGCTACCATGACCGGCGGCGGCCCGGTTCTCATGAAGATCAACATGGAAGCCGGGCACGGCGGCGCCGCCGGCCGGTTCGACCGCCTGGAGGAGGTTGGCCTGATCTACGCCTTCGCGCTGATGGCAGCGGGGCGCGCGGCGAAATCGGTCTGACCCCGATCGGGGCCGGTCGCGACATGCTGCGCGGCCGGCGCTTCGACAAAGCTTCGCGAAGAGGGCAGAACAACGCCCGCGCCTTTGCTATGCTCAGGCGACGAAAAATAAGATCAAAATAATGATTATGCAAAAGGCCCAGGGAGAAACACGATGAAGCATTTCGCGATCGCAGCCGCGATTCTGTTCGCATGGCCGCTCGCCGCTGCGGCCGAGGCACCCGCCGCGCCTGACATCGCCAAGACTGCGCCCGAGGCTGCTCCGGACGCTGCCCCGAAGGCGCCCCAGACCGCGCAGGAGCGCCAGGAGGCGAATGCGGCCAAGCTCGCAGGGCTCGTCCGCTTCGTCGGCGAATCCTGCAAGGAGTCGCAGCCCGATTACGAGCGGTTCAAGGCGGTGGTTTCCGCCATGGGCGTCGACATCGACGCGATCTCGAAGGGCGAATTGCTCATGCGCAGCATGGGCTACACCGAAGCCTACCGGAAAGACGTCGATGAGAGCTGCCGCAAGGCGCAGGAGATGTTCGGCGAGAAAGGCAAGGCGATCCCCGGCCTCGTCCTGCGAAAGGCCTCGTAACCGAGCGTCGTCCTTAAGTGCCCGTTCACTGCGCTGGGCGAGAGTGCCGGCACGAGTGGCGTTCGGCGCCCGGCCGTCGAGGGCCGGCCGCCGGTGAGGGCGGGCGTTTCGGGCGATGGGGGGAGGGGCCGGTCAGGCAAAGCGGCGTCCGGGCAGGGTTCTCCTGCGCGCCGGCTTCGCTGTCGGCCTCTGCGCCGCGGCCTCGGCGGCGGAGGCGGCCCGGCTCGTCTCGGCCAAGGGCGCGCAGCCGCCGGAGGGCTTCGGCCGCATCGTCCTGACCTTCGATGAGCCGGTCTCCGTCAAGGCGCGGGTGTCGGGCGCGATCCTCGTACTCAATTTCGGCGGAGCGGTGGGGGCCGGTCCCGAGCGCATCGCGGCGGGGATGCCGGACTACGTCACCGTGGTGCGGCGCGACCCCGACGGCTCGGCCCTGCGCCTCGCCCTGCAGCGGCCCTACCGCGTCAACGTGCAGGATGCCGGCGAACAGGTTTTCATCGATCTCCTGCCGGAGAGCTGGAACGGCTTCCTGCCGCCACTACCCACCGAAGTCGTCGCTGACCTCGCCCGCCGGGCGGCCGCCGCCGAGGCCAGCCTGAAGGCGCGCAATCCGGCCCCGGTGCCGCGTCCGCTCGCCCTCGAACTCGCCCGCACCGATGCGCGCACCCGGCTCTCCCTGCGCCTGCCGGAAGGCTCCGAGGCTGCCTTCGCCCCGAACGGCACCGGCACGCGCCTGACGCTGCCGGGAGCCTGGCGTATCGACGACCACGCCCTGCGCGGCCGCCTCGATCCGAATCTCGGCCGTGTCACGGTCGAGACGGAGGCCGGCGAGACACGGATCGTGGCGAGCCCAGCCGAGGGGGTGACACTCGCCACCCTGCGCGACGAGGATGTCGTGGCGATCGATTTCGTCACAAAGCCCAAGGTAACGGAAACCGCGACCGAGACCCCGAACTCACCCGTTCCGCCGGCCGGAGCGCCGGTCGCGGAGGCGAAGCGCGGGGCGAAGGAGGCACCGAAAGAGTCCGCGCGGCCCGCCGCATCGGGCGCCGCCGCATCGCCGCGCCACGCCGCGCCGGCCCCGGTGTCGCGCAAGGCGGGCTCCGGACTCGTCTTCCCCTTCGCTAAGCGCGTGCCGGCAGCATTGTTCGAGCGCGGCGGCATCGTCACCCTCGTCTTCGCCACGACCGAGCCGGTCACCGTGCCGCCGCCCGGTGCCACCGGGCTCGTCGCGCTCGCGCCGCCGCTGCGCAGCGGCGGCTTCACCATCCTTCGCTTCACCGCACCCGCGGGCCGGCTCGTGGACCTGCTGCCCGTCACCGAGCCGGCCGGATGGGAACTGGCGACCGGCGACGGTCTTTCGCCGAGCGAGAGCCTGACCGCCCAGCGCGCGCCGATGGCTCAGGGCCGGCTCGGCGTCACCGTGCGACTGCCCGAGGCCGGCCCGGCCGGTTGGCTCAATCTCGATGGCGAGCGCATCGCCGTCGTCACCACCGACGGCAGCCGCCCGGCCGGCGTCGTCAAGGCGCAGCGCTTCGTCGAGTTCGAGCTGATTCCGAGCCGGCTCGGCCTCGCCGTTCTCGCCAACGCCGACGATCTCATCGTGCGGCCGGATCTCGACGGCGTGACGATCGGCCGTGAGGGGGCAAGAGAGGGCGCACGGGAAGGCCGCGACGGCGGGCTCTCGGTGTCGGGCATTTCCCGCCCCGCCGATCCGCCCGTGGGCGCCGTCACGGAACTGGCGGTCGATCGCGACGCCTGGGAACGGGCACAGCGCGGCGACGTGCGCGCGACCCTGCGGGAGGGTCTGACCGTCGCCGTCGAGGCCCATCGCCGCGACCGCGGCGGCGCCCGCCTCGGTCTCGCCCGGGCGATGATGGCCAACGACCTTGACGTGGAGGCGCTGGGCGCGCTGACCTCCGCCGCCGCCGAGGATGTGGTCATCGACGGTGACCGGCAGACGGCGCTGATGCGCGGTATCCTGCTCGCCCGGATCGGACGGGCGGAGGAGGCGCGCAAGCTCCTCTCCGACGAGCGGCTCGCCACCAATCCGGAGGCCCGGCTCTGGCGCGGCTACGCCGACGCCCTGGCCGGCCGTTGGAGCGAGGCGGCCGTCGCTCTGCGTGCCGGTGAGTCAGTCCTGGAGCGCTACCCCGAGCCGCTCGCCTCGCTGTTCCATGCCGCTGCCGCCGAGGCCGCGGTCGAAACCGGCGATTGGGAGGCGGTCACCCGCGAATCGATTGCCGCCACCCGCGCCGCGACCGAGTACACCCGAGACCGGCTGACGCTGCTGCGGGCGAAGATGGACGAGGCGACCGGCCGCAGCGCGGCGGCGCTGGCGGCCTACGAGACGCTGCGGGGCCAGGCGCCATGGCCGCTGGCGGCGGAAGCGACCCTGCGCGCCGCCTCCCTCGGCCACACCCTTGGCAAGACGCCTCTGCCCGAGGCGATCGACCAGTTGGAAGTTCTGGCCCTGACTTGGCACGGCGGCCCGACCGAGATCGGAACGCTCGGCGCGCTCGGCGGCCTCTATGAGGAAGCCGGGCGCTGGCGCAAGATCTTCACCACCGCCCGCCGCGCCAACGCCCTGAGCCCCGAGGCGCCGATTGCCCGCGCCCTGCACGACCGGGCCCTGGCCGTGTTCGAGGATCTGTTCCTGGGTGCCCGCGGCGAGCGGCTCGGCGGCGTCGAGGCGCTGGCGCTCTACTTCGACTTCAAGGACTTCGCGCCCGCCGGCCGGCGTGCCGACGAGATCGTGCGGCGGTTGGCCGACCGCCTCGTTGCCCTCGACCTGCTCGATTCCGCCGACGAATTGCTGCAATACCAAATCGATCACCGGCTGGAGGGCACGGCTCGCTCGTCGGTTTCGGCGCGTCTCGCCACGATCCGGCTGATGGAGGGCAAGCCGCTCCAGGCGCTCCAGACGCTCGACGCCACGCATCTGCCCGAACTGCCCGACGACGTACGCCGCGCCCGCGCGATGCTGCGTGCCCGCGCCCTGTCGGACCTCTCGCGCACCGATCTCGCGCTCGAGACCGTGGAGGGCGAAACCGGGGCCGACGCCGAGCGTCTGCGGGCCGACATCCTGTGGGCGGCCCGGCGCTGGCGCGAGGCGGGTGAGGCGCACGAGATGATCCTCGGGCCGGCTTGGCGCTCCGGAAAACCCCTCGACGACACCGCGCGGGCCGACGTGATCCGGGCGGGCATCGCCTACGGTCTCGCGGGCGAGTCTCTCGGGCTCGAACGGCTGAAGGCGAAGTTCGCGGGGCCGATGGCCGAGAGCGCGGATGCCCGCACCTTCGCCATGCTGACGCGGCCGGACGCGCCCCGCTCCGCCGCCTTCCGCGACGCGGCCCTGCGGGCAACCAAGGCGGAGACGCTCGCCGCCTTCCTCTCGGAGTACCGCAAGCGTTACCCCGAGAGCGCCGTACCGGAACCCGGCAGCGCCGCGACGGGCAACCGCGCCGAGGCGCCGTCCCCGCCGCCGGGGTGAGGCTCAGTACCGGCCGCGACCGCGCTGCGCGTCGATGCTCCACGGGCCGGGGCCCGCGAAGGCGATGTAGAGGAAGACGAAGCAGAACAGGATCGCCGCATCGCCGCCGTTCAGCGCCGGGAAGAAGCTCTTGGGAGCGTGGGCGATGAAGTAGGCAAAGGCCATCTGACCGGAGAGGATGAAGGCCACCGGCCGGCTGAACAGCCCAACCACGAGCAGCGCGCCGCCGATGAGTTCGAGCAGGCCTGCGATGCCCGACAGCGACATCAGCGGCGGGTTCATCGAGCTTGCCGGAAAGCCGAGGATCTTCTGCGTGCCGTGCGCCATGAAGACCAGCGCCGAGACGATGCGCAGGATGCTCAGCATCCGCGGGGCCCAATGAGTGGTGGTGGTCGTCAGATCCATGTGTCGGCGTCCTCTTTACGCGGCCGCCACAACCTCGAATCGTATCGTGGCGGGCCTTAGCCTCCGTAGCTCTGAATCAAGGAGCCCGCCACCAGCGTCCAACCGTCGACCAGAACGAAGAAGATCAGCTTGAACGGGAGCGCGACGGTGGCCGGCGGCAGCATCATCATGCCCATCGCCATCAGCACCGAGGCGACGACGAGGTCGATGATGAGGAAGGGGATGAACAGGAGGAAGCCGATCTCGAAGGCGCGCCGCAGCTCGGAGATCATGAAGGCCGGGGTGACGATCTCCAGGCCGATCGCCTCCGGGCCCGCCGGGGCCGGCTGGCGTGCCATGTCGAGGAACAGCTTGAGGTCCTTCTCGCGCACGTTGCGCAGCATGAAGGTCTTGAACGGCGCCGAGGCGCGCTCGAACGCCTGGGACTGGCTGATCTGGCCCGCCATCAACGGCTCGACGCCGGTCCGGTAGGCCTCCCGTGCCGTCGGCGCCATCACGAAGGCGGTCAGGAACAGGGCCAAGCTGACCATCACCGTATTGGGCGGGGCGGTCTGCGTGCCAAGCGCCGAGCGCAGGATCGACAGCACGACGACGATCCGGGTGAACGAAGTCGCCATCACCAGCACGGAGGGCGCGAGCGCGAGCACCGTGATCAGTGCGACGAGCTGTAGCGCCCGTTCCGTGGTGCCGCCCGCGCCGAGATCGAGGGTGACACTCTGCGCCCACGCTGCGCCCGCGCCGCCCACGAGCAGGAGGGAAGCCAGGACCAGCGTCAGGGAAAGGGATCTCGGCACGAGTCGGCGGGGGGAGGGGATCATCGCGGGCCGCACCCTGCGGCGTGACGCGGTCGTGCACAAGCGACGCGACGACACGCTGCCGGTGGGATCACAGATCGCCGACGACGCCCGCCTCGTCCTGGGCCTGGAGCACTGCCGGGCGTGGCATCGAGATGATGTTGTAGCCCGAATCGACGAAGTGGATCTCGCCGGTCACGCCGCCCGACAGGTCGGACAGCAGGTAGAGGGCGGAGTTGCCGACATCGTCGAGCGTCACCGTACGCCGCAGCGGCGCGTGCGCCTTCTGGTGGTTGTACATCAGCCGCGCGTCGGCGATGCCGGCGCCGGCCAGCGTGCGCATCGGGCCGGCCGAGAGCGCGTTGACGCGGATCCCGTCGGGGCCGAGGTCGCTGGCGAGATAGCGGACGGACGCTTCGAGCGCGGCCTTGGCCACACCCATCACGTTGTAGTTCGGCATCACCCGGGTCGAGCCGGCATAGGTCAGCGTCAACAGCGCGCCGCCCCGCGGCATCCGGGCGGCGGCACGCTGGGCGATCTCGGTGAAGGAGAAGCAGGAGATCGTCATGGTCCGCGAAAAGTTCGCGCGGGTCGTGACATCGACGTAGCGGCCCTTGAGCTGCGCCTTGTCGGAAAAGCCGATGGCGTGGACGATGAAGTCGATCCCGTCGGGGAAGCGCGCGTCGAGGGTGGCGAAGGCGGCATCGACGGTGGCGAGATCCTCGACGTCGCAGGGCAACACGATGTCGGAGCCGACGGAGGCTGCGAGCGGTGTCACCCGGCGGCCCAAAGCCTCGCCCTGATAGGTGAAGGCCAGTTCGGCACCGTGCCGGTGCAGGGTCTTGGCGATGCCCCACGCGATCGAATGATCGTTGGCGACCCCCATGATGAGGCCGCGCTTGCCCGCCATCAAACCCGTCATTCCACCAACCCGTACGCGTTCGGCCCGGCGCCGCGGCGCCCCCTGCGAGGCTTAGCCCGCCGGGCGAGGGCCTGTCCACGCGTGGCGCCGGATTGCGCACGGGCATCCCGGAGCGGCACCGGAGGCCAGTCATGAAAAAGGCCCCGGCGCGGAGGCGGCGGGGCCGAACCATGGATCGTTCGCGGGCAGTCGTCAGAAGTAGCCGCGGGTTCCCGACTGCGCGTCATCGATCAGGGTCTGCTTGGCGCGCACCGCCACGCTCGCGGCGATGGCGATGCCGGAGACTGTTAGCAGAGCGAGGAGAGCGATCATGATTTAACCTGCATATCGAAGCAGGAACGTGCGTGCAACGGGTGGGTTCCGCCGGTCCATCAGACTAAGGTCCGGCTTATGCTTCGCTTTTATTTCGCAGGTGCGAAGGAGCTGGTGCCGCACGGCGCGATGCCGTGCAGCGGGATCGGTCACGCATCCGGATGTTTGAGCACGAGCGTCGCGTTGGTGCCGCCGAAGCCGAAGGAGTTCGACATCACGTGCCCGAGTTGGGCCCCGTCCCGGCGCTGGCGCAGGATCGGCATATCGGCGAAGGCCGGGTCGAGTTCCTCGATATGCGCGCTCTCGCAGATGAAGCCGTTGTTCATCATCAGGAGCGCGTAGATCGCCTCCTGCACGCCGGTCGCGCCCAGCGAATGCCCGGTGAGCGACTTGGTGGCCGAGATCGGCGGGCAGGCGTCGCCGGCACCGAACACTGCGCGGATCGCCTCGATCTCCTTGTCGTCGCCGACCGGCGTCGAGGTGGCGTGCGGGTTGATGTAGTCGATCTTGACGCCCTTCAGGTCTTCCATGGCTTGGCGCATGCAGCGCACCGCGCCCTCGCCGGAGGGGGCAACCATGTCGTGCCCGTCGGAGGTGGCGCCGTAGCCGGCGACCTCGCCGTAGATCCGCGCGCCGCGGGCCTTGGCGTGCTCGTACTCCTCCAGCACCAGCACGCCGGCGCCGCCCGCGATGACGAAGCCGTCACGATTCACGTCATAGGCGCGCGAGGCGCGGGCCGGGGTCTCGTTGTAGCGCGAGGACATCGCACCCATGGCGTCGAACAGGACGGAGAGCGTCCAGTCCAGCTCCTCGCAGCCACCCGCGAAGATGATGTCCTGCCGGCCGCCGCGGATGATCTCGGCGGCGTTGCCGATGCAGTGATTCGAGGTCGCGCAGGCCGAGGAGATCGAATAGTTGACGCCGCGGATCTTGAACCACGTCGCCAGCGTGGCCGAGGCGGTCGAGGACATCGCTTTTGGCACCGCGAACGGGCCGACGCGCTTCGGCCCCTTCTCGCGGGCGATGGCGGCGGATTCGACGATGGTCCGGGTCGAGGGACCGCCCGAGCCCATGATGATGCCGGTGCGGTCGTTGGAGACCTCGCGTTCCTCCAGGCCCGCATCGCGGATCGCCTGATCCATGGCGATGTGGTTCCAGGCGGTGCCGCCGCCGTGGAAGCGCATGGCGCGGCGATCGACGACGCCCTCGGGATCGATCGTCGGCGCACCCGCCACTTGGCTGCGGAAGCCGTGTGCGGCCTGCGCCTCGGAGCGGGCGATCCCGGAACGGGCCTCGCGCAGGGAGTCCAGAACCTCCCCGGTATTGTTGCCGATGGACGAGACGATGCCCATCCCGCTGATGACGACACGCCGCATGATGGCTCGTGCTGCTGACGCCGCGGCTGGTGCGGCGTTTCCTCGGGGGGTCAGTTAGGATGATGCGCGGCCAATCTCAACCGCGCTTCACGCACTCGGCGCCGAACCGGCGGCCGGTTCGGCGCAAAATACCCTCCGAACCGAGGGGCAGGATCGAGCCAGCTGAGCCGGTTTCAGGCGCGGAAGAGCGCCACGCGCAGGTCGTTCGCCTCGTAGATGCGCCGGCCATCGGCCTCGAGCCACCCGTCGGCGATCCCGAGCACGAGCTTGCCTTGACGCACGCGCTTGATGTCGATGCCGTAGACGACCTGCTTGACGGTCGGCAGCACCTGATCGGTGAACTTCACCTCGCCGACGCCCAGCGCCCGGCCGCGGCCCAATGCGCCGAGCCAGCCGAGGTGGAAGCCGACGAGCTGCCACAGGGCGTCGAGCCCGAGGCAGCCGGGCATCACCGGATCGTCCTTGAAGTGGCAGGGGAAGAACCAGAGGTCCGGCCGGATATCGAACTCGGCCAGCACGTGACCCTTGCCGTGGGCGCCGCCCTCGGTGCCGATCGAGGTGATCCGGTCGAACATCAGCATCGGCGGAAGCGGAAGCTGGGCATTACCCGCCCCGAACAGCTCACCGCGCCCGCAGGCCAGGAGATCCTCGTAGGAGAAGCTCGAAGCGCGCTGCGGAGAAGCGCCGTCGGATTGCTGGTCGAGAGAGGCCATGGATGACGTACGGGTCCTCGGTGACGGACGGGTCCGATGCGTGCGAACGGACGAGGCGTGATGGAATGGGCGCCTCGTTAGCACAGCCTCCGCGCGCCCACAAAGCGGCTCCCGCGCAGTGCCGATGCACAGTCTACGCTCGGCCCAACACCCGTCGGGCCGATGCGAGCCATGCGTCTTCCACGTATCAAACCGGTGTCGACATCGGCATGGGTTGCCGCAGGGCTCCGTGAGCCGTATAATTTCTACGCTATACTCATTCTAAATAAGTGGGAATCGCTCCCGACGATGTCCGATCTGATGCCTCTCCAGGCCGTGCTGAACGCACGGTCCGCTTCGCCGGGCGACGCTAGCGGCCGTCGGGGCTGCCCACTCTCCGACCTGCGCGATCGTTTGCGCCGGGCCGGCCTGCGCCCGACCCGTCAGCGTCTCTCGCTGGGCTGGCTTTTGTTCGGCCGCGGCGACCGCCACCTGACCGCGGAAATGCTCTACGACGAGGCGATGCGCGCCAAGGTGCCGGTCTCGCTGGCGACCGTCTACAATACGCTGCATCAGTTTACCGAAGCCGGCCTGCTGCGCCAGCTCGCGCTCGATGGCTCGAAGGCCTATTTCGATACCAACCCGAGTGAGCACCACCACTTCTTCTTCGAGGAAGAGGGCGAGGTTCTCGACATGCCGGATTGCGGTATCACGGTCGATTCGCTGCCCGATGCTCCCGAGGGCATGGAGATTGCCGGCGTCGAAGTGATCGTGCGTTTGCGCCGCCGCAAGGTATCCGGCCGCGCCTGATCCGGCGCCCCCGACTTCAGACACGAGAAAGGGCCCGGATTTCCGGGCCCTTTCTCGTTTCGATCATGGCGCGGCGGCTCGGCCTACTCCACCCGCTCGTCGGGGTAGACGCCCCACAACCGATTCTGGCGGATGTAGCCGTCGACGTCGCCACGCTTGTCCGGAAGCGGCACCACGAGGCGGCACCACGAGCCCGTGCATCCCTTCACGCTGCCGATGACGCCGGGCTGCAGCCGCGCCTGCTCGGCCGACTGCTCGTCGGCGCGGGCGGTCAGCGGCACCGTCGCCTTGGCGGCGTCGGCCCGTTCGCCCGACGGAGGAATCACCACGGCGGTCCGCCGGCCGGAGAGCAACGAGTGCAGGACCCAGCCCTCCGTTCCTTCCGAATCGCGGATGCGGCGCCAGGTCTCGAACTCGGCGACGATCTCGACCGGCAGACCCTCGCGCTGGAACACCCATAGGGTGCGGTGGTCCTTCGAGGGGCCCTCGCGCAGGTTGACGCGGTTGGTCTTCAGGCTGGCGTAGCGCGGCAGGGGCAGCTTGGTCACGGGCCCTTTGCCGACCTCCGGCGCCGGGGCCGGGGCGGCTTCGGCAGTCAGCGGTATCAAAAGGGCGAACAGAGCCGCGAGCAGCGCGAGGCGCGCGGGGTTCATCGGGGGAAGCTCAGGCGGGCGCATGGTGCCTCGTCTCCGATCCGTGTCTCTGGAGCATCGTCCCGAAAGGTGGCCGCCGGCCTTCGGAAGAGACGATGCACAAGCACAATGCTCCAAGGTCATTCCGGCGGCGACGTTTCGGCGCGTGCGGGAGCACAGGCCGGAAACGTCCGCGGGTCGGCTTACGATCGGCCGACCCTCGGGCACTCATCCATCCGGGTCAGGGCCGCATTGTGTTCGCCGACCTCTCTGCTAGAGAGGCCGAACGTCCTGTGGCAGGCCGGGGAACCGGTCCGCCTACCGCTCCATCTGGCCGCGCCATGGTTAAGGGAGCGTAAGCCGACCCCCCGCGGCATAGCGGGGTGGCGTCCGGCGCAGGCACGGGAATGCGGACGGCCTCGTCGGGGAGGGAACATGTCGTCGTTGAAGCGCAAGCCGCTGGTGGTCGTCACGCGGCGTCTGCCGGACGTCGTCGAGACGCGCATGCGCGAATTGTTCGATACCCGCCTCAACCACGATGATGCGCCACTCTCGCAGGAGGCACTCGCCGCCGCGATTCGCGAGGCCGACGTGCTCGTGCCCACCGTCACCGATGAGATCGGGGCCGGACTGCTCGCGCAGGCGGGGCCGAACCTGAGGCTCATCGCCAATTTCGGCAACGGCGTCGATCATATCGACGTCGCCGGGGCGCTGGAGCGCGGCATCACGGTCACCAACACGCCCGGCGTGCTGACCGAGGACACCGCCGACATGACCATGGCGCTGATTCTGGCGGTCGCCCGCCGCCTCGCGGAAGGCGCGCGCATCATACCCGACGACGATTGGACCACGGGATGGTCGCCGACCTGGATGCTCGGCCGCCGCATCACGGGCAAGCGCCTCGGCATCGTCGGCATGGGCCGCATCGGTCAGGCGCTCGCCCGCCGGGCCAAGGCCTTCGGGCTGTCGATCCACTACCACAACCGCCGCCGGGTGCCGTCGCATATCGAGGAATCGCTCGATGCGACCTACTGGGAATCCCTCGACCAGATGCTGGCCCGCGTGGATATCGTCTCGGTCAACTGCCCGCATACGCCTGCGACCTATCACCTGCTCTCGGCCCGCCGCCTGAAGCTGCTCAAGCCCGAGGCGATCGTCGTCAACACCGCCCGCGGCGAGGTGATAGACGAGAACGCGCTGGCGCGCCTGATCGAGGGCGGCGAGATCTCGGCTGCCGGCCTCGACGTGTTCGAGCAGGAGCCGGCGGTGAGCCCGCGCCTCGTGCGGCTCGCCCGCACCGGCAAGGTCGTGCTGCTGCCGCATATGGGCTCGGCAACGCATGAGAGCCGCACCGATATGGGCGAGAAGGTCATCATCAACATCAAGACCTTCATGGACGGCCACCGTCCGCCGGACCGGATCCTTCCGAGCATGCTCTGACCGGCTGCCCGCCGGCTTGCGCCGAAGGCGGATCTCAACGCTGTCTTTCGGCATGTGGGGTACTATCCCCCCTCATGCAGCATGAAGAACGACGCGGCATCGCGCGTGCCAACGAGCGCCAAAGGCACGAGTTTCACATCGTGTTGGGCTTGCTGATCCTATGGGGTGGCTCGTTCCGGTAACTTGCCCGAGCCGCCCTTTTTGGCGTCGTCCTCGTTCCGAGCCGGCAGGATACGGACCGCTGGCTACCCGACGATCCCGTGGCGTTCTGGCTCCTGCTCGGACCGGTCACGATGGTCGGGACGGGGATCTTCGCTTGGATCCACCGAAACGACCCGATCTGACAGGCCGTCTTCGATCTGTTCAGCCCAGCATCGACGGCACGCGATCCGTGCGGATGGCCGCCTTGGCCCGAGCCGAGTCGACGTCCATCTGCGCGATCAGCGCCTCGGCGCTCGAAAACTTCTCCTCGCCGCGCAGGTAAGCCAGCAGCTCGACGGCGACTTCCTGCCCGTAGAGATCCCCCTTGAAGTCGAACAGGTGCACTTCGAGGAGCGGCGCGCCGTCGTCAAAGGTCGGGCGGCGGCCGTAGCTCGCCACGCCATCGTGCAGGCATCCGTCGGCGAGGCGCACACGCACCGCATAGATGCCGTGGGCGAGCCCGCAGGATTCGAGGGCGAGGTTGGCGGTGGGGTAGCCAAGGGTCCGTCCGCGCTTGTCGCCGTGGCGCACCTGGGCCAGCACGAACCAGCGATAGCCGAGAAGGTCGTTGGCCCGCGCCACATCGCCCGATGCGAGGGCGGCGCGAATCGTGCTCGACGAGATCGGCGCATCGCCGGGATCGGCCGAGACCGCGGGGACGATGCGGCAGGACAGGCCGGCCCCGGCGCAGAGTTCGGCGAGCGTCCCCGGTGAGCCCTCGCGCCCGCGGCCGAAATGGAAATCGTGGCCGATCACCACGCCGGACAGGCCGAGCCCGTCGCGCAGCCAGCCCTCCACGAAATCCCGGGCGCTGGTCCCGGCCAGCCGCTCATCGAACCGGCGCACGATCAGGCCGTCGAGACCGAGGCGCGCGAACACGATCTCCTTGGCGCTGGGGCCGGTGAGGCGGAACATCGGCTGGTCGGGGGCGAAGAAGGCGCGCGGATGCGGCTCGAAGGTCAGCACGGCGGCGGGACGTGACCCCGCCTCGGCGCGCACCGCCTCGATCAGCGTACGGTGGCCGCGATGGACGCCATCGAAATTGCCGAGCGCGGCGACGGCACCCGCCAGCGCCGGAGGCACCGGGTCATCCTCGCGGCAGACCGTGAAGGGTCTCGAAAGGGGGCGGAGGCCGGTCCCGGCGGGCGGCACGGCGTTCTCGTCGCCTGAGGGCATCGGCTCCTGCGATCGAATGTCTGCGAGTCTCAAGGAAATGTCGGCCGGGAGCAGCGACGGGACGCGTCGGCGCGGCCGGGCTCGTCCGCCTCGTCCCCGCGCGGCGGGAGAGCGGCGGGAGACTTGGCGAAATCAGTCTCTCGGGTCAAGCGAGGGGAAGGGCGCCGGATTAACTGGTTCGCAATCCGCGCCGCCTATTGTCTGAGAACGGAAGGCAGCTCCGCTCGCACGCGTCGATGCGACGTTGATCGCTCGAGAGAGCCGCGCCGCCAGTATCGATCAGGGACAAACGGAGCAATCGTCATATGGCCCTCGACCTCAGCATGCCTATCCTGGTGGTCGACGACTACCAGACCATGGTGCGTATCATCCGCAACCTCCTCAAGCAGCTTGGCTTCGAGGACGTGGATGATGCCTCCGACGGTACTGCGGCACTGGCGCGCCTGAAGGGCCGCAAGTACGGCCTCGTCATCTCGGATTGGAACATGGAGCCGATGACCGGCTACGAGCTTCTGCGCCATGTCCGCGCCGACGAGGGCCTGCGCACGACGCCATTCATCATGGTCACCGCCGAGTCGAAGACCGAGAACGTCATCGCCGCCAAGAAGGCGGGCGTGAACAACTACATCGTCAAGCCCTTCAACGCCGCCACCCTCAAGTCGAAGATCGAGGCGGTGTGCGGGGCCTGATCTCACGATCCGCCGATGGACCGTCGCGCTGGACGAATGCGCGCCGAGCCGGAACGAGCGGACTGACACCGTAACGAGAGCCGGTCCCGGCGGTGATGCCGTCGGGACCGGCCTACAAGGAGCGGTCGTCCCCTTGGGTGGCCGTCAACGGATCGAACACGAGAACGTCGCGAGAGATCGCCCATGAAGATGATGGCAACGGCACGCGACGGCCGGTCGCAGAACTCCAACCCATCGGCGATGGTGAAGGAACTTCTCGACATCGCGGACTACATCGCGAGCCTGCGGGACGCGATCGCGATCCTGCGGGCCAACGAGCTGACGCGTGACCGTCTGCCGATGGTCCACGAGGAGTTGAGCGAGGTGGTGACGGCGACCGCTGGCGCGACCAACTCGATCATGGGCACCGCCGAAGCCATTCTCGCGCTGCCCGACGGGCCGGGCTACCGCGACGCCGTCGAGGCCAAGATCTACGACATCTTCGAGGCCTGCACCTTCCAGGACATCACCGGCCAGCGCATCGCCAAGGTGGCAGAGGCGATGAGCCAGCTCGAAGGTCGGCTCGCCCGCTTCAGTGCCGCCGTGAAAGCCCGCGACGCCGCCGGCATCGACGAGATCGAAGTCGACCGGCGCAAGCGCAACGAATCGCTGCTGCTTAACGGGCCGCAGATGGGCGGTCCCGCGACCGCGCAGGATGCCATCGACGCGCTGTTCGCCTGACCCGGCGGGACAACGGCCTCGGACGGGGCCGGCATCAGTCCGCCATTACGGCCAAGCTGCCTTGTTCCGAACATCGCCGTTGCGAAAAGCCGTCACGGTCATCCCTGAAAAAGGGTGCGGGATCCGAGCTGGGGACTCCGCAGGGGCTGGACCATGGCGAACTTCGATCTGCTGTCCGATCGCGCATCCGGCGATGCCCTCGACCGCGCCCGCGCGCAGGGGCAAATGCACCATTCCATCGCGACGACGCTTCTCGTGATCGCGGCCGCCCGCGCCGAGCGCGCGGCGCCTCCGGTCCATGCGGCACGCCAGCGTCTGGCGAAAATCTACGGAGCCTCCCGGCTGCGTAAGCGGATGGAACGCGACGCCGCCCGAGGCTGACGCCCGCCGTCCACCAACGTCGCGCCCGCTGCAGGCCTCACCCGGCTCTGCGCAGGAAGTCCCGGAACGGGCGACGCTGCGGCGGCGGGCTCGGCGGTGGTTCGGGCGAGGGCGGCGGCGGCGCTGCCTCGGGCGAAGCCGAGAGCACCTCCGCCCGTACGGCACGCGGGGCGGCGAACACCCCCCCTTGCGCCAGCGGCACATCGAGATCGATGAGGTCCGGCACCTCTGTCTCGGCCTCGACGCCGGTCGCGACGAGCCGGATTCCGGCTCGCGCCAGGGATGTCACCAGATCCTCCAGGGCGATATCCGGCCTCGCCTCCCGGTCGAGGGGCCGCAGCAGCAGCGAGGCTGCGACCTTGACCTGCGTGATGCCGCGCTCGGCCAGAGCGGTCGGGTCAAACCGCAGGTCGATTGGGCGATCCATTACGAAGCCAATCCGCCCGCGCAAACCCGCCAGCAGGGCGGCCTGCTCCGCATCAAGGCTGCGCCAGCTCGATTGCGGCAGGGCGATCACGACGCGGCCCGCGAGTTCCGGCCCCTCGCTGACGAGGCGGCCGAGGGAGCGCAGGAAGCCCGGCTCGAACAGCGAATGCGGCGTCAGGCTGTAGCTGACCGAGGCCGGGCTGCCGCGTCCCTGGAGATGGCGCGCGATCGTCGCGACACGCTGGAGCATGCGCCGGTCGAGCGCGGTGGTGCGGCCGTGCCGCTCCAGAACGGGCAGGAACGTCTCCGGCGCGTAGACCGCGTCGCCGACCTTGAGCCGCGCCAGCGCTTCGTAGGCGACGACCTTGCGCTGCGGCAGGGTGACGACCGGCTGCAGGAAGACTTCCAGACCCTCGCCGTCGAAGGCTTCGATCAGTGAGGCCGCGTCGGCGGCGGCGGCGAAATGGTCGGTGGGACGAGCCGCCGGCAAGGTCGTGCGGGGCACGAGCCGCATCGGCGGCGCCAGCGGTTCCGTCTCGGGGGGAACGGTCGCGGCCGGGGCCGGGCGTGGCCGGGCCGGCTCCGCCGCCGCTTGCGGAACCGGCTTCGGCTGGGGCGCCTGCGCCTGTACCCTCAGGCGGGCGATGTCGCCGTCCTGCGACGCCACCACCGCGGCGAGTTCCCGGACGATGCCGCTGAGGATGCCGATTTCGGCGGTCACCTCCTCGATCCCGGCATCGAGCCGTGCGTCGAGTGCCTTGACCGCCTCGTCCGAAGTCTGCGCCGAGGGGGCCGCCGTCGCCGAATCCTGCATGCGCGACTGGATCAGCGCGGCCGTGACGGCTTCCAGCTTCACGAGGCGTTGCGACAGGACGCCGATCTCCTTCGAGACGACCTCCTGCGCGACGGCGAAGGCGGACAGTCGCCGCCACAGAAGCGCTCCGCCGACGATCGCGAGGCCGGACACGGCGGCGACGGCGGCGAGGGGCAGGATGAGCGCCAGCGGAACGAGGACCAGGATGCCGATGAGGCCGAGGATCCAGGGGGTGCCGCGCGGGCGGATCGTTCGGGCTTTCGGTGTTTTCACCGTCGATCGACGCGCTTCTGTCTGGCGGCCACGGCCGGGCTTCTCATTCACGGTGCGGAGCAGGCGCCCGCAGAACGTGTGGGTGAAACGCGCCGGATCGCGCGAGGCCGCATCCGGATCGTCGTAACCCTAATGTCGCCGACGCCGCTTCCGGCTGCAAGGCGGTGTCATAGGTTTCTCCCGTGCATTCGGCCCGAACGCGCCTGGAGCTTGCCGCGCGCGATCCCGAAGCCACATCTTCGGAGGCCTGTCTGTACCCGGCGGGCAGCGAGGAGACGATGGCGATGGACCAGAGCCCGATCGAACTGACGATGCGCGTGGACGGGATGACCTGCGAGGGATGCGCCGAGGCCGTGCGCCGCACGATCCGCCGCCTCGACCCGCAGGCGGAAGTCGCGGTCGATGTCGGCTTGGGCCGGGTCTCCGCGACGACGGTCGCGCAAAGTCTCGACGTGGCGCAGGCACTGACCAAGGCCGGTTACACCGCCACCGCGATGACCGGCTGAAACCATTCGGCCTCGCGTGCCGGCTGGCCGGGGGCGGATCACCTGTCCGAGATCACTTGTCCCATCAGAAAACTTAACGGTCGGGATCAAAAAAATCCGAGACGCTTTTCTTCGTCGTTTCGCTCACACTGCGACAATCGGTTTATCGTGGCCGTTCCGTTCGCTACCACGCAAGCGCAGGGACGGACCGGGCGACGGCTCGGCACGCCGCGAGCCCGCGTGACAAGAAACGACGGTGAGAGAAATGCCCTCAGATATCGAGATCGCCCGCGCGGCGACCCTGAAGCCGATCGCCCAGGTCGCCGAAAAGCTCGGCATCCCGGACGAGGCACTTCACAACTACGGCAAGCACATCGCCAAGATCGACCACGGCTTCATCGCCTCGCTCGAGGGTAAGCCCGAGGGCAAGCTGGTGCTCGTCACCGCGATTTCCCCGACGCCCGCGGGCGAGGGCAAGACCACGACCACGGTGGGTCTCGGCGACGCGCTCAACCGCATCGGCAAGAAGGCGGTGATGTGCCTGCGCGAGCCCTCACTCGGGCCCTGCTTCGGCATGAAGGGCGGCGCGGCGGGCGGCGGCAAGGCGCAGGTCGTGCCGATGGAGCAGATCAACCTGCACTTCACCGGTGACTTCCACGCCATCACCTCGGCGCACTCGCTCGCCGCGGCGCTGATCGACAACCACATCTACTGGGCCAACGAGCTCAACATCGACGTGCGGCGCATCCACTGGCGCCGCGTGGTCGACATGAACGACCGGGCGCTGCGCGCCATCAACCAGTCGCTCGGCGGCGTCGCCAACGGCTTTCCGCGCGAGGACGGGTTCGACATCACCGTCGCCTCCGAAGTGATGGCAGTGTTCTGCCTCGCCAAGGATCTGGCCGATCTCGAGGAGCGCCTCGGACGCATCGTCATCGCCGAGACCCGTGACCGCAAGCCGGTGACCCTGGCCGAGGTGAAGGCCACCGGCGCCATGACGGTGCTCCTGAAGGACGCGCTTCAGCCGAACCTCGTGCAGACCTTGGAGGGCAATCCGGCCCTGATCCATGGCGGCCCGTTCGCCAACATCGCCCACGGCTGCAACTCGGTGATCGCCACCCGCACCGGCCTGCGGCTCGCCGACTACACCGTCACCGAGGCCGGCTTCGGCGCGGATCTGGGTGCGGAGAAGTTCATCGACATCAAGTGCCGCCAGACCGGCCTCAAGCCGTCCGCGGTGGTGATCGTCGCGACGGTCCGTGCGCTCAAGATGCATGGCGGCGTCAACAAGAAGGATCTCGCGGGCGAGAACCTCGACGCGCTGGAGAAGGGTTTTGCCAACCTCGAGCGCCACGTGAACAACGTCCGGGGCTTCGGCCTGCCGGTGGTGGTGGGCGTGAACCACTTCTTCCAGGATACCGATGCCGAGCACACACGGCTCAAGGAGCTGTGCCGCGACCGGCTTCAGGTCGAGGCGATCACCTGCAAGCACTGGGCGGAGGGTGGTGCCGGCGCCGAGGAGCTGGCGCAGGCCGTGGTGAAGCTCGCCGAGGGCGAGCAGAAGCCGCTGACCTTCGCCTACGAGACCGACACGAAGCTGACCGACAAGATCAAGACGATCGCGACCAAGCTCTACGGCGCGGCCGACATCCAGATCGAGTCGAAGGCCGCCACCAAGCTCGCCGGCTTCGAGAAGGACGGTTACGGCGGGCTGCCGGTCTGCATGGCCAAGACGCAGTACTCGTTCTCGACCGATCCGAGCCTGATGGGTGCGCCCTCGGGCCACCTCGTCTCGGTGCGCGACGTGCGCCTCTCGGCGGGCGCCGGCTTCGTCGTGGTGATCTGCGGTGAGATCATGACCATGCCGGGCCTGCCCAAGGTGCCGGCGGCGGACAGCATCCGGCTCGACGCCAACGGGCAGATCGACGGGCTGTTCTAGAGCATCATCCCGAAAGGTGGTTGCCGGCTTTCGGAAAAAGATGATGCAAAAACAATAGACTCGAGCATGATCCTGGATTCGATATCCAGGACCATGCTCTAGTCTAATCATGACCCACCCCCTTTCGCGGGGGAGGGTTCTTCTCAGACGATTTTATGCCGCCAGCCCGCGCTTCTTCAGCAGCGGCTCGATGCTCGGCAGCCGTCCCCGGAACGCCGTATAGGCCTCGCGCGCGTCGCGCAGGTTGCCCGCACCGTAGATCATGCGGCGCAGCCGCTGCGCCGTCTCCGGATGGAAGATGTCGCCCGCCTCGCGGAAGGCGTCGAAGGCGTCGGCGTCGAGCACCTCCGACCAGAGATAGCTGTAATAGCCGGCGGCATAACCGTCGCCGGAGAAGATGTGCGCGAAGTGCGGCGCACGGTGCCGCGCCGCGATCTCCGACGGCATGGCGATACGGCGCAGGGCGTCCGTCTCGAACGCGACGACGTCGAGCCCGTCCTCTCCGGCCGCGGAGAGATGCAGCGTCATGTCGACGATGGCCGAGGCCGCATACTCGATCGTCGCGAAGCCCTGGTTGAAGTTCGCCGCCGCGAGCAGACGTTCGAGCAGCGCATCGGGCATCGGCTCGCCGGTGGTCACATGGCGGGCATGGGTGCGCAGCACCTCCGGCTGCTGCAGCCAGTGTTCGTAGAGCTGCGAGGGCAGTTCCACGAAGTCGCGCGAGACCGCGGTGCCGGACAGCAGCGGATAGGTGACGTCGGAAAGAAGCCCGTGCAGGGCGTGGCCGAATTCGTGGAACAGCGTGCGGGCGTCGTCGAAGGAGAGCAGCGTCGGCTCGCCCCGCGGGGCGCGGGCGAAGTTCATCACGTTGACGATGATCGGCCGGATGTCGCCGTTCAGCCGCTCCTGCGAGCGGAAGGCGCTCATCCACGCACCTGAGCGCTTCGAGGGTCTCGCGAAGTAATCGCCGAGGAACAGGCCGACCTCGGAGCCGTCAGCGTCGCGCACAAGCCAGGTGCGCACGTCCGGGTGATAGCGCGGCACGTCGCGCAACTCCTCGAAGGCGAGCCCGAACAGCCTCGATGCGGTGTCGAACGCCGCCCGGATCATGCCTTCCAGCGGCAGGTACGGCTTGATCTCGGATTCGTCGAGGTCGTGCTCGGCCCGCCGCAGCTTTTCGGAATAGTGCCGCCAGTCATGCGCTTCGAGGGCGAAGTCGTGCCCGTCGGCCCGAACCAGGGCCTGGAGCCCTTCGCGTTCGGCCGCCGCGCGCTGGAGTGCCGGCTTCCAGACGTTGCGCAGAAGCTCCATCGCCGCGTCGGGGGAGCCGGCCATGGTGTCGTCGAGCTTGAGATGGGCGAAGCTGTCGAAGCCGAGCAGCCGGGCGCGTTCGGCCCGCAGGCGCACGATCTCGGCGATGATGGCACGGTTGTCGGTCTCGCCGCCGTTTTCGCCGCGGTGGGTCCAGGCCGCGTAGGCCAGCGCCCGCAGGTCGCGGCGGGTCGAGAAGACGAGGAAGGGCTCGATCAGCGAGCGCGAGAGGGTGATGACGTGGCTCTTACCGCCGCCGCGCTCTTTGGCGGCCTCCGCGGCGGCATCGCGCAGGAAGGGCGGCAGGCCGGCGAGATCCGCCTCGCCGTTCAGCGGCAGGATGAAGTCGCGCTCGTCGGCGAGCACGTTCTGGGCGAATTGCGTCCCGAGTTCGGCCAGCCGGATCGCGATCTCGGCGATGCGGGCCTTGGCGTCCGGGGCAAGGCCGGCGCCGGCCCGGCGGAACCGGCTGCGGTAGCGGTCGAGCACGCGGCGCTCTTCCGTCCCTAACTCTTCGGCATCGGCTTCAACGGCCGAGAGCCGGGCCCAGAGCTGCGGATTCAGGGTGATGGCGCTCGAATGCCGCGCGAGCTGCGGCGCGACCGCCCGCTCGATGGCCTGAAGCTTGGGGCTGGTGTTGCTGCCGGTGAGGTTGAAGAACACGTTGGCCACGCGGTCGAGTGCTGCGCCCGCGCGCTCCATCGCCGCGACCGTGTTGGCGAAGGTCGGTCGTTCCTCGCTCCCCGCAATCGCCGCGATCTCGGCCTCATGCGCCTTCAGGGCCTGTGCGAAGGCCGGCACGTAATGCTCGGGCCGGATCGCCGCGAAATCCGGAAGACCGAAGGGGGTCGCCCAGTCCGACACGTCGAACGGGTTGGCGTCCGCACCGCCACGGCCGGGCTCCGTACCCTCAGAAAGGTCGCGTGCGGTGTCGGCGGTCATGGGCAAAACTTTCGGGCGCGTCGGACGGTGAAGCGGTGAGCATAGGTTTGTGGGCCGAGCGGCGCAAAGCGACAGCGGCCCGCGCCTGGTTCTTTCACGTTTTTGCCGGGCGTGGCCGCCGCGTCCTTGCTGGGGACGGCCGGGCGGCGGATGAGGGGAGGACGGTTCGCGGCCGGGCAAGCGGGACACACACGGCATGAAGCCTTCCACCCTCGCTTCCCTTCTGGCGTGCCTCGTCGCTGCCGGGCTGGCCCTTCCGCCGGGCCCGGCATGGTCCGATCCGGCCAAGCCGCCTCCCGCGACGGTGCCGCTGCCGCCGCCCCAGCCGCCGGCGCGCCCGGATGACCTCGTGCCGCCCGCGCCGCAGGTGACACCGCTGCCGCCGGAGCGCCCGCCGGAGCTTGCCACCGGCCCGGACAAGGGCGCCGTGGCGAAGCCGGACGAGCCGCCCAAGGAAACGAAGAACGCGACCGACACGAAGGACGCGCCTGCTGCCTTGCCGGAGGCGCCGCTGCCGCCCGCTCGGCCGCCGGAGCTTTCGGGCGAGGCGGCGCTCGCTCTCAAGGTCTCGGCGCCCGACGACACCGCCTGCCTGCGCCGGCTGGAGCGGCTCGGGGCGCGCTTCGAAGCGGCGTCGCCGCTCGGCAACGGCCAGTGCAGCGCGCCGCATCCGCTTACGATCACGGCACTCGCCGACGGCGTCGCACTGGAGCCGGCGGCCACCCTGACCTGCCGGGCCGCGGAGGCGCTGGCGCGCTGGACCACGGAGGTGCAGGTCGCGGCTCAGAAGGAGTTCGGCGAGGGCCTGAAGAGTCTCGCGCTCGGCGGGACCTATGTCTGCCGCGGGCAGAATCACGATACCGACGCCAAGCTCAGCGAGCACAGCTTCGCCAACGCCATCGACGTGATGGGGTACGGTTTCACCAAGCGCGCGAGCCTCAAGGTGACGGCCGCGCCGGATGGCACGCCGGAGGCGGCGTTTCTGGCATCCGTGCGCGCCGGCGCCTGCGGCTTCTTCCGCACGGTGCTGGGGCCGGGCAGCGACGCCGCCCACGGCAACCACCTGCATCTCGACATGCGCGAGCGTGCGGCCGGGCACCGTCTCTGCCAGTAGGCGTCTTTCCCGTATCGGCATGCCCGCGCGGCGCGTGAGCGACGTCCACATCCGCGAGCGCAACGTGCCGGTTACCGGATCGAGGACGATGCGCTAGGATTTTGTTTTTGCACCTTTTTTTCCCGAAAGCCGGCAACCACCTATCGGGACGATGCTCGATCCCGAGGGGATCGACCGGATTTGGTATGACGAAGCGCCATTCGCCGCGGGAACGGTAGCGCTTGGCCATCGCTTCCTCTCCGTCTTGATGTGAGGAGCGCGGGCGGGCGATGGGACGGGTGTGGATGCGAGGAGCGCTGGCGGCGCTCGGTGTGTGGTCGGCAGCCGCGCAGGCCGCCGAGTCCGGAACGCCCGAGTTGACCCGCGAGGCCATCGAGAACGCGGCGTTCCAAGAGACCCCGGAAGAGGCCAAGCCTGACAAGGCGTCCAAGCCGGCGAAGAAATCCAAGAAGGAAGCCGAGGCGAAGAAGGAGGCGGAGAAGAAGCCCGACCCGATGCTCGTGAAGGTGCAGGTGCTGCTCGACCGGGCCCGCTTCTCCCCCGGTGTCATAGACGGGCGCGACGGCGAGAATCTGCGCGGCGCACTCAAAGCGTTCGCTGCGGCGCAAGGGTTGCCCGAGGGCGACAAGCTGACCCGCGAGGTGTTCGACCGGCTTCAAGCGACCGGCAAGGAGCCGGTCGTGACGCAGTACACGATCACGGAGGAGGACGTGAAAGGTCCCTTCGTCGAGCAAATGCCGCCCAAGATGGAGGAGCAGGCCGAGGTCGGGCCGATGCGCTACACCAATACCCGAGAGATGCTGGCCGAGCGCTTCCACATGCAGCGCGACCTCCTCTCCGCCCTCAACCCGAACGTGCCCCTCGACAAGGCCGGCGGCACGCTGGTCGTCGCGGCCGTACCGCCGCTGGGCGAGGGCAAGGTCGAGGGTGCGCCGGTGGCCCCCAAAGTTACGCGCATCGAGGTCGACAAGCGCACGAAGCGGGTGCGCGCCTTTGCGGAGGACGGCAAGCTGACGGCGGATTACCCCGCATCGATCGGCAGTTCGGAGAAGCCGGCGCCGGATGGGTCGGCGAAGGTGAAGGCTGTCGCCTTCGATCCCTGGTACACCTACAACCCGAAATACCGCTTCAAGGGCGTCAAGGCGACGAAGAAGTTCTCGATCCATCCGGGCCCGAATAACCCGGTCGGCCTCGTCTGGATCGACCTGTCGATTCCGTCCTACGGCATTCACGGCACGCCGGAGCCGGAGAAGGTCGGCAAGACCGAGTCGCACGGCTGTATCCGCCTCACGAACTGGGACGCGCGCGACCTCGCGAGCCATACCCAGAAGGGCGCGAAGGTCGAGTTTCTGGACAAGTAAGCTCGATCAACCGGCCGTTCGTCCTCCGGGCGGCCGTACCCTGGCGCCGATCGCGAGCAGCAGCGCATCGCCGAGGAAGGCCAGCGCCGCGGTTGCCAGCGCACCCTGGAGCATCGCCGCGATGTTCTGGTTCTGGAGCCCGGCGACGATCGGCGTGCCCAGCGTCGAGGCCCCGGCGAGCGCTCCGACGGCGGTGACGGAGACGGCGAGGATCAGCGC
Source organism: Methylorubrum extorquens (assembly GCF_024169925.1). NCBI lineage: Bacteria > Pseudomonadati > Pseudomonadota > Alphaproteobacteria > Hyphomicrobiales > Methylobacteriaceae > Methylorubrum > Methylorubrum extorquens. Next base: position 510,966 of record NZ_JALJXF010000001.1, read on the forward strand.
GGTGCGCAACGTGTCCACGAGGCCCGCGGCGGCGAGCGGCAGTTCGATGTGGATGAGGATCTGCGCCGGGGTGAGGCCGACGGCCTGGGCCGATTCCCGAGCCTCGGCGGTCACGGCGTCGAGCGCTCCGACCGTGCCACGCAGTGTTGGCATGATGCCGTAGGCGGTGAGCGCCAGCAGGGTCGGCGGCCCGCCGAAGCCGAGCACCGGCAGGGCCAGTGCGACGACGACCACCGGCGGCACCGCCTGGGCGAAGGCAACGAGCGTGTCGATGCCGGTGCGGAGCGCCGCGAAGCGCGGCCTTGTGGCGATCAGGCCGAGCCCGATTCCGAGTGCGGCGACCAGGACGAGCCCGGTCGCAGCCAGGGTGAGGTGGTTCAACGCCAACTCGACCATGTGGCCGATGGTCAGGGGCCGGCCGCTTGCGACGATCAGACCAGCCAAGGCCGGATGGCTCGCCGCGGCCAGCGCAAGACCGAGCGCGAGCGGTCCAAGGGCCGGGGCCAACCGGTTCATCGCGGCCACCGTCGGCGCAAGATCGCTTCCAACCTGCCGAGCGCCCCCTCGGCGGCGAGGGAGAGCGCGAGGATGGGCAGAGCCCCGAGCAGGATCAGGTCCGGCGCGAATTGCGCCATGCCGTCGAAGACGAGCGTACCGAGCCCGCCCGCTCCGACCAGCGCCCCCAGGGTCGCGAGACCGAGCGCCTGGACCGTGGCGACCCGCAGGCCGCCGATGAGGGCCGGGGCACCGAGCGGCAGGCGGATGGTCGTCAGGATTTGGCCCGGCGTGAGCCCCAGCGCCCGCGCGGCATCGACGCGGTCGGGACCGGTGGCGCGCCGCGCCGCTTGAAGCCCGCGCCAGAGCGGGAGGAGCAGGTAGGCCGCGATGCCGATCAGGGCCGGCCCGGTGCCGAGCGCTGAGAAGCCGTAGCCACGCAGGGCTGGAGCGGCCGTGAGAAGCGCCGAGAGGGCGGCGACGAGGCCGCCCAGCAAGGCGACCGCCGGCACGACCTGCAAGCCGCTGACCGTGAGTTCGACCGCCCCGCGCCCGCGACGCCACAGCGCGAGCCCGCCGGTGAGGCCCGCGGCCAGCACCAGGGCGCCGAGGGCGAGGACGAGATGATCGCGGATGGCACCGCCAAGGGCATCGGACCGGGCGCGCGCCTCGACGACGAGCGAGAGCGCGTCGAGGCGACCGGCGCTCCACAGGCCCCCGATCAGCGCCAGGACGGCAGCCCCCGCCACGACACCGCCGCCGGGCAGGCGGGCGCGCCGCGCGGCGAAGGGCAGGGCGCAGACGAGCGCGATCCCGCCGGTCCAGGCGCCGGAGGCGAGGCGTGCCCGCGTCGCGAATGGCTGGCCGGCGGTCAGGTCCGCGGCGCCGGCGCCGAGCCCCGTTAGCAGCAGAGCCAGGGCGCCGAGGCAGGCGAGCCCGGCGAGCCCGGCGCTCCTGCCTCCCCGGCCCGCCGCGAGCAAGCCGAGGCCCCCGGCAGCGAGGGCGGCGATGAGCCAGAGCCCGGTGCCGAGCGCCGCCGAGGCAGCGATGGGCGCGCCGGTCACCAGCCGGTTCGGTGCGAGGTGCAGTAGGGGAAGCCAAGCGAACATGGCCGGGAATAGGGCCGCCGCGGCGAGACCGGCGAGGAGGCGGGCCGTCACGGGCGGTTTGCCGCTTCGGCCAGCCACGCTTTCGCTACCGCCCCGGCGGTGCGCCCCTCCACTGTGATCGCCGCGTTGAGCCGCCGCAGCGTATCGGCGTCGAGACGCGCGAAGATCGCGTCGAGGGCGTCGCGGATCTGCGGATGGCGTTCGAGCGTCGCGGCGCGGATCACGGGGGCGGGTTCGTAGACGATCTGCGCCCCCTTGGGATCGCTCATCACGGCCAGATCAAGAGCGGCCAGCGCTCCATCCGTGCCGTAGACCATGCCGGCATTGATTCCGCTGATGCCTTCCGCCGCAGCGCGGGCGGTCACCGCCGTGTCGCCGCCCGGCAGGCTGACGATGCGCGAGAGCGGCAGGGAGAAGCCGTAGGCGGATTCGAAGGAGGGCAGGGCGGCCGGGCTTTCTACGAACTCCGTCGAGGCGGCAAGCCGGATCAGGTCGTCGCGGACGGCGCCCGCGAAATCCGACATGGTGGCGAGCCCCCGCTCACGGGCGAGGCGGCCCTGCACTGCAATCAGCCACGTGTTGTTGGCCGGCGCCCGGCCGAGCCAGACCAGCCCGTGCGCGGCGTCGAGCCGCAGGGCAAGGCCATAAGCTTCAGCGGCAGTCTTCCACGCGGGATCGGTCTCGGTGCCGGAGAAGAAGGCCACGTTGCCGGTATACTCGGGATACAGGTCGATCTCTCCGGCGAGCAGGGCCGAGCGGACGATGAGCGTCGGCCCGAGCCCGAGGCGGCGCTCCACCCGCAGGCCAAGACCCTCAAGTACCAAGAAAATCAGGTTTCCCAGAAGCGCGCCCTCGGTATCGCTCTTCGAGCCGATCACGATCGGACGAGCCGGCTCGGCACGGGCTCGGAGCGGAAGCATCGCGGCGGCGGCGATAAGGCCACGCCGACTCACGGTTGAGCGGGCTCCGATCCGAGCCTGGGCCGCCGCCAGGGTGCGACAATGGGACGGAAATGTTGCGCGGAATAACATCGGGCCGATCAGCATGGCGGGGGCGGGGCTTTGCGGTGCTTGACACGCCCAGCTTTACGGGCGACGGCTCGCGGTGCCGGGTCGTGCTTTCCGGGTCGCTCATCCGCTCTGAAAGCGTATTGGAGGGATTTCCTCCGAAACAATCCAGGCGCGACTGACAGACTCGAGACAGCGTTCCGGATCGGGAACGAATCGATAGGGAAGACGACCCGGCGTGAGTGTGGATTCGAACGAGGATCGTCTGTCCGGCGCGCGGGTGCTGGTTGTCGAGGACGAAGCGGCGATCTCGATGCTTCTCGAGGATATGCTGCTCGATTTCGGCTGTGAGATCGTCGGGCCGGCGGCCCGGCTCGCGACTGCCCTGGAGATGGCCCGAAGCGAGAGCTTCACGGTCGCCATCCTCGATGTGAACGTCGCGGGTGAGCCGATCTACCCGGTGGCCGAGGCCATCGCCGAGCGCAACCTGCCCATCGTGTTCTCGACCGGTTATGGCGGCGCGGGCATCCGCGAGCCGTTCCGCGACCGGCTGGTGGTGCAGAAGCCGTTCAGCCAAGCCGACCTCAAACGCACCCTCGCCGCGGCCATCGCTGCCGCCGAGGGCTGACACGGCTCGTTCGGCTCTGGGCCGGACGCTCATAGACCTTCGATCTCGAACGCGTTGGGCAGATGGCGCGGCCAGCGGCGCGGCGCCACGAAAACGGCATCCGCCCGCAGGGTTGCATCGGCCGGAAGCGGATGACGCGCGAGCCAAGCCCGTGCCGCCCGCGATAGGCGTGCCCGCTTGCGAGCGTCGATGGCGGTCGCGGCGGCTTCCAGCGTCGCGCGGGCCTTGACCTCGACGAAGGCGATCGTGCGCCCGCGCCGGACGATCAGGTCGATCTCCCCGCCCGCGGCCGCGAAGCGCCGGGCGAGTGGCCGATAGCCTTTCAGCACCAGCGCCAGAAGAGCCCAACCTTGGCCGAGAGGCCGCGTCCGTGGGTGGCGCGGCGCCGCGCCTCCGGATCAGGCGGAGGTCTCATCGTCCGCTCGGCGGGCGAGCGCCAGAGCGCGGGCATAGACGACGCGCTTGGGCTGGCCGGTCTCGTCGGCGACGAGGGCCGCCGCATCCTTGATCGAGTGGCGGGCGAGCGCCGCCTCGATCCGGGCGTCGAGCCCCGTATCGGCTTCGCGCGGGGCGGCGTCCTCGGGTGCGGTGCCGATCACGACCACCACCTCGCCCTTGGGCGGGCCCTCCTGGGCGAAGGCCTCGGCCAGGCCGCCGAGGCTGTCGCGGCGGATCGTCTCATAGAGCTTGGTCAATTCGCGGGCCACCGCCGCCGGCCGCTCCGGCCCGAGGGTGGCGGCGGCGTCTGCCAGCATCTCGGGGAGGCGATGGGGGGATTCGAACACCACCAGCGTGCCGGGAATCCCGGCGAGCGCCTCCAGCCGGTTGCGGCGGGCGCCCGATTTCTGGGGCAGGAACCCCTCGAAGAAGAACCGGTCGGTCGGCAGGCCGGCGGCGACGATGGCGGTCATCACCGCGGACGGGCCGGGGATCGGCGTCACCGGGATGCCGGCGGCAATCGCCGCCTGAACCAGCTTGAAGCCTGGGTCCGAGACCAGCGGCGTGCCGGCATCGGAGACCAGCGCCAGGGTCTCGCCGGCTTTCAGGCGCATCACCATCCGCTCGCGCACCGCCTCGTTGGAATGCTCGTGGTAGGAGAGAAGCGGTGTGGTAATCCCGTAATGCATCAGCAGGGTGCGGGTGACGCGGGTGTCCTCGGCGAGCACGGCATCGGCGGCGGCGAGTGTTGCGAGCGCGCGGAACGAGACGTCCCGCAGGTTGCCGATGGGGGTCGCCACCACGTAGAGCCCCGGCGCCAGGGACTCGGCTTCGGCGGCGAGGCCGAAGGCCGTGAAGGTCGCGGGGCTGCGGGGGGCCCCTTCGGGGCGCTTGTCGAGTCGCTGTGTCATCGCCGCGACAATGCCATGCCCGCGCGCCTTTGAAGACCGGGGAAAGGCAGGCCCTCACATTTACTTTTTGCAGGCCCCTCCGCATCGTGAGCCTGAATTGCGCTCGGACAGGGGGGGTCGCGATGGCGCGACGCGGCGGACGGTGGACGGCCCGCGCGGGTGCCGCGCTTCTCGGCCTCGGGCTCACGATGGGGCTCGCAGGCTGCCTGGGCGTACCGGATGCACCGCGGCCCGTGGCTCGGGCGGTGCCGGAGGCCGAACCCGGCCCCAGCGCGACGGCCGGCAATGTCATCGGCGCAGGCACGGTGAAGGTCGCTCTGATCGTCCCGCTGAGCGGGCAGGGGGCGGCGGTCGGCGCGGCCCTGCGCAACGCTGCCGAACTCGCCTACGACGATTTCCAGAAGCCGAGCCTCCAGATCCTCGTGAAGGACGACCGCGGCACGCCTGAGGGCGCACGCGAGGCGACGCAGGCGGCCTTCGCCGAGGGCGCCGAAATGGTGCTCGGTCCGCTCTTTGCCGCCAATGTCCAGGCCGCCGGGGGCGTCGCCCGCGGGGCGGGCAAGCCGGTCATCGCGTTCTCGACCGACGCGGCGGTGGCCGCGCGCGGCGTCTACCTCATCAGCTTCCTGCCGCAATCGGAGGTGGACCGCATCGTCGACGAGGCGAGTGCCGGCGGTCGCCGTTCCTTCGCCGCGCTGATCCCCGAGACGACGTACGGGAATGCCGTCGAGGCGCAGTTCCGTGAGGCGGTGGCCCGGCGCGGCGCCCGCCTCGTCGGCATCGAGCGCTACCCGGCCGGCAATCCCGGCCCGGCGGTCGACCGGCTGCGCGGTGTGATCGCGGGCAGCGGCGCCCAGGCCGATGCCCTGTTCGTGCCCGACACCGCCGAAGGCCTGATGGCCGTCGCCCCCGCCCTGACGAAGGTCGGGTTCTCACCCGCGCGGGTGCGTCCCCTCGGGCTCGCCCTGTGGAACGACCCGCGGGTGCTGTCGCAGGCGGCCTTCCAGGGCGGCCGTTACGCTGCGCCCGACACCGCTGGCTTCGCCTCTTTCGCCCAGCGCTACCAGACCCGCTTCGGGACGATGCCGCCGCGCACCGCCTCGCTCGGCTACGACGCGGTCTCGCTCACGGCCGCATTGGTGCGCCAATACGGCTCTCAGCGCTTCGCCGACGCGACCCTGACCAACCCGGCGGGCTTCTCCGGCCTCGACGGCACCTTCCGCTTTCTGCCCGAGGGCGTCAGCGAGCGGACCTTGGCAGTCTATGAGATCCGCAACAACGCGGCGAATGTGGTGAGCCCGGCCCCGAAAGTGCTCGGACCCTCGGGGATCTGAGGCCCGTCGATCCCTTCGGGATAACGGATTTGGGCTTCGCTCAGGTGCCGCGCGGGATTGCCGATACGGTCTCCGCTTTGATCGAGCGAAAAATCGTATCACCCCGCCAATTCCGCCACCACGGCGTTGAGCACCGGGGCGCCGCGGGCGGTCGCGGCGATGCGGCCATCCGGGCGTTGCGCGACGAGGCCGTCCGCCACCAGCGCGTCGAGGCGCCCGGCGTTGAGCGGGCGCCCTTTCAGGGTCGCGTAGCGGGCCGGGTCGATGCCCTCCGTCAGCCGCAGCCCCATCATCAGGTACTCGTCGCCCTGATCCTCGGCAGACAGCGTTTCCGTCTCGATGATGCCGTGGCCGTCGCGCTCGACGCGGCCGAGCCAGGCTTCGGGCGCCTTCTCGGTGAGCGTGCCGGTGCGTCCCTGCGGCAGGACGAGGCGGCCATGGGCGCCGGGGCCGATGCCGGCATATTCGCCGTAGCGCCAGTAAAGCAGGTTGTGGCGCGACTGTGCGCCGGGACGTGCGTGATTCGAGATCTCGTAGGCCGGCAGGCCGGCAAGCCCGCAGATCTCCTGCGTCACGTCGTAGAGGGCGCGCGAGGCATCGTCGTCGGGTGGCACGAGCCGTCCGGCCTGAGCAAGGCCGAAGAACGGCGTGCCGGGCTCGATGGTGAGCTGATAGAGCGAGAGATGTTCGGCGGCGTAATCGATCGCCCGGCGTAGCTCGGCCGCCCAGGCTTCCGGTGTCTGCTCCGGTCGGGCGTAAATCAGATCGAAGGAGAAGCGCTCGAAATGCGCCGCTGCGGTGCGCACGGCGTCGAGCGCTTCCGCCACGCTGTGCAGCCGCCCGAGCCGCTTGAGGTCGCCGTCATCGAGCGCCTGAACGCCGAGCGAAACACGGTTGACGCCGGCGGCGCGATAGCCGCGAAAGCGGGTCGCCTCGACGCTGGTGGGGTTGGCCTCCAGCGTCACCTCCGCGCCCGGCGCCACGCTCCAGGCTCCGGCCACGGCATCGAGCAGGCCCGCCACCGTATCCGGCGCCATCAGCGAGGGCGTGCCGCCGCCGAGGAAGATGCTGGTGACCGTCCGCCCCGGCGCGAGTGCTGCAGCGTGGGTGATCTCTCGCTTGAAGGCGGCGAGGAAGCGCGGCTGGTCCACGCCCGCATGGCGGACATGGCTGTTGAAGTCGCAATAGGGGCACTTCGCGGCGCAGAACGGCCAGTGCAGGTAGATGCCGAATCCCGCATCACGGGTCGGATGGTCGGGCGGTGTCGCGGGGGGCATCGGCCTGTCAAAACTTCCGTGATCCGCGCGCTTCTCGGGACTCCTATCCACCGTCCTCATCCTGGAATGTCCGCTCACGCGGCGCCTCAGGATGAGGCTGCGATTGGGATCGAAGCGGTGCGGACGGTGCGCTTCTCGTCTTGTTGGCGTGATGTAAGCACGCCGAACGCCACGCGAAAGCTCAGCCTGGCCGTCGCAGGCACGCCTTTGCAAGCTCGACGAAGGCCCGCGCCCGGTGCGAAAGGGCGTTACCGCTCTGCCAATCGACGCCGTGCTTCTCCTCCGACGAGATCTCGCCGAAGGTGCGATCCATGCCCTCGGGCCGGAACATCGGATCGTAGCCGAACCCGAGGCTGCCGCGCGGCGCCACCAGATCGCCGAAGACGCGGCCTTCGAACAGCTCGGTATGGCCGTCGGGCCATGCCAGGACGAGCGCCGAGACGAAGTGGGCGCGACGGTCCGTGGCGCCACGCTTGTCGATTTCGGCCGCGATCCGGGCCATGGCGCCGGAAAAGTCCTTGTCCGGGCCGGCCCAGCGGGCGGAAAACAGGCCCGGCGCGCCGTCCAGCGCATCGACGCAGAGGCCGGAATCGTCGGCGAAGGCCGGTAGGCCAGAGGCGTTGGCGGCGGCGTGCGCCTTGATCGCCGCGTTCTCCGAGAACATCGTGCCGGTCTCGTCGGGCTCCGGCAGGCCGAGTTCGCCGGCCGACACCGCCTCGACCCCGAATGGGGCCAGCAGCTCGCGCATCTCCACGAGCTTGCCGGCATTGTGGGTCGCGATGACGACCTTGCCCGAGAGGATGCGGTGCGTGCTCACGCGATGGCCTTCCGCTGCAGTTCGACGAGCCCCGCGACGCCGCCCTTGGCGAGCCGGAGCAATTCGAGGAACTGTTCGTCCGTGAACGGCTCCATCTCGGCGGTGCCTTGCACCTCGACGATGCCGCCCTTGCCGGTGACGACGAAGTTCGCGTCCGTCTCGGCCGCCGAATCCTCGGCGTAGTCGAGGTCGAGCACCGGCTGGCCCTTGTAGATGCCGCAGGAGACCGCCGCGACATGGTCCTTCAGGGGATCGACCGAGATGATCGAGCGGGCGCGCATCCAGGCAAAGCAATCGTGCAGGGCCACCCAGGCACCGGTGATCGAGGCGGTACGGGTGCCGCCGTCGGCCTGGATCACGTCGCAATCGACGGTGATCTGTCGCTCGCCGAGCGCCGGCAGGTTGGTGACGGCGCGCAGGGAGCGGCCGATCAACCGCTGGATTTCCTGCGTGCGGCCCGACGGCTTGCCGGAATTGACCTCGCGGCGGGTGCGCTCGTGGGTGGCACGCGGCAGCATCGCATACTCGGCGGTGACCCAGCCCTTGCCGGAACCGCGCAGCCACGGCGGGCCGCGCTCTTCCAGCGAGGCGGTGCAGAGCACACGGGTGTTGCCGAAGGTGACGAGGCAGGAGCCTTCCGCGTAGCGGGCGACCGCCCGCTCCAGCGTGACGTCGCGCATCGCGTCCGCCGCGCGCTTCGAGGGCCGCATGGCTTGGTAAGCTCCCGTTTCGAAAATCGAAGCCCGGGCTCTTAGGCGCTGCCAGCCCTGGCGGCAACCGCCGCCCGGCTTGTCCCAGGGCGATCCGCCTGAAGGCGATGGCCCTGGATTCCTTGCCAGCCTCAGTTGCCGGCGCCCGTCTCTGCGGGCCGAGGCTCTCGCTTCGCTCGAAGCGTCTCAGGACCGAAGTCCCGAAAAGCCCGCTCCGCGCGGCGCGCCTTGCGCCATGAAGCCCCTCGGGCGGCTTCGAGCGATGGACATGCCCCTTTTCGCTCGGAGAGCCTCCGGCATGAAAAAGGCCGCCGTCTCGCGACGGCGGCCCTTCAAACGACCTTCCGGCCGATCACCAGCGGCGGTGATTCCAGTGACGGCGGTGGTGATGATGGCGCGGGCCGCCGAACCGGTGATGGCGGTGCCAATGGCCACGGTGACGCATGTGGCGGCGGTAGTGGCGGCGATCACGGCGGTACTGCGCCTGCTCGATCATCTCACCGGTCGGCGCGGTCGCCTCGGTTTGGATCGGGAGCGGGGCAGCCTGCGCAGCGCGGGGCGCCGAAGCGAGGCTCAAGCCGGTGACCGCGATCGCCAGTGCGGCGACCTTGACCATGGTCTTTCGTGCGCCAGTCAGCACTATCGGAGGCTCCATCTTTACTCGGGTGAGGGGGCCGCGGATCGCGGTTCGAACCGCCGCCCTGCTTACCAAACGACTCGGGGAGGCAGAATGATCCCTATGATTTCCCGGCCGAACTCGTGCAGGGTGTCGTTTGCCGGCTGGGCACCGTCCGTCCTTCGTCGGTCGCGTCGCGGCACGATAGGATTGATCGGCGGCGCCCAAGCGCTCACACTCGTTTGTCAGGGTCCTGCATGCGCCAGGTTCCTCTTCCCTTGATCGAGGCTCTACAGCCCATCGTGAATCCGCAACCCCAAGCGCTCGCCGCCCTCAACGAGCGTGCCCGAGAAATCTTCCGGCAGATCGTCGAGAGCTACGTCACCACCGGCGAGCCGGTAGGGTCGCGCAATCTCGCGCGCATCCTGCCGATGAGCCTGTCTCCGGCCTCGATCCGCAACGTGATGGCGGATCTGGAGCATTCCGGACTGATCTTTGCACCTCACACATCGTCCGGGCGCCTGCCGACGGAGCTGGGCCTGCGCTTCTTCGTCGATGCGATGATGGAGATCGGCGATGTCGATCTCGCCGAGAAGGCGCGCATCGAGGCGCAGATGCAGGCGGCAGCCTCGCGTCACACCTTCGATTCGGCCCTGGCCGAGGCGTCCTCGCTGCTGTCGGGCATCTCCCGCGGGGCGGGCGTTGTGCTGACCACCAAGGTCGATGCCGGGCTCAAGCATGTGGAGTTCGTGCGGCTCGATGCCGAGCGCGCGCTCGTGGTTCTGGTCTCGATCGACGGAACGGTGGAGAACCGCCTCGTCGATCTTCCGCCGGGCCTGCCGGCGGGGGCGCTGCAGGAGGCCTCGAACTTCCTCAACGCCCGCCTGCGGGGCCGCACCCTCGATACCCTGCGTGCCGATATCGAGAACGGCCGCACGGAGATGAAGCGGGAGCTCGACACTCTGACCGAGCGATTGGTCGATGCCGGGCTCGCCACCACGGTCGGCCCGTCCGAGGCGCGCCAGCTCATCGTGCGGGGGCAGGCCAACCTTCTGGACGACCTGCGCGCGGCCGAAGACTTGGAGCGCATCCGCTTGCTGTTCAACGACCTCGAGACGCAGAAGGATGTGATCGAGCTGCTGGCGCGGGCGGAGCAGGGCGACGGCGTGCGCATCTTCATCGGCTCGGAGAACAAGCTGTTTTCGCTCTCCGGCTCCTCAATGATCGCCGCCCCCTTCCGCGACAGCGCGCAGAAGATCGTCGGTGTCGTCGGCGTGATCGGCCCGACGCGGCTCAACTATTCCCGCATCGTGCCGATGGTGGACTACACCGCCCGCGTGGTCTCGGGGCTGCTCGACCGGTCGCGGTAGGCGTTGCTCCGGCCGTTCCGAAGCATCGCGCCCGTGGCAGCGCCCGGGGATTCGAAAGCAGGAAGCGGGAAGCGCGGCGTCCGGATGGAGCCGTAGGCAAGGGCTCGGACTTGCCGGAGTTTGCCCATGCCAACCGTCGTCAACCGCACCATGTCCCCGTTCGAATGGGCGATGCTGCTCGGATTGTCCGTGCTCTGGGGCGGATCGTTCTTCTTCGCGGGTGTGGCACTGTCCGCGCTGCCGCCTCTGACGCTCGTCGTCCTACGCGTCGGATTGGCCGCGCTGATCCTCAATGCCGCCCTGCCTCTGGCCGGCATCCGCCTGCCTCGCGGCCGCGACGTCTGGATTGCCTTCTTCCGGATGGGGCTCCTCAACAACGTCGTGCCCTTCTGCCTCATCGTCTGGGGACAGACGCAGATCGCCTCGGGGCTCGCAGCCATCCTCAACGCCACGACACCGCTCTTCACCGTCGTCGTCGCCCACCTGCTGACGTCCGACGAGCGGATGACCGGAAGCCGGATGGCGGGGGCGCTCACCGGCCTCCTGGGTGTGGCCGTGATGATCGGCGCCGGGGCGTTCGCCGACCAAGGGAGCCATCTCCTGGCGCAACTCGCGGTGCTCGGCGCAGCCCTATCCTACGCCCTGGCCGGCGTCTTCGGGCGGCGCTTCCAGCGCATGAGCATCCCGCCGCTCGCCACCGCGACCGGCCAGGTGACGGCATCCACGCTCGTGCTTCTGCCCGTGGCGTTGCTGGTGGACCGGCCGTGGACGCTGCCGATGCCAGGCGTGGCCGTATGGGGCGCGGTGCTCGGAATCGCGGTGCTTTCCACCGCGCTCGCATACTGGCTCTACTTCCGCCTGCTGGCGACGGCCGGGGCGACCAATCTCCTGCTCGTCACCTTTCTGATCCCGATGACAGCCATCCTGCTCGGCGCCCTGGTGCTGGGCGAGCCTCTGGATGTTCGGCACACTGTCGGCATGGCCCTCATCGGCGCCGCTCTTGCAGCCATCGATGGACGTGTTCTCAAGCGGATGAGGGGACGGCGCATCGAAGAGCCCGGCGTCTATCAGGGCCGGGATATCTGAGCGGTCGGAGTACAAACCCGAGGCGCGTCATTGCCTGTGGCGGTGCACGGCTCGGGGGTCACATCTTGGAATGGACAACCGGCCGGCTCGTGCGAGGGGGCAGTGCACGGGCCGGCCGGCGTACCGCGCGCTTCCGGAAGAAGCGACGCGATGGCGGGGCATCCATACGGGATGCGCGAAACTCTATCGCGGCGCGGTCTTCTGCCCGTCCGGCGTGCGGCCCTTCGGACCTGTCCCCGGTGCGGGCTTGGCTGCCCATTCGGGATCGGCGCGCGGCCCGCCCGGTGCGTCGGTCGCCGCCTGGAGCTGTCCCGGCGGCACGTCGCTGACCCGCGTCCAGACCTGCGAGCCGCAGAACACCGCGAGCATGCAGCCCTTCACCGAGAGTTCGGTCGGCGTCTCGCTCCAGACGGTGACGTCGTAAGCCTTGCCGTTGTCGCCGTTGTAGATCTTGCCCTCGAAGCGCCCCTCTGAATTCGGCTTGAGCCCGAGCAGCATTTGGTGGCCGAGGATCGTCCGCGCCTGCCGACGCGCGTCTGGATGGTAGCGGTCGGTCCGCGGCTTGCCGTCCTCGCCCTCAAGCTTCTGCAGCCACACCACGTAGCCGCACAGGTGACGGCCGTCGCTGCCGCAATGCTCCGTGCGGACGCGGGCGCGCCCGTCCTCGGTGAGCCAGATCCCGGTCGGGTCGGCGGCCTTGGCCATATCCGGACTCATGCAGGCGAATGCGGCCAGCGCGGCGATCGCCGCCGTGGCGAAGCGTGTCAGGATGGGTGTCATCAAGGCTCCTCGGGCCATGCCCCGGCCCATCGCCGGGGCCGATGCGGAGTGGATCAGCCGTGGTGTGCGGCCGGGGTGGGGGCGTCTTCGGCCTCATCGCGCGGGCCGACGAAGCGGCTGAGCAGCCGGCCGATGTTGCTGCCGAGGCTGTCCATCAGAAGGAACACCGCGGGGACGAAGACCAGCGAGAGCAGGGTCGAGACGATGAGCCCGGCGATCACGGCGACAGCCATCGGCGCGCGGAACTCGCCGCCGATGCCGAGCGCGAGGGCCGAGGGGACCATGCCGGCGGCCATGGCAATCGTGGTCATCACGATCGGCCGGGCCCGCTTGCGCCCGGCATCGACGATGGCGGTGACGCGATCCACGCCGTGGGCCATCTCCTCGACGGCGAAGTCCACGAGCATGATCGCGTTCTTCGTCACCAGCCCCATGAGCATCAGGAGGCCGATCACCACCGGCATCGAGATCGGCATGTGGCAGATCAGCAGGCCGAGGATGGCGCCGCCGATCGAGAGGGGCAGCGAGAACAGGATCGTGAGCGGCTGGAGAAACGAACCGAACAGCAGCACCAGCACCGCGTAGACCATCATGATGCCGGCGCCCATCGCCATGAGGAAGCCGGAGAAGACCTCCTGCATGATCTCGGCGTCACCGGTCTGGCGGATGGTCACGCCCGGCGGCAGGCTTTTCGCCGTCGGTGTCGCCAGCGCTTGCTCGATCAGTGAGCCGAGCGCGTCCGAGCCCTCCATGTTGGCCTCGACCGCCACGCGTACCGCCCGGTCGTAGCGCTCGATCGCGCCGGGGCCCTGGTCGAGTTCGATGTCGGCCACCGCCGCGAGCGGCACCGCCGTTCCGTTCTTGGCCGGTACCTTCAGGTTTTCGAGCCGTGCGATCGCGCCGCGGGCGCTCTCGGGGAGCTGCACCCGGATCGGCACTTGGCGGTCCGCCGCGTTGAACTTGGCCAGATTGATGCCGATGTCGCCGATGGTGCCGACCCGCACGGTTTCTGCGATCACGTCGGTCGCGACGCCGAGATCGGCCGCAGCACCCGCCTTCGGGCGGATGCGCACCTCGGTGCGGTTCAGCGGTGCCGTCGACATCACCGAGACGAGGTGCGGGATCGCAGCCATGTCACGCTGGAGCCGTGCGGCGATCTCCGTCACCACATCGACGTCGGGGCCGCTGACGACGAGGGCAAGGTCGCGCTGGCCGCTGTCACGCAGGGTCCACGAGCGGATGTCGGGCTCCTGTGACAGCAGGGCGGCGACTTCGGATTCGATGGTCCATTGGCGCTTCGTGCGCTCGGATTTCGGGCTCAGATTCACGATCAGCGTGGCGAGCCGCGTCTCCTTCTTGCCGCCGGCCTGACGACCGCCATCGACGAAGACCGAGGTGACCTCGGGCAGGGCACGGATGCGTTCGACCACGCGGTCGGCAACCGCGATGGTGTCGGGGAGGCGGGCGCCCGGAGCCAGCTCGATCATGAACAGGGTGCGGGCGTTGTCCTGCTTCGGGATGAAGCCCGAGGGCAGGAGCTTGGTCGAGACGATCGAGCCGGCAAACAGCGCGAGCCCCACCATCAGCGTGATCCACTTATGGCGCACCGACCAGCCGACGAGGCGGGTATAGCCGCGCATCACCGGGCCCTCTCGCTCCTCCGCGTGGCCGTGGTCGCGCAGGAAGTAGGCGGCCAGGAGTGGCGTGATCAGGCGTGCCACCAGCAGCGACATGAACACCGACACGGCGATGGTGAGTCCGAACTGGATGAAGTAGCGCCCGGCGATGCCGCCCATGAAGGAAACGGGGGCGAAGACCGCGATCAGGGTCGCGGTGATGGCGATGACGGCAAGCCCGATCTCGTCGGCGCCCTCGATCGAAGCGCGGTAGGGTGATTTGCCCATCCGCATGTGGCGCACCACGTTCTCGATCTCGACGATGGCGTCGTCCACGAGGATGCCCGTGACCAGCGTGATCGCGAGCAGGCTGATCCCGTTGAGGGTGAAGCCCAGCGCATCCATCGCCCAGAAGGTCGGAAGCACGGAGAGCGGCAGAGCGACCGCGGCGATCAGGGTGGCGCGCCAGTCGCGCAGGAACAGGAACACCACGATAACGGCGAGGGCGGCGCCCTCCATCAGCGTGTGCATCGCCGAGGCGTAGCTGCCCCGCGTCGCCGCGACCGAGGAATCGATCTCCTGGAACTGGATGTCGGGATAGCCTTGAGCGAACTCGGCGATCTTCTTCTCGACGCCCGCAGCAACCTCGGCATCGCTCGCGCCCGAGCCGCGGGAGACCGAGAAGGCGACGACGGATTCGCCGTTAAAGCGGGCGAAGGTGCGTGGCTCCTCGATCAAATCCTCGACCGTGGCGAGGTCGTCGAGGCGGACCTTGCGGCCGCCGGGCAAGACGATGGAGGTCGCCTTCAGGTCGCGGATCGTGCGCGAGGCGGCCAACGTGCGGATCGACTGCTCGCGCCCGCCGACCTCGCCGCGTCCGCCGGCCAAGTCGGCCGAGGTGATGCGCACCTGTCGGTTCACGTCCGCCGCGGTGATGCCGAGCGCCAGCAACCGGTCGGGTAGGGGAGTGATGCGGATCTCGCGGGCAACACCGCCGACACGCTCGACGCCGCCGACGCCCTTCACGCCCTGGAGCGTGCGCGCCACCTTGTCCTCGACGAACCACGACAGGTCGGCCGGGGTCATTGCGGGGGATGTCACCCCGTAGATGAGGATCGGCAGGCCGGTGATCTCGACGCGCTGGATGATCGGCTCGTCGATGGTACGGGGCAGGTTGATGCGGATCTTCGAGACCGCATCCTTCACGTCGTTGACCGCCCGGTCGGTGTTCACCTCGAGCCGGAACTCGACCGTGGTGACGGAGGACCCTTCCGTGATCGCCGAGGTGATGTGCTTGACGCCGCGCACGCCCGCAATCGAATCCTCGACCCATTTCGTGACCTGGGTCTGCAACTCGGAAGGGGCGGCGCCGCCCTGCGTGATCGTCACCGAGACGATCGGCACGTCCACGTTCGGCATGCGGGTGACCGCGAGTCCCCGGAAGCTGACGAGGCCGAGCACCACCAGCACGAGGAACAGGACGAGGGGCGCGATCGGATTGCGGATCGCCCAGGCGGAGATGTTCAGGCGCATCGGGGCAACCCGTCAGATGGATGATCGATGGGTCTGAGGCTCAAGCCGCCTCAGCGCGAGCCTGCGTCGGCGGTGGCCTGCGGCGAGGGCGCGACGGAGATTGCGGCCGGTGTCTGGCCCGGTCGCGCGAGCGGAACCGGGCGGACGCGGTCGCCGTCGCGCAGGAAGCTGCCGGCGCGGGCCACGACCCGCTCACCTTCCGAAAGGCCGGAGCGGATCTCGATGTCGTCGTCGTCGGACAGGCCGGTGCGGACCTCGCGGGACTCGACCTTGTCCTCCGCGACGACGAGCACGGAGCTGCGCTTGCCGCCGCCGTAGAGAACGGAGGCCTGGGGCACCGTGACGCCGCGGGTGCGGGCGAGTTCGACGCCGCCGCGGGCGAAGGTGCCGATGCGCAGGCGCGGATCGGGATCGAGGCGGACGCGGACCTTTCCGAGCCGGCTCGCGCGATCGACCTCCGGGTAGACCGCGCGGACGTTGCCCGTGACGCGCTCGCCCTCGCCGATCTCGATGAAGGCAGGGGCACCCTCGCGCAGCAGCGGCAGCTTGGTCTCGATGACCTCGGCCTCGAGTTCGATCTCGCCGCGGGCGATCAGCCGGAACAGCGGCTCGGCCGACGCGGACGTCGCCATGCCGACCCGCGCCGTGCGGCGGCTGACGATGCCGGCTTCCGGTGCGCGGATCTCGGTGCGGGCAAGGCGCAATTCGAGTTCGTCGCGCACCGCCTTGGCCTGCGCCAGTTCGGCCTTGGCCATCGCCAACCCGTTGCGGGCGAAGGCGAGCTTGCCCTCCGCCTGCCGCAGGGCGGCGGTGCGGTTCTCCATGACGGCCGCGGTGGTGATGCCGGTCTGGATCAGTTGCTTGGCGCGATCATGGGCCAGACGCGCTTCGAGTTCGGAGGCCTCGGCCTGCTCGATGTTGTTCTGCGCCTGCGGCACGGCGGCGCTCACCTTGTCGATCAGCGCACCTTGCTGCGCGAGCTGGCGGTCGATCAGGTCGCGGTTGAGGCGGGCGAGCACCTGCCCCTTCTCGACGCGCATGCCCTCCTCGGTCAAAAGTTCGACGAGGCGGTAGCCGTCGATCTCGGGGGTCACGAGGATCTCGTCGCGCGGCACCAGGGTGCCGGTCACGACCACGCTCTCGATGATCTCGCGCCGCTCGGCCTCGACCACGCTGACGGTGGGCGCCGGGGCGGTCTTCGACGGGGGCGGGGTGGTCTCTGCGCGAGCCGGCGCGAGGCCCGCGGCGGCGAGCAGGAAGGCAGGGAGGGCGAGGGCCCGGACGCGTTTCATCGGCCGGTCTCCAGATCGAGGCGGGGGAGGGGGAACGGACCGGACAGGCCGGCATCGATCACTGCCTGAAGCTGCGCCACGGCCGGGCCGGCATCGTAATCGGCGCTCAGCGCACGGCTCACAATGATGCCTTTCATCAGCGGGGCGACGGCATCGAACAGGGCGGCCGAGTCGCACTCGGGCGAGGTCTTGATCGCGTCGAACATCGTGATGAGCCAGGTCCGACCCTCTTCGTCGCCGCAGGCGACCATGGCGCCGATGGCCGCATTGCGGCTCGACTCCGCCCAGACGTCGAGGCGCAGGATCGCCGCCCCGCGGCTGAGGTCGAGGAAGAAGCGGGCGAGCACGCCCATCAGCGCGGCCCGCCTGTCGCCAGCCCGCTCCATCGCCTCGACGAGGACGGCACCGCGCTCGCGGTCGCGCTCGGCCAGCCCGAGGACGACGGCCTCCTTGGAATCGAAGTAGCGGTAGATGTTGCCGGGGCTCATCACCGCCTCGCGGGCAAGATCCTGCATCGTGGTGCGGTGGAACCCGTTGCGGACGAAGCAGGCTTCGGCAGCGTCGAGAATGTGCTCGCGCCGGGCCGCCTGTCCGCTCCGGGCGTCGATGACGGCGCCGGCCGCTGCACTCATGACGTGGTTCCTACGGTGTCCGTGGCGGCGGTGCGGCTCGGCTCGCTGAGAAGCTGCACGGCGGCGCAGGAGCGCGGCTGAAGGTCGAGATCGGCGCAGAGGCGGGCCTGCCAGCCATCCGGACCGGCCCCGGTCCAGCCGAGCAGCGCGAACCAGCCGAATGCCACGACGGCGCAGACGAGCAGGTTCGCCGGCGTGCAGACCGCCTTGAACCACCGCGCCGGGCTGAAGCCCTCCGGCCCAACGGCGCGAGGGAAAGACGCCCGGTCACCTACAACCATGCTCATGGCCCAACTCCTACGCTGCCGAGAGCTTGATAGTGAACGTTCATTCTCGTGTCAATGAACGTTCATTCTCACTGGGCGGGCAACGGTGCTCGCTCCACAGGTGAGGCGCCGGTGCCACGCCAACGTCCCGTTATCGTCGCGTTAACGAACCGGTTACCACGCAGGAATAGCGCAACGGGCAAGACCCGTGCGGCTCTACGCGCAGTCGGCACTGCTTTCGCGGCGAACCGCAAAGGTCGCGAAGGAAGAGTGAAGACCAAGCGTCAACAGAGCGCCCGTCACACACGAATAGCGAACGCGTCGTTCGAGACCCTTCTCATGTCCCCCGCAGATCTCGCTTCCCTCGCGTGGAATGCCGCGCGTGAACACCTCGACCTGTTTGGAAGCCTTGGGCTCTGCCTGGGCTTTGCCGGTGGAATGATGCCGCGGCGAAGTTTGATCCTCTTCACTTCGGCGGCTTGCTCGGCTTGCTTCGCAGGGCACTTCCTGCGGCTCGGCGCACAGACCGGCACAGCGATGTGCCTCGTTTCGGTGATGCAGAGCGTGGTGGCGGCCCGCTGGATCGGGCCCGATTTCAGGGCAGCCTGGGTCGCCCCACTGTTCCTGGCGAGCAGTCTCGTCGCCCTCTGCCTCACGCTCGCGACCTGGAGCGGATGGCCCTCGGCCTGCGCCGGGCTCGGCTCGCTGCTGGCGACGACGGCACGGCTTCAGGGGAATTCACAATCCATGCGCCGCTTCTTTCTCGGCGCGTCTTCGTGCTGGGCGATCCACAACACGCTGGTCGGCTCCGTCTTCGGCCTGACCTGCGATCTGCTCACGCTCACGGCGCTGATGATCGCGCTGGTCCGCGGCGGTGCGGAGAAGCCGGCGCCCGTCGCCAACCCAGTGGCACCGCTGCAGGGCGCTGCCTGACCGGAGGCGGAGCCTAGCGGCTCCGCCTCCGTTCCTACGGCTGAAAGAACCTGAGATCCAACGCCGCGAGCGCGAGCAGGGGCGGGGGGAGAACGACGCCAGCCACACGCATGGACCGGGCGGCTTCGCGGCAGCCGGCAAAATCGTTGGCGCCGGCCGCGGCTTCGAGCTTCTCCACCGTTGCCGGGTCCGGCTTCGGGGCCGGGGCGGGCGCCGCCGGGGGAGGCGGGCTCTTGGCCGCCGCGTTCGCCTTGGCGTTCGGGTTGTCCGCCAGGTTGCCGGTGGCGGGGCCCGGTGTGGGCCCGTTGCCGGTCTCGCTGACGGAGCCGCTGAGGCCCGACGTCTTCTGAGGTTCACCGCCATCCGCCGGTTTGCCGCCCTCGGTCTTACCGGAGGGGTTCGAGACGGCGGTGGCCTGCTGCGGCGGCGTCGCCGCAGCCTTGTTGGCCGGCTCCGGCTGCTTCACGAACGCCACCAGTTCCTGGCAGAGATTGGCCGGCTTGCCCGATGCCTGCTGCGCGGCCGGCGCGCTCGAACTCGCATCCTGAGCCATGGCGGTGCCGGCGAGAAGCGCACAGGCCGCGAGGCCGCAGGCGAGGTGCCGGATGATCGGCGAAGGCTTCATCGGGCTCACTCCCTCGATTTCGGTATCGTGTTTTTGAGGTTCGCTCAGGAGCGCTTCGGGTGCGACGCTTCACCCTCGGCCTTGCCGTGGGGCTCGCCGTTGTACTCGTCCGGCTTCGGATCGCCGTTCCAGCGGGGACCGACTAGGTTAGTGCCGGGCTCCGACACCCGCGCCCCGGAGGTCGCGAACGCCTGATAGGCAAACTTCTGATTGCTGGTGAGCGCGAACATCGCCAGCACCCCGAGGGCGATGGCGGCAATCACGGCGGCGAGGAAGGCTTTCATGGTCGTGTCTTCCCTGGAGGCATGAGCCTCGGTCAGCGCGGTTGGCCCTGTTGTTCAACGGTAAAGACCGGACCGCGCCGCCGGTCTCCCCCTCTCATCACTCCGCGGGTGCAGGATGGCCCTTGAGCTGCGGTCCGCTGCCGGTGCGCGCCTCCTCCCGCTCGACCCAGAGGTCATGGTGCGCGCGCGCCCAGGCGAGATCGACCTTGCCGCTGCCCATGGCGTCGTAGGCGCCCTCCATGCCGAGCGTGCCGATGTAGATGTGGGCGAGGATGCCCGCAATGAACACGATTCCGATCACGGAGTGGATCACCTGCATCACCTGCATCCCGTTGATGTCGGTGAGCGCGAAGGGGAACAGCATCATCAGGCCGGTGGCGGCCATGGCCGCGCCGAAGCCGGCGACCATCCAGAACACACCCTTCTGACCGGCATTGAAGCGGGCGGCGTGGGGATGACCCTTGCCGATGAAGCCGCCGCCGGCCTTGATCCAGGCCCAATCGACCCGGTTCGGGATGTTGTCGCGGATCCAGAGGACGAACATGAAGGCCACGCCGAGCATGAACGGCCACGCGAGGTAAACGTGGCTGTACTTGGCCCATTGCGCGATGGCGCCGAACGCCTCCGGTCCGATCAGCGGCATCAGCAGCCGCTTGCCGAAGATGTAATTCAGGCCCGACAGCGACAGGATGATGAAGCACAAAGCCGTCATCCAGTGGGTGAAGCGCTCGAACGCGTTGAAGCGCAGGATCTTCTTTCCCGATTCCTGGCTGTGCTCCATCATGATCCGGCCGCGGAACAGGAAAAACGCGCCGAGCGCGGCCAGCATGCCGAGGATGGTGAGCGCACCGATCCACGGGAGCCAGCGTTCGCGGAAGTTCTGATACTCACGGCCCTGCGGCTGGATCAGGTTGGCCGACTTGCCGTCGGGAATCGAGACCCGGCCGCGGATCTTGGATTCCTGCTTGAACAGGAATTCCTCATTGACCGAATCCGCGGTCGGCCGGGCGCCCATCGGGTTCTGGCCGTCGGCTTGGATCGGGTTCTGCGCCCACACCGGACCGAGGGCGCCGGGCACCGCGAGGAGCATCGCCGCCAGAAGGAGGGTGCTGAGGAAGGTCGTCGCCCGCCGCATCGGCGTTCCTTTCGAAGGGTAGTCACAGCTCGCGAGCGCGGACCCGGATATCCGCGCTCGACACAGGCTCAGATCGCGACGGTCTCGCGGTAGGCCGTCTTCCAGCCCCAGGCGCCGGAGCCGTAGCCGCGCTTGATCACCCGCTGCTTGTAGATCTCGGCGATCATCTCGCCGTCGCCTGCGAGCAGCGCCTTGGTGGAGCACATCTCGGCGCAGAGCGGCAGCTTGCCTTCCGCGAGGCGGTTCGAGCCGTACTTCTCGTACTCGGCGGTCGAGAAATCGGGCTCGGGGCCGCCTGAGCAGTAGGTGCACTTGTCCATCTTGCCGCGCGAACCGAAGTTGCCGACGCGCGGATATTGCGGCGCGCCGAACGGGCAGGCGTAGAAGCAGTAGCCGCAGCCGATGCAGATGTCCTTGGAGTGCAGCACCACGGCATCGGCCGTGGTGTAGAAGCAGTTCACCGGGCACACCGCCGCGCAGGGTGCGTCGGTGCAGTGCATGCAGGCCATCGAGACTGAGCGCTCGCCGGGCTTGCCGTCGTTGAGGGTGACGACGCGGCGGCGATTGATGCCCCACGGCACCTCGTGCTCGTTCTTGCAGGCGGTGACGCAGGCGTTGCACTCGATGCAGCGATCCGCATCACAGAGGAACTTCATCCGGGCCATGGTTCGGTTCCTCTCAGGCCGCTGCGATCTGGCACAGGGTGCACTTCGTTTCCTGCATGCCCGTCACAGGATCGAAGCCGTAGGTCGTCACGGTGTTCACGCTCTCGCCGAGCACTACCGGGTCGGTGCCCTTCGGGTAGTAGTCGCGCATGTCCTTGCCCTGGTACCAACCGGAGAAGTGGAAGGGCATGAACGCCACGCCCTTTCCGACACGGTCGGTCACCAGCGCCTTCACCTTGGCCTTGGAGCTGTTCTCAGGCCCGCTCACCCAGACCCACTGACCGTCCTTGATGCCGCGCGCAGCCGCATCCCCGGTGTTGATCTCGACGAACATGTCCTGTTGCAGCTCGGCGAGCCACGGGTTCGAACGGGTCTCCTCGCCGCCGCCCTCGTATTCCACAAGGCGACCGGAGGTGAGGATGATCGGGAAGTCCTTGGCGACGCCGCGGTCCACCACCGACTTCTGCACCGAGAAGCCGATATTCGGCATGCGCAACTGCCGCTCGTCGGGCCGGGTCGGGTACTTCGCCACGAGATCGGGGCGGGGCGAGTAGACCGGCTCGCGGTGCACCGGCACCGGGTCGGGCAGGTTCCAGGCATTGGCCCGGGCTTTGCCGTTGCCGAAGGGCGAGACGCCGTGGTCGAGGCAGACGCGCTGGATGCCGCCCGAGAGGTCGGTCGCCCAGCTCACGGTGTCGGGCTTCTCGCCGCCGATCTTGAGGATCGTCGCGAGTTCGTCCGGGGTCAGATCCTTGTCCCAGCCCAGTTTCTTGAACACCCCGAAGGTGAACTCGGGATAGCCGTCCGTCAGGTCGGAGCCCTTCGAGAAGGAATTCTCGGCAAGCAAGGTCTGGCCGTTGCGCTCGGTTCCGAACCGCGCGCGGAAGCCGCCGCCGCCTTCCTTCACGTGGAGGCTCGTGTTGTACAGGATCGCCGAGCCTGGATGGCGCAGCTCCGGCTTGCCCCAGCACGGCCAGGGCAGGCCGTAGTAATCGCCGCCGACCTCCGGATCGTCCTTGGGCGCACGCAGCGTCACGAGGTCGAACTTGTGCTGGTTGCGCATATGCGCCTTCAACCGCTCCGGCGACTGGCCGCAATAGCCCGTCGACCAGCCGCCGCGGTTGATCTCCCGCAGGATGTCTTCCGCATCGGGAATGCCGTCGACGACCTTGATGTTCTTGCAGAGCTTGTCGGCAAAGCCGAGCTTCTGCGCGAGACGGTAGAGGACTTCGTAGTCGTTCTTCGACTCGAAGGCCGGCTTCACGATCTGCTCGCCCCACTGGATCGAGCGGTTCGAGGCGGTGCGCGAGCCGTCCATCTCGAGCGAGGTGCAGATCGGCAGGAGGTAGGTGTTGTCCTGCCGGGCATCGAGCGCGGCGAAGGTGGTCGGGTGCGGGTCGGCGACGACCAGCAGCTCCAGCTTGTTCATGCCGTCGATGGCTTCGGGCATGCGGGTCACGGTGTTGCCGCCGTGGCCGAACACCATGAACGCCTTGATCGGGCTGCGCTGATCGACCTGCTCGGCCGGCAGGTTCACGGCATCGAACCAGCGGGTCGAAGTGATGCCGGGCGCCTCCATGTTCTCCTTGCGGGTGCGCGCCTTGCGGCCGCCCTTCGCCGGAACCTCATCGAAGCGCGATTGCAGCCAGTCGTACTCCACGTCCCAGACGCGGGCCCAGTGGCGCCAGCCGCCCTCGACGAGGCCGTAATAGAGCGGCAGCGACGTCACATCGAGGCCCAGATCCGTCGCGCCCTGCACGTTGGTGTGGCCGCGGAAGATGTTGGCGCCGGTGCCTGGCTTGCCGACATTGCCGGTGGCCAGACACAGGATGCACAGCGCGCGCACGTTGGCAGTGCCGACCGTGTGCTGGGTCGCGCCCATGCACCAGATCAAGGTGGCGGGCTTCTCCTTGGCGAACGTTTCCGCCACGCGCTTGAGCTGCTCGCCCGGCACGCCGGAGACCCGCTCGACCTCGTCGGGCGTCCACTTGGCGACTTCCTTGCGCACGTCGTCCATCGCGTAGACGCGTTGTGCAATGAACTCCTTGTCCTCCCAGCCATTCTGGAAGATGTGCCAGAGGATGCCCCACACCACCGGAATATCGGTGCCGGAGCGGATGCGCACGTATTCCGTGGCGTGCGCCGCGGTGCGGGTGAAGCGCGGATCGATAACGATCATGTTTGCGCGGTTGATCTCCTTGCCCGACAGCACGTGCTGCAGGGAGACCGGGTGCGCTTCGGCGGGGTTGCCGCCGAGGATGATCATCGTCTTGGCGTTGCGGATGTCGTTGTAGGAATTGGTCTGGGCGCCGTAGCCCCAGGTGTTGGCCACGCCCGCCACCGTGGTCGAGTGGCAGATGCGCGCCTGATGGTCGATCGAGTTCGTGCCCCACAGGGCGGCGAACTTGCGCATCAGGTAGGAGGCTTCGTTGGTGAACTTGGCCGAGCCCAGCCAGTACACCGAATCGGCGCCGTTCTTCTCGCGGATGGCGGCGAGCTTGTCGCCGATCTCCTCGTAGGCCTGATCCCACGAGATCCGCTTCCACTGCCCGCCTTCGAGCTTCATCGGGTACTTCAGGCGGCGGTCCGAGGAAACGAGTTCGCGGATCGCCGCGCCCTTGGCGCAGTGCGTGCCGCGGTTGATCGGGCTCGCATAGGACGGCTCCTGGCCGACCCAGACGCCGTTGACGACCTCAGCCGTCACCGTGCAGCCCACCGAGCAGTGGGTGCAGACGTTCTTCTTGATGACCGTGTCCGGTCCGACCGCCGAAGAGCCGGCGGCCTGTGCCTTGCGCACCGAGCCGAGCTGGATCGTGCCGGCGGCGGCGAGCGCGCCGGCCGTCAATCCGGACTTGCGGAGGAAGGCGCGGCGGTCGAGCACGCCCGCGGCGAGGCCGGCGGCGACGGCCTGGTGCTTGGTGCGAGCAGCGTCGCCGCTCTTGCGCTTGATCAGCATGGCAGCCTCACTTCGGACCGGTGGAAGCCGGATCGGTGTTCTTCTTGAGCGTCTCGTAGCCGTTGGTCCGGTAGAACGCCTTCACATGGTCGCTCTCCCGGTAACGGGCCTTGGTCTCGTCGTTACCCGGATCGTAGGCCTGCGCTTCGGTCGCCCCCATCGGCGAGGCGACGGCCGCCGCGGCGGCCACCGTGCTGCCGCCGAGCGCCCGAAAGAACTGGCGACGACCGAGCGTCTTCGGATCCTGTCGCATCACCCTCGTCTCCTCCGGCGGCTGCCTGCTTGGGGGCAACGCGCCTCGATTCCATTTGTCACGACGGAGAAGCCTTTCAGCCTTCCATGGCGAAGGCTTCCGCCTCGATCTCGATGAAGGCGCGGCCGAGCCCACCGACCGCGCGGTAGAACCGGCCCGCCTTCGCGTTCTCCAGGTCGGCGAAGAAACGGTCCGCCCAGGGCATGATGTGCCGGGCGAAGAAGCGCGCCTGCATGCCGGGCTCCGCCTCGAACCGCCCCGCCGCGAGCCCGGCCATCACCTCAAGGAGGATCGCGAGATGATCCTCCGGCTCGCTCATCGATTCGTCCCGCTCGATGCCGAGCGCGGAAAAATCCTCGCGCACGCGGGCGAGCGGACGCTCGTTGAGAAAGCCGGTGAGATAGTAGGAAGCGTATGGCAGGAGTTCGCCGCGGCCGACGCCGATGAACAGCGCGAAGTACTCGCGCTCGACCGTGTCCGTATCGGTCTCCGCCGCCGCACGGCGCAGGGCCGCGACCTGCCGGCCGAGAACCCCATCGCCCTCTTTCAGCCCGGCGAGTGCCGCGAGCAGCGCCGAACCCGGCGCCCGGCCGAGCAAGGCAGCCAGGAGGTCGTATTGCTGCGCGCGCAGGAGGTCGATGTCGTCCGCAACGCCGACGACCCCAGACACCTCATCTCCCGGAAGTGCCATCACCGACGCGACCGAACTCATCGTTTTCCTCGGGCCCGCCTGCAGGACCGCTTGTTTGGACCGATAATAAAAAGCGTTTTGCTTTGCCGCAATCGAAATGCGCGTGAATTACGAGGGCATCGCACCACCATGGCGCCGCAGGCGGGGCCGGGGGAGGGTAGGCCGTACGACTTCCGGGGCGTCGATGTCGGCGGCCGCTGCCGGGGCGTGCATCTCCGGAGGCGATAGCGGCACAGGTTCGGTTGCGGTGTCGGGTTCAGCGGGCGCCGCACCGGCGATCTCCACGGGCTCGTCGGACGAAGCCATCGGCACCTCCTCCGGCTCCGTGCCCGGTTCCTCCTCGGTTGCCACGGGGACGCCGTCGATGATCCGCTTCAGCATCGCCTTCACGTCGTCGGTTGGCAGGAGCGGACCCATGCCCGGCACGCCGCCTGGCGTGTTCCAGTCATAGGCGTATTCTCGCGCCTCGCTGACGAAGTCGCGGATCGCCGGATCGAGCGACCACATCCGCCGCAGGGCCGCGTTGCGCAGGGCCGTCGGCACGCCGGCCTGGAGGAAGGCGGTGAGATCGGTCTCGGGCGTCAAGGCGTCGAGAGAGGGAAGTTTTGCCAGAAGATCATCCGGCCCCGCCTCCGCTTCGTTGCCGGTTAGGGCGACGGGCTGCAGCGCAGGTGATTCTTCCCCAACCTGTGCTCCTGCGTCGAGAGCGGCTTCCGCCTCCGTCCCGTCCGTGATCGCGGGCGCAACAATCCGCTCGGTGGCGCGCATGGCCTCCTTGCGGCGGGCCCAGCGGGAGAGGAAGCTGCCGCTCATTCCGGTTTCCCCTGTGTGCCGGGCGCGCGGCGTGCCAGGGCCTCGGGGTCCGCCCGGTCGCGCTTCCGCTTCTCGAACTTGCGCTCGATGTGGAAGGCCTCGAAGAAGGCGAGCAGCTTGGCCTGCACCTCGGGCGGCATCGGCACCGCCTCGACGATCTCGCCGATGCCCTCGGCCATCGATTCGCCCTCGTAGGGATCGGCGGTCACGCTCGCCACTGTGTAGGTGTCCTCGGACGTGGCGTGCAGCGTGACCCAGAGCGAGGGGCGGCCGGAGACGAGGTTGTCGCGGTAATGCGCCGTCTCGGCGATGTGCAGCGTGACCTCGTGGGCGCCAGCGTAGAAGGTCGCCTCCTCCTCGGTCTCGGAGAGCTGGGTCCAGGGCGCGGTTTCGGGCGCCGCCGGCAGCGCCTCGACCGGCATCCAGGCATGGCTCGCCCACGGCCCCTTCAGGCGGCGGCGCGCCACGATGATGCCGACCTCGAAGCGGTCGTCCGGGATCTGTTCCGGTGTCATGTCCGACCTCACGCGGCGGCCCGGTCGGAGGCCAGCGGCAATCCGACGACGAGGTTCTGTGGCTTGAACTGCACGGTCTTGTCCGGCGTCATGGCGAGCAGAAGATAGACCGGCCGCTCTCCGACCCGGGGATCGACGCGGGCCGGATCGGCGAAGGTGAGGCTGAACACCGCGATCACCCGCTCGCGGGCAGCCTCGTCCAGCGTCTCGCCGCGCCAGAGCGCGTTGCCGATCCGCGTGCCCTCCGCATCGAGCCCGACGAACCAGCGCCAGTCGGGATCCTCCAGCCGGTCGAGGGGCGTCACCGTCACCTCCGCGTTGAGGAGGTGGCGCACGAACGCCTCGATCGCCCGCGCCAGCCCCGCCCGGCTTCGGCCGCTTGTGCCGAGATTGAGCGCCATGGTGAAGGCGTCCGACCGGCTCCAGTAGGTCCAGGCGTTCTCCTCGTTCAGCACGTCGAGTTCGTTCGCCGCTTCCTTGCCGAGCATCGTCACCAACGGCGAGAGCGGCGCACCGCCCTCCCGCGCCTCGATCACCTCGGCGTCCGCCAGCAGCACCGCGCTCTCGTGCAGGCTGGCGCGCTGCGAGCGGAAGAACAGTTCGGCGGCGCGCAGCACGAACGGGTCCTCGCAAGCATCGAGCGCGTTGCGCAGGATGAGATGCACGAGCTGGGTGAGAAACAGCCCCGGCACGCCCTGCAACCCGCCGCGCACGAGGGCGAGATAGGCCGCCTCCACCGAGCGGGCCGTAAGCAGCAGCTCGCGGAAGGCGAGCATCACCTCCCAGTTCTCCCGCGCATCCGCGTCCGCGATTTCTCGGAGTTCGCTACTCGAGACCGGCCGGCGCGGATCGGAAAGAAGGCCCGCGTGCAGCGCGCGTTCGGCCACGCAGGATTCCTCCGGCGGCACCAGTTCGGGGCGCGCGAGATAGGCGAGGATCAGCTCGTCCGTGACGGCGAGCCCGCCCCCTTCGGTGCGCTGCGTCAGGTGGTGGCCGCTCGATACCCAGAACTCGGTCATGCTCTCTCGGCCCCCGCGGAGGCGTTGCTCAGAAGTCCGACGAGGTCGGCCTGTTCGTCGGGCCCGTCCTCGTCGGTCTCGACGAAGTGGAAGGCGCGCCCGTGCAGCGGGTCGGCGCCGGGTACGCGCTGGTGCAGGGTGCGGAACTCCTCCGCGATCTCGCCGTCGCGCTCGCTCCGGTGCATCGCCACGACGCTGCCGACCGGCAGGTTGCACAGCGAGGCCGCGACCTCGATCTCCTCGCGCGCCGCGGCGCGGGCCGCCTCGCGATTCGGTGCGCCGAAGCGCTCGTGGATGTGGCGGGCGAGATCCTCGACCGCCGCCGCGCGCTCGGCGTCGCTCGCCTCGCTGACGACGACGAGGGTCGAGAAGCCGAGCGAGCGCACGCCGACGAAGCCGGAGCGGAACGCCGCCCGCTCCTTGCCCGCGAGTGCGGAGAGGTCGGCATCGAAAAACAGGAACGAGCCCGTCACCGCCCACTCTCCGGCCTCGGCGGCCCGCGCGAAGACGAAGGTGTCAGAGGGGTCGAGCCGCAGGGTCCGCGGCAGCTTGCCCGCACTCAAAGCCGCACCGCGCCGGTGTCCGAATCGCGCCAGGAGGGGGAGATCAGCGCCGGCAGCAGCTTCAGGGTTTCGCTGCGGCCGTCGGCGTGAACGAGCCGGGTATCGCCGCTCGGTTCGATCGTCGCCCGCACGCCCGGCGGCAACACGAGGCGAGTGAGATAGCGCCCCGTCGAGCGCGCGGCGCCGTCCTCGTCCCAGATCTCGAACGCCTTCGTGAGATGGCGGGCGAAGCTCTCGACCAAGGGCTCGCGCAGGTCCTTGGGGAAGCCCTCTTCCTCCAGCGAGGTCGAGTCGGGCGTAAGGCCGGGGTCGCCCGCATCCCGCTTCGAGGCGATCAGCATCGCCGAGAAGACGAGCCAGTCCGGCGTCTCGGCCCCCTCGCAGCCTTGAGGCCAGTGCAGCGCGCCGCCGCCGAGACGGGCGCCGTTGAAGCTCAGCGTGTCGGGCCAGTGGAACGTCACCGGAATCTCCGGCGGCCCGAACGCGCCGACCGCGTCGGCGAGCGCCTGCATCCCGACGAAGAAGGCGCGGCGCGCCGTAGCCAGCGGCTCGGTCGGCGCCAGCACCACCGCGAAGGCGATGACGTCGTCGCGCTCTTCCATGAGGAGAGTGGCGGCGTCGGCCTCGCCGCTCTCCGCCATCCGGCAGGCCAGCCCCGCCGCGGAGCCCGCTGCAACGAGACCGGTGAAGGCCGGCGGCAGGACAAGCGGCGCGAGGCGCAGGCCCGGCGATCCGATATCGAGGGGGAGGGTCATAGGCGATCTCGGGCGAGGCACCTGCGCTCGCATGTCCGTTCGTCGTTTTAGAATGATACGAGTATAGGGAAGGCAGGCTTCCGCGCGAAGGCCCTCGCGCTCCCCATCGTCTCAGGTTCAATCGTGTCCGATCGTCTCGTGTTCGCCTGTTCCTGCGAGAAGACGATGCCGCTCGATGTCGCGGCCCTGGAAAAGGGTTGCGGCTCCCGCGTGCGCACCGCCGACCAGCTTTGCGGGCGAGAACTCGACCGTTACCGTGAGGCCCTGGCCACGGGCCTTCCCGTCACGGTCTCCTGCACGCTTCAGGCGCCACTCTTCGAGGAAATCGCCGCCGAGATGGAGGCGGAGGAGCGCGTCACCTTCGCCAAGATCCGCGAAACCGCCGGCTGGTCGTCCGAGGCCGATCGGGCCGGTCCGAAGATGGCGGCCTTGCTCGCCGCGGCGGCGGAGGCGGTCCCCGCCGCCGGCACGGTACCGCTGGAGAGCCGCGGCGTTGCCCTGATCTACGGGCGCGACGAGGCGGCGATCGAGGCAGGGCGGCGTCTGGCCGAGCATCTCGACGTCACCGTGCTCCTGAGCCGACCCGGCGAGGTCGCGCCGCTCCACCGCAACGAGTTCCCGGTGATCCGCGGCACGGTGCGTGGGGCGACGGGCCATCTCGGCGCGTTCGACCTTCGCATCGACGACTACGCCCTGCCGGCACCGTCCTCGCGCACGCATCTCGTGTTTGGGGCAGGGCGCGATGGGGCGGTCTCGACCTGCGACCTGATCCTCGACCTCACCGGCGGCACGCCGCTCTTCCCCGCGCACGAGTTGCGCAGCGGCTACCTGCGCGCCGACCCGCGTGACCCGGCGGCGGTCGAGCGCGCGGTGATGGCGGCTTCCCACCTCGTCGGCGAGTTCGACAAGACCCGCTTCATCGATTTCCGCGGCGATCTGTGCGCCCATTCCCGCTCGCGCATCACCGGCTGCACCCGCTGCCTCGACGTCTGCCCGACCGGGGCGATCGCGCCGGCCGGCGACACGGTGGCGATCGATCCTTATGTCTGCGCCGGTTGCGGAAGCTGCGCCGCCGTCTGCCCGACGGGGGCCGCCAACTACGCCCTGCCGCCGGCCGACGCGCTGATGCGCCGCCTGCGCAGCCTGATGCGCGCCTACCGGGCCGCCGGCGGCGCGGACGCGGTGGTGCTGTTCTATGACGGCGACCACGGCGAGCCGCTGATCGACGCGCTCGGCCGCTACGGCGAGGGCCTGCCGGCCCATGTCCTGCCGGTGCGGGTCAACGAAGTGACGCAGTTCGGCCCCGAGGTTCTGGCCGCGCTGTTCGCCTACGGTGCGGCCGGGGTGCGGGTGCTCGTGCGCGAGCGCCCCAAGCACGACCTCGACAGCTTGCACCGCACCGTGGCGCTTGCCCGGACGCTGGCCGACGCCCTCGGCTACGGCAGCGGCACGGAGGCGCCGACCGTCGCCCTGATCGAGACCGACGACCCCGACGCGCTCGGCGCGGCGCTCCGCTCGGCCGTCCCCGGCCGTGCGACTGCGGCACCGGCCGGTTTCGTGCCCGTCGGCAGCAAGCGTGAGATGCTGCGCCTCGCCTTTCGCGAGATGCATGCGGTCGCGCCCACCCCGGTCGCCGCGGTGCCGCTGGCCGCCGGGGCGCCGTTCGGCGGGCTGAACTTCCGCACCGAGGATTGCACGCTGTGCCTCTCCTGCGTCGGCGCCTGCCCGACCCATGCCCTGTCGGACAGCTCGGAGCGACCGTTGCTGGCGTTTGAGGAGAGCCTGTGCGTGCAGTGTGGCCTGTGTGCGGCCACCTGCCCGGAGGACGTCATCAGCCTGAAGCCGCAGATCGACTTCGAGGCGTGGAGCGAGCCGCGCCGGATCGTGAAGGAGGAGGAGCCGTTCTGCTGCATCACCTGCGCCAAGCCGTTCGGCACCCGCGCCACGATCGAGCGGGTGATCGGCAAGCTGCGCGAGCGGCACTGGATGTTCTCCGGCGAGGCCGGCGAGCAACGCATCCGCTCGCTGATGATGTGCGACGATTGCCGCGTCGAGGCGGCGCTGACGCAGGGTTTCGACCCGCACGCCGCGCCGCCGGCCAAGCCGCGCACCACCGAGGATTACCTGCGCGAGCGGGAGGCGGCCGGACGGCTGCCAGGATGATCCAAAAAAACGACCCGCCATCGCATCGAGGGCAGGTCGGGTCAGGGGTGTTTTGTCGCAGGAGAACAATTCGTCAAATCCCGGAGCGGAGACCGGTTCCGCGGACCGGGCACTGAGGGCGAAGAAAACAGCGGGAAATGTAACCGGCGACCGGCAGGGTTCACCGGTTCTGTCGCCGTGCTATAGGGCGGCCCCCATCCGCCAATCCCGAGCCCCGATGCCACCGATCGTCTCGATCGCGAACCTCTCGAAGGTGTACGCGTCGGGGTTGCACGCCCTGCGCGACGTGAACCTCGACATCGCCAAGGGCGAGATCTTCGCGCTGCTGGGGCCGAACGGCGCCGGCAAATCGACTCTCATCAACATCGTCTGCGGGATCGTCACGCCGAGCACGGGCCAGATCCGCGTCGGCGGCCACGACATCCTCGGCGACTATCGCGCCGCGCGCCGGATGATCGGACTGGTGCCGCAGGAACTCACCACCGACGCCTTCGAGAAGGTGTGGGACACGGTTAGCTTCAGCCGCGGCCTGTTCGGGCTGCCCAAGAACCCGGCCCATATCGAGCGAGTGCTCAGGGATCTCTCCCTGTACGACAAGCGCGAGAGCCGCATCATGCAGCTCTCCGGAGGCATGAAGCGTCGGGTCCTGATCGCCAAGGCGCTCGCCCACGAGCCGCAGGTGCTGTTCCTCGACGAGCCGACGGCCGGCGTCGACGTGGAGCTGCGCCAGGACATGTGGCGCCTCGTGCGCCGCCTGCGCGAGCAGGGCGTCACGGTCATCCTCACCACGCACTACATCGAGGAGGCCGAGGAGATGGCCGACCGGGTGGGCGTGATCCGCAAGGGCGAGATCATCCTCGTCGAGGACAAGGTCGAGCTGATGCGCAAGCTCGGCAAGAAGCAGCTCATCCTGCACCTGCGCGAGCCGGTTAGCGTCCTGCCGGAGAACCTCGCGCGTCACGACCTCCACCTCGGCGCGGACGGGCGCAGCCTCGTCTACACCTACGACACGCGGCGCGAGCGCACCGGTATCACCGGCCTGCTCGGCGAGCTGGCCGATGCCGGCATCGCGTTTACCGACCTCGATACCAGCCAGAGCTCGCTCGAAGACATCTTCGTCGATCTCGTCCGCGAGCGCGCATGATGGGCGTATCCATGCTGAACGTCCCGGCGGTCCTCGCCATCTACCGCTTCGAGATGGCCCGGTTCTGGCGCACAGCGCTGCAGAGCATCGTCGCGCCGGTGATCTCCACTTCGCTCTATTTCGTGGTGTTCGGTGCCGCCATCGGCTCGCGGATGCAGACGGTCGACGGCGTTCCCTACGGCGCCTTCATCGTGCCGGGGCTGATCATGCTCTCTCTGCTGACGCAGAGCGTCTCGAACGCGGCCTTCGGCATCTACTTCCCGCGCTTTGCCGGCACGATCTACGAGCTGCTCTCGGCGCCGATCTCGCCGTTCGAGGTGGTGCTGGGCTACGTCGGCGCGGCGGCGACGAAGTCGATCATCATCGGCCTCATCATCCTCGCCACGGCCTCGCTCTTCGTGCCGCTGCACATCGAGCACCCGTTCTGGATGGTGTTCTTCCTGCTGCTCACGGCGTTGACCTTCAGCCTGTTCGGCTTCGTGATCGGCCTTTGGGCGGACGGGTTCGAGAAGCTGCAACTGGTGCCGCTCCTCATCGTCACGCCGCTGACATTCCTCGGCGGCAGCTTCTACTCCATCGACATGCTGCCCCCGTTCTGGCGTGCGGTGACCCTGTTCAACCCGGTCGTCTACCTCGTCAGCGGCTTCCGCTGGGCCTTCTTCGGCAAGGGCGACGTGGCGGTCGGCGTCAGCATCGCCGCGACGCTGGCGTTCCTCGCGCTGTGCCTCGGGCTCGTGACCTACATCTTCCGCACGGGGTACCGGCTGAAGAGCTGACGGGATGGCAGAGGGGGAAGATGGCGCAGGATTCCTACATCGTCACGCGCGACAGCCTTCCGGCCGCCTTTGCGCCGGGGCACGAACCGCCCCCGCTCCTCCTCGACTTCGCCGATTGGCTCGACGGGCGGCCCTGGGGTAGCCTCGGCTGCTTCCGCTTGCAGGGAACCCTCAGCGACGAGGCACCGATCGTCGACGGCAGCGCCCTTCGCAGGGAATTCTCGCTGTTTCTGTATCTGCCCGACGGCTCGCTCGTCGGCTTCTGGCATCCGAAGGGCGCGGCGACAGCGGCGAGCCCCATCGTCGGCCTCGGCTCCGAGGGCGATGCGGCGGTGCTCGCGGGTTCACTCGAAGGCTTTCTGGCCAAGCTCGCCCGCGATGCGTTTTCGGGGACGGCCTGGAGCGATCTCGCCGTCGACGAGGATGAGGAGGAAGACGAAGACGAG
This sequence comes from Methylorubrum extorquens, assembly GCF_024169925.1. Lineage (NCBI taxonomy): Bacteria > Pseudomonadati > Pseudomonadota > Alphaproteobacteria > Hyphomicrobiales > Methylobacteriaceae > Methylorubrum > Methylorubrum extorquens. The sequence continues at coordinate 544,619 of NZ_JALJXF010000001.1, forward strand.
GCTGGGGCCGCGCTGGAGGATGGGCGCGAAGCCCTCGCCGCATGGCTCGGTGCGCGCATCGGCTCGGAGCGCCTGAACGAACTGGCGAATGAGACCTGCAACCCAACCGTGTTCGCAGCGCGGATGGAAGCCTGGATGCACGAGCGCGAGGCCTACTGGGCCGAGCATCCGATCCTGATCGAGATCGGACGCGCGTTGGCTGCCCATCGTCCGCCCGGCAAGACCCCGTGGGATCGGACCCGGCTCAGAGCCGCCGTCGTCGGTGCGCTCTGCGAGGTGCAGGTCTATCGCCGCGGGCCGCAGCCCGTCCAAGAGGCCGCCGCCGTCGAACCGCTTCTGCGCGCCCTGCGCGATGAGCAGCACCGGTCCGATCCCGAACTCGGCCTCTGGTTCGAGGTGCATCTGTCGCTCGATGCGCGGGGCCGCATCCTGCCCCGCTTCGACTATCAGAGCCGGCCGAGCCTCGGCGGCGCTCCGGCGTCGGTCTCGGAGGCGCAGACCGATCTCGCACGGGCGCCGCGTCCTCAGCCGTGGATTCCGGATTGGCTCGCCCATCCGACCCCGGAACCGCGCTGAAACCCGCACCGCTCAGAGCGATCGCACGGCGTCGAGCGACAGCATTCGCGCCGCCGCCCCACATCCGAGAACGCGGAGCGAAACCGGCTTGCCGACGCTCAGCATGGTCTCAAACCACAGCTTGACCGCGCGGTTGGTAGCGCCGTCGAGGTTTCGATCACCGTCCTCGATGTTGATGAAGGTCCGCTGACCGGACCGCACTTCGACGATGATCGACTCGAGATAGAGGCCGTCGCGGCCGAACGCCCGCTTCACGACCCGGCCAGCCATCTTGGCCGGAAGGCAGCCCTCGTCGGTCGAGAGGTTGCTCAAGCCGACGACCTTGCCCGCTTCATAGGTGAGCTTCGGACGCGCCAGGGCTGTGCCACCGAAGACCAGCAGCAGGATCGCCAGGACGATGAGCGCGCTGGCGAGCGCGTCCGCCAAGACCGAGCGAAGGACACCGTCCGCGGCTGTCTGCGAAGTCCGACCCGACATGGCCCATTCCTCAAGAATGGCCAGAGCTTAGGGCCGAATCGGGCTCCGGGCGCAGTCCGTCAAACGATCTACCACCAATAGGTCGTTCGGGCTGGCCAAGGCGCCAAGCGAGACAGGCTCTGCCCCGCGAAACGCGCCGCTACGGACGCTGCTCCAGGAATTCCAGGACGCCCTTGCGGTGCAGCCGGTCGCCCACCGCTGTCGAGTGATCGCGGTTCGGCAGGTCGAGGCCGAGGGCGTTCGGCATCAGCTTGACCAGTTCGGGGCCCGAGCCTGCCACCGTGTCGAGCGTGCCGACCGAGACCAGCGTCGGCGTGTCGATGGCCGAGAGTTCGGCCCGCGACAGGGTCTGACGCGAGGCGCGAATGCAGGCGGCCAGCGCCCGCAGGTCGCTCTTGGTCTGCTCGGCGAAGGTGCGGAAAGAGGCGGCCGTCGGGTTCGGCGCGGGCGCGCCGGGGGGCGCCTCCAGCGCCTCGGCGATACCCTGCGGCAGGCCGCGTCCGTCCACGAGGTTGAAGCCGAGGCCGCCGATCAACAGCGAGCGGACCTCCGCCGGGTAATCGAGCGCCATGTGCGCGGCGATGCGGGCGCCCATGGAATAGCCCATCACGTCCGCCCGCTCGATGCCGAGATGGCGCAGCAGTCGCACCGCGTCGCCGGCCATCTGGTCGGAGGTGTAGGCGCTGGGCTCGTAGAGCTTCTCGCTCTGCCCGTGCCCGCGGTTGTCGAGCGCGATGACGCGGTAGCCGGCCTCGGTCAGGGTGCGGACCCAGAGCGTATTGACCCAGTTCACCGCGTGGTTCGAGGCGAAGCCGTGGATCAGGAGGATGGGAGCGCCGCCGCCGGAGGCGCCTTCCTTGGCCGGCGCGTCGATAAAGGCGATCTGCACGCCGTCGGAGTCGAAGCTCTGCATGCCGATGTCTTCGGGTGCCGGGGCGCCGTTGTCAAAGGCAGCGATCGCGCTTCGTGCGACAACCGACGGTGTTTGGCGTGTCGCGCGCATCGGCGCCTGACTTGCCGCGGCTGCGCCGGGCTGGCATCACCCCGGCACGATGACGGACACCTCGCCCTACGGCACCTACGCACCCACCGGCCTCGTTGCGCGGATCGCGGAGCGCACGCAGAAGCTCCCCGAGCATTCCTGGCGTGCCCGGCGGATGGCGATGTTCCTGCGCCGCCTCGCCATCTCGATGATGCGCGGCCGGCCGCTCGACGTCGAGCGCTACGGCGCGCGGATGCGGCTGCACCCCTACAACAACAACTGCGAGAAGAAGGTGCTCTTCACCCCGCAGTTCTTCGATCCGCAGGAGCGGGCCTTCCTCAAGGAGCGCCTGCGTGAGGATGCGGTGTTCCTCGATATCGGCGCCAACATCGGCGCCTACGCCCTGTTCGTGGCGGGCTTCACCGGCCGGCGGGCGCGCATCCTCGCGGTGGAGCCGCAGCCGGACGTGTTCGACCGACTGACCTTCAACATCGGCCAGAACCCGTTCGGCACGGTGAAGGCCATCGCTTGCGCGGTGGCCGATAAGTCGGGCGAGCTGACGCTGTTCATCGATCCGCGCAACCGCGGCGAGTCGAGCGTGAAGATCGTCGGCACCCACAAGAACGCCACGGTGCGCGTGCCGGCGGTGACGCTGGTGGAGCTGTGCCGCTCGGAGGGGATTGAGCGCATCGACGCGATCAAGCTCGATGTCGAGGGCGCCGAGGATCTGATACTGGAGCCGTTCCTGCGCGATGCGCCGGCCTCCCTTCTCCCGTCGCTGCTCGTCATCGAGAACGGCGCCGACCAGTGGCAGATCGACCTACCCGATCTGCTCCACAAGTACGGCTACCGCCAGATCGCCCGCACGCGGCTCAACCTGATGTTCGAGCGGCATTAAGTTGAAATTTCCGACTTTTGTCTCATTTTATACTGTTGTTCCGCCAAATTGCATGGCACGATGAGGAATGTTTTGCCGATAAAGGTGATTTCTGCGAAATGCCTATGTCAGGTGGCGAAAGGGCAGGGTTCGATAGAATTGGCCCTTTTACTATGAGTAAGGCCGATGCGATCGTTACTAATTTCTTCGGTCGTTTTGGGGGCGGTCCCATATCGATAAAAGCGAAGGTAGTATTCCTTATTATATTAATTTCTGTCTGTGTGGCGCATGGGATTGCATTCGATTTATGGTTTTTGATTTTTGCTGGTTTTATGGCTTTTGCCTTTTCTTTTTTGTTCCCCGCTGCTCACGCGGTCGGCTATGCTGGCAAAATTTGTTCTGTATACTATAAAGACGATGGTATTGGCATAGACGGCTCAGATATCAATATATTGTATAAATGGGATATGATTAAATCATATGTAAAATCAGATCGTGCCTTATACATTTATCTACATGTCGGCGGCGCTATCATTGTCCCTATGCATTCCACGACTGACGAGAACATGAATCGACTCATATCAGTCCTGAAGTCTCATCAATAAACGGGATCGACGACGTATCCGTCGCCAGCGTGAGGACCGGGACGGTCGCATAGATCGCCACACCTGCCGGCCCGACCGCGCAGGTGTAAGCGTAAGCCTCGACCCCCGCCGCCAAAGCCGCCCGAAGCGCGCGGTCGAAGGCCGGATCGATGTCGCGGGCGACGTCGAAGGCGTCGGCCCGCATCTGGATCACCACGATCAGCATCGCCCGTCCGCCCGCGGCGACGACGCCGGCCAGTTCCTCCATGTGGCGGGCCGAGCGGGCGGCCTTGCAATCGGGAAACTCCGCGAGGCCTGCCTGCCGCATCAGGTGGCAGTTTTTGACCTCGACATGGCAGGGCGGGAGGCCGCCGCCGCTCGCCAGGAAATCGACGCGGCTCGCCTTGCCGTAGGCGACTTCCGGCCGAAGCGTCTCGTAGCCGAGTAGAGGCGCGATCTTATTCTCACGAAAGGCCTCGGCGACGAGGGCATTCGGCCTGGCCGTATTGATGCCGACCCATTGCGGCCCGCCGGGGAGCTCCGCCTCCACCAGCTCCCACGAGAATCCGAGCTTTCGCGAAGGATTTGTCGAGGTCGAGAGCAGGACGCGAAATCCTTCCGTGTTCAGCCCCAGCATCGCGCCGGGGTTGGCGCAATGCGCCGTCACCTCCGTGCCGTCGGCCAGCGTCACGTCGGCGAGGAAGCGCTTGTAGCGCCGCACGAGGCGCCCTTCGATCAGGGGAGTGGGGAAACGCATCGCGGGCCGGGGCGGAACGAGGGGCTTTCGCTTTCGCGCATCCGCGCCCTAGCTTCTACCCCGATCATCGCCTCCGAGGCCGCATGCCCAAAAGTTCCTCCTCCCAGAGTTCCGACGTCACCGCCGCCATCCTCGTCATCGGCGACGAGATCCTCTCGGGCCGCACCAAGGACAAGAACATCGGCACCATTGCCGAGGTGCTGACCGAGATCGGCGTGGATCTGCGCGAGGTGCGCATCGTCCCGGACGTGAAGGATGAGATCGTCGCCGCGGTGAACGCGCTGCGGGCGCGCTACACCTATCTCTTCACCTCCGGCGGCATCGGCCCGACCCACGACGACATCACCGCCGATAGCGTGGCGGCGGCGTTCGGCGTCGGCATCGATGTCGATCCGCGGGCCCGCGCCATGCTGCTCGAGCGGCATCGGCCGGAAGACCTCAACGCGGCGCGCCTGCGCATGGCCCGCATCCCCGACGGGGCCGACCTGATCGCCAACCCCGTGTCGAAGGCGCCGGGCTTCCGGCTCGGCAATGTCTTCGTCATGGCCGGCGTGCCGCAGATCATGGCGGCGATGCTCGATGAGATCCGCCCGACGCTGACGGGCAACGCGCCGGTCATCTCCGAGACGATCGAGGCGGGTGCAATCCCCGAGGGCAATTTCGCCGGCGGCCTCACCGAGATCGCTGCCGCGCATGGCGACGTCTCGATCGGCTCCTACCCGTCGATGACGCCGGAGGGGTTCCGCAACCGTATCGTCGTGCGCGGGCGGGACGCGGATGCGGTGGCGGCGGCGCGGGCGGCCGTGGAGGCGTTGCTGGCGGGCCTGCGGTCATAGGCACGTCGCTGCCGGGCTCGCTCTTGCGCTCATGAAATAAATTTCTGCGCGGTGGGAGCACGCAAGCGCTGCCGTACGTTGGGCTGCGACGAGACGACCGCCGAGGGCCGCATGTCCCAGGAATCCCGCACGTACGGAGAGCCGAAACCCCAGGGTGAACCCAAGACTCACGGCTCTCACACACGCGAAAAGGACGACGCCCAAGTCGAGAAGGCTCACCGCCCGGATGCGGTGATCCTGCACGAGATCATCCGGCGCGAGGGCGAGGAGGAGATGCGCCGCACGTGGCTGGCGCTCCTGCTGTCGGGCTTTTCCGCCGGGCTCACCATGGGCTTCTCGCTGATCGTGCCCGGCGTGCTCAAGGGGCATCTGCCGCACGCCCCCTGGGCCGAACTCATCACGAGCATGGGCTACTCGGTCGGCTTCCTCATCGTCGTGCTCGGGCGCCAGCAGCTCTTCACCGAGAACACGGTGACGCCGATTTTGCCGCTCCTCACCGAGAGGACGTTCGCGGCCTTGCTGCGGGTCGTGCGGCTCTGGAGCATCGTCCTCGTCGCCAACATCCTGGCGACGATCGCCATCGCCTCGGTGCTGGCCCATACCGATGCGTTCAAGCCGGAGGTGCGGGAGGCCTTCGTCGAGATCAGCCGTCACACCATCGAGGACCCGTTCTGGACCACGGTGATCAAGGCGGTGTTCGCGGGCTGGCTGATCGCCCTCATGGTGTGGATCCTGCCGGCTACGGGCTCGGCGGCACCGTTCATCATCATCCTGATGACGTGGCTGGTCTCGATGTGCGGGCTCGCCCACATCGTCGCCGGCTCGGTCGATGCCTATTACCTCGTCGCCACCGGCGAGATCGATTTTTCGAAGTATGTCACCGGCTTCTTCGTCCCGACGCTGGTCGGCAACATCGTCGGCGGTGTGACCCTGGTCTCGGTGCTCAACTTCGGTCAGGTGGCGCCGGATATGGAGGAGCACGAGCGCGTCGGCGCCTGAAGCTTCGAGGGCAGCGCCGGTTTTACGCCTATGCCGCAAGGCTGGGGCATTCAGCAACGTTTTGCCGATGCGCTGGCGCGTCGACGCCCCCGGACGCGGTGGATCGATCAGGCCGCGGGCGGCTCCGGCTCACTGGCGAAATGCTTCGAGAGCTTCAGTCCCTGCGCCTGGTAGTTCGAGCCGGCACCCGCGGCGCCGTAGAGGGTCGCGGGCCGTTCCAGCATGCGCTCGTAGACGAGGCGGCCGACGATCTGGCCGTCTTCCAGGAGGAACGGCACGTCGCGCGAGCGCACTTCGAGCACTGCGCGGGCGCCGGCCCCGCCCGCTTCGCTGAGGCCGAAGCCCGGATCGAAGAAGCCGGCATAGTGGACGCGGAACTCGCCGACGAGGGGATCGAACGGCACCATCTCGGCCGCGTGGTCGGCCGGCACCCGCACCGCCTCCTTAGAGGCCAGGATGTAGAACTGGCCGGGATCGAGGATCAGCGTGCGGCTGCCGTCGGCCGGCAGCGGCTCCCAGAAGTCGCGGGTGCGGTGGCCGCGCGGCCGGTCCACATCGATCAAGCCGGTATGGCGCTTGGCCCGGTAGCCGATCAGCCCGTCGAAGCCGGCGAGATCGACCGAGACCGGCACGCCGCCCTGAAGCGAGGGCGATGCGATATCGATCAGCGGGTCGCTGGCGTGGAGCGCGGCGAGTTCCACCTCCCGCAGCCGCGGGTCGCCCTGGCGGAAGCGGATCTGCGACAGGCGCGAGCCGGTCCGGACCCGCACCGGGAAGGTTCGCGGCGAGATTTCGGCGTAGAGCTGGCCGGCATAGCCCGCCTCGATCTGGTCGAAGGCGCTGGCCCGGTCGGTGATGACGCGGGTGAACACATCGATACGCCCGGTCGAGCTTTTCGGGTTGGCGCTGGCGCTGAGATCGGGGGGGAGCGCCAGAGTTTCCTGCAACTCGGCGATGTAGACGCAGCCCGTCTCCAGGACGGCGCCCTGCGTCAGGTCGATCTCGTGCAGCGCGAAAGCCTCGACACAGGTCGCGACCGAGCGTCCGCTGCCGGGCAGGAAGCTCGTGCGCACCCGGTAGGCGCGGCTGCCGAGCCGCAGGTCGAGGCTCGCGGGCTGGATCTGGTCGGCGGCGTAGGCTGTCGCGGGGCGGATCGCCCCGGCCTGCGTCAGCGCCGTGATGGCCTGCGCCGGCAGGATACCGGACGCTGCCGGCACGTCTGCGCTCATCGTCCCGTCCCCTCGCCTTTGCGTTTGGCCTCGTCCGCCGCGCGCTCCGCCGCCTCGATCGCGAAGACCATCCGCGCCAGCGCAAGCCGCGCGACGGCGCCCATCGCCACGAGTCCGGCGAGCGCGCTCGCCATCAGCGGAAAAAGCGCGGGCCGCAAGCCGGCCGAGACAGCCGCCACGATCGCGGCAATCCACGCCGCATTCCCGAGCGCGAGCATCGGCGAGGGAAGGCCGCGGATCTCAGTCTCCACGCCCGTCCGCTGTCGAACGGCCCGAGCCGCGATCCGTGCGGCGGTATCGAGGCCGAGCGCCATCACGAGCGCGAGCGCCGGCCACCGGTTCTGAGCCGGGTCCCACCACGCGAAGGCGAGGGCGAGAGTGAGCATCAGGAGGGAGCCGAGAGCCGGCCCCGCCGCCAAGAGCGGTCGATCGGGCCGCGCAGCCGTCACGGCTCCCTCGAATTCTCCCCGGTGCGAAGCGTTCGGCACGTGGTCTCCGGCCTCCGCTCACCGTAGGATACCGTGATTGACGAGGTTTCTGGCGCCACGTACCACGGCGCGTCGCAGATGTCGCGATGCGGCCTGCGCGCCGTCCACGGAGATGCTTTCACGCGATGTACAAGGCCGAGACGCGCGGCATCATGGTGACGGTGGAGCCCCGATTCGTCGAGGAGGAGTCCTCGCCGGGCGAGAGCCGCTACTTCTTTGCCTACACGGTCGAGATCGTGAACAACGGCAGCGAACAGGTGCAGCTTCGCTCGCGCCATTGGCGGATCATCGACGGACGTGGCGCTTGCCAGGAGGTGCGCGGCGCGGGCGTCGTCGGCAAGCAGCCGGTTCTCGAGCCGGGCGAATCGTTCAGTTACACCAGTGGCTGCCCCCTCACCACGCCGGACGGCCTGATGGCCGGCAGCTACACGATGTCCACGGTCGGTGGGGAGAGCTTCGAGGCGGAGATCCCGGCCTTCTCGCTGGATTCGCCCCATCTGCGTCGCGTCGTCCATTGACGACGCCGGCCGGCGCTACCCGCCTGACACCGCTGGAGCTTCTGGAGCGGCTCGTCGCGTTCGACACGGAGAGTTCCAAGTCGAACCTCGCGCTGATCGACTTCGTGGCCGGCTATCTCGATGGCTGGGGCGTGCCCCATATCCGGGTGCCGAACGCGACCGGTGACAAGGCCGCCCTGTTCGCCACCCTCGGGCCGATGACCGACGGCGGCGTCGTGCTCTCCGGCCATACCGACGTGGTGCCGGTGACGGGTCAGGCCTGGACCTCCGATCCGTTCCGCCTCCGCGTCGCCGACGGACGGGCCTACGGCCGCGGCGCCGTGGACATGAAGGGGTTCGACGCCCTCGCGCTCGCAATGGTGCCGGCGGCGCTGGAAGCCGGGCTGACACGGCCGATCCACATCCTGCTCTCCTACGACGAGGAGACCACCTGCCTCGGGGTCGCCGACACCATCGCCCGCTTCGGCGCGGACCTGCCGCGCCCAGGCGCCGTGATCGTCGGCGAGCCGACGGAGATGCAGGTCGCGGACGCACACAAGAGCGTGGTAACCTACAACACCACGGTGCACGGCCACGCGGCCCATTCGGCCAAGCCCGGGCTCGGCGCCAATGCGGTGATGGCGGCCGCCGACCTCATCGCCGAACTGAACCGCATCGCCGACGCCATGGTCGCCCGCGGCGACGCCTCCGGCCGGTTCGACCCGCCGAACACCACTGTCCATGTCGGCGTGATCGAGGGCGGCACCGCCCGCAACATCCTGCCGAAGCTCTGCACCTTCCTGTGGGAGTTCCGCGGACTGCCCGATCTCGACATGGCCGAGATCCCCGCCCTGTTCACATGGGCCTGCGAACGGGTGACCCGCGAACGCCTCAACCGCTACGGCGAATTCGGGCGTATCGCGACGGTCGAGGAGGTCTCCGTGCCGGGGCTCGCGCCCGATCCGGGCTCGGAGGCCGAGCGGCTGGCTCTGCGGCTCGCCGGCCGAAACGCGACGATCACCGTGCCCTACGCCACCGAGGCCGGGCGCTTCCAGCGGGCCGGCATCCCCACCGTGGTGTGCGGGCCGGGTTCGATCGATCAGGCGCATCAGCCCGACGAGTTCATCACCCTCGACGAGCTCACCCGTGGCGAGGCCTTCATGCGCCGGCTGGTCGCGGCCTGCGCCGGCTGAGACACACGCCATGATCGTCCGCCCCCGCCCCGGCCTGCTGACGATCCTGTTCGCCATGCGCGGTTCGATCCTGCCGAAGGTCGCGCCTCAGGTCATCGTGATCGCCGCGCTCTCCTTCCTCGTGGTGGCGATCGAGCAGCGGCACCCGGCTTGGTTTCCGATCACGGCCGGCATCGGGCCCTTTACGTTGGTCGGGCTCGCGCTCTCGATCTTCCTGAGCTTTCGCAACGGCGCCTGCTACGATCGCTGGTGGGAGGCGCGGCGGGCCTGGGGTAACCTGATCGTCGAGTTGCGCGGCCTCGCGCGGCTGCTGCCGGCGCTGTTGCCGGAACCCGAACACGAGGCCCTGCGCCGCCGTTGCCTGCGCAGAGGGGCCGGCTTCGCCCATGCTCTGCACGCCCGCCTGCGCGGGCTCGACGAAGCCGAGGCGCTCGCCCCCTGGCTGACCTCGGAAGAACTTTCGACCCTCGGGCAAAGGCCGAGCGGGGCCGACGCGGCGCTGACGGGACTGACGCGGGATCTCGCCGGGGCTGCGAAAGCCGGCGCGCTGAGCGATGTGCTGTTCGTGAGCCTGGAGCACAAGATCGCCAGCCTCTCCGCGATCCAGGCGACCTGCGAGCGCATTCACGGCACGCCGCTGCCCTTCGCCTACACGCTGCTGCTGTATCGGACCGCCTGGCTCTACTGCCTACTGCTGCCGTTCGGGCTCGCCGGCTCGCTCGGCTGGTCCACCCCGATCGTCGCCGCGCTCGTGGCCTATGCGTTCTTCGGCCTCGACGCGCTCGGCGACGAGCTGGAGGAGCCGTTCGGCACCGACGCCAACGACCTGCCCCTCGACACCCTGCTGCACACCGCCGATGCGGCGATCCTCGATGCCCTAGGCGAGATCGGACGCGAGGCACCGAAGGCCGACCGGTTCATGCTGCGATAGCCGCACGTCCCCAGAGTATGTCGCCGGAGGGACGGTCGCTGGACCGAGGGGTTCATCGGAGGCCGGCCCATGTGAACGACCGGGGCCGAATGACCGGCCAAGGTCGCGGCGCGGGCGAACTCGACCGGTCAGGGTTTCTCCTCCTGTTCCGGAGGCTCAGCGCCTATGACGCGTCGGAGTCGTGGCCCGGCCGGTGAGCCGGCGGCTGACGAAGGCGATGACCCTCGGCAGAACGAGGGCGGTTAGAAGCTTGCGGATCATGGTTGTCTCCCGAATTGCGGCGTTCAGCGCGACGGACGTGCGAGCCAGCCCAGCGTGAAGGCGGCGGCGGCGATGCCGAGCAGGGTCGAGGTGCGGTTGGCATCGGCGTAGCGGACGGCCCGGCGACCGTAATCCCGGCCGCGGCGGCGGGCCTCGCCGGCATGACGGCGCCCATCCTGAATCAGGTCATTGGCCCGCTCGCGTGCAGCATCGGCGAAGTGTTCGCCGTCGCGGGCGAGATCTTCGATGCGGTCGCGGGCGCTGCCGTAGGCGTACTGCGCTCCTCCGGCCACCTGATTCGCGGCACCGCGCACTTGGCGGACCGGATCACCGGTGACGCCGCCGAGCGCGGTCTGGGCGCGGCCCTTGATGTGACGGGACGCGCCGCGGAACTGATCGCGGTTCATGGCTCTCTCCGAATGACGGGTGGGAAGGGCGAAGGGGGAAAGGGGGGGCCGGCTCGGCCGGCCCCGCCCAGGGATCGACTCCGGGATCAGTGCTTGCCGGTGACCTTGTCGGCGAGGTTCTTGGCACCGTCCTTGACGTCGCCGACCGTCTTCTGAGCCTCGCCCTTCAACTCCTGGGCCTTGCCCTCGGCCACGAGCTTGTCGTTACCGGTCACGTTGCCGATGCCCTGCTTGACGTTGCCGGTCGCCTCGTTGGCCAGGCCCTTGATCTTGTCGGTCGTGCTGCTCATCGGATGCTCTCCTTTTGGCGGTAGGGGTTCACCGGCAGCGCCGGTCGTTGGGGGCTCCCGCCGGTGGCGGGAGCCGAGGGGAGGGTGATCAGACGCGGCGAGCGTCGTAGGCGCCGACGAAGGTCGCGGGCTTCGGAGCGCCGAGGCGTCCGCCGAAGAAGGCAGCGAGTGCGCCGAGGATCAGCGCCAGGGCCGCGTAGAAGGCGCCCTGAGTGGCGGCGGACTTGGCGGCGACGGCGGCGGCTTCAGCCTTCTGCTTGGCCGTGGCGACGGCCTGCTCGTACTGCTTCTCGTAACCGTCGATCTGCGCCTTGGCTTGGTCGGGCGCGATGCCCTGCGCCTTGGCGAGTGCATCGGCGGCACGGGCTTTAGCCTGCTCCTTCTGGGCCGGGTCGCCCGACAGGACCGCGCGGACTGCCGCGACGGCCGCATCACGGGCGGCTTGCGGATCCTGGCCGGCGGCCTGCTCGCGAACCTTCTGCTCGATGCCGTCGAGCGGGTTGGAGATCTTCGACAGCGAGGGTGCCGCGGCCTGGGCCGCGGTCTGCACCGTGCCGCCGACGAGGTTGCCGGCGCCGCCGAGCGCGCCCGAAACCGTGCCGAGCGCACCGCCGACGAGGCCGCTCGCAGCCGAGGTGATGAGGTACAGAACCACCAGCGTGGTCACCGCCCAGGCGACGAGGCCGTGCAGGGCGGCCACGCCGGGCAGCGGCTTGCCGGAGAGGCGGCCGGCGATGAGACCGCCAGCGAGCGAAGCGACGATGCCGGAGACCACGAACCACAGCCCCGCACCGAGCGAGAACGTGGAGGCGGCGGGATTGTCGGCGGCGTTGGTGCCGACGGAGGCCAAGCCGACGCCCACCCCGACGAGGTTCAGGACGACCTGGGTCACGAGGGCGGTCACGGCGCCGGCGAAGATGGCGCCCCAGGACACCTCGTTGAGCAGCACGGCCCGCGTATCGCCGGCGGCGACGGGGGAAAGGCCTGTAGTTGTGGTCACGCAATTACTCCGGTGGTCAGAGAAGTCGGAAGAAGGGAGGTGTCAGAGCCGGCTGACGAGAAGGCCCAGGCCGAAGCCGACGGCGGCAGCAATGAGAAGCGAGGTGCCCGGCGCCTCGGAGACGTACCCGCCGACATCGCGGGATCCGTCGCGCAGGTAGCGGCGGCCCTGGCTGTAGGCGTCCTCGGCGTATTCGGAGACCTCGTCGGCGGCGTGCCGGACAGCGTCCTTGGCCTGCCCGTAGAGGTTCTCGGCGGAGCCTTGCGCTTCGCGGAAGCGGCCCTCGGCGGAGTCGTTCTTCGAGCCGGTCAGGTCGCCGACCGCGCCCTGAAGCTTGCCGCCGATTTCCTTCGCGGCTCCCGTGATCCTATCCGTATCGACCATGTCATTCTCCTTGTGTTGTTGATGAGCCGGCACGCGGATGTGCCGGATGACCTTCGCGTCATTCGCCGTGCGCTGCCGCCTTGGACGGCTGCACTTGGCGCTTCTGCGCCTTGCCCTCGGCTTCGATGCGGGCATCACCCGTCAACTTGCCGATGGCTTCCTTGACCAAAGCCTTGGCTTCGGTGGTGGATCTCGATTTCACGCGGTCGGTCACGGGCACCTCGCGAGTGATTGGGAAAAATCCGGTCGACTAGAGATGTCTGCTCGCGCCCAACGATCAATAGTATCGACGTACCGGTAGATCGGTTTTTATGTACCGGAAGCGTGAAGCGGGAAGCCGTTCTCGCGTCCCCAGATCACGGCCTCCGCCCGTTTGTGGACGCCGAGCTTGCGGTAGAGGGCGGCACCGTGGTTCCGGACGGTGTTGCGGGAAAGGTTGAGGCGCTTGGCGATGGCGTCATCATCAAGGCCGGTGCAGATCAGGTTCAGGATCTGACGCTCGCGCAGGGTGAGGATCGGGCTCGCACCATCGCGGTCGTGGCCGCTGGGCTGGCGCAGGTTGGCAAGCTTTTCGATGAGCCCGCGGCTGAACCAGGAGGTGTCGGCCATCACCGCCTCGATCGCCTCGAACAGTTCGCGCTCGCCGCGCTTACGCTCGGTGATGTCCTGCAGGACGAGCAAAGCGAAGGTCTCCTCGCCGATCTCGACGCGCTCGGCGGAGACGAGGCAATCGAGTTCCGATCCGTCCTGATGACGCAGGCACACTTCCTGCCCGGGGACGAAACCGGTGCGCCCGACCGCTTCCTCGAACCGCTCGCGGGCTGTCTGTGCAAGCCACAGCCCGGTCTCGGATAGTGAGCGCCCGACCACGCTTTCGCTGCCGTAGCCGAACACACGGGTGAACGCGTCGTTGATGCTGGTCACCGTGAAGCCATCCAGGCGCGCCAGCAGCGTCGGCACCGGGGTCAGCCGGAACGCCGTGGCGAAGCGCTCCTCGCTCTGCCGGAGCGCGGTCTCGGCCTTCCGGCGAAGTTCGAGGTCGGCGAAGGTGAACAGCATGCAGGGCTCTTCGCCCATCTCGATGGGCTGGCCCGCGACGATGACGAAACGCGAACCGCCATCGGGCAGCTCGAGGCAGGCTTCCATCTGCGGGATGGTGCCGCCCTCGTTCAGGCGCGAAACGGCCAGGTCGCGGTTGCGGGCACCGGCCAGCACATCGACCTCGTAGACGCTGCGCCCGATGACGGCATCACGGACATGGCCTGTCATTTCCAGGAAGCCCGCGTTCACCTTGACGTGGCGCAGATCGGACAACCGGGTAATGATTGCGGGCGCCGGGTTTGCGTTGAAGGTCTTCTCGAAGCGGTCCTCGGCCTCGAACTGGTCCGACACGTCCTTGAGGATCAGGGCAAGGCAACTCGGCTTGCCGTCGCGGTCGGTGGCGACCAGGCTTCGGAGCGAATGAACGAAGTACATGTCCGGGCGGCCGGGCTGCCGGACCTCGACAACGACATCGTGAAAGCGTTCGCCTGCGACCACCCGTTCAATCGGATAAGGCTCGGGTGCCCGATTGTTGCGGTAGCGCAGGGCAAATCGCTCACGGTAGGCATCGACGGTCGCGCCGAGGGCGTCGAGGGTGTCGACGTCGTGCATGGCAAGCGCGGCCTCGTTGGCGTAGGCGATGGTCTGGTCAGGCTCGACCAGGATCACGCCTTCGCTCAGGCCGGCGATGATCTGCCGAAGTTCATGCCTGTCGACATCCGCCGTCACGCCCGCGTCGCTCCCTCTCGCACCCAACTGCCAAGTCGGCAGTGGTGCTCAAACGGATTGCGCGCAAAGCGGTTCCGAACTGAATCTAGTAATTTGAGATCATGCCACTGATCCGTGTGGACAGTGCCCCTGGTTCAGGCCGACGTCTGGCGCCAGACCCTGGTGCCGCGAGCACCTCCGCCGAACCGTCCGTCCAAGCGCAGTCCGGATGCACCGAACGTATGATCCTGCCCCGTCGAATCGGTCCACGCCGATCGCCGGTTTTTCAGGCATCCTGACGCGTGAGGGAGGGTGAATGCCATACCTCGCAATCGCGTCCTGAACGAACAGACCGCCCCCGCCCGGCCGCAGCCCAAGCGTCTCGACCAGCCTCGCGAAATCTGAAAGCGTGAACGAGGGCTATCAACGCCTCATGAGCGAAATCACGGCACGGGATCTGCCGAACTGATTGCAGCACCGCAGCAATCCGGAGCATGCCAACTTGAAGTCGGATGGCGGAGCACACCTGCAAGGTGCTCGGCGACGTTCTGTCGGTCCCGCCCAGCCATCGCCCAGGCTTTTTCGCAGCGGCGTTCCGCGGGACAAATCGGTGACAAGCCGATTTTAGGCGCAAACCTGTCCGCTGTTCATCAACATGTTTTGCGGGCTGGTAGGGGTGGCGGAGACGGAGGGATTCGAACCCTCGATACCCTTATTAGGGGTATGCTCATTTAGCAAACGAGTGCCTTCAGCCTCTCGGCCACGTCTCCACTGCGCTTGGCTGTAGAAGCTCCGGCGGGACGGGTCAACCCGGTCGGCGCGGGGTTGTGACACGGCGCTCGTAATGCTTGGCCACCCGTAGATGGCGCGAGATCGCGTAGTTCATCGCCGTGAGGAAGCCGTAGGCGCCGCGGACGAAGTGGCGCCGGCCGAAATAGGCCTTCAGGAAGTTGCCCGGCAGTTCCACGTAGAGGCGCCAAGCCGGGATCGTGACGCCGCGGGCGTCGAGGTCGTCGGCCTGCTGGTCGGAATAGCGGTTGAGCTTGGCGAGCTGGTCACCCAGCGAGCGCACCGAGAAATGGTGGATGCGCCCTTTGATCCGCCCCGTGGTGACGCCGGGCCCGAGTACCACCCGATCGTGGACCGGGGAGGTGGAGTAGGTGCTCAAATCCCGCCGGTAGAGCCGCACGGGGGTCAGCACATAGGCCCAGGGGTGGGGCCGTGTCTCGCCCGGAAAAATCTCGGCGATGGCAATGGACCATGCGGCGTGCGCGGGCTCGCCGTGGGCGAAGACGGCGCGGATCTGGTCGGCGAGATCGGGCGGCACCACCTCGTCGGCGTCGAGGTTGAGCACCCAAGCGTGGCGGCACTGGCCTTCCGCGAAGCGTTTCTGCCGGCCGTAGCCCGGCCAGTCGTTGTGGATCACCCGAGCGCCCAGCGAGGCCGCGAGCGCCTGTGTCCCGTCGGTCGAACCGGAATCGACCACGACGATGTCGTCGGCGAGATCACGCACCGCCGCGAGGGTCGCGCCGATGCGGTCGGCCTCGTTCTTGACGATGATGAAGACGGAGAACGGAAGCGGGGCCATGGGTCTCGATACGTGCGGCGCCATCGCTGTACCGGCCGGATTTCGCGCGAACAAGCGCGGCTATCCGGCGGCCTCCGCCAGACGCTTGCGCTGAACCTTGCCGTTGGCGGTGCGGGGCAGCGCCTCGACGAAGCGGATGGCGCGCGGTGCCTTGTAGGCGGCCAGCCGCTCGCCGCACCACGCAATGAGCCCGTCGGCGTCGGGCTCGGCGCCGGGGCGCAGAACCACGAAGGCGGCGATGACCCGCAGATCCGCGCGGACGGCCAGTTCCGTCACACCGACCTCGGCAATGTCGGGATGGCCCGCCAACACGCCCTCCACCTCGACGGGCGAGACACGGTAGCCCATGGCGTTCATCAGGTCGTCGTTGCGGCCGTGGAACCAGAGGTAGCCGTCGGCATCGAAGCTCGCGAGGTCGCCGCCGGCAAACCATTCGCCGCGTAGTACCGCCGCCTCTTCCTCCGGCCGCTGCCAGTAACCGAGCATCAGGCCGGGATCGGAGCGGTGGATCGCCAGCAGGCCGGTCTCGCCCGGCGGCAGCGGTTCGGGCGGCCCGTCGGCGGGCAGGATCGCGACGTGGCGACCCGGTTGAGGTCGGCCGGGCGAACCGGGGCGAACGGGGATGGTCGGGCCGCTCGACACGTAGGTCGAGATCTCGCTCATGCCGAGCGCCTCGTAGAGAGGCTTGCCCGTGGCCTCCGTCCAGGCGTCGAGGAGGTCGGCCGAGAGCGCCTCGCCGGCGGTGACGCCGTGGCGCAGGCGGGAGAGATCGTGCTCGGCGAGGTCGGCGTATTTGAGGATCTGGCGGTAGACGCTCGGCACCGCCGCGAAGATCGTCGCGCCCTGCTCGGCGATCAGGCGGGGCCAGATCCCGCGGTCGCGGGGGCCGTTATAGAGCACCGTCGTCGCGCCACAGGCCCAGGGGTCGGTGATGCCGACGCCCAGCGTGTAGGTCCAATTCATCGTGCCGGCATGCAGCATCACGTCGGATTCGGTGAGGCCGAGCCAATGCGCATGCATCGGTCGGCGGCCCCAGACGGCGCGGTGGGCGTGGAGCACGCCTTTCGGGCGGCTCGTGGTGCCGGAGGTGTAGACGAGGGTCGCCGGATCGTCGGCGGCGGTGTCGGCGTAGTCGGCGAGCGGCTCGCCCGCCTTCATCGCCGCGATTGTCTCGGAGTCGAGCGGGATGCAATTCGTCGGCGGCGCGCCACAGAATCCTTCGCCGGTCACCACGGCGGCGACGCCGGCATTCTCCATCAGGAAGGCGGCTTCGTCGGCCGTCAGTTGCGGCGAGGAGGGAAGGGCGACGAGCCCGGCGGCCAGCGCACCGAAATAGACCAGCACGTAGTCGGCCTCGTTGCCCATGCGGATCATCACCCGGTCGCCGGCCTTCAGCCCGAGACCGAGCAGCCCCGCCGCGATGCCGCGCACCGCCCGGTCGGCTTGCGCATAGGTGAGGCGGCTGACGGTACCGCCGTCACCGACCATGATCAGAGCGGTCTTATCGCCGCGCAGGCGAGCGTTTTCCGCGAGGCAGTAGCGGGCGGCGTTGAAGCGGAGTGGGGGCTGGCGGTCGTCGATGCTCGGCACGGCGGGCGTTTCCGGTGATTTTGGTGTTTGCCCTGGTGTCCGATCCTCGATCCCGGCGGTCAAGCGCGGCCTGTTCGTCGCGAGCCGCACTATCCGCGCGGTGACCGGATCGTGCCGGAGAGGCCGGCGCTCGCCCCGTCCTTGAGTTCGAGCCAGAGGAAGCGCGCGGGATCGACCGGCCCCGGCAGGGTGAGCCGGCCCGCGGGCACGGGCAGGAAGCCGAAGCGGCGGTAATAGGGCGCATCGCCGACAAGGACGACGAGGCCGTGGCCGGCCATGCGGGCGGCGTCGAGGCTTGCCTGCATCAGGCTCGTGCCGATTCCGCGGTCGGAGAAGCTCGGATCGACGGTGAGCGGCCCGAGCACGAGGAGCGAGCTGCCCTGCGTCTCGGCCGGCCCGATCCGCACCGAGCCGACGAGATAGGTGCCGACGAGCGCCGTCAGGCAGAGATCGGGCAGGGGGGCTGCGCCCTCGCGCAGGCGGTAGGCGGTGCGGGCGAAGCGGCCGGGGCCGAAGGCACGGGCGTGCAGCCGCTCGATCGCCGCGGCGTCGTCCGGGTGCTCGGGTCGGATGACGAGGGGGAGGGCGGTCACGGGTGGCGTCCGGCGAGCGAGGTCTGCCCGGCCGATAGCAGCCAGCCGGGTAGCCGGCAAACCGAGGCCTTGGTCAGGCGCCCCGCGCCGAGAAATCGATGCGCGGATCGATCCAGGTGTAGGTGAGGTCGGAGAGCAGGTTCACCGCGAGCCCAAGCAGGGAGAAGATGTAGAGCGTGGCGAACACCACCGGATAGTCGCGGCCGACGATGGAGGAGAAGGACAGGAGCCCGAGCCCGTCGAGTGAGAAGATCGTCTCGATCAGCAGCGAGCCGGTGAAGAAGGCGGTGATGAAGGCGCCGGGAAAGCCGGCGATGACGATGAGCATCGCGTTGCGGAAGACGTGGCCGTAGAGGACGCGCCGCTCGCTCACGCCCTTCATGCGGGCGGTGACGACGTATTGCTTGCGGATCTCGTCGAGGAACGAGTTCTTGGTCAGCAGCGTCGAGGTGGCGAAGGCACCGAGCACCAGGGCGGAGAGCGGCAGCACGAGGTGCCACGCATAGTCCAAGGCCTTGCCCCAGAGGCTCAAGGACTCGAAATTCTCGGAGGTGAGGCCGCGCAGCGGGAAGATCTGCAAGAAGGAGCCGCCCGCGAACAGGATCACCAGCAGGATGCCGAACAGGAAGCTCGGGATCGCGTAGCCGACGATGACGACGGCCGAGGTCCAGACGTCGAAGCGCGAACCGTCGGAGACCGCCTTGCGGATGCCGAGCGGGATCGAGATCGCGTAGGAGATCAGCGTCATCCACAGGCCGAGCGAGATCGAGACCGGGAGCTTCTCCTTGATCAGGTCCAGCACCGAGACATCGCGGAAGTAGCTGCGGCCGAAATCGAAGCGCAGATAGTCCCACAGCATCTTGCCGAAGCGCTCGTAGGCGGGCTTGTCGAAGCCGAACTGCGCTTCGAGTTTCTTGATGAAGGCCGGGTCGAGCCCCTGCGCGCCGCGGTACTTCGAGGATTCACCGCTGCCACCACGGACCGCCCCGCCGCCGAGGTCGCCCTGGCCGCCGGTGATGCGCGAGAGCGAGCCTTCCTGCTGGCCCTGGAGCTGGGCGAGCACCCGCTCCACCGGCCCACCGGGGGCGAACTGGATGATGGCGAAGGTGATGAGCATGATCCCGAAGATCGTCGGGATCATCAGCGCGATGCGGCGCAGGATGTAGGCGAGCATGCTTGATCCTCAGCCCCGGCCGATCCGGCGCGCCTTGGCCTCGTCGTACCACCACAGGCCCGGCACGCCGAGCCCGTAGGTCGGCAGCTTCGCCGGGCGGCCGAACACGTCCCACAGGGCGAGGCGGTACTCGGGCGAGTACCACATCGGGATCCAGTAGCGGCCGGCCCGCATCACCCGGTCGAGGGCGCGGCAGGCCACCGCGAGGTTTGCGCGCGAATCCGCGTTGGCGATGCGGTCGAGCAGCGCGTCGATCGCCGGATCGCTGATGCCGGCGAGGTTGTTGGAGCCGGGGATCGCCGCCGCACGCGAGCCGTAGGCCTCGCGCAGCTCCGGCCCCGGCGTCGCATCGCCCGAGGCGGCGCGGGAGGTGATGTCGAAGTCGAAGTCGCGCACCCGCGCCTGATACTGCGCGGCATCGACCGCCCGCTGGCGCGCCTTGATGCCGATCAGCCCGAGATTGCGGATGAAGGGCTGGACGATCGGCTCCCAGACCGAATCCGAAACGAGGAACTCGAGCTCGATTGGCTTGCCGCTCGGCAGCCGGAGGGCGCCGCCCTCGCGGGTGCAGCCCGCCTCCTTGAGCAGAGCCACGGCGCGGGCGAGCAGCGCCCGGTCCTGCCCCGAGCCGTCCGGCACCGGGGGCGTCCAGGCCTCGCCGAAAACCTCGGCCGGCACCTGCCCGCTGAGGGGTTCGAGCAGCGCCAGCTCCTCCGCCGAGGGCTTGCCCGTCGCCATCAGGTCGGTCTTCTGGAAGAACGAGACGGTGCGCTCGTAGGAGCCGAACATCGCCGTGCGGTTGGTCCAGGGGAAGTCGAAGCAGAGGCCGATCGCCTCGCGCACGCGGGGATCCTTGAACACCTCGCGGCGGGTGTTGAAGAACCAGCCCTGGATGTTGGCGGGCGAGGTGTCGGGCAGGGTCTCGCGCTTGACGCGGCCCTCGCGCGCGGCGGGAAAATCGTATCCCGCCGCCCAGATCCGCGAGGTGAATTCCTGGCGGTAGGTGTAAGCGCCGCCCTTGAACGCCTCGAACGCCACCTGCCGATCGCGGAAATACTCGTAGCGGAGCTGATCGAAGTTGTTCTGCCCGACCATCACCGGCAGATCCGCCGCCCAGTAATCGGTGACGCGCTCCAACTCGATGAAGCGGCCGATGTCGAGCCGCCCGACCTGATACGGGCCGGAGCCGAGCAGCGGCTTGAGGGTCTGGGCCTCGAAGTCGCGCCCCTCGAAGAACTTGGCCGAGAAGATCGGCAGTCCGGCGACGATCAGCGGCAGGTCGCGGCTACGACCGGGGGCGAAGCGGACCACCAGGGTCTCGTCGCCCTCGGCGATCGCCTCCGCGACATCGCGGATCACCTGCGCGATCGTCGGGTGGCCCTTCTCCTTGAGGATGGTGAGGGAGAAGGCCGCGTCCCGCGCGGTCAGGGGCGAACCATCGTGAAAGTGCGCCTGCGGGCGAAGAGCGAAGCGGTAGGTCAGGCCGTCGGGGCTGATCTCGACCGAGCGGGCGAGGAGGCCGTAGAGCGCGTCCGGCTCGTCGAGCGCGCGCACCATCAGGCTGTCGAAGGTGAGATTGATGCCGGCCGCGCCGTTGCCGCGGAAGACGTAGGGGTTGAGCGTGTCGAAGGTGTCGAACGCCTGATTGCCGAAGGTCTGGACGAGATGGGTCGCGAAGCGCCCGCCGCGCGGCGCCATCGGGTTCACGTAGTCGAAGTTCGGGAAGTCCGGCGCGTATTTCAGCTCGCCGAAGCTTGATAGGCCGTGAGTCTTGCGCACTTCCTCGGCGCGGGCCGAACAGGGCAGGGCGCCCGCGAGTGCCAGCACCCCCGAGCCGAGGACGACGCTCCGGCGGGTCGCGCCCGCGCTCATCGCGGCGCCCCCGTCTTGGCGGCGAGCGCCTCGTCGTACCACCACGTCGTCGGGAAGCCGGAAGCGCCGTATTTCGGCAGCACCGCCGGGCGGCCGAAGCGGTTCCAGCGCAGCGTCCGCGTGACCGGCGAGGACCATTGCGGCACCATGAAATGGTGGGCGAGCAGCGCCCGGTCGAGGGCGTGCGTGGCGGCGACCAGGGTCTCGCGGTCGCCAGCGAAGATCAGCTTCTCGATCAGCGCGTCGATGCCGGCATCCTTGATCCCGGCGATGTTGCGCGAGCCGGGCTTGTCGGCCGCCGCCGAGCCCCAGTACTCGCGCTGCTCGTTGCCGGGCGACAGCGATTCCGGCCAGTTCGAGGTCGTGATGTCGAAATCGAAGCTTCGCAGGCGGTTCTGGTACTGCGCCTGATCGATCACTCGGATCGAGGACTCGATGCCGATCAGCTTGAGCTGCGCGGCGTAGGGCAGGATCACCCGCTCGAACACGTTCTGGAATTCGAGGAACTCGACGGTCAGCGGCTCGCCGGTCGCCTTGGCGACCATCCGGCCGCCCTTCAGCTCGTAGCCGGCCTCACGCAGCAGGCCGACCGCCTTGCGCAGGTTGGCCCGCGCGGCCTCGGGCGTGTCGTTGACGGGGTTGGTGTAGGTCTCGGTGAAGACGCTGGCCGGCAGTTTGTCCTTCACGCTCTCCAGGATCACCTTTTCGATCCCGTCGGGCAGGCCCGACGAGGCGAGGTCCGAGCCGTAGAAGTAGGAATCGATCCGGCTGTAGAGGCCGTAGAAGAGCTGCCGGTTCATCTCCTCGAAGTTCAGGGCGAGGTTGAAGGCGCGGCGCACGCGCTCGTCCTTGAACTTGTCCCGGCGCAGGTTGAACACGAACGCCTGCATGATGCCGGTGCCGCGGCCGGGGAACTCTTCCTTGATGAGGCGTCCCTCCTTCACCGCCGGGAAGTCGTCGTAGACGGTGGCCCAGTTGCGGGCGATGTTCTCGCTGCGGAAATCGTAGAGGTCGCCCTTCAGCGCCTCCAGCAGCACCGACCCGTCGCGGAAATACTCGAAGCGGACCGTACCGAAATTGTTGCGGCCGCGGTTCACCGGCAGGTCCTTGCCCCAGTAATCGGCCACCCGCTCGTAGACGGCCGAACGGCCGGCATCGACCTTGGTTAGCCGATAGGGGCCCGAACCGAGCGGGATTTCCAGAGTCGTTTCGGTGGCGCTGCGCGGCTTGCCGGCCTTGTCGGTGCCGGTCCACCAGTGCTTCGGCAGCACCTGCATCTGGCCGAGCACCTGCGGCAGCTCGCGGTTGCCGGCCTCGCTGAAGCGGAAGACGACTTCGCGTTCGGCACCCGGCTCGGCCTTGGCCACGGTGTGGTAGTAGGCGGCGTAGAACGGGCTGTTGGCCTTCAGGGTGTCGAAGGACCAGATCACGTCCTCGACGGTGACCGGCTTGCCGTCATGCCAGCGCGCATTCGGCCGTAGGCGATAGGTCACCGACTGGCCGTCCTCGGCGATCCGCACGCCCTCGGCGAGGAGCCCGTAGGAAGAGAACGGCTCGTCGCCGGAATCCTCCATCAGCGTGTCGTAGATCTGGGTGATCCCGCCTTCGAGATCCCCCTTCAGGCCGTTGACGATGAAGTTGAGGTTGTCGAAGCCGCCCTGGGCCCCGAGCCGCACCATGCCGCCGACCGGTGCCTTGGGGTCGGCATAGTCGAAATGTGGGAAGTCCGGCCCGTATTTCGGCTCGCCGAGCAGAGTCAGCGCGTGGCGCCAGGAACCCGAACCCTTGCCGGGTGCCTCCTGCGCCGAGACCTTCGAGGCGGATTCGGCGGGCTCCTGGGCCGAGGCGGAGCCTCGCAGCCCCATGAGGACGAGCGCTCCGGCAAGGAAGCTGCGGCGGGCAATTACGGTGGTTTCCGTCACGTTGGCGCGGTCTCCCGATCCCGTGAGAGGTCAGTCGGGCGTCGTTCTAGGACGAGGCCGGGGCCGGCGCCAACCCGCCGCGAGCGCGCAGGCCGTGCAGCCGGGGGTGCGACATGGAAAAGGCCGGGCTTTGCGGGGCCCGGCCTTTTCACAACAATCCGCTTTCCGTTTCGCCTTACGGCTTGGGCGCCTCGGGATCGGCCTTGGCCGGCGGCTCGGTGGCCGGCGTGGACTCGGAGCCGGGCTCCGCCTTGGTCGGGATATCGCCCGAGGGCTTCGCCTCGGGGGCCTGCGTCGGGGCAACCTCGTTGCGCTGCGGCTGGGTCTGCGGTGCGGGGACCGGGCGGGCCGTGTCCTTGCCGTCGCCGGACTGCGTGTCGCCCTTCGGCGCGTTGGTCTTGGGCGCCTTGTCCTTGTCGCCGGTCGCACTCTCGACCGGCCGCTCCTCGGACTTGCCGGGTGCCTTGCCGTCGGCCTTCTTGTCCTCGGTCTTGCCTTCCGCCGGCTTGGCGGCTTCCGCCTTCTTGTCACCCTCAGGTGCCGCCTCGGCCTTCTTCTCGGCGGCCGGCAGCGGCTTCGGGCTGTCGGCGAGGCTACGCAGATAGGCGATGACGTTGGCGCGGTCCGTCGGCGAGCCGATGCCGGCGAACGCCATCTTCGTGCCCTTCACGTAGCCCTTCGGGTTCTCGAGGAAGTGGTCGAGATCCTCGTAGGTCCACGTGCCGCCCTTCTCCTTGAGCGCGGCGGAGTATTCGAAGCTGGCGGCATGCGCCTTCTCGCGCTCCACGATCTCCCAGAGATCCGGGCCGACCTTGTTGGGGCCGCCCTTCTCGAAGCTGTGGCAGGCTTGGCAGGCCTTGGTGCCGCCTTTGCCCTTGTCGGCATCGGCGCTGGCGAGCCGCACGGCGATGGGCTCGGCCTTCGGCGCTTCCGCTGCCGCGCCGCCGCTCTTCGGCTCCGGCTCGGGCAAGGGGTAGCCGGCGCTTCCGGCGGGCTTCGGGTGATAGATCAGCTCCGCAACGAAGCCCGACCCGACCGCGAACAGGAGGGCACCCAGGACCGCGCCCGCGACCTTGTTCAGCTCGAAGGAATCCATGCTCGACAGCTCCGGCGCGCGGGATCAGGACCCGGCGGATGAGGGCCCGACGGGCAGACGCCGGACTTTGGAGGATTTCAAGGGTGATTAGCCGCTCGGGCCCGATCTTGACAATGGGCCATGCGCGCTGCGCGCTGTCGCACACCGCTATTCGTCACACGCTTCGCGCGAGCGGGCATTTTCGTTGCAGCTCTGCCGCACCGCGACGGGGGACGCCCTGCCATGACAAGCCGGACGGCCGCTGCTAGAGCGCTCCCGCGCGCTCAAATTTCTTCCGCCCCAGTTCGTCCGACCTCTGAGGCCATGTCCGATCCCCTGATCCTGATTCCGGCCCGCCTCGCCGCGACCCGGTTGCCGTCGAAGCCGCTCGCCGACATCGCGGGCGTGCCGATGATCGTGCATGTCTGGCGCCGCGCGGTGGAGGCGGGGATCGGCCCCGTGGTGGTCGCCACTGATACGGACGCGATCGCCGAGGCGATCGAGGCCCAGGGCGGGCTGGCGGTGATGACCCGGCCCGACCACCCTTCCGGCTCGGATCGTCTCGCGGAAGCGCTTGAGATCGTCGATCCCGACGGCAACCACGATGTCGTCGTCAACGTCCAGGGCGACCTGCCGACCATCGACCCGGCGATCATCGCCGCATCCGTGATGCCGCTTGCCGACCCGCAGGTCGACATCGCCACCCTCTGCGCGGTGATCCACCGGCCCGAGGAGATGGACGATCCCAACGTGGTCAAGATCATCGGCCACACGGTGGGACCCAACCGCCTGCGCGCTCTGGCCTTTACCCGCGCCCGCGCCCCTTGGGGCGACGGGCCGCTGTTCCACCATATCGGCCTCTACGCTTATCGCCGGAAGGCGCTCGCCCGCTTCGTCGCCCTGCCGCAGGGCGAGCTGGAGAAGCGCGAGAAGCTGGAGCAGTTGCGCGCGCTGGAGGCCGGCATGCGCATCGATGCGATGATCGTCGAGGATCTGCCGCTCGGCGTCGACACCCCCGCCGACCTCGAGCGCGCCCGCACGCTGCTCGCCATCCGCCGCCTGAACTGAACGCGCTAGAGCACCGATGACCGACCGCACCATTGCCTACCAGGGCGAGCCCGGCGCCAACTCGCACATCATCTGCTCGCAGGCCTATCCCGGCTGGACCGCTCTGCCCTGCGCCACCTTCGAGGACGCCTTCGCCGCGGTGAACGAGGGCAAGGCGAGCCTCGCGATGATCCCGATCGAGAACTCGATCGCAGGCCGGGTCGCCGACATCCACCACCTGATCCCGACCTCTCGGCTGCACATCATCGCCGAGCACTTCCTGCCGATCCACTTCCAGCTCATGGCCCTGCCGGGCGTCGGCGCGGAGCGGCTGACGAGCGTGCACAGCCATATCCACGCGCTCGGCCAGTGCCGCCGGATCATCCGGCGGCTCGGCCTCAAGGCGGTGGTGGCCGGCGACACGGCGGGCGCGGCCCGCGAGGTGGCGGAGGCGCGCGATCCCAGCCGCGCGGCGCTCGCGCCGGCTATGGCGGCCGAGGTCTACGGCCTCGACATCCTGGAGCGCGACGTCGAGGACGAGGCGCACAACACCACGCGCTTCGTCGTGTTCTCGCCCGACCCCGCCGAGTGCGAGCCCGGCAACGGCCCGACGGTGACCAGCTTCATCTTCCGGGTCCGCAACATCCCGGCGGCGCTCTACAAAGCGCTCGGCGGGTTCGCGACCAACGGCGTCAACATGTCGAAGCTCGAGAGCTACATGGTCGAGGGCCAGTTCACCGCGACCCAGTTCTACGCCGAGGTTGATGGCCACCCCGAGGATGACGGCCTGCGCCGGGCCCTCGAAGAGCTGCGCTACTTCTCGAAGGAGCTGCGCATCATCGGCACCTACCCGGCTCACCCGTTTCGCGAGACGACGCGGCAGGCGGCGGAATAGCCAGAGCGCATACGAAAAAGGCCGGCACAGGGGTGCCGGCCTTTTTTCTTCGACTGAAGGAAAAGCGTTACGCCGCGTCGGCGGGCTTGTCCTTGTTGGCCTCGGGCTTCGGGCCGCCCTTCGAGACGCCGACCAGGGCCGGGCGCAGGGTGCGGTCGCCGATGACGTAGCCGGTCTGCACCACCTGGACGACGGTGCCGTTGGGAACCTCGGTGTTGGGCACCTCGAACATCGCCTGATGGCGGTTCGGGTCGAAGCGCTGTCCCTTGGGATCGACCACCTTCACGCCGTGGCGCTCCAGCGTCTTGCCGAGATCCCGCTCGGTGAGGTCGATGCCCTCGATCAGACCCTTGAAGGGGCCCTCGGCACCCGCACGCGCCTCCTCCGGAACGCTTTCGAGCGCGCGGCGGATGTTGTCGGCGGTGTTGAGCATGTCGCGGGCAAAGTTCGTCACCGCGTAGGTGCGGGCATCCGCCACCTCGCGCTCGGTGCGGCGGCGCAGGTTCTCCATCTCGGCCAGCGTGCGCAGCAGGCGATCCTTGAACTCGTCGCGCTCGGCGATCGCAGTGGCGAGCCCCTCCGAATCCGCGCCCGCCTGCGCGGCACCGGATTGCGGCGAAGCCTCCGCCTCCGCGCCGTCGTGCCGCTCCTGCTTCTCCATGTCGTCAGCCATCATCGTGCGATCGATCAGGTCTCGAAGTGTTCCGGGAAGGGGCTGATATCATTCGGGCAAACCCCGAAATCAAGCGCACCGCGCGGCGGACGGGTCAGAGTTCCCGCGGCGGCGGTGAATCGACGAGGGCGTCGAGCCCTTCCGCGCGGAGCGCGGCGACGTCGCTGGCGAACACCTCCATCACCGCGGCGCGGATCATCGCGAGGCGGTCGGGCTGCACCACGCGGGTGCCGGTGAGGTCGGTCACGTAGAACACGTCCACCGCCCGCTCGCCGAACGTCGCCACATGGGCCGAGGTGATGTTGAGGCTCAGGCGGTTGAGCCCGGTGGTCAGCTCGTAGAGCAGGCCCGGCCGGTCGAGGCCGGTGATCTCCACCACCGTCTCGCGGCTCGACAGGGCGTTGTCGATCGACACGTCCGGCGGCACGAGGAAGGTCTTGGGCGGCT
This sequence comes from Methylorubrum extorquens, assembly GCF_024169925.1. NCBI lineage: Bacteria > Pseudomonadati > Pseudomonadota > Alphaproteobacteria > Hyphomicrobiales > Methylobacteriaceae > Methylorubrum > Methylorubrum extorquens. The sequence goes on from NZ_JALJXF010000001.1 coordinate 572,012, forward strand.
GTTTCGGGTGCTTGTCGGCGACGAGTTCGGCGATCTTGATCTCGCCCTTCAGCGCTCGCTCGATCGCCGTGGCGATGCGGCCGGCGCGGCGCAGCTCGTCCTCGTCCCGTTCGAAGGCGCGGGAGATGAAGATCGAATCGAGGGCGAAGCCGTCGGTGGTCGTGAAGATCTGCGCATCGACGATATTGCCGCCCATGGTGGCGCAGGCGCCGGTGATGATGGCGAGCAGCCGCGGATGGTCGGGGGAATAGACCGTCAGTTCGGTCACGCCGCGCACCGGGTCGGTCTCGTAGGTCGTGGCGCTGGTGCGGCCCTCCTCCATGACCGTGCGCAGGAAGCGGGCGTTCTTGAAGTGGCGCGTGGAGTCCACCTTGAGCCAGTAGGCCTGGTTGTGGCGCCCGGCGTAGGCGTCGAACACCTCCGAGTTCCAGTCCGAGAGCTGCTCGCGCAGGGCCATCTGGATCAGTCGCACCCGGTCGGTGCGGGCGATCTCCGAATGGCCGCCGGACAGGACGACCTCGGTCTCGTCGTAGAGGGTGCGCAGCAGCGTGCCCTTCCAGGCCGTCCACACGCCGGGGCCGACCGCCTTGATGTCGGCGACGGTGAGGATGGCCAGCAGCTTGAGCCGCTCCAGGCTCTGCACCTCGCTTGCGAACTTCTCGATCGTCCTGCGGTCGGAGAGGTCGCGGCTCTGCGCCGTCATCGACATGAGCAGGTGGTGCTCGACCAGCCACGAGACCGTCGCGGTCTCCGCCTGGCTCAGGCCGAAGCGCGGCCCGAGCTTGCGGGCGATGGCGGCGCCGGCAATCGAGTGGTCCTCCGGCCGCCCCTTGGCGATGTCGTGGAGCAGGATCGCGACGTAGAGGGCGCGGCGGTTGTGGATCGTATCGATGAGGCGTGTGGCCAGCGGATGCTCGTCGCGCACCCGGCCGGAATCGATCGCCGCGAGCACGCCGAGCGAGCGCAGCAGATGCTCGTCCACCGTATAGTGGTGATACATGTTGAACTGCATCATCGCGACGATGCGCCCGAATTCCGGGATGAACCGGCCGAGCACGCCCGCCTCGTTCATCGAACGCAGTATCGTCTCCGGAGCGTTCTTCGAGGTGAGGATGTCGAGGAAGAGCCGATTGGCTTCCGCGTCGATGCGCACCGCGTGGGTGATGAGCTTGAGCGAGCGGTTGGCCAGGCGCGCCGCGTCCGGATGGATCGGGAGGTTGTGGCGGTCGGCGAGCCAGAACAGACGGATCAGGTTGACCGGATCGCGCTCGAACGTGTCCTCGCCGCGGATATTGACCCGGCCGTTGTCGATCCAGAAATCCTCCGCCTCGATCGAGGTGGCTCGGAAGCGGTCGCGGAAGCGGCCGATCCAGCGGTCGAGCACCGGCGTGCGCTTGGCGTGACGCGCCTCCAGCTCGGCGCAGACGATGGCGGTGAGGTCGCCGACATCCTTGGCGATGAGGAAGTACGCCTTCATGAAGCGCTCGACGCCCGAGAGGCCGCCGCGGGAGCCGAAGCCGAGCCGCTCGGCGATCTTGGGCTGCAGCCCGAACGAGAGGCGCTCCTCCGGCCGCCCGGTCACGAAGTGGATGTGGCAGCGCACCCGCCACAGGAACTCCTCGCAGCGCTCGAACAGGCGGTATTCGTCCGGCGTGAACAGCCCGGCATGGACCAGCTCGGCCTGGTTACGCACGCGGTAGGTGTATTTCGCGATCCAGAAGAGCGTGTTGAGGTCGCGCAGTCCGCCCTTGCCGTCCTTGACGTTGGGCTCGACGAGGTAGCGCGAGGCGCCCGCCTTGGCGACGCGGGCATCGCGCTCGCGGAGTTTGGCGTCCACGAACTCGGAGGCCGAGCCGATCACCAGTTCGGTGTCGAAGCGGGTGACCATCTCCTCGAACAGCGAGCGCGAGCCGAACAGGAAGCGGGATTCGAGCAAGGCGGTGCGGATCGTCATGTCGGCGCGGCCCTCGCGCAGGCACTCCTCCACCGAGCGCGTGGCGTGGCCGACCTTCAGCTTGAGGTCCCACAGCACGTAGAGCATCGCCTCCACGACGCTCTCGGACCACGCGGTCTGCTTGTAGGGCAGCAGGAACAGCAGATCGATGTCCGAGCCCGGCGCCATCGTTCCTCGGCCGTAGCCGCCGGTGGCGACGATCGCGAGGTGCTCGCCGGTGGACGGGTTGTCGTTGGGATAGAGGCGCCAGACCACGGCGTCGTAGATCGCCCGCACCACCGCGTCGGTGAGGCGGCTCAGACGCTGCGCGCAGGCGAGGCCGTCGCGTTCCTTCAACAGGAGCCGCTCGGCCTCCGCGTGCCCGGTCTCGATCACCTTGCGCAACTCCGGCACAAGGAGCCCTCGCAGCTTGGTCGGTTCGCGGGCGTCGCGGTCGAGGGAGGCGACGATCTTTTCCAGGACGGGAACGGGGTCGAACATGGCCGTCCCGTTAGCATGTAAAGCCGGCGGCGGCATCGGTCGGTTGCGTGCAACTCAGCCGTTCTGTTTCGCGGATTTTCGTTTGACGAAACGAACGAGACTGTTCTAGCCCTTACGGAGATCCGGGTGACAAGCCGGGCCGACACGGGAGACAGCCGCATGATCCGACGCCGCACCGTCCTCTCCGCATTCGCCGGATTGTTCGGCCTGTTCGCGACGGGTTCGAACCTGCGGGCGGCCGAGGTCTCCGAGATCCGGCTCGATTGGGCGACCTATAATCCGGTCAGCCTCGTCCTGAAGGAGAAGGGGTTCCTGGAGGAGGCGTTGAAGGCCCGCGGCATCAAGGTGCGCTGGGTCCAGTCGCTCGGCTCCAACAAGGCGCTGGAATTCCTGAACGGCGGCGCCATCGATTTCGGCTCCTCGGCCGGGGCGGCAGCACTCCTGGCGCGTATCAACGGCAACCCGGTCAGGATCGTCTACGCCTATTCCCGGCCGGAATGGACCGCGCTCGTCACCCGCAAGGAGACCGGGATCGCAGGCCCCGCCGACCTCAAGGGCAAGCGCATCGCCGTCACCCGCGGCACCGATCCGCACATCTTCCTGATCCGCGCGCTCCAGGGCGCCGGGCTCACCGAGAAGGATGCCAAGCTCGTCCTGCTCCAGCATGCCGACGGCCGCACGGCGCTCGACCGCGGCGACGTCGATGCCTGGGCCGGGCTCGATCCGATGATGGCCGCCGCCGAGATCGAGAGCGGCGACGTGCTGTTCCACCGCGACGCCGCCGCTAACACCTGGGGCGTGCTCGACGTGCGCGAGGATTTCGCCAAGGCGCATCCAGATCTCGTGCGCGTCGTCATCGCCGCCTACGAGCAGGCCCGCGCCTACGCGCTCGCCAACCCGGACGCCCTGAAGAGCGCGCTCGTCTCGGCGACCAAGCTGCCCGAGGCGGTCATCGCCAAGCAGATCGAGCGCACGGATCTCAGCCAGCCGGCCGTCGGTTCGGCCCAGGCCGAGAGCATTCGTGCCGCCGGACTTGCCTTGCAGCAGGCGGGCGTCATCCCCGCCTCGACCGACGTGGCGGCGGCGGTGGACGGCCTGATCGATCCGCAGTTCAACCCGGCTCCGGCGCGCTGAGCCTGCCGATGCCGGATGCTGCGCACCTCGCCGCCTTTGCCCTGGTCTGCCTCGGGATGGTGCTGACGCCCGGCCCGAACATGGCCTACCTCGTCTCGCGCACCGTCGTGCAGGGGCGGGCGGCCGGGCTGGTCTCGCTGACGGGCGTCGCGGCGGGCTTCCTCGTCTACCTGCTCTGCGCGGCCTTCGGCATCACCGCCCTCCTCGTAGCGGTGCCCTTCGCCTACGACGCCCTGCGCTTGGCGGGTGCTGTCTATCTCCTTTTCCTCGCATGGCAGGCCGTGCGACCCGGCGGCCGCTCGCCCTTCGACACCCGCCCGCTGCCGCCTGACGGGACGGTGCGGCTCTTCGCCATGGGCTTTCTGACGAACCTGCTGAACCCGAAGATCGCGGTGATGTACCTATCGCTGCTGCCGCAATTCATCGATCCGGCGGCGGGCGGGGTGCTGACGCAGTCCCTCGCCCTCGGCCTCGTCCAGATCGCCGTCAGTCTCACGGTGAACGCGGTGATCGTCCTGTCGGCCGGGTCCGTCGCGGCCTTCCTGAAGGGGCGGCCCGTCTGGCTCCTCGCGCAACGCTGGTTCATGGGAACGGTGTTGGCGGGCCTTGCCCTGCGCGCGGCAACCGATGCACGGCGCTGAACGGCCGATCCGGCAGGGACTTGTCGAGAACACTATGCAAATCCGGCGCGGCCCCCTCGCATGAGCGTCACCACCGTTATCTCCGACGACACCGAAGCGAAGGCGGCGCCCGCGCGTCGCTCCGCCATCCTCGGCGGCAGTGCGCGGCTGGCGCTCGGCCTGCTGCTGCCGCTCGCCCTGGCGCTCGGCTGGGAGGCGGCGGTCGCGGCAGGGTTCGCTTCCGGGCGCTTGCTCCCGCCGCCGAGCCGGATCGCGGCCGCGCTCTGGACGCTCGCGGCGTCGGGCGAACTCTGGACCCATGTCGAGGCGACGCTGATCCGCGTCGGCCTCGGCTTCGCCTTCGGGGCGGGCGCCGGCATCCTCGCGGGCGCGCTCACCGCGACGCTGCCGACCCTGCGCTGGCTGGTCGATCCAAGCCTCCAGGCCCTGCGCGCCGTGCCTTCGCTCGCCTGGGTGCCGCTGTTCATCCTGTGGTTCGGCATTCTCGAGACGCCGAAGGTGGCCCTGATCTCGGTGGGCGTGTTCTTTCCCGTCTATATCGGTGTGGCAGGCGCCATCGCCTCGGTCGATCGCAAGCTGGTGGAGGTCGGCCGCATTTTCCGCCTCTCGCGTGTCGCGCTCGCCCGGCGCATCCTCCTGCCCGCCGTGCTGCCCGCGACGCTAACGGCGCTCCGCACCGGGCTCGGCCTCGGCTTCCTGTTCGTGGTGGCAGCCGAACTGATGGGCGCCTCCGAGGGGCTCGGCTACCTGCTGCTCGACGGCCAGCAATTCAGCAAGCCCGACCAGATCCTAGCCGCGATCATCAGCTTCGCCGTCGTCGGCAAGGCGGCCGATGCCGGGCTCGTCGCCCTGACCAGCCCGCTGGTGCGCTGGCAGGACACGGCGCGCGAGACGCTGTGAGGCCGCCATGCTGAGCATCCAAAGCCTGTCCAAGACCTATGCCGACGGCACCCGCGCGCTCGACGGCATCGACCTCGACGTCCCGAACGCCGAGATCGTCGCGCTGATCGGCGGCTCGGGCTGCGGAAAAACCACGCTCCTGCGCCTCATCGCCGGGCTCGACCGGCCGAGTGCGGGCCGCATCGCGCTGGACGGCGAGCCGATCACCGGCCCCCATCCCGGCGTCGGCCTCGTCTTCCAGGAACCGCGCCTGCTGCCCTGGCTGACGGTCGCCGAGAATGTCGGCTTCGGCATCGAGCATCGGCCGAGGCGCGAGCGGCGGGACCGCGTCGCCCACGCCCTGGAGCGGGTCGGCCTCGCCGAGCAGGCCGGGCGCTGGCCACGCGAATTATCGGGCGGGCAACAGCAGCGCGTCTCGATCGCCCGCGCCTTCGTGGCCAACCCGCGGGTGCTGCTCCTCGACGAGCCGTTCTCGGCGCTCGACGCCTTCACCCGCAAGGATCTCCACCGCCATCTCCTCGCCCTGTGGGAGGAGGTGCGGCCGACGGTGCTGATCGTCACCCACGACGTCGCCGAGGCGGTGGCGCTGGCCGACCGCGCCATCGTCATGCGCCCGCGCCCCGGCCGCCTCGACGACACAGTGGCCCTGCCGATGCGCCGGCCGCGCGACCCGGCCGCGCCGCCGAGCGAGGCGGCGACCCGCAACATCCTCGCCGCCCTCGATCATTCCCTGCGCCCACGCGACGCCTCCCGTAAGCCGGAACTCGCCGGGGGCAGCTCGTTCTGAGATGACCCTTGTCGAGGTGTCGTTTGCGCGCGAAAGCCGCTAAATCCTCGCCACCAAGAAAATCGGAGGAAATCCATGGACGCCGACGCCCTGCGCGCTCTCCAGGCCCCGCTCAAGAACAAGTACCGTGAGACGCCGGATTCCGCCGTCATCACCCTCAAGGCGAAGGGTTCGCTGGACGACACCAGCATCGCCTGCAAGGTCGAGACCGGCCGCGCGCTGGCGGTGGCCGGCCTGCACCCCGCCACCGGCGGTTCGGGCGCCGAACTCTGCTCCGGCGACATGCTGCTCGAAGCGCTCGTCGCCTGCGCGGGCGTGACGGTGAAGGCGGTGGCGACCGCGCTGGCAATCCCGCTGAAGGCAGGCACGGTCAGCGCCGAGGGCGATCTCGACTTTCGCGGCACGCTCGGTGTCGACAAGGAGGCGCCGGTGGGCTTTCGCTCGATCCGCTTGAAGTTCGACCTCGACACTGACGCCCCCCAGGAGAAGCTCGACCAGCTCCTCAAGCTGACCGAGCGCTACTGCGTCGTGTTCCAGACCCTCAACCATAAGCCGGAATTGTCGGTGAACGCCTCGCGCTCCTGAGTGGCGCGGCGTATCTGACGGGCGTCATGCGCCTGCTCATCATCGAAGACGACCGCGAGGCCGCCGCCTATCTGGTCAAAGCGTTCCGGGAAGCCGGGCACGCGGTGGACCATGCGGGCGACGGCCTCGACGGCTACGCGCTCGCTCGCGAAGGCGATTACGACGTGCTGATCGTCGATCGCATGCTGCCCAAGCTCGACGGGCTCTCGCTCGTGCGCTCCTTGCGCGAGCAGGCCATCGCCACGCCGGTCCTTATCCTCTCGGCCTTGGGGCAAGTGGACGACCGGGTGAAGGGCCTGCGCGCCGGGGGCGACGACTATCTGCCGAAACCCTATGCCTTCTCCGAGCTTCTGGCCCGCACCGAGGTGTTGGCCCGCCGCCGCACGGCCACGACCGGTCAGAGCGAGGCCACCGCCTACCGGGTCGGCGACCTCGAACTCGACCGGCTCTCGCACCGGGTGACGCGGGCGGGCCGCGAGATCGTGCTGCAGCCGCGCGAGTTCCGGCTGCTCGAGTACCTCATGCGCCATGCCGGGCAGGTCGTGACCCGGACGATGCTGCTGGAGCATGTCTGGGACTACCATTTCGATCCGCAGACCAACGTCATCGACGTCCACGTCTCGCGCCTGCGCGCGAAGATCGATCGCGGGTTCGAGCACCCGATGATCCAGACGGTGCGCGGGGCCGGCTACGTGATCCGGCCGGACGAGCCGCAAGCCTCGTGAGCCCTTCTGCATCGCCGCCGGACGGTCTCATCGCGCGGATCGGAAAGATCTTCCGCACGACGGCGTTCAAGCTGTCGCTCGCCTATCTCGTTCTGTTCGCGGTGCTGGCCTCGCTCGGGCTCGGCTACGTCGCCTGGAACGCGCGGCGGGTCCTCGACGACCAGATCGTCTCGACCATCGATGCCGAGATCAACGGGCTGTCCGAGCAATACACGGCGGGGGGGCTGCGCCGGCTCATCGCCGTGGTGGAGCGGCGCGCGGGGGAGCCGGGCGCCTCGCTCTACCTCGTGACCACGCCCGCGGGCGAGCACATCGTCGGCAATGTGAGCCGCCTGCCGGCCGATATCCTCGCACGGCCCGGCCAGTACGAGAGCTATTACGGGCGCGGCTCCGAGGCGGACTCGAGCGGGCACAGCGCGATCATGCGAGTGTTCAACCTCGCCGGCGGCTTCCGGCTCGTGGTCGGCCGCGACACCGAGGAGCGCGACCGCCTGCGCGCGGCGATCGGCAACACCTTCGGCTCCTCGCTGGCTCTCGTCGTGCTGCTCGGCGTGCTCGGCGGCTGGTTCGTGGCGAGCCGCGTGCTGAAGCGCGTGGACGACATGACCGAGACGACCCGCACCATCATGGCGGGCGATCTCGACGGCCGCCTGCGGGTCGGCGGCGCCGGGGACGAGCTGGATCGCCTCGCCCAGAATCTCAACCTGATGCTGGAGCGCATCGGCGAGCTGATGCGCGGAATGAAGGAAGTCTCCGACAACATCGCCCACGACCTCAAGACGCCGCTGACCCGCCTGCGCAACCGCGCCGACGAGGCCCTGCGCACCGCCGAGACGCCGGAGGCGCTGCGCGCGGCGATGGAAGGCGTAATCGAGGACAGCGACGGGCTGATCCGTGTGTTCAACGCGCTCCTCACCATCGCCCGCCTAGAGGCCGGCAACGCGCCCGAAAGCGTGAGCCGCTTCGATGCCGGGGCGGTGGCGCAGGAGGTGGCCGAACTCTACGAGCCGCTGGCCGAAGACAGGGGGCTGAGCCTCACCGTCGATATCGAGCCGGACCTGATCCTCGACGGCAACCGTGAACTGGTGGGGCAGGCGATCGCCAACCTCCTCGACAACGCCATCAAGTACGGCGCCCGGTCCGCTCCATCCGATCCGCAGGCGATCACGGTCGCCGCTGGGCGCGCCGACGGCATGATCCGGCTCACCGTCGCGGATCGCGGGCCCGGCATTCCGGAGGCCGAGCGCGATCGGGTGCTCGACCGCTTCGTGCGCCTCGACGCCGCCCGCACTCGCCCCGGCTTCGGCCTGGGCCTCAGCCTCGTCGCCGCCGTCGCCCGGCTGCACGGCGGAAGCCTCGACCTCGCTGACAATGCCCCGGGCCTTGCCGTCACCCTGAGCCTTCCGGCCGGCGCGGCCTGAAGCGAACTCAGTTCAGGAAATTGCGCACGCCGTCCGGGTCGGCGAGCGTCGCCTGCGGACTGTCGGGAAGCGCCAGGACCACCAGCAGAACCGCCAGCGTGATGGTGGCGAGCCCGAGCACCGCACCGAGCCGCTGCGGTTCGAAACGGCGGCTCGCGATCAGGGCGCAGCCGAGCGTGAAGACGGCGGCTTCGGCGAAGGGAACGAGGTTGGTGCTGCTCATCGATTCGCTTTCGTCCTCGGTCGCCGTATCGCCCGCCTGAGGTACCCCGAAAGAATGCCGCTTCGGCCGAGCCGGGATCAACCGAAGAAAGCGCGTTCCGGCTCCCCGGGCCCCTCATGACAGGACGGACGGGCCGCCGAAAAATTCCCTTGAGTGATGGGCCTTCGCCGGGACGCACTTCGACCAGCTGTTCTCATCCACCCGGCCATCATTGGGCGAAGAGTTGTAAATTGGGCAGAGAGTTGCGCCCGGTCGGGCGTGCGCGGCCATCGGCGTAACCCCAACTTAACATTAGTCAGCAATGTTGAGTTGTTGATCGTTCGAAGTCGTACCGTGGCGCCGTGTCGATGGCAGTGGAAGGCATCCGGACTCAGCCGTCCACACCGGGCTCAGCTCGAAGCTGGCTGCCGCCCGTGGCCCTCTTGCTGGCGAGCCTGATCGGCTCCGCATGGCTCGGAGCGCCGATGGCGGAGCCCGGCCGGCCGGTTGCCGCCCTGTTTCCACCCTGGTGGGAGCCGAGCCGCAGCCTCGGCGCGGCGGTGGCCGCAGGTGGCGCCGTGATGGGCCTCGGTCGCCTACCGGGGCTCGTCGTCACCCGATCCTCGGCGCCGGGCTTCGCCGAGCGCCTGCGGACAGCCGGCGCCCTCGTCCTGTTCGACCCACGAGGCTTCGGCCTCTGTACCCCTCCCGATACGCCGCGATTCCCAGAGCCGGCACCCCGAGATTCAGCGCCATGACAGAATCCCGCCCGCGTGATCTCGACAGTCTGCGCCGCGCCGCGAGCCGCGGCCTCATAGGATTGCTCTGGCTGCACGTGCCGTTCAACGTCGCGGTGGCCGCCGCCCTCGGAAACCCGATCGCGGCCCAGGGGCTGATGACGTTCGGCCTCGCGGCGGCGGCGACCGCCACGTGGCGGTTGAACGGCGACGGGCTCGCCACGCGTCTCACCGTGTCGGTGGCGATGGTCGGCATGGTGGCGCTTCTGCTCGATGCGGCTTCCGGCCATTCCTGGCAGCTCGATCTACACATGTACTTCTTCGCCGCCCTGGCGGTGCTGTCGGCCTATTGCGACTGGCGCGTGCTGCTGACCGCCGCCGGTGCGACGGCCCTGCACCATCTTGGCCTGAACCTCCTCCTGCCGGCGGCGGTCTATCCGGATGGGGCCGATCTCGGCCGGGTGGTGCTCCACGCGGTGATCGTCGTGCTGGAAACGGCCGTCCTCGTCTGGCTCAGCGTGCAACTCGCGTCCCTGTTCTCGGTCTCGGCCCGCTCGCTCGCCGCCGCCGACGCCGCACGTGCCGCCGAGGCGGAAGCCCATCACCGACAGGGCGCGGCCGAAACCGAGGCCCGCGCCGAGCGCTACCGCACGGCCGGCGAACTGGCCGAGCGTTTTGAGAGCAGCGTGAACCGCCTCGTCCGGGAAGCGGCCGAATCCGCCAACCGGGTGCGGCACGCTTCGCAGGATCTCTCGGCCGCGGCGGGCGACGCGGCACGCCGCACGACCGATTTGTCCACCGCCTCGCAGGAGACCGCTGCCGACGTGCAGGGCGTCGCAGCTGCGGCGGGCACGCTCTCGGCCACGGTGCGTGAGATCGGGAGCCACATGACCCGCGCCGCCGAGGTGGCGGGCCGGGCGACGCGGGAGGCGGGGCAGACCGACGAGACCGTGCGCGCGCTGGCCGAGGCGGCCCAGCGCATCAACCAGATCGTGCTTCTCATCGGCACCATCGCCGAGCAGACCAACCTGCTGGCGCTGAACGCCACCATCGAAGCCTCGCGCGCCGGTGCCGCCGGGCGGGGGTTCGGCGTGGTCGCGGGCGAGGTGAAGGCGCTCGCGGCCCGCACCGCCCGCGCGACGCAGGAGATCGAGGCGCAGATCCTCGCGATCCAGGATCAGACGGGTCAGGCGGTGGCGGCGATCGGCCGGATCGGCGGGACGATCGAGGAACTCGGCACCATCACCCGCTCGGTCGCCGAAGCGGTGGAAGGGCAGGGGGCGGCGACCGGCGCCATCGCCGACAACGCCGAGCGGGCGGCCCGGCGGACGGGCGCGGTCTCCGACAACCTCGACGGCCTCGCCCGCTCCGCTGACCTCACCGGCGCCGCCGCCGCAGCCGGCCTCGATGCCTCCGAGCGTCTGGCCGGGGAATGCGACGCGCTCGCCGCGACCGTCCGCGACTTCGTCGGAACGCTCCGCGCAGCCTGAGCCCGAGGGCGTCGCGCCGCCCCTACATTGTCGTGCCGTCCCGAAAGTCCCTTGGCAGATCCCGATTTGCGCGTTTGATGGGCAGAGCCGCGGCATGGCGGCGATGCGGACGCTTCGAATCGCAGAAGGGACGGCATGGGCAGGCGAAACGACGGGCAGATTGCCCGCGACGACGGCACGGCACCCCTGATCGCGCGGCTGGGGCAAGCCCCGCCGCTCTCGAATCCCGAGGCAGCACAAGCGCGCCTCGACGAGATCGCCGACGCACTCCCCGCCACCCTGCGCGAGGGCCCGGCCCGCGACCTCCTCGCGGCGCTCGCCGACCACTCGACCTTCCTGTGGTCGCTCGCCTCGCGCGATCCCGCGCGCCTCGTCCGCCTGTTCGAAGAGGCGCCGGAGGCGGCCGACGCCCGCATCATCGCCGCGCAGCGCGCCGCCGGCCGGGCGGGGGAGGGCGCTGCTCCCGACCTCGATGCCGTCGGCAAGACCCTGCGGCGGAACCGGGCCGAGCACGCGCTCCTCGTGGCGCTCGCCGATATCGGCGGTCTCTGGCCGCTGGAGCGGGTGACCGCCGCGCTCTCCGATTTCGCGGACGCCTCGGTCTCGGCGGCCGTCGATGCGATGCTGCTGCAAGCGGCAGCCTCCGGCCGTTTCCTGCCGAAGGATCGAACCGAGCCGCAGGCCGGCTCGGGTCTCGTCGTGCTGGGCCTGGGCAAGCTCGGCGGACGCGAGTTGAACTATTCGAGCGATATCGACCTGATCGTCTTCTTCGATCCCGAGGCGGCCCCCCTGAAGGAGGGGCTGGAGCCGACGCCGTTCTTCACCAAGCTGGCCCAGGGCGTCTCGAAGCTGCTGCAGGAGCGCACCCGCGACGGTTACGTCCACCGGGTCGATTACCGCCTGCGGCCCGATCCCGGCTCGACGCCGACCGCGATGAGCCTCGCCTCGGCCTATGTCTATTACGAGACCACGGGCCAGAACTGGGAGCGGGCGGCCTTCATCAAGGCGCGGCCCATCGCCGGCGACATCCCGGCGGGCGAGCAGTTTCTCGCCGACCTCACCCCCTTCGTCTGGCGCAAGTATTTCGATTTCGCCGCGATCGCCGACGTGCACGCGATGAAGCGGCAGATCCACGCCGTGCGCGGGCACGAGGCGCTCGCGGTGGCCGGCCACGACATCAAGCTCGGACGCGGCGGCATTCGCGAGATCGAGTTCTTCGTCCAAACCCAGCAGCTCGTCTTCGGCGGCCGCCGCCCGATGCTGCGCGGGCGCTCCACAGTGCCGATGCTGGCGCGTCTGCACGAGGACGGCTGGATCTCGGCGGAAGCGCGCGACGAACTCAGGGTGGCCTACGCCTTCCTGCGCACGGTCGAGCATCGCCTGCAGATGGTGCGCGACGAGCAGACCCAGCGCCTGCCGACGGACCGGACCGAACTCGAGGATTTCGCGCGGTTCGCGGGCTTTGCCGACCTCGCCGGGTTCGAAGCAGCCCTGCTCGCCCATGCCGGCCGGGTGCAGGCGCACTACGCCTTGCTGTTCGAGGCCGGGCTCGACCTCTCCTCGGAGGTGGGTGACCTCGTCTTCAGCGGCGCCGCCGACGATCCGGCGACACTGGCCACCCTGCGCAGCCTCGGCTTCCGCGATCCGGAACGCGTCACCGACACGGTGCGCGGCTGGCATTTCGGGCGGCGAGCAGCGGTGCGCAGCCCGCGCGCCCGCGAGGTGCTGACCGAGCTGGTCCCGGCCCTGCTCAAGGCTCTCTCCGGCACGCCCGATCCGGATGCGGCCTTGGCCAATCTCGACCGCGCCTTCGGCCGGATGCCGGCGGCGGTGGAACTGCTGACCATCCTGCGCGAGCACGAGCGCCTGCGGCTGCTCTTTGCCGATCTGCTCGGCAGCGCCCCGCGCTTGGCGAGCACCGTCGCCTTCTCACCGCACGTGCTCGATGCGGTGATCGACCCCGATTTCGTCGATCCGTCGGTGGATGCCGCAGCCATTGCCGCGCATTACCGCGCCCTTCTGGGCCGGCCCGACAGCCACGAGGTGTTCCTCGACCGCAGCCGCGACGCTGCGCGGCAGCTTCGCTTCCTCACCGGTGCGCGGCTCCTCTCCGGCATCTTGACCCCGCAGGCGGCCGGCCGCGCCTTCTCGGCGATCGCCGACGCAGCCGTCGCGACCGCGCTGGACGCCGTGTCCCAGACCTTCTTCGCCGATCACGGCCCGATCCCGAACGGCCGCATCGTCGTGCTCGGCTATGGCCGCCTCGGCTCGCACCAGCTCACGGCGGAATCGGACCTCGACCTCGTGGTACTCTACGACTTCGATCCGGAGAACCGCGCCAGCACCGGCCCCAAGCCCCTCGACGCGGCGGTGGCCTACAACCGGCTGACCCAGCGCCTCGTCGCCGCACTCACCGCCCCGACCCGCCGCGGCCTGCTCTACGAGGTGGATCTGCGCCTGCGTCCCGGCGGCGGCCAGGGCGCGGTAGCGGCGCAGTTCCGCAGCTTCCGCGCCTACCAGCGCGAGGAAGCGGAGTTGTGGGAGCACATGGCGCTGACCCGCGCCCGCGTCATCGCCGGTGACGCCAGCCTTGCCGAAGAGGCGAAAGCAACGATCCGCGATGCGCTGATGCAGCCGCGTGACGCCGACACGGTGAACCGTTCAGTGCGCAGCATGCGGGCCACGGTCGAGAACGAGAAGGGCGATCACGGCCCCCTCGACCTCAAGCTCAGCCCCGGCGGTTTGCTCGACCTCGATTTCCTGGCGCAGGCTCTCGTCCTCGGCCATGCCCACGCCCATCCCGAACTGATCGGCTTTGACGCGCCCGAGGTGTTCGCCCGCGCGGCCGAAGGCGGGATCATCGCGGACGTCGAGGCGGAGCAACTCGGCGACGCCTACCGGCTCCTCGACGACGTGCACCAGTGGCAGCGCCTGATGGTCGAGGGGGACCCGACCCAAGCCTCCGATGTGGCGCTCGCCCGCCTCGCCCGCGCCGCCAACCTGCCCGATGCCAAGGCGCTTAGCGCGCGGCTCGACGAGGAACGGCGGACGGTGCGGACGATCTTCGACCGCCGGCTCGGCGAGCCGGAGGGAGATAGTGACGTTCGCGCCTTGCGGGATGAGTCCGCGACCCGTTAATCTTGTCCGCATGAGCGTCGTCGCGATCGATTTCGAGACCGCCAACGAGCGGCGCGACAGTGCCTGCGCGGTCGGGCTCGCCTGGATCGAGGGGGGCCGCGTCGTGCGGCGCGTATCCCGGCTGATCCGCCCGCCGCAGATGCGGTTCTCGCCCGGAAATATCCGCGTTCACGGCATCCTGCCGGCCGATGTCCGCGACGCGCCGACCTTTCCCGAGGCGATCGCCGAGTTCCTCCCCGACTTATCCGGCGGGTTGATGCTCGCGCACAATGCCGGCTTCGACATGGGCGTGCTCGCCGCCTCGCTCGCCGCCTGGGGCGAGCCGGTGCCGGACATGGCCGGCCATTGCACCCTCCAGATCGCCCGGCGCGTCTTCCCGGATCCGGCAGGCCACGGTCTTGCCAAGGTTGCGGGCCGCCTCGGTATCCGCTTCGAACACCACGATGCGGGCGAGGATGCCTATGCCTGCGCCGAGATCGCCCTCGCGGCCTTGCGTGAGACGGGTGCGACCGACATCGCCGACCTCGCTCGCGGCCTCGGTCTCACCCCGATTCGTGGGCTCACGACGCCGCGCCGGGACATGACCCGCTCGACCTCGGCGAAGGCCCTGCGCGCCTCGGGCATCGTCGATCTCCGGCCCTCGAACGCGCTGCGCTTTGCCATGCGGGGCAGCACCGGCAACCGCTACCTGCTCGAGTTCGAGGAACGGACCGACGGGCCTTATCTGCGCTGTTCCTGCCCGGCGGGCACCCACCGCCGCCGCTGCCGCCATGTCGATGCGCTGGTCGAGGGCGACATCACCGAACTGACGTCGAACAATTTCGACGATGTCGAGCGGCTGCGCCAGTTGCTTGAGGGCAAGAGCGTCGGACCGCTGCGGATCAAGGGCGCCGCCGCAGCCTGACACTGCACGATGTGATCAGCATTTGCGCTGAGACAAAGCAAAATTGCCAGTCAAGGCGCATCAGGCGCGCGAGCAGTACCACTCTTTCGTGCCCCTCAACGTATGACACCGCTCATTGCTAGCGCGATCCGCGCGTGAAATCTTCGCCCGCTGCGTTTCGGCGGGCGCCGACGCAGACGACCTCAGTCTCACGGTGCGCCGATCAGACCTTCGACACGACCGTTTGGTGTGGGCCGCGTGACCTTCGCAGCAAGAGGTGTCGCCATGGATCACGATACGATGCGTCGGACGACCGCCGAATTCTTCGGCACCTTCTGGCTGACCTTCGGCGGCTGCGGTGCCGCCGTCCTCTCCGCCGCCTTTCCAGAACTCGGAATCGGCTTCCTGGGCGTCGCCTTCGCCTTCGGCTTCACCGTGCTGACGATGGCGTACGCCGTCGGCCACATATCCGGCGGCCACTTCAATCCGGCCGTCACACTCGGATTGTGGTCGGCGAGACGGTGCGCGAGCCGGCACGTCCTGCCCTACATTATCGCTCAGGTCATCGGTGCAACCGTGGCCGCCTTCGCCCTCTACACCATCGCCTCCGGCAAGGCGGGCTGGGTGCCGAACGGATTTGCTGCGAACGGCTACGGCGAACTCAGCCCCGGCAAGTACGACCTTGCCGCCTGCTTGATCATCGAAGCCCTGACGACGTTCATCTTCCTGTTCATCATCATCGGCACAACGTCGAAGGGCGCCGCGGCGGGCTTTGCCGGCATCCCCATCGGGCTTGCCCTCGTGCTCATTCACCTGATCTCGATTCCGGTGACCAACACATCAGTCAACCCGGCGCGCAGCACGGGACCGGCCCTGTTCGCGGGCACGGACTATATCGCGCAGCTCTGGCTATTCTGGCTTGCGCCGATCGCCGGAGCCATCGCGGCCGGCGTTGTGGCAAGATGGCTCTACGAGCCTGCCGACATCGTCGAGACGACGATCGTCGAGAGGGGCGTTGAAATCTGACCGTGGTCGGCGCGTGACGACGAGGCAGCCTCCGTGCCCCGTCATCACGCGCCATCAGATCTCGCGACTGCTACAACTTCTCTTCCTCGAACGCCCTCACCCATTCCGCGCAGATGCCGGAGCGGACGATGTCGTCGAGGGTGAACTCCACGATCGGGATCGTCATCATCCGGCTCTTCACGAGGTGGATGACGGTGCGAAGTCCCGAGGTCTCGCGCAGGTCGGTCTGGGAAACGTCGCCGTTGATGATGACCTGGCAATCGTCGCCGATGCGGGTCAGGAACATCTTGATCTCGGCGGTGGTGGTGTTCTGCGCCTCGTCGAGGATCACGAGGCAGTTCTTGAAGGTGCGCCCGCGCATCACCTCGAACGGCACGACCTCGATGTCGCCGGTCTTCACCGCGATGTCGAAGGCGGCCGCACCCATGCGCTCTTTCATGGTCTCGGTGAGGGGCGCGACCCAGGGCGCGATCTTTTCTTCAAGCGTGCCGGGGAAGAAGCCGAGGGAGCGGCCGGACGGCACGTTCGGACGGGTGATGACGACCTTCGAAATCCGGCGTTGACGGAGAAGATCGGCGGCGCGGGTGCCGGCGATGAAGGTCTTTCCGGTGCCGGCCGGGCCTAAGACGATGACTTGCGAAGATGACGCGAGCGCGTCGAGGTACTGACCTTGTCGATCGGTCAGTGGTTGAATGGGTGCGAGGTTACGTTCCTCGTCGAAGCGGGTCCGATGCATCCGGATCGGTCGGTCCTCAACCAGTTCAAGCCGTGCGCGTCGTCTCTTCATGGATCGATACTCCACCTTGACTCGTGCGTGACTCTCGCAAACTCGCTTTTTCAACCAGTCTCGACTTGTCCGTCTCTCCTTCGATTCGGCGAAGACATCGCCGATCTTCGTTCAACTGTACGCAAGAGCAAAGCCAAACCCCATGAGTCGGTTCCACTGTATGACGTGATGTCTGTGGAGAGCGACTTTACGGCAACGCTTCGCTCTCACTGCGAAGGTTGCAGGCGGGGGCGACGCGGGCGTGACGGCTTTGCGAAGAAGCGATGACCCCAGCACCTGTCGGTGCCGCCTGCGGACCGGGACGATCCTTGCCTGGGCCATCGCGGGCATCGCCCTCCTCGGGCGAGGGGCGGCCGGCGGAGAACCGCCGACGGGACGCTTCAACCGGGTTGGAGGAAGCTGTCGA
Source organism: Methylorubrum extorquens (assembly GCF_024169925.1). NCBI lineage: Bacteria > Pseudomonadati > Pseudomonadota > Alphaproteobacteria > Hyphomicrobiales > Methylobacteriaceae > Methylorubrum > Methylorubrum extorquens. Next base: position 589,308 of record NZ_JALJXF010000001.1, read on the forward strand.
GGACCATCTTCCGGCCGGCCTTGTCGAAGTCAACGGTGAGCTTGTTGCCGTCGATGCCGGCGACCGTGCCAGGCCCGAACTTGGTGTGGAGGACGCGGCATCCGTGCTCGAACGCCGAGGGTGCGGCCGTGGATTTGGCGACCAGCTCGCCCTCGATCTCCCGTGGTCCCCCCGAGCGGCCGCCCCGGCCCTGCCCGAGTCCCCCGCCGAAATTGCCCGACGTGTTGGCCTGCGCCCGCTGCCAGCCCGGCGTGCCGTAGGAGGAGCCGAACGGGGTCGGGTTGCGGTCGAAGCGCGAGGCGCCGGCCGAGAAATGCGCGGGCGCTTCGACCACGTCCACGGCCTGCGGCGGCAGCTCGTCGATAAAGCGTGAGGGGATGGTCGAGGACCACATCCCGTGGATGCGCCGGTTGACGGCAAACGACAGCTTCGCGCGCTTGCGGGCGCGGGTGAGCCCCACATGGGCGAGCCGCCGCTCCTCCTCCAGGCCCGCCCGACCGCTCTCGTCGATGGCGCGCTGGTTCGGGAAAAGGCCGTCCTCCCAGCCCGGCAGGAACACGGTGTCGAACTCCAAACCCTTGGCCGCGTGCAGCGTCATCAGCGAGACGCGGTCGGCCCCTTCCGCCTCGGAGGCTTCCATCACCAGGGAGACGTGTTCGAGGAAGGCCGCCATGTCGGGGAATTCCTCCATCGAGCGAACGAATTCCTTGAGGTTTTCGAGCCGCCCGGCGGCGTCGGCCGAACGGTCCTTCTGCCACATCTCGGTGTAGCCGGATTCCTCCAGGATGGTCTGGGCGACCTCCGGATGCGGCTTGGTCTCCACCAGCCGCACCCAGCGCGAGAAGCTCTCGACGAGGCCGCGCAGCATCGAGCGGGCGCGCGGCTTCAGCTCGTCGGTCTCGATCAGCTTTCGCGCGGCCGCCAGGAGAGGAACCCGGTCGGCACGAGCAAAGGCGTGGAGCGTCTGGAGCGTCGCGTCGCCCAGGCCGCGCTTGGGCGTGTTGAAGATGCGTTCGAAGGCGAGGTCGTCGGCGCCGTTCATGGTGACGCGCAGGTAAGCCAGCGCGTCGCGGATCTCCGCCCGCTCGTAGAAGCGCGGACCGCCGACAACGCGATAGGGCAGGCCGACCTGCACGAACCGGTCCTCGATCTCGCGCATCTGTGCCGAGATCCGCACCAGCACCGCGATCTCCGAGAGCGCATGCCCCCTGCGCTGGAGTGACTCGATCGATTCGGCGACCTGACGCGCCTCCTCCTCGGAATCCCACGAGCCCGTGACCGTCACGGGCTCGCCCGCCTCGTCCTCGGTGCGCAGGGTCTTGCCGAGGCGGCCCTCGTTCTTGGCGATGAGCCCGGAGGCGGCGGCGAGGATGTGCCCGGTCGAGCGGTAGTTGCGCTCCAACCGCACCACGGTGGCGCCGGGAAAATCGTGCTCGAAGCGCAGGATGTTGTCGACCTCGGCACCGCGCCAGCCGTAGATCGACTGGTCGTCGTCGCCGACGCAGGCGACGTTCTTGCGGGCCTGGGCCAGCAGCCTGAGCCAGAGATACTGGGCGACGTTGGTGTCCTGATACTCGTCCACGAGGATGTAGCGGAAGCGGTCCTGGTAATTGGCCAGGATGTCCGGATTCTCGCGCCACAGCTTGAGGCAGAGCAGCAGGAGGTCCCCGAAATCGACCGCGTTGAGCGTCGCGAGCCGGGCCTGATACGCCGTGTAGAGCTGCCCGCCCTTACCGAAGGCGAAGGACTGTGCCTCGCCCGGCGGCACCTGTTCGGGGCTCAAGCCCCGGTTTTTCCAGCCGTCGATGGTGTGAGCTAGCGCGCGCGCCGGCCAGCGCTTCTCGTCGATGTTCTGGTCACTGATGACCTGCTTCATCAGGCGGAGCTGGTCGTCGGTGCCGAGAATCGTGAAGTCGGATTTGAGGCCGACCAGTTCGGCGTGGCGGCGCAGGATCTTGGTGCCGATGGAGTGGAAGGTGCCGAGCCAGGGCATGCCCTCGCCCGCCGGCCCGATCAGCCCGCCGATGCGGTGCTTCATCTCGCGGGCGGCCTTGTTGGTGAAGGTCACCGAGAGGATGTCGTAGGGCCGCGCCTTGCCGGTGGCGATGAGGTGGGCGATGCGCGTCGTCAGAACCCGCGTCTTGCCGGTGCCGGCCCCTGCGAGCACGAGCACGGGGCCCTCCGTCGCCTCCACGGCGCGGCGCTGCTCCGGGTTGAGGCCGGAGAGGTAGGACGCGCCCTCGGGCCGAAGGGCGGCCATGGCGCGGGCGGCGATGGAGGTCGGGGCCGACGGCGCTTCGTCGTCGGACGGGCGCGGCCGGAACGCGCCGTGCGCGTCGTTGGGCTCTTGCATCATACGCGCATCCCTGGACCAAAAGGCGAACGCCGTCGAGACCCGATCCGGAACCGGCTCCACCCCCCACGCGTCACTCCGGAAGCCCGAAACCCACGCCGATGAAGGATGTGAGGCCATGCGCGCCCCGTCTCTCGCCCTCCTGACCCTGCTCACCGCACTCACGCCTGCTTGGGCGCAGAGCCCCGGCAACCGTGGCGCCACGAGCCGGCAGAACCAGTCGTTCGAGTACCGGAACGAGAACCGCAACTTCGAACAGCGACAGACTCTGGAGAACAGCGCCATCCGCAACCAGATCCAGCGGGCGCCGCTCAACGTTCCGCCGCCGGCCGGGCCATCCTTCGGCATCCGCCGCTGACGATCGGCGAAAGCTTGAGCGTGAGATGCGGGCTGGCCACGGCCTGTGCTATGGCCGCAGGGACGCGGGTTTTTCACCGTTCAAGTGGCATCGGCCGTTCGAACGCGTGTGAAACGCGAACGAAGTCCTGCGGTCCGCAGGCCAGGCGGAAGCGATAACGGTGCGTGATTCCCTGACCGCGCTCGCGGGCGCCGTCGTGCTGATTCTCGTGGCGGCCCTTGCGGTGCCGCCGTTCATCGACTGGTCGGCGCATCGCGCGCTGATCGACCGCATGGTGAGCGATTCCCTCGGGGCCGGTGCCCGCAGCGAGGGCGCCATCGACCTGCGTCTGCTGCCCTCGCCGCATCTTCGCCTCGCCCGCCTGCGGCTCGGCGCCGAGGATGGGCCGGCCCTCGACGCGCAAGCCGTCGACGCGGAGATCGCCCTGGCCCCCCTTCTCAAGGGTGAGGTGCGCTTCGTCCAGACCTCGGTCGAGTGGGCTGGGCTCAACCTGCCGGTCTCCGACGAGGCGGTGCTCCTGCCGCGCGAACCGCAAACGCTGCGCCGCGACATCGTCATCGACGACCTGCGCATTCGGCGCCTTACGGTCGCCACGGTACGGACGGGTGAGGCGCCGCAGGAGCAGTTCGCCGCCGAGAACCTGCGCCTCAGGGCGCCCGCGCTCGCCGGGCCCTGGCTGGCGGAGGGAACGGCGAAGGGCAGCCCGTTCCACATCGCCACCAGCGTGGCCGGCAGCGATGGCGGCCTCTCGCTGAAGCTGACGGGGGGCGGCGACACCATACCCCGCCTGGAACTCGATGCGCGCATCACCCTCAAGCCCGAGGACGGGTCGGGTGCGGACGGGGCACGCCGCAGCCTCGTGCCGGAGGCGGAGGGCAGCGCCCGGCTCACCGTCGGCCCGCCGGTGCAGCCGGCGGGCGCCGCCCTGCCGCTTACCCTGGCGGCCAAGTTCGCGTCGCGCGGCCCCGTGGTGCAGGCCAAGACCGTCGATCTCGAACTTGACCCCGGCGGCAAGGCCGCCCGCCTGTCGGGCAGCGGCCGCCTCGATCTGCGCGAGGCCCGGCTCGGCCTGACCCTGCGGACCCGCCGCCTCGACCTCGATGGGCTGCTGCTTTCCGGCGGCGCCCGCGGGCTGCTGGCGCAGGGGCTGACATCGGGTGCGCTGGCGCCGCCGCTTCTGCTTGACCTCGATATCGCCGCCGAGAGTGTCGCCCTCGGCCTCGATGATTGGGCCGATGTCGGGTTTCGCGGCACCTTCGATCGCACCGGCGGCCTCGTGCTGCGCCGCTTCGAGGGCAGGGCGCCGGGGGCCGCGACCGTCGCAGCAACCGGCGAGGCCGAGCTGTCGGGCTCGCCGCGCTTTACCGGGCATATCGACATCGCCGCGCGCAACTCGGAGGCCGTCGGGCGCTATCTCGGCCGGATCGGCGCCGAAGAAAGCGTGACGGCGATTCTCGACGGGCGCGCTTTCGAGATCGGCACGGACCTCTCGGCGGCCGGCAGCGACCTGTCGCTGCGCAACCTGCGCCTCGCCCTGGGCGAGGCCCGCGTCACCGGCAACGCCCGTTACCTGCGGGCCGATGCGAACGGGCGCGGGCGGCTCGATGCACAGCTTTCCGCCAACGGCATCGACATCGCCGAATTGCCCCCCCTCGGTGAGCTCATGTCGGGCCTGCATCGGCACGACCTCGGACTGACGCTGAAGGCGCGTGACGTGCGCTATGGACCGGCCGGCGCGCATTCCGGCAACGGCACCATCGCGGTCAGCCTGCAATCGGACGGGGCCAGCCTCGTCGTCGATACGCTCGACATCGCCGACCTCGCGGGTGCGAGCGCCCAGCTCGCCGGGCGGATCGCGCCGGACGGCTCGGGCCGGATCGAGGGCCGGGTAACGGCCGGCAAGGCGGCACCGCTGCTGGCCCTGCTGGAGCGCGGCTTCCTGCCCGAGGCCCGCCTCGTGCCACAGAGCGTCCGCCAGAGCGGATTGGCCCTCGATCTAACCCTGGAACGGGAATCGGGTGAGGCGGATGCGTTGCGCGCATCCGCGAAAGGCAAGGCCGGCGAGGGCGATCTCGACCTTGCATTGCTGACTCGCTCCGGCCGAATCGACCGCCTCGACGCGGCGCTGACGATGCAGAGGACCGGCCGCTGGTTCGGCCGCGACGACATTGTCGCCCTGCGCCAGCCGGGGCGCCTGCGGCTGACCGGCGCCCGGCCCGCCGCCGAGGCCGGACAGGAGGGCACGCCGCCGCTCGCGCTCGGCATCGAAGGCGATCTTGCCGGCCTCACGGTCGCGACGTCGCGCCCGATCCTGCTCGATGCCCTCGACCGCCCTCCGACCGGTGGCACGCTGCGCTTGGCAGCGCCCGACCTTGCCCCCTTCCTGATCCTCGCCGGCAGTGCCGGCCCTGTGGCCGGGCCGCTGCCCGTGGCTCTCACCGTGGCCCTGTCGCGCCGGAATGCGGCGCTGCACGCCGACGTCACGGGGCAGGTGGCGGGGACCGACCTCACCGCCGCCCTCGACCGCGCCCCGGACGGCGCGCTGACCGGCAGCGCCACGCTCGCCCGCCTGTCCCTGCCGGCGCTGGTTGCGGCGACGGTCCTGCCCACCGACGGCACCGGACGCTTCGCCGCGGTGCCGGCGCAGCCGCAGGTCAGCCTCGGCCTCAAGATCGGTGGGCTCGATCTCGGCCGGGGCCTCGTCGCCGACAATGCGAGCCTGACGCTGGTGCGCGAGGGCGACGCGCTGAGCCTGCGCGACCTCTCGGCCGGTCTCGCCGGAGGGAGGCTGGCCGGCAGCATCACCCTGGCCCGGCCGGCGGGCGCCGCTGCGGTGTCGGGCGAGGGCAGCGTCGAGGGCGCCGATCTGACCGGCCTGATCGGGGCAAGGCCGATCACCGGCCGGCTCTCGGCAGCCCTGCGGTTCGGCGCCACGGGCGTGAGCCTGAGCGCCCTGGCGAACGATCTTTCGGGCAACGGCGAGATCCGGCTCGCCGATCTCGCGCTCCCCAGCGCCGACGCGGGCGCCGTGGACCGGGCACTCGGCAAGGCGCTGGCCGAGGACGATCCCTTGCGCGAGGGACGGCTCCAGGCGCTCGTGTCGGAAGAGCTGTCCGCCGGTGCGCTTCGGGCCAAGGGGCCGATTTCGGCCCCCTTCACTCTCTCGGCCGGCACCCTGCGCACGGGCCCATTCGGCATCGATCTCGGCTCGGCGCGCTGGAACGGCACGCTTCAGGTCGATCTGCGCGGTCGTGCTCTCGACGCCCGCGGCGCCCTGACGGCGGCGGCCGGGCCGAAGGGCTGGTCCGGAGCGGCGCCCTCGATCCAGCTCGGGTTCGGCGGGCCGCTCACCGCGCCCGAGCGGCGGCTCGACGCGGCGCCTCTGACGACGGGCCTTGCCGCCCTCGTGCTCCAGCGCGAACTCGAGAAGATCGAGCTGTTCGATGCCGACCAGAGCGAGCGCCAGCGCCGCCGCGCCCGCATCGAGATGGACCGCGCCCGGATCGCCGCCGAGGAGGCGGCCCGGCAGGCCCGGATCAAGGCGCAGCAGGCCGCCGCCGAGGAGGCAGCGCGCCAAGCCCGCCAGCGCGAGGCTGAGGAAGCCGCCCGCCGCGCCCGGATCGAAGCCGAGCCGGCGCCTGCTCCGGAGGCGCAGCCGCTCGATATCAGCCCGCCCGGCGCGAGGCCGTAAGAGCGAGCGCGGGGCGATCACGGACCGCCGTTTTCTTAAATGACGGAATTGGTCTGTCGGACGACAGAGAGAGTGCTACTCTCTCATATGACCGATGGTCCGATGTCTCCGTCGCGTTTTCAGGCCTGCTATGCCCCGGACGATGCCGCCTTGGCGGAGGCGTTGCTGTGGGAGGCGCCCCTGCCGGCGGCCACGGAGGCGGCGGTCGATCGGCTCGCCTCCGACCTGATCGGCGCGATCCGCGCGGATGCCGGCCACGGCGCCGTCGAGGCCTTGCTGCGGGAATATGCGCTGACGACCCGCGAGGGTCTCGCCCTCATGAGCCTCGCCGAGGCACTCCTGCGGGTGCCCGATGCGGCCACCGCCGACCGGCTGATCGCCGACAAGCTGCGCGAGGGTGATTTCGCCCATCACGCGGTGCGGTCGGAGAGCGGTCTTGCCCAGGCCGCGTCCTGGGCGCTCGGCCTCGGCGCCCGCCTCGTCGGCCCGCAGGACACGCCCGAGGCGACGCTGGGAAGCATGGTCCGCCGCCTCGGCCGCCCGGCCGTGCGCGCGGCGGCCCACCGGGCGATGCGGGTGATGGGCGGGCAATTCGTGTTGGCCGAGGAGATCGGCGCGGCACTCAAGCGGGCCGGCTCGGGCGCGGCCCGCCGTTCCCGCTTCTCCTTCGACATGCTCGGCGAGGGCGCCCGCACGGCCGACGACGCCGAGAGCTACCGCCAAGCCTATGCCCGCGCCATCGCCCGGATCGGGCGGGAGGCCGGCAACGCGCCGATTCCGGCCCGGCCGGGCATCTCGGTGAAGCTCTCGGCGCTGCATCCGCGCTATGCCCCGACGCAAGCGGCGCGGGTGATGGCCGAGCTGGTGCCGGTGGTGCGCGACCTCGCCCGCGACGCCCGCGCCCACGACCTCAACTTCACCCTCGACGCCGAGGAGGCGGAGCGGCTCGAACTCTCCCTCGACGTGTTCGCCGCCGTGTTGGCCGATCCGGCGCTCGCCGGCTGGGACGGGTTCGGGCTGGCGATCCAGGCCTATTCGAAGCGCTGCCTTCCGGTGATCGACCATGTCGCGGAACTCGCCGAGCGGCACGACCGGCGGCTGATGGTACGCCTCGTCAAGGGCGCCTACTGGGACACGGAAGTGAAGCTCGCCCAGACGCAAGGGGTGGCCGACTATCCCGTCTTCACCCGCAAGGCGATGACGGACCTGAACTATCTGGCCGCCGCCCGGCGGCTGCTGGCGCTGCGCCCGCGCCTCTACCCGCAATTTGCCACGCACAACGCGCTGACCGTGGCGAGCGTGCTCGGCCTGGCCGGGCTACTCGATCGTCCGGCGGACGAGGAGGCCGGCTTCGAGTTCCAGCGCCTGCACGGCATGGGCGAGGCGCTCTATCAGCGGCTCGCCGAGCGGGCGCCGGGCATCGGCCAGCGGGTCTACGCGCCCGTCGGCGGCCACCGCGAGCTGCTTGCCTATCTCGTCCGCCGGCTGCTGGAGAACGGCGCGAACTCCTCCTTCGTCGCCCGCGCCGCCGATCCCGCGGTGCCGGTGGCCGACCTTCTCGCCCGGCCTCAGGCCCTGGTGGAGACGCCTTCGCAGGCTCGGCACCCCAAGATCCCGCTGCCGCGCGACCTATTCGGGCGCGAGCGCCGTAATTCGCCGGGGCTCGCCTTCGGCGACGGCGCGGCGCTGCAGCGATGGACCGAGGCCGTCGCGAGGGGCGCCGGCCCCGCCGAGGCCGCGCCGATCATCGACGGGACCGCCCAGACCGGCCGTGCCCGAAAGGTGGTCAGCCCCATCGACGGCGCGGCGCTCGGCAGCGTCATTGAGGCGGACCCCGCCACCGCCGCGCTCGCCATGGCGGCAGCCGCGCGGGGGTTCCCGGCCTGGGCCTCGACGCCCGCCCGCACGCGGGCCGCCTGCCTCGAGCGAGCCGTCGACGCCTTCGTGCGGGAGCAGGACCGGCTCCTGCACCTGCTGCAAGCCGAGGCCGGCAAGACCCTCGACGATGCCGTGGCCGAGTGGCGCGAGGCGATCGACTTCCTGCGCTATTACGCGGCGCAGGGCCGGGATTTGTTCTGCGAACCGCAGAGCCTGCCCGGCCCGGCGGGCGAGGCCAACAGCCTGCGCCTCGTCGGCCGGGGGGTGTTCGTCGCGGTCTCGCCCTGGAATTTCCCGCTCGCGATCTTCACCGGGCAGGTCGCCGCGGCGCTGATGGCCGGCAACGCCGTCGTCGCCAAGCCGGCCCCGCAGACGCCGCTGGCGGCGGACCTCGCCGTGCGCCTGCTCCACACGGCCGGCATTCCGGGAAGCGCCCTGCACCTCGTCCCCGGCGGACCGGAGACCGGCGCCGCGCTGATCGAGCATCCGGCCCTGTCCGGCGTCGTCTTCACCGGCTCCACGGCGACGGCGCAGCGGATCAACCGGGCGCTGGCCGCCCGCGACGGCGCGATCCTGCCGCTGATCGCCGAGACCGGCGGCATCAACGCGATGATCGTCGATGCCACGGCGCTCCCCGAGCAGGTGGCCGACGACGTGGTGGTCTCGGCCTTCCGCTCCGCCGGCCAGCGCTGCTCGGCCCTGCGCCTGCTCCTCGTGCAGGAGGACGTCGCCGACAGGATGATCGCGGCGGTGGCCGGCGCGGCGCGGGAGCTGACGGTCGGCGACCCCCGCGATTTGGCCACCGATCTCGGTCCGGTGATCGACGCCGGGGCGAAGGAACGGCTCGACGCGCACATCCTGGCCATGAAGGCCTCGGCGAGGGAGCACTTTGCCGGCGCGGCGCCGGGCGGCCTCTATGTGGCGCCCCACATCTTCGAGATCGGCGGCGTCGCCGATCTGCGGCAGGAGGTGTTCGGGCCGATCCTCCACGTCGCCCGCTACCCGGCGGACGGCCTCGGCTCGGTCATCGCGGCGATCCGGGCCGGCGGCTACGGGCTCACCCTCGGCATCCATTCGCGGATCGAGGAGACTGCCGAGCGCATCGCCGAGGCCCTGCCGCACGGCAACGTCTACGTGAACCGCAACATGATCGGCGCCGTCGTCGGCAGCCAGCCCTTCGGCGGCTCCGGCCTGTCGGGCACCGGCCCGAAGGCCGGCGGTCCCCATTATCTCGCTCGCTTCGCCACGGAGCGGACGCTGACCGTCAACACCGCTGCTGCGGGCGGCAGCGTCGGCCTCATCACCCTGGAAGGCTGAGGGAGCTCAGTCCTCCGCGACCTTGGCCACCGGCCGGTCGTTGCCCTGCGCGGTCTCGTCGTGCCACTGGCCGCTCCCGTCCTGGTAGCGGATGCCCTCGGTCGAGCCTGGAACCTGCTGCTCGGCGGCTGCGGCCTGCGCCGCCTGCAACGCCTCCGCCCGGCTCGGGAAGGTCTCCGAGAACACGTCGCCAACCTTGTAGGCGAAGCCGCCGTCGTGCTCGACGATGTGGTAGGTCACCTCGGTCATCGCAAAATCCCGTTCGCTTCCAACGTGTTTCGTTGCACGTGCTGGAGCCCGAACCGGCCAGGATGCCGTAGGTTCCGTTTCACCCCTCTCAATGCCGGGTCGGCGGACGGCGCGGGAGGCGGGCCACAGCGGCTTCGCAGCCGGCGATCAGGGAGCCGCGCACGTCGTCCCGATCGAAGCCGACGCCTTCCGGAAAGGCGACGACGTGAGCCTCGGTCCAGCCTTCGGGCCGGATATGCGCAATCCAGCCCTCCGGCGTCCGCTCGAAGCGAACCTCGTAGACGGTGCCGTCCTGCTCGAAACTGTGCGGTTCCATGACGCGATCTTTGGCTCGATCTTTCCGGCCGCAATGATGACGCGGCCGGCTGGCATGTGGGGAGGCGCCCCGTGCCGGCGCGAGTCCCCGACGACCGGAAAATCTTGCCGCCGATGCGCTCCAGCACCGTCTTCGCCGCCGCGAGCCTCTGCCTCGCGGCCCTGCCATGCCGGGCCCAAGGCGTGCCACCGAACCCCTTCGCCTCGAACTACCCCTCGAGCGGCCCGTCCGCAGCGCCGCTCATGGCCGAGCGGGAGCGGCGCCTTCAGGCTCCGCGCGCCCGGCGTCCCCTACCGTCGGGGCGGATCGAGCGCGGGTTGCTGCCGCCGGCCGACATTCCGGGCCGGTAGAACCACACGGACCTTCGCTCAGGCCTGCCCCAGTTCCGCGACGATGGCACTGACGATGCGCGGATCGCTCGGATCGACCTGGGTCGCGAAGGCGGCGCGCAGGGTGCCGTCACGGCCGACGAGGTACTTGTGGAAGTTCCATTGCGGGCTCTGCCCCGGCTTCTGCTCGGCCGCCCAGCGGTAGAACGGATGGGCGGACGGCCCCCGGACATGGGTCTTGTCCGTGACCGGGAAGGTGACGCCGTGATTCTTTCGCGCGGCCTCGGCGATGGCGGCGCCGTCGAGCGGCTCCTGATTGCCGAAATCGGGCGACGGCACCGCGATCACCGTCAGGCCCCGCGCGCCGAAGCGTGTCCAGAGGCCTTGAAGGCCAACGAATTGCGGGGCGTAGCCGCAAGCGGTCGCGGTGTTGACCACGAGGATGGGTTTGCCGGCATAGGCCGAGAGTGGAAGGCCGCCTCCCTCCGGTTTGTCGAAGGCGAAGGCGCCCGCCGGCCCGGCTTCCGCGGCATGGGCGCGGCCCGCCGCGAGAACGGCGAGCATCGCGAGGCAGTCCCGGCGGCGAATCGTCATGGCGTTGGTCCTCCGGCGCGGAGGCTGCCATACCCGGCCTACCGTCGGGTACGGGCCCCATCGTCGCGGGCGCGGCGATGGGGAGGCGGGATCAGCCGGCGCGGGCCGCCATCGCCTCGCGGACCGAAGAGGCGACGGCCTCCTCCGGGCCCAGGGAGGAGATCAGCAGCGCGTCCGCCGGCACGAGGTCGGCACAGTCGTTGACCGCCGAGTCGCAGGCGACGACGATGCCGAGATTCGGTCGCAATGCGCGCGCTTCGGCGGCGAGCTCGCTGAGGCCGAGCGCGCCATGCAGTTCGGCATCGGTCACCAGAACATCGACGGGCAGGCCGAGCACCAGCACCGTGAGGGCATCGACGGCCGAATCAACGGAGATGGCGCTGTAGCCGGCCCGGCGGATCTGCCCGTTGATCTCATCGCGCCACTGCTTGCGGCGTCCGGCGACCAGCACCTGGACCCCGTAGCAACTGCGCGGGGCCGCGTTGCCACCCACCTGTCCATCCGAGCGGACGGGATCGAGGTCGATGGTCGCTTCCTCACGATCTTGGGTGCGCTGCATCATTCTAGGTTAAGCAGGTTGCGTAAGGCATACAAGCGGCAACGCTCGACCGTGGCGAAGGTGCATTTTTCGAGACACAGTTTCCGCAACAGATTTCGAGGGCGGATTCGACAGGCCTTTGTCTTCTGCATCGTTGAGTTGCATCGCTGAAAAACGAGCTATCCCGACCCAACCGGTCTGCGCCCCGCATGAGAAGCGCCGGGGAGACGCCGTCTCACGGCCGGGGGCCTTACCGCGCGTGTTGACGTGAGGCCCGGAGGACGCAAGACAGCGACCCGCGACCATGACGTTCATGCCCGTGTCGCCTGCGCATGCGAGGCCGCCCCTCCCGATGCGGCCGAATGGGCGAGAGCGGGTACGAGACGGAGCCGACGAACGATGTCATCCACCGAGATCTCCCCCCTGGCACCCGCCGCTTCGCCGTCGCTGCCAGAGATCGCGGGCGTGCGCGTCGCCACGGCGCAGGCCGGCATCCGCTACAAGAACCGCACGGACGTGCTCTACGTCGCCCTGGCCGAGGGCACGCAAGTGGCGGGGGTGTTCACCCGCTCGCGTTGTCCCTCCGCGCCGGTGGATTGGTGCCGTGACGCCTTGAAAGCCAGGAAGGGCGCAAGGGCGCTCGTCGTGAACTCGGGCAACGCTAACGCCTTCACCGGGCTGAAGGGTCGCGAAGCCGTGGCGCTGACGGCAGAGATCGCCGGCCGGGCCGCCGCCTGCGCCCCGGAGGCGGTGATGATCGCCTCCACCGGCGTGATCGGCGAGCCGCTCGACGCGCGCAAGTTCGAGGGCGTGCTGGCCGAATGCGCCGGACGCGCCGAGGGTGGCGCCGACGCCTGGGCGCAGGCCGCGCAGGCGATCATGACGACCGACACCTTCCCCAAGCTCGCCACCCGCCGGGTCGAGATCGACGGCGTGCCGGTAACGATCAACGGAATCGCCAAGGGCGCGGGCATGATCGCCCCCGACATGGCGACGATGCTGGCCTTCGCCTTCACCGACGCGGCGCTGCCGCAGGACGTGCTCCAGGACCTGCTGAGCGCGGGCACGAAGACATCATTCAACTGCGTGACGGTGGACGGCGATACATCCACCTCCGACACGCTGCTGCTCTTCGCCACCGGTGCCGCCGGCAACGCGGCGGTGACGCAGGCCGACGATCCGCGGCTCGCCGGATTCCGGGCGGCCTTGGACGATCTGCTGATCGAACTGGCGCAGCTCGTCGCCCGCGATGGGGAGGGTGCCAACAAGCTCGTGACCGTCGAGGTCGAGGGTGCCGAAAGCGATCCCTCCGCCCACCGCATCGCGATGTCGATCGCCAACTCGCCGCTGGTGAAGACCGCGGTGGCCGGCGAGGACGCCAATTGGGGCCGCGTGGTGATGGCCGTCGGGAAGGCCGGCGAGCCCGCCGACCGCGACCGCCTCGCGATCTGGTTCGGCGACGTGCGCGTCGCGGTGCAGGGCGCACGCGACCCCGATTACAGCGAGGAAGCGGCCAGCGCCGTGATGCGGCGGCCCGAGATCACCGTGCGGGTCGATCTCGGCCTCGGCCAGGGTCGGGCGCGCGTTTGGACCTGCGACCTCACCAAGGCTTACGTCGCCATCAACGGAGACTACCGCTCGTGAAGCTCTTTTCCGCGCTCGCCGTTCCCGTCCTGTTGTTCGCCATGGCGACGCCTGCCGTGGCCGATGACGAGAACGGCCGCATCCGGGTGATCGGCCGGGCCTCGCAGGAGGTCGCGCCGGATTTTGCCTCGGTGGAAATCGGCGTCGAAACCCGCGGCGCCACGCCGGCCGCCGCCCTCGATGCTGCGAGCCAAGCGGCGAAAGGCATCGTCGCGAGCGCCAGGGAAATGGGTGTGGCGGAGGCCGATATCGGCACCTCCTCGATCACCCTGCAGCCGCGGACCAAGACCGTGCGCCAACCCGACGGCTCGATGGGCGAGCGGGACGACGGCTACACGGCGGGCAATCGCGTGCGGGTGCGCCTAGCCGAGATGGGCAAGCTCGGCGAACTGATGCGGCGCACCCTCGAATCCGGGGCCAACCGGATCCAGGGGATCAGCTTCGGCCTGCGCGACCCAGCCGCGGCGGAGGCCGCCGTGCAGGTCGCCGCCGTCAAGGATGCCCGCGCCCAGGCCGAGCGCATCGCCGAGGCGACCGGTGTGAAACTCGGCACCGTCGTCTCGATCGAATCGCCGCCGCGAGCCGAGTCGCCCCGGCCCATGCCCTCCGCCATGGCAATGAAAGCGCCGGCCCCCCGCGGCCGCACCGCCGTGCCGGTCGTGGCGGGAGCGATCGAGACCTCGGCCGAGGTCGATGCCGTGTTCGCGATCAGCCGATGAGCACCCCGCTCAAGCTTCTTCTCGTCGTCGCGGCGGCCCTGGTCGATGCCGACGGGCGGGTGCTGATGGCCCAGCGCCCCGAGGGCAAGGCGCTGGCCGGCCTCTGGGAGTTTCCCGGCGGCAAGGTCGAGCCCGGCGAGCGGCCGGAGGAGACGCTGATCCGTGAACTCGCCGAGGAACTCGGCATCACGGTGAAGGAGCCGTGCCTTGCGCCGCTCACCTTCGCGAGCCACGCCTACCCGGATTTCCACCTGCTGATGCCGCTCTACATCTGTCGGCGCTGGGAGGGGCTTCCGCAGTCGCGCGAGGCGCAGGCACTCCGCTGGGTGCGGCCGGGGGCTTTGCGCGATCTACCGATGCCGCCGGCCGATCTGCCGCTGATCCCCTTCCTGATCGATCTGCTCGGACCCTGACCGGGCCCGAGGCCTGAAGGGGGAAACGATGGCGCGACGGGCGAAGGCGGCGGTCGAGAGTGGAGTGTCGGCGAAAGCGCCTACCCAATCGAAGCCGCCCAAAAAATCCCGCAGCACCACGCCGACGGCTGAAAACCTCGCGGCACTCAGCCAGGAGCGGCTCATCGCCCTGATCCTCGAAGAGGTTGGCCAGAGCGCGCCGTTCAAGAAGCGGGTGAGTGCCGCGATCGCCGCGCTCCAGGGACCCGACAGGGTGGCGGCCCTGATCGACCGCCGCCTCTCGGCGCTGGAAAAGGCCCGCGGCTACATCGATTGGCAGAAGCGCCGGGCTTTCGCCTCCGACCTCGACGCCACGCTCGCGACCATCCTCTCCGACCTGAAGCCGCTCGATGCCGGCATGGCCCTCGACCGGCTGCTGCGCTTCCTCCAGAGCGCCAGCGCCACGCTGGAGCGGGTCGATGATTCCGCCGGACAGGTGCATGCCGTCTACGAGGCCGCCGCCGAAGCCGCCGCAGGCCTCGCGGCGGGGCTCTCGGCGGATGCCGCGCTGGGCTTCGCGACCCGCGCACTCGACGGTCTCGACGACGATGGCTTCGGCCTCGTCGGTGCCCTGCTGGTCGATCTCCTGCCGAAGCTGCCGAAGGCCGCGCTCGAACCGCTCGACGCACATCTCGTCGAAGCCCTCGCCAAGCTTCCGGCATCGGCCACGAAGAAGGCCGGGCCGGCGGTCTTCGAGATGGCCGGGCAGGAATGGGAGCGGCGCTACCACCGTCTGAGCCTCATCCGCCTGCGTCAGGTCATCGCCGACGCCCGCGGTGACGCCGACGCGTTCATCGCCCTCGAACTGGAGATGTCGCCCGAGCGGCCCGATCTCGGGGCGGTGGCCGAGCGGCTGCTCGCGGCAGGCCGCGCCGCCGAGGCCCTCGACTGGATTCGCCGCAAGCAGAAG
Source organism: Methylorubrum extorquens (assembly GCF_024169925.1). Lineage (NCBI taxonomy): Bacteria > Pseudomonadati > Pseudomonadota > Alphaproteobacteria > Hyphomicrobiales > Methylobacteriaceae > Methylorubrum > Methylorubrum extorquens. Next base: position 604,656 of record NZ_JALJXF010000001.1, read on the forward strand.
CGCGGCACGGTCGTGATGACCCGCGAGGATCTGATCGTCGGCGGCTTCGATCCCGACGGCCCGGAACGCGAGCGCGAGGCGGTCGAGATCCGCATCCTCGACGCGCTCGGCCACAAGGACGAGGCGCAAGGTTTACGCTGGTCGCGGTTCGAGAAGAGCCTCGATCCGCAGGCCCTGCGCGATTACCTCGCCCGCCTGCCGGACTTCGAGGACGAGGAGGCTCTGGAGCGCGCCTTCGCCCACGCCGCGAACCGCAAGGACCCGCATGGCGGCCTCTACTTCCTGATCCGCTGGCCGAATCTGGACCGCGCCGCCCGCCTCGTGCTCGATCGGCGCGACGCATGGTCGGGCCGGATCTGGGAGTTGCTCGCCCCGGCCGCCGAAGCGCTGGAGCCGGACCATCCGCTCGCGGCGAGCGTGCTCTATCGCGCGCTCATCGACGACATCCTCGAACGCGGCCGCTCGCCCGCCTACGGTCACGGCGCCCGCCATCTGATGCGCCTGGGCGAACTCGCGCGGGAACTGGCGCCGGGCGATCTGACGCCGAGCCACGCCGAGTACGCGGCACAGCTTCGCAAGGCGCATGGGCGCAAGTCGGGGTTCTGGTCTCAGGTTGAGGGGTAGGGCGACCCTCAAGCCTCGATCGCATCGACCCGGTCGGGATAGAAGGCGACGTGGCCGCGGATGCGCGCCACCGCCGGAAACGGGTTCTCGTAAGACCACGCCGCCGCTTCCTGGGTCGCGCCGCCGACGCTCAGGTCGAGATAGAAGGCCTCGCCCTTGTAGGGGCAGAAGGTCCGCCGCGGATTCGGGGCAAGCGCCTCCGCAGCGACATCCTCGCGCGGGAGGTAGAGAACGGGGTCGTAGCCCGCCTCGCACAGCTTCAGCGCCCGCCGCGTCTCGGCAACGACGCGCCCGCCGAGCCGTACCCGCACGGGCCTCGGGTGGGGCGTGATGGTGATCGGATGAGCGGGGCCGGGCTCCTTCATGCCGGCTCCTCCCGGATCGGAAACCGATGCTCGGCGGCACCGAGGGCGTCCGCGAGCCGCGTCTTGGCGCTACCGGGCCGCAGCGGCTTCTGCTGGCTCTCATGCGGTGCCCAGCCGGACAGCCACAGGATCTCGAAGGTCGCCCGCAGCCTCCCGTCCGGATCGGAAAAGCGCTCTGCGTAGATCGCGGCGGCCCGCATCAGCGTCGCCCGGCGCAGCGGCACGCGGCGGCGGTCGTGCAGGGCGTTGGTCAGCCCCATGGCACGCAGATCGCGCATCAGCGCGAAGGGGTCGCCGTAACGCACAGTGATCGTGTCCGCGTCCACCACCGGCAGGGCGAAGCCCGCCCGCTGGAGCAGGCCGCCGAGGTCGCGCAGCTCGGCAAAAGGTGCCACGCGCGGGCTCACGCCGCCTTCGATCTCGCTCTCGGCCTGGAGGAAGGCCTGGCGCAGCTCTGTCAGCGTCGCACCTCCGAGCAGGCCGGCGAGGAACAGGCCGTCGGGCTTGAGTGCCCGGCGCACCTGCAGCAGGGCGCCCGGCAGATCGTTGACGTGCTGAAGCGCCAGGGCCGACACCGCAAGGTCGAACCCGGCATTCCCACCGAATGGCAGCACTTCAGGGTCGCCGACCACCGAGCCGGCTGGCTCAGAGATCGGAGCGAGGCGGATCATCCGCTCGACCCGGCCGCTCTGCAATAGGCGCTCGGACACAACGGGAAGCGGCGTACCGAGATCGAGTGCGACGGGAAAAGAGCGGGTGACCGCCGCAAGACGATCCTCCAGATCCTCGGCGACCCGCTCTAGCAGGAAGCCGGCATAACCCGATCTTTGCGCACGCGCGATGCGGCGGCGAACGAGAGCGGGATCAAACAGGGGGGCGGACTCGTTCATCGATCGGGGAGATGGGGATCCGAGGGTGCGGCGGCCAGGGCGTGAGTTCGGCTCCGGCGCTGTGTCCGCAGGCATCTCTTTGTTCGTGCAGGCGCCGTTTCACGATTTCGCGAATCGTGCCTCTGCACTATCATCGGTTGGGATGGCCTTGGAACGGAATCCGGGTCTCTCCGTTTTGCTCGTCGATCGAGGAGGTTGAAGATGACACGGATTCTGATCCGCGCCGCTCTGATCCTTGTCGCCGTCGCGCTGGCCAGCACCGCGGAGGCCAAGGGTTGCCTGAAGGGCGCCATGGTGGGTGGCGTGGCCGGGCACATGGCCGGACACGGCGTCATGGGTGCCGCGGCTGGCTGTGCCGTCGGCCGGCATCAGGCGAACAAGCGGGATAAGGCAGCTCAGCAGGGCGCTCAGCAAAACGGCGCGCACTGACAGCGTAGCTTGACGACATTCGTCTATCGATGGCGGCGCCCGGACGACCCGCTCTGTGGAGCGGCGTAGGGCGCATCGCTTCGACCGTCATCGGTCTGATCTATCCTCCGACCTGCGTGTCCTGCGGAGCGGCGACCGGTCAGCCGCACGCTCTCTGCGCCGCCTGCTGGAGCGGTTTGCGGCTGATCGAGCGGCCCTATTGCGAGCGGCTCGGCACGCCCTTTGCCCTCGATCTCGGCGTCGGCCGCCTGCTTTCGCCCGGCGCCATCGCGGAGCCGCCGGCTTTTGGTCGGGCGCGGGCTGTTGCGCTGTATGAGGGCACCGCACGCGACCTCGTTCATCGTCTCAAATACAATGACCGTCTCGATCTGGCTCGGACCATGGCACGCATGATGGCCTCAGCCGGGCGTGAACTGCTGGACGAGGCGGAGTTGATCCTGCCCGTGCCTCTCCATGGCTTGCGCCTCTGGCGGCGGCGCTTCAACCAATCGGCCTTGCTGGCCCGCGAGATCGCCCGTGTGTCAGGAACACCGTGCGATTTGCGGACACTCGCCCGTGTGAAGGCGACACGGCCTCAGGTCGGCCTGACCCGCCATCAGCGCGCGATGAACCTTCAGGGTGCCTTTCGCGTGGCGGAAGCCGCGCGATCACGGATCGCCGGACGGCGCCTCCTGCTCATCGACGACGTGGCCACCACGGGCGCAACGGGCAACGCTGCCGCACGGGTGCTGCTGCGCGGCGGTGCGGCGAGCGTCGATCTCCTCACCTTCGCGACGGTGACGCGGGACGGGCTGTAAGGCCATTCCGTTGCCCCCAACGGAAACGGGGGCCGCGAAGGCCCCCGTCCGAACGATCCCTGTGAGACGGACCGATCCGCTTTACGCGCCCGCGGGCTCCATGCGGCCCCCGGCCTGAGCCTGCGCTTCGGCCGGCTGATCGAGCACCTTGCCGCGGGGGCCGACCCAGGCGCCGACCCACTTGCGCTGCCACAGGAACAGGCAGCCGAGCACCAAGCCGGTGAACAGGGCGTAGATCACGAAGCCCGAGGCGAAGCCGCCGGTATACTGCTTCGAGAAGCCCATGACGTTGGGCAGGATCGCGCCGCCGAGTGCTCCGACCTCGCCGATCATCGAACCGGCGACCGCGGTGTTGGTCGGCCAGCGCAAGGGGACGAGCTGGAACAGCGCGCCGTTGCCTGCGCCGAGTGCGGCGAAGCAGAGCATGAACAGCAGCGTCGTCACGGCGAGCGAGGGCGTGGTGGTCAGCGCCAGGAACGAACCGATCGCGGCCAGCAGCACCAGGGAGAGGACGAGGATGCCGCCCATCCGGTCGGCGAAGTAACCGCCGAGGATGCGGATGCCGGAGCCCATCAGGGCAGCCAGCATCGTGAGGCGACCGGCCTCGACCTTCGTGACGGCGAACTGCTCGTAGAAGAAGGTCGGCAGGAAGTTCGACAGGCCGATGAAGCCGCCGAACGTGATGATGTAGATCAGCGAGAACGACCAGCCGTCCTTGGTGAACAGGCAGGAGACGTGCTCCTTGAAGCTCTGGCCGTGGCAGTCCGGCGGCTCCTTGGCGAGGACGATCATAACGAGGATCGGGATGATCATCACCAGGCCGGCGAAGCCGTAGACCGCCTGCCAGCCATAGGCCTGGGCCAGCGGCGGCGCGAACAGCACGGCGAGCACGGTGCCGGAATTGCCGGCACCCGCGATGCCCATGGCGAGCCCCTTGTGCTCCGGCGGGAACCAGCCCGAGCCGAGCGAGAGCGCCACGCCGAACGAGGCGCCGGCGATACCGAGCAGCACGCCCATGGCGAGCACGTCGTTGTAGGAGGAGACGAAGAAGAAGCCGTAGGCCATCGCCAGAACGATGACGCCCATCTCCGTCAGTGCCGCGTTCTTGCGGCCGATATACTGGGCCAGAATCCCGAGCGGAAAGCGCATGATCGCGCCGGCCAGGATCGGAAGCGAGATCATGAAGCCGGTCTGGGCCGGGGTCAGTCCGTAGGTCTCGGTGATGAACGGGCCCATGGCGCCGTTGAGCACCCAGATCGCGAAGCAGAAATCGAAATAGAGGAAGGCGGCGAACAGGGTCGGGGGGTGGCCCGACTTCATCACGGTCTTGAAGGATGCCATCGGCGTGCTCGTGGGGCTCGAAGACGCGCCGTTCGGGCAAGCCGGGCGCGGTCTCTCATGCGGAAGAGTGTGTCCGGACATGCGCCGTCCGAGCGCGAGGCGCCGTTGCCCCGCTCGCCGCCCGAGGGCTGCGACACTCACAATGCAGCCGGCGTGCCAACTCATTCCCTGCTAGAAACCGGCGGCAGCACCCGGCTGCGACCGCTGTTTGCCGCTGACGCAAGCATCACTGCCTATGAACGATGCAGCGGCCACGCTGCCTCAAACGACGGCAGCGCCGCGATCCACCACGCGGACTACGCTGCGGCCGCTGCCGCGCTTCTCCACCCGGATCTGCACGGCGATGCGTTCCATCATTCCGGCAACGTGGGTGATGACACCGACCTTGCGGCCGCGGCCCTGAAGCGTTTCGAGCGCGTCGACGGCAAGGTCGAGGGTTTCGGCGTCGAGAGAGCCGAAGCCCTCGTCGATGAACAGCGTATCGACGAAGGACTGTCGCCCTTCCAGGCCGGACAGAGCTAGTGCCAGCGCCAGCGAGACGAGGAAGCGCTCACCGCCCGACAGGCTGCGGGTCGCCCGGCGCTCGTCGCCCATGTCGCGATCGACAACGTGCAGGGCGAGGTCGGCGCCGACGCTGCGGGCGAGGCGGTAGCGCGGGCTCAGGGCCCGAAGCTGATCGTTGGCGAGATGCACGAGGTGATCGAGGGTCACCCCCTGCGCGAAGCGGCGGAAGCGGTCGCCGCCCGCCGAGCCGATGGCCTCCTCGACCCGGTGCCACGTCGTCAGCTCGGCCGTCGCGGCCTCGATCTCCCCCGCGAGGTCGGCGGCCTTGGCGCGGGCCGCCTCGTCCCGCCGCAGCTCCGCATCGAGGGCGCCGAGGCGTTGCTGCGCCTGTGCCATGGCCTCGGCGAGGCGGGCCACCTCGGCCTCAGCGGCGACGACGTCGATCCCGGCCTCGCTGTCCAGGGCCTGGACATCCGCTCGGCGGGTGGCGAGGGCGGTCCGCGTCTCGGCCGCCTCACGCGCCAGCCGGTCGAGACCGGCGCGCAGCGCGTCGCGGGTCTCGGCGGGTACGGCGAGCAGCGCGGCCACCGCCTCGCGCCCGCGCTCGCCGCAGGCCTGCACGAAGGCCGCCTCGGCCGCGCTTTGGCGGGTGGCGGCGCGCTCCGAGGCCGCGATGGCACCGGCCTCGTCGGTGACGGCACCCGTCAACGCGCGGGCGGCCTCGGCGCAAGCCGTCTGCGCGGCCTGAAGGGCTTCGCGGGCGGCGCGGCGCTCGTTGTTGAGCCGGGTGCGGTGGGGGCCGGTCGGTTCGCCGCCAAGAAGGCCGGCGCGTTCCCCGCGGGCCTGAACGAGGCGGGCCTGCCGTTCCTCGGCCTCGGCGCGCGCCTTCACGGCCGCACGCGTCTCGGCCTCCCGCAAGGATGCGGCGGCGGCCCGTTCGGGCGCCAGGGCGCCGAGCTGCGCTTCCAGGCCGGCATGCCCGGTCCGTAAGGCCGTGTAAGCCCGCCCGAGCGTCGTGACCCGCTCGGCACACATCTCCGGGGCACGGTCGAGATCACCCAGGCTCAGATCGGCGGCGCTTAGGGCGGGCGCGATCTCATCCGCCAGCTCCGCGACGCGCTGGAGGAGGGCGGCCCGCGCGCTCTCCGCGCGCTCGGCCGCGAGCCCGGCCTCGGTCCGGCGCCGGGTGAGGGCATCGAGCGCGCGGGCTTCCGCTTCGGACCGCGCCTCCGCCGCGTCGCGCTCGCGGATCAGGCCGTCGATCTCGCCGCGCAGCGTCCGCGCTGTGGCAAGCCGGTGCAGCGTGGCATCGCGTTCGGCTCGGGCGGTCGTCCCAGCCGCGGCCAGCGCTGGCGCATCGGGCCCCGGCGGCAGGACGGCCGCGAGCCCGGCGGCTTCGAGCAAGGCTAGGACACCGGGAAGCGTGGCGCGATAGCGGGCGGCGGCGGCCGCCGCTGCCTCGGCCGCAGCGGCGGCGCGCTCCTGGGCGTCGTCGCGCCGGCCCTCCGCCGCCGCGAGATCGCCGCGGGCGCGGTCATGGGCCGCTTGGTGCTCGGCGATCCGCGCGTCGAGTTCTGTGCGGCGGGCCCGCATCTCCTCGGCGAGCCGACCGAGCGCACCATCGGATTCGTGGGCGTGGGGATGGTCGGCGCTGCCGCAGACAGGGCAGGGCCCACCGGCGACCAGCAGGCTGCGCAGCCGAGCGGCTTCGCGCGAGACGCTCTCCTCGGCGAGTTCGGCCAGGGGCGCGATCTCGGCGCGGCGAACTCCGGCCTCGTGCAACGCTTGGTCTTCCACCGCGTAGCGCGCGGCAGCCTCGGCCGCGACCAGACCGGCTTCCGCTTCGGCCTCCGTGGCGGCGGCGCGGTCGGCGAGCGCCGTGCCGTGGCGCCCGGCCAGGGCATAGGCCTCGCGCAGGCCATCGAGCAGACCTTCGAGAGCGGCGCTGCGCGCCTGCGCGGCGGGCTCGGCGAGCGCAGCGAGCGCCGCTTCACGTTCCGCGCGCGCGCCGGCCAAGGCCTCGCGGCGGGCGCGGAACGCGGCGAGCCGGGCAGCGCCGGCTTCCGTCTCGCCGTCGCAGCCGGCGATCTCGGCCCGCCGCGCCGCGCCTTCCTGTCCGGCCGCCGCCGCCTGCGCGTCGAGCCGCGCCCGCTCGCGGATGCGCCGGGCGAAGTCGCCGCCGCGTTCGGCCAGCGGCGCATGGCGGCTGTCGGCGTCGAGTTGGCGGGCCGCGGCGTCGCGAGCCGCCCGCGCCTCGTCGAGCCGGCGCTCGATTGCCGTCAGTGCCGCCGCCGCCGCTGCCGCCGCCTCGTCCGATCGGAGAGCGCCCTGTGCCGCACCGGCCGCTTCCTGCTCGGCGATGGTGATGGTCGCGTCGAGCGCGGCGGCCCGGTCCCAGAGGGGGCCGAAGCTCTTGAAGACGGCCTCCGCCGCCTCGTCCGCCGCATTCGCCTCCGCCCGCTTGCCCTCGACGGCTTCAGCGGCGGCCTGCGCGGCTCGGACACGGGCACCGGACGCCTCGACCCGCGCCTGCGCCTCGCCGTGCTCGCGGGCGGTCTCGCCCAGGGCCTCGGCCCGTCCGCGCAGCGGCTCGACCGCGTCGAGTTCGGCGAGCCGGTCCCGGTCCGGTCCGGCTGCGTCCAGGCTTTCACCCGCCGACGCGGCGCGGCGTTCGGCCTCCGCGAGTGCCGCGCGCGCGGCCGCGATCCGGCGGGCCGTTTCGAGGATGCGGCCGATTGCTGCCTGCTCTTCGCGCCACGCCTCGACCCCGGCGCGCAACGCCTCGCGCTCGATACTGCGGCTCGACACCCCCTCCGCATCGAGCAGGCCGATTTCGCCGCGGCGGACCTCCAGCGCCTCGACCGCGCGGCGGTGCGCCTCGTAGCCGAGATGCACCCGCTTCGAGATCTCGGAATAGATTGCCGTGCCGGTGATCTTCTCCAGAAGCTCGGCCCGCTCGCCCTCGGCGGCGAGAAGGAAGGCGTCGAACTCGCCCTGCGCCAGCAGCACCGTGCGGCGGAACTGATCGAAGGTCAGGTCGGTCAGCGCGACCACCCGGTCGAGCACCTGCGTCTTGCCCGCGGCGACAGCACTGCCGTCGTCGAGCCGGTGCAGGCGCCGCCGCTCCGCCTGAAGCTTCCCGGTCGCCCGGTTGCGGGCGCGAAACGCCTCCCAGCCAACGCGGTAGGCCACGCCGTCCTGGCCGATGAAATCGACCTCGGCGTAGCCCGAGCCCGCGCCCCGGCGCAGGATCGCTCGCCCGTCGCTGGCGCTCAGCGCTTCGCCGCCGGGATCGGGCACGTCCTCGCGGCGGGTCACGGCGACGCGGGGATAGCGGCCGTAGAGGGCGAGACAGAGTGCGTCGAGGATGGTGGACTTGCCCGCGCCGGTCTCGCCGGTGATGGCGAACAGGCCGGTCGCACCGAGCGGCTCGGCCGCGAGATCCACCGCGAAGGGTGCCGCGAGGCTCGCGAGGTTCTCGCCGCGGATCGCGAGGATGCGCATGTGCTAAAGCCTCAGGCGTCCGCTCGTGCGCGGTGGAACACGTCGAGATGGGCAGGCTCGGGCTCCTCGTCCCACTTGGCGCGGTAGGCGAGACGGAACAGCTCCTCCGGGTCGCGCTCGGACAAGCGCGGCGGTGGCGCCTCCGATTCCACGATCTCGATCGCGGCCCGCGGCGGCACCGTCACTCGCACATCGACCACGCGGACCGGAAAGCTCTCGGCGATGCGGTCCACCTCGGCGCGGTAGCCCGGCAGCAGACCCTCGCGGGCGAGCCGGACCTGGATGTAGGGCCGCGCGTCCATCGGCAGATCGGGAGCAAGCGCCAGGGCGGCGAGATGGTCGCCAAGATCGGCCAGCGGCATGTCGCCCGATGCCGGGAGACGCAGGAACGGCACGGGGCGCGGGATCTCGATATGTTCGATCTCCGCCGCGCCCGCGCCGAGCGTCACCAGGGTGACCCCGTGGCGGTAGGGCTGCTCGGCCGCCGAGAGCGGCATCAGCGAGCCGCAATAGCGCACCTGTCCCCGGCCCAGCGCCTGCGCCCGGTGGAGATGACCGAGCGCCACGTAGCGCGCCTCCTCCGGAAACACGTCGGACGGCACGGCATGCTCGCCGCCGACGAGGATGCGCCGCTCCGCGCCCTCCGATTCGAGGCCGCCCGCCACGTGGAGATGGCCGGTGACGAGGAGCGGCAGGCCGGCGAGCCGCGGCCGGGCCGCTTCGAAGAGCTGGCCGTAGAGGTCGCGCACCGCCCGCACGATCGGCGAAGTCTCGCCGATGCGGGGCTGCTGGCCAAGTGACGCTTCCCGACCAAGTGACGAGAGCGGCGGCAGGCAGGCGGCGGTGGGATAGGAGACCGCGAGCACCTGTGCGGCCACATCGCCGTTGGCCGAGCGGACCGGCACGAGGTGCCGGTCGAGATCGATCGCGCCGTCGCGGCGGCGGACATTGCCGACGACGTGGACCCCAATCGCTTCAAGCAGTGGGCGCGGCGCTTCGAGCCGCCCGGCGGCATCGTGGTTGCCGGCGGTGATGACGATGGTCATGGCCGGCCGCGCCGCGTGGAGGCGGGCCATCAAGGTGTAGAACCGCGCCTGCGACTCGCCGGACGGGTTCTGGCTGTCGAACACGTCGCCGGCCACGACAAGGGCATCGACCTCGCGTTCCACGACGATGCTCTCGAGGTAGCCGAACACCGCGTCGTGCTCGCGCTCGCGGGAGAAGCCGCGCAGGGTCTGGCCGATATGCCAATCACCCGTATGGAGAACGCGGATCACTGAGGACGCCACTCACCGGGGCCGCGACCGTCGCCGCCTCCGGCGGTTTGTAGCGGGTTAGCCCGCCGGCTTCGAGAGCGTCCCGGCCGCAGGCCCGGATCTCTTGTGAGTCGCGGTCAACTGGATCAGTGGCAGACGGTGACCGTCTTCACGATCCAGCCCTCGTCCGCCTGCCAGAGCTTGCGCCGCACGCGGTTGCAGTTGGCGGCTTCGGCGGCGGTCCAGGCGGTCTGCGGCGCGAGCGGCTGCGGCTTTGCCGCTGACTGCGCGACGGCCGTCCCCGTCGGGCGTGAGGGCGCGGCCTTGCAAGCGGCCAGGGCTTCGCCGGGCAGCATCAGGCCGAGGCAGAGCAATCCGAACGAGGAGCGGAGGAGGGAGGCGCGCAAGGGAAGGGGTCCGTGGTCGGGCCGAACGGCTACGCTGGATCTAGAGACCGGGCCGGCCAATGCAATTGCCGCCGTCCTCAATTCGCCCCGGAATCCGCACCTTTTTTACGAAATCGTTAAAGCCCTTCATTCCGCGCATGGCGGACGTGCGTGTAACCTTTCGGACACAATGTTCGCACACTTGCCGGTGCAGGAGCCGTGACGGTTGCGTTCGGCCCTGACGCCCGGCCGCTTCCTTGCTAGGGAGCAAGCGGGGCAGTTCAGCCGGCCCGGATGATCGTGACCGTTTCCCCGTATTCCGGAGACGTTTCCCGGCCCGGCCACTTCGATCGAGCGATCCATGTCAGTTCAGAACCGCCGTAAGCTTCTTCTCGGAGCCGTGACGAGCCTCGGGCTCGCGACCCTGCCGGGTCACGTCCTCGCCCAAAGTTTCGACGGGTTCGACGACGACCGTCTCTATCAGGACGGCAACGGCCAGCTCTACCGCCGCCGTGGCGGGCAGTACGTTCCCTATAACGGCCGGGTCAGCAACGGGCGGCCGGTGCCCGAGACGCAGACGGACCTCGACGCCGAGGCCTATGCCCGTCGCCGGGCCGAGCGCATGGGCGAGCCGCCCGCCGCCGAGGCGCCGAACCAGACGCCGCGCCAGCAGCAGGCCGGTTATCCGGTGCCGCCGCAGGAGCCCGATAACGGCCCGATCGACTACACGCGGGCCTACGCGGCGCTCGCCAACGAGCCCTTCCCGGTCCAGGCGATTCCTTACAAGAAGTTCAACCCGATCTACCTGCGCCAGGAGGTCGAGTTCCGCACCAACGAGGCGCCGGGCACCATCGTGGTCGATCCCAAGGCGCATTTCCTCTACCTCATCCTGCCGAACGGCCGGGCACGGCGCTACGGCGTTGGCGTGGGCAAGCAGGGCTTCTCGTGGTCGGGCAGCGCCACCGTCAACTCGAAGCAGGCCTGGCCGGATTGGTATCCGCCCAAGGAGATGATCGCTCGCAGGCCGGACCTCGCCCGCGAGGTCGACAAGTTGCAGAGCGGTCTCGGCGTGCCCGGCGGCAGCCGCAACCCGCTCGGCGCCCGCGCCATGTATCTCTGGCAGAACAACAAGGACACGCTGTTCCGCATCCACGGCACGCTGGAGCCGCACTCCATCGGCAAGAGCGTGTCCTCGGGCTGCATCCGCATGATCAATCAGGACGCCATCGACCTGTTCAACCGTGTCGAAGTCGGCGCGAAGGTGGTGGTGCTCGGCTGATCCCGCGATAGTTTCCTCGCACGGGGGCCCGTCTCCGAACGGCGGGCGCCGGACACGAGGAAACATCATGGTCGATCTGATCCCGCGCGCGCATCTCTTCGGCAACCCGACGCGCTACGGCCATCAGATCAGCCCCGACGGACGCCGCCTCGGCTGGGTGGCGCCGCATGAGGGCGTTCTCAACATCTGGTCGGCACCGATCGACGATCTCGATGCGGCCGCGCCCGTCACGACCGACCGCCGCCGCGGCATCGACGCCTATGCCTTCGCCTATGACGGGCGCCACCTCCTCTACGTGCAGGACGCGGACGGCGACGAGAACCACCACCTCTACGCCGTCGATCTCGAAACGGGCGAGCGGCGCGACCTGACGCCGATCCCCGGCATCGCCGCGGCGATCGTCGGCCTCAGCCGCATCGTGCGCGACCGCGTGCTCGTAGCGATCAACGACCGCGACGCGCGCTTCCACGACCTGCACAGCGTCGATCTCGCTACCGGCGAGCGCCGCTTGGTGGCTGAAAATCCGGGCTTCGCCGGCTTCCTGATCGACGAGCGCTACACGGTGCGCTTCGCCTTCCGCAACCTTCCGGACGGTTCGAGCCAGTTGATCGCCCCCGACGGCGCGAAATGGAAGCCGTGGCTCACCTTCCCGCCCGAGGATGCCCGCGTCTCCGGCGCGGAGAACCTCGACGCGGCCGGCACCGCCCTGTTCTGCCGCGACAGCCGCGGGCGCAACACCGCGGCGCTCACCCGCATCGATCTCGCCACCGGTGAGACCCGCGTGCTCGCCGCGCACGAGGAGGCGGATATCGGCGCGGTGCTGCAGGATGCCGAGACGCACGAGCCGGTGGCCTACTCGGTCACTCATGCCCGCAAATCCTGGCACGTGCTCGACCCGCGCTTCACCGACGACTTCGCCTTCCTCGAAACACAGGGGCTCGGCGACTGGTACCCGGCAAGCCGCACCGAGGACGATTCGCTCTGGATCGTGGTGGCCCGCGCCGACACCCGCGTCGGCGAGGCTGCGATCTACGATCGGCGGGCGAAGAGCCTGCGCTCGCTCGGCAGCGCCCGTCCGGAGCTGGAGGGTGCGCCGCTCGCCCCGATGAGCCCGGCGATCATCCGCTCCCGCGACGGCCTCGATCTCGTCTCGTATCTGACCCGCCCGCTCGATGCGCAGGGCCCCGGCCCGCTCGTGCTGCTCGTCCATGGCGGCCCGTGGGCGCGCGACAGCTTCGGCTTCGACGGCATCCATCAATGGCTGGCCAACCGCGGCTATGCCGCGCTCAGCGTCAACTTCCGCTCCTCGACCGGCTTCGGGAAAGCCTTCCTCAATGCGGGTGACCGCGAATGGGGCCGGCGGATGGACGACGACCTCAGCGATGCCGTCGCCTGGGCCGTGGCGCAGGGTGTGGCCGATCCCGCTCGCGTGGCGATCATGGGCGGCAGCTACGGCGGCTATGCCACGCTGATGGCGCTGACCCGCAACCCGGGATCCTACGCCTGCGGCATCGACCTCGTCGGCCCGGCCAACCTCGAAACCCTGGTGCGGACGATCCCGCCCTACTGGGAGGCGATGCGGGCGCAACTCCATCGCGCCATCGGCGATCCCGACACCGAGGAGGGCATGGCCCTCATCCGCGAGCGCTCCCCGGTCTACTTTGCCGACCGGATCAAGGCGCCGCTGCTGATCGTGCAGGGCGCCAACGATCCGCGGGTGAAGCAGGCCGAATCCGACCAGATGGTCGCCGCGATGGAGCGGGGCGGCATCCCGGTGACCTACCTGCTGTTCCTGGACGAGGGCCACGGCCTCGTGCGCCCGGCCAACCGGCTCGCCTTCTTCGCGCGTGCGGAAGACTTCTTGGCGCGCCATCTCGGGGGGCGCTGCGAGCCGATCCAAGCGAACGAATCAGCGGGAACGTCGATGCAGGTGGTGCGGGAGGGATAGTTGCGCCTCCCGATCGTATGGCCACGCCGGCGGAAATTGCCGGCATGGCCTGTCCTCGCGCGGAGATTTGCGTTCCGTCACGCGTCGAGCGTCTGATCCTCGTCCTCGTCGTCGATGTCCACGAGGAAGACGATGTCGGCCTCGTCCTCGTCGTCCGAGCTGTCGCCTTCCGCTTCATGCTGCGCGTCGGGCTCGAAATCGCCCTCGCCGTCATCGGAGGCGAGCGCGTCTTCGAACTCTTCGATCTCGTCCTCGCTGGCCTTGCGTACGGTCAGATCCGACGTGCCGTTCCAGATCGGCTGGCCGTCGATCGTCATCGTGCGGATGTCTTCCTTGAAGCCGTCGCAGGTGAACAGGTCGCGGGCGGTCGCCTCGTCGCCGTTGATGACCGCGATCGCCTTGCCGTCGATCTCGAGCGTGAACATCGGGACTGTCCTCGAAAGAGGGGAAAGAGCCGCGGGCCGACGGGCGGCTTTGCGCGGGAAACCCGGACCGGACTGGCCGGGTTCGGCGGCGCTTGTAGGACGGCGGAGTCGGATTCGTCGATGGGCCAAAGCCACGCGTTCCCGGCAATCGCCGCAAAGCGAGGTATCACGCCACTGAATTTGCCTCAGGTGCCGCTGCTGCCCCGCGAGACGGCCCGCTTGACGACGGCCTGAACCTCGCGGTTCGACAGGAACAGGTCGTGGTTGAACAGGCCGCCGCCATAATCCGAGGCATCGGCCACGCGCACGCCCAGGGCCTCCAGGCGCTCCCGGTCCGCGGCGCCTGCGCGGACGACGCCGCCCGCGATGGCGCCGGAGAGTTCGAGCGCCCGGTCGTTCGTCGCCGAGATGACGGTGATGCGCTTGGCGTCCGGCCCCAGGCGCTCGACGCCGTTGGCGAACAGGTCGATGTCGATGTCGGGGGCGGCCAGCACCACCGCGCCGATCCGGGCGACCGCCGCCTCGCCGGCCTCGGCCCGCAACATGCGCAGGGTCTCCAGCGTGAGGAGCGTGCCCATCGAGTGAGCGACGATATGGATGCGCCCGCCGCTCGGCGTGGTCGCCACGGTTTTCAGAAGATCCTCGAGGGCGTCGCGGGACCACAGCGCGCTCTCGCGGTCGTAGCCGTAATCGAAGGTCGCCGCGGCCGAGGGCCAGGTGAACAGCGCCGAGGCGCCGTTGAAGCGGATGCCGTCGGAGAGGCGGGCGGCGCTCACCGCGGCGGATTCGAAGCTCTCGCGGTAGCCGTGGACGTAGATCAGCACGTCGCGGCCGAAGGCGGATTGGGCGAAGGCCGCCGCCGCGCCCGACCCCGTGGTGACGTCGCCGACGGAGCGGACGCCCCAATCGCCGCTCACCACCGACGAGACCTTGCCGATCAGCGAGCGGTCCGGCGCAGTCATGCGCGCCTCGGCAAAGCTCAGGCCCCGGCCGCGCTCCGAGCCGAAGAACGGTGCTTTGGGCGGATTGCCGCTGGCCGGGCGACGGGTGGTGGCGATGAGGAGCACCGGGCTCACGTCGAGCGCCGACTGCGTCTCGCCGACGGTGCCGGTGGCAAGCCCATCCATGACGCAGGCCGACAGGGCAGGGGAGAGGCCGGCCACGCCCGCCAAACCCATGAGGCGCAGGAGGGAGCGGCGGGTCGCGTCGGAGGGCTGCATGAGCGGTTTCGAGTCCCCGAAGAATCCCGCTCCGGTGGCAAGCCGGCGCTGGGCTCCCCTCCTTCGCGCACGATCTTGACCGTGGCGGGGCACGATTGGGATTTTGGGCACTCGACGCCCGCGCGACGCCCCGGCATGAAGGGGGCATGAGCGCGACCCTTCCCGACATGGACACACTCCGCGAGCGGCTTCTGGCCGGAGACCGGGCAGCGCTCGCCCGCGCCATCACGCTCGCCGAGTCGCGCCGGGCCGATCATCGGGCGGCGGTGCGCGACCTCATCGACGCGGTGCTGCCGCAGACCGGCCGCGCGATCCGCGTCGGCATTACCGGCGTGCCGGGCGTCGGCAAATCCACCACGATCGACGCCCTGGGTTCGCTCCTGACGGCGGCGGGCCACAAGGTGGCGGTGCTGGCCGTCGATCCGTCCTCGACCCGCACTGGCGGCTCGATCCTCGGCGACAAGACGCGGATGGCGCGGCTGGCCATCGATCGCAACGCCTTCATCCGGCCCTCGCCCTCCTCGGGCACCCTCGGCGGCGTCGCGGCCAAGACCCGCGAGACCATGCTGCTGTGCGAGGCGGCGGGCTTCGACGTCATCCTGGTCGAGACCGTCGGCGTCGGCCAGTCGGAGACGGCGGTGGCCGACCTCACCGACTTCTTCCTCGTGCTGATGCTGCCGGGGGCCGGCGACGAGCTTCAGGGCATCAAGAAGGGCATCCTGGAACTCGCCGACATGATCGCGGTCAACAAGGCCGACGATGGCGACGGCGAGCGCCGGGCGAGTGCCGCCGCCTCCGAGTACCGCGCCGCGCTCCACATCCTGACGCCGCCGTCCGCCACGTGGACGCCGCCGGTGGTCACGATCTCCGGCCTGCACGGCAAGGGCCTCGATTCCCTCTGGAGCCGGATCGAGGATCACCGCGGCAAGCTCACCGCCACCGGCGAGATCGCGGGCAAGCGCCGCGAGCAGGACGTGAAGTGGATGTGGGCGCTCGTCCACGAGCGACTGCACCAGCGCCTCGTCGGCAGCGCGGAAGTGCGCCAAGCCACCGCCGAGGCGGAGCGGGCGGTCGCGGGCGGCGAGCACTCACCCGCTGCCGGCGCCGATGCGATCGCGACCCTGATAGGGTTGTGAGCCGCCTGCTCATCACGGGCTTCGGCCCGTTCCCGACCGTGCCCGACAACCCGAGCGCCCGCCTTGCCCGGCGTCTGGCGGCGTCACCGCATCTGCGCCGCATCCTCGGCCACACGCCGCACTGCCTCGTGCTGGACACGCGCTACGACGCTCTCGACACGGGGCTGGCTCCGGCCCTGGCCAGGGGCCCGCGCGCCGTGCTCATGATCGGGGTTGCCGCGCGCCGCTCCCGCGTCTGTGTCGAGACCCGCGCGGTCAACCGGGTCAGCCGGTTGTTTCCCGATGCGAGCGGGGCGGTGGGGCGTTCCCTCGCGTTCGACCCGGACGGCCCGGCGCAGCGCCGGAGCGCCGCGGCGGCGCAGGTGCGGGTGGCCTTGAGGCGCGCCGGCCTCGATGCCGCCGCCTCGCGCGAGGCCGGACGCTACCTGTGCAACGCTTCGTACTACCAGGTGCTGGCGACGGGGCGGCCGGCTTTGTTCCTGCACATTCCGATGCCGCCGCGCACCCGGCGTCCGAAACCTGGCGGAGGGCGCGACCGGCCCGCGCTCGATCTCTGGGCCGAAGCCTTCATCGAGGCGGCGCGGGTGCTCGCCCTGCGGGGCAGGGCTTTAGAGCCATATCCGACCTGATTGCATCAGGCCGGCGTCTCTCGATCCTTGTTTTGACGCGCATTCTTTCGACGAACCGGTTTCCACTTCGTCGGAATGCGCTCTAGCCGCCAGTCATGCCCATTCGCGCTGGGCGAGCTTCGCCTCGTAGGCGTCGATCGCCGGAGACTTCTGGTCTAGGGTCAGGCCGATCTCGTCGAGGCCGTTGAGCAGGTTGTGCTTGCGGCCCTCGTCGATGTCGAAATGCAGGGTGCCGCCGTCCGGGCCCTTGATGGTCTGCGCGGCGAGATCGATCGTCAGCGTCGCGTTGGCGCCGCGCTCCGCGTCCTGGAACAGCTTCTCTAGATCCTCCGGCGAGACGATGATCGCGAGGATGCCGTTCTTGGCGCAGTTGTTGAAGAAAATGTCGGCAAAGCTCGTGGAGATCACGCAGCGGATGCCGAAATCGGCCAGCGCCCAGGGCGCGTGCTCGCGCGAGGAGCCGCAGCCGAAATTGTCGCCGACGACGAGGGTCTTGGCGTCGCGGTAGGCGGGCTGGTTGAGGACGAAATCGGGATTTTCCGAGCCGTCGTCGTTGTAGCGCATCTCCGAGAACAAGCCCTGGCCGAGCCCGGTACGCTTGATCGTCTTGAGATACTGCTTGGGGATGATGCGGTCGGTGTCGATGTTGATGATCCGCATGGGCGCGGCGACGCCCTCAAGGGTCGTGAACTTTTCCATTTGTCTTCTCGAAATCGTCGTCGGCTGCCGGGTAAAGATCTTCCGGCCTCGGTCCGCCGTTATCTAGCAGTCGAATCGCTTCGCCGGTAGCCGCCCCGTTTCAGCCGGCACCGGGCTTGCCTTTATGATATGATCGTTCGCGAAGGGGGATAGCGAAACCGATGGCCGACACGTCAGACACTTTCAAGAAGGCGCCCAAGCGCAAGCCCGCCAAGGGCAAGAGCGTGAGCGTCTCCCCCGAGATGCGCCAAGCCTATGCCGACCTGATCAAGGAGCGCGAGGAGAAGGAGCAGGCCTATGGCCGCCACCTGCGCAAGGACGAGCCCCGGCGGTAACGGCGCGACGGATCACACTGCCCTGAGCGCCGGCCCGCGCCGGACGAAGCCGACGATGTCTTTGACCGCATCCAGCGTCGGCGCCGCGATCGCCTCGGCCCGGCTCGCGCCGTCCCCGAGAACCGAATCGATATAGGCCGGATCGGCGACGAGCCGCTTCATCTCGGCACTGATCGGCGCCAGCGTCTCGACGGCCAGATCGACCAGAGCCGGCTTGAAGCTGGAGAACTGCGCGCCGCCGAAATCCGCCAGAACTTCGTCGCGGGTGATGCCGCGGAGCGCCGCGAAGATGCCGACGAGGTTGTCGGCCTCCGGTCGGCCGGCCAGACCCGCGACCTCCGACGGAAGGGGCTCCGGATCGGTCTTGGCCTTGCGCACCTTCTGGGCGATGGCGTCGGCGTCGTCGGTGAGCGCGATGCGCGAATACTCGGACGGGTCCGACTTTGACATCTTCTTGGTGCCGTCGCGCAACGACATCACGCGCGCCGCCGGCCCGCCGATCAGCGGTTCGGTGATCGGGAAGAACTGTTCACCGTGACCATGGGCCAGGATCGACCCCGAAAAATCGTTGTTGAACTTCTGCGCGATGTCGCGGGTCAGTTCGAGATGCTGCTTCTGGTCCTCACCCACGGGCACGTGCGTGGCGCGATAGGCGAGGATGTCGGCAGCCATCAGCACGGGGTAATCGTAGAGACCGATGGAGGCGTTCTCCCGGTCCTTGCCGGCCTTGTCCTTGAACTGCGTCATGCGGTTGAGCCAGCCGAGGCGGGCGACGCAGTTGAAGATCCAGGCGAGTTCGGCGTGCTGCGGCACCTGGGACTGATTGAAGACGATGGAGCGCTTCGGATCGATGCCGGCGGCGAGGAAGGCGGCGGTGACCTCGCGGATCTGACCCTTGAGCGCCTGCGGGTCCTGCCACATCGTGATCGCGTGGAGATCGACCACGCAATAGAGGCACTGCGCATCGCGCTCCTGCATCTCGACGAAGCGCTTGATGGCGCCGAGATAATTGCCGAGGTGCAGGTTCCCGGTCGGCTGGACGCCGGAGAACACGAGTTCGGTGAACGCGGCCATCGGCGCGGGTCCCTGGAAAGAAGGTCCGGGCCGAGGCGATCTCGCATCCCGCTTGAAGCGGCGGGTTCTGGCACCCGCAGCGGCGGCCGGTCAAGCAGGATGGGCCGCGCTCGCGTGCCGCCCGTCCGGCGGGCTCATGATCCGCGAGCGATCACGAAGCCCGCGTCGCGTAGGCGTTCATGATCGCGGAGAGCAGGCCGGGGAAACGTACCTCCACTTCCGCGCAGCGCGAGTGGTTGCGCATCTCGACGCCATGGCGCTCGCAGCGGATCAACCCAGCCTCGCGCAGCACCTTGAAGTGGCTGGACAGCGACGATTTCGGGATCACCTGATCGCCGACCGACGAGAGGGCCGAGCAAGCCTCCACGCACCCCGCCTTGGTGATCCGGGCGAAGATGGCCGCCCGGCGCGGGTCGGACAGGGCGTGGAGGATCGCCTCCGGAGGGACGTCCTCGATCGCGGGGTGAAACAGGGGCCTCATGATTTATCCATATGGGGGCTTGAACCCCGCTTCAATAGTTCCGAAATCCCGAACTATGGGATTGCGGCGACCGTATCGGCGCCGGCTCCCGTCGAAGGGTTAGCACAGATGTCGAAGCTTGAAGGCAAGGTCGCGGTCGTGACCGGCGCGTCTAAGGGGATCGGCGCCGCCATCGCGAAGGCACTGGCGAAAGATGGCGCGGCCGTCATCGTCAACTACGCGTCGAGCAAGGTCGGCGCGGATACCGTCGTCGATGCCATCACCGCCACAGGCGGCAGGGCCATCGCAGTCAAGGCGGACGTCTCGCAGGCCGCGCAGGCGCGGGGCTTGGTCGAGGCGGCGGTGCAGCACTTCGGCCGGCTCGACGTGCTGGTGAACAATTCCGGCATCTACGAATTTGCGGCGATCGAAGAGGTGACCGAAGCGCATTACCGCCGCCTCTTCGACGTCAACGTGCTGGGCGTGCTGCTTGCGACTCAGGCGGCTGCGAAACACCTGGAGGAGGGCGGGAGCATCATCAACATCTCGTCTGCCGTCACCGACGTGCAGACGCCGACGAGTGCCGTCTATACCGGAACCAAGGGGGCCTTGAACGCGATCTCGGGCGTCCTGGCCAACGAGCTGGCTCCTCGCAAGATCCGGGTCAACGTCGTCAGCCCCGGCTACGTCGTGACCGAGGGCACCCACACCGCCGGCATCGCCGGTTCGGAGATGGAGGCCGGCTTCGTCGCACAGACGCCGCTCGGCCGATCCGGCCAGCCGGACGATATCGCCGGGGTCGTCGCGTTCCTCGCCTCCGACGATGCCCGCTGGGTAACCGGGGAAGTGATCAACGCCAGCGGCGGCGTTCGCTGAGGCGCAGCGTTTTCGCGCCTGCGCACACTCGCAGTGAGCGCAGGAAAAGACCTTGAAGGAAGCGGGCCGGCCATGTTCCGCCATCGCCGACCTGCGTCCTCGCCGCGTTTTCTGAGGGAGGCAGCTCACGCGTCAGTGGATGTCTCGCGTCGAGAACAGTCTCGCCGCCGGCCCGCTTGATGCTCTCGTCGCACACGGTTTCGCGATGAGCTTGACGTTGGGTTGGGAGAACGGACAACTGCTCTTCAAATTTTGCGCCGTCGGCCGAGAATGGGCGATGCTGCGTGCAGAGAGTGGATCGTGATCCGACTGACGCGCTTCCTCATGGCCGTTTGCCTGATCGCACCGGGAGCGCGGGCCTTTGCAGAGCCGGTGCAGGACGGCCAACTCTGGATCAACACGAGCCTGTTCGGATCCGTCGGCGACGTGGCGTACTTTGCGGAAGTCCAGCCGCGCATCGGCAACGGCATCTCACAGCTCGATCAACTCATTCTTCGCCCGGCGGTCGGTTGGAAGGTCAACGACGCGCTCGTGCTCTACCAGGGTTATGCCTACGTCGAAGACCACGGCATGCCTGACACGGTGCGGACCGAGGATCGCAGCTTTCAGGAGATCAACTGGAAGATCGGTGAAATTACCGGCGTGAAGGTTTCGTCCCGCACCCGTTTCGAGCAGCGGTGGCAATCTGCCGGACGGGATGTGGGGTTCCGGCTGCGCGAAAACGTACGTTTCGCGATGCCCCTGCCGCAGGACTGGGGCGGTGTCTCGGCTGTCGGTTGGACGGAGGTCTTCGTCGCCCTGAACGATACGGATTGGGGTGCGCGAGCCGGCTTCGACCGCATCCGGGCCTTTGTCGGCTTCGAGCTGCCGATCTCTGGGAAATCGACGGTCGAGATCGGCTACCTGAACCAGACGGCCCGAACGCAGGCCGGCGGCACCGAGCTGCATCACATCCTGTCGCTGAATCTCTTCCTACGGTACTGAGCGGCTCCCCGCGCAGCGGTCGATACCGGCGCGGCGAGGGTGGGAGCGGCGGCGATCGGTTCGTGACCGCTCCCAGGATATCGCGGCAGACGTTAGAAAACCTGCGCCGCACCCTCGTTCCGCTTCGGCGCGCCCGGTACGCCGGCCTCCGTATCCGCCCGGTCGGCAGCACGCTTGTCGAGCGCCCGCTCCACCACCTTGGCGAGGCCGACCATGATTTTGTCGAGCTCGTAGTCCTTCGGCGTGTAGACGGCGGTGACGCCCATGTTCTTGAGCACCAACTCGTCCTCGGTCGAGATGATGCCGCCGACGACGACCGGGACGTGATCGAGCCCGGCCTCGCGCAGCTTGGCCTTCACCTCGCGCACCAGCGGCACGTGGCTGCCCGACAGCACCGAGAGGCCGATGACGTGAGCGCCGCGCTCCTTCGCCTTGGCGACGATCTCCGTCGGGGTCTGGCGGATGCCGTCGTAAGTGACGTCGAAGCCGACGTCGCGGGCACGCAGCGCGATCTGCTCGGCGCCGTTGGAGTGGCCGTCGAGGCCCGGCTTGCCGACGACGAGGCGGGGCGTCTCGCCCAGCCGCTCGCCGAGATCGGCGATGAGCAGACGGGCATCTTCCGCCGCCCCGGAGGTGACGGTCTGCAGCGTCACGCCCGTAGGCGCGCGGTACTCGCCGAACACCTCGCGCAGGCGCTGGCCCCACTCGCCGGTGGTCACGCCCGCCTTCGCGGCAGCGATGGAGGGCGGCATGATGTTGGTGCCTGAGCGCGCGGCCTGTTCCAGATCGGCGAGCGCCTGGCCGACCGCCCGGTCGTCGCGCTTGGAGCGCCACTCGCGGATGCGGCCTTCCGCTTCCATCTCGACCGTCTCCGAGACGGTGAAGATCGCGCCGTCCCCGGCCGTCAGCGGCGAGGGTTCGCCCTGCTGCCACTTGTTGACGCCGACGACGACCTGTTCGCCCTTCTCGATCGCCGAGATGCGCCGGGCATTCGACTCGACCAGCGCCCGCTTGAGTTCGCCCGCCTCGACCGCCGTGACCGCCCCGCCGATCTCGGCGATGCGGGTCAGCTCGGATCGGGTCTGCTCCTTGAGCGCCTCGACGCGGGCCTCGATCACCGTCGAGCCGTCGAAGATGTCGTCGTATTCGAGCAGGTCGGTCTCGAAGGCGAGGATCTGCTGCATCCGCATCGACCATTGCTGGTCCCACGGGCGCGGGAGGCCGAGCGCCTCGTTCCAGGCCGGGAGCTGCACCGCGCGGGCGCGGGCGCGCTTGGAGAGCGTCACCGCCAGCATCTCGATGAGGATGCGGTGGACGTTGTTCTCGGGCTGCTGTTCCGTCAATCCAAGGGAATTGACCTGCACGCCATACCGAAAGATCCGCTTCTTGGCGTCGGTGATGCCGTAGCGCTCCTGGGCGATCTCGTCCCACAGCTCGGCGAACGCCCGCATCTTGCAGATTTCGGTGACGAATCGCATCCCGGCGTTCACGAAGAACGAGATCCGGCTGAAGACGTCGGAGAAGCTCGCCTCGTCGAAATCGGGGTCGTCGCGCACCGTGTCGAGCACGGCGATGGCGATGGCCAGCGCATAGGAGAGTTCCTGAACCGGCGTCGCCCCCGCCTCCTGCAAATGGTAGGAGCAGACGTTCATCGGGTTCCACTTCGGCACGTTTCTGGTCGTGAACAGGATCACGTCCTTGGTGAGCCGAAGCGAGGGCGCGGGCGGGAATACGTAGGTGCCGCGTGAGAGATACTCCTTGATGATGTCGTTCTGCGTGGTGCCCTGGAGCGCGGCGAGCGGCGCGCCCTGCTCCTCGGCCACAGCGAGATAGAGCGACAACAGCCACGGCGCCGTGGCGTTGATCGTCATCGAGGTGTTCATCTGCGCCAGCGGGATCTGGTCGAACAGGGCCCGCATGTCGCCCAGATGCGCGATCGAGACGCCGACCTTGCCGACCTCGCCGCGGGCGAGTTCGTGGTCCGGGTCGTAGCCGGTCTGCGTCGGCAGATCGAAGGCGACCGAGAGGCCGGTCTGACCCTTGGCGAGGTTGCCGCGATAGAGCTTGTTCGACTCTGCCGCCGTGGAGTGACCCGCATAGGTGCGGATGATCCACGGCTTGTCGCGCTTGACCTCGGCAACGCTCGCTTGCGCGCTCATCCCACTCGACTCCCTGTCCGATGCGATCGCACGCCTCGAGGCGCGGCTGTTGGCCGGCACCGTAGCGAAGCCGCTGCGCCGCGTCATCTGGGAGAAAGGTCGAGGATCGACGTCGCTGCTGTTGGAAAAACTTGAGGGGACGTGAAGCGGATTTGTCGTGCGGCATCCGAGCGGATGGCGGAGGGCGCCGATCGAGTGCCAATGATCCTTCAACTCTACGGCGACAGATGCATCGCATCGTTGCAGAATCGAATGGCTCCAAGCTCGGCCTCGCGCGTTGGGCCCGCAACGCTCGCACGGCTCACCGCCGGTTGCGACGCTCGCCCATAGAGGCATCAGCAAGGAGAAGCACGCGATGGCAGACCAGAGCCCGCGCCTGACGACGGCGTTCGGTAACCCGGTTTCCGACAACCAGAACTCGCTCACCGCCGGCCCGCGCGGGCCGGTGCTGATGCAGGACTACCACCTCATCGAGAAGATGGCCCATTTCAACCGGGAGCGAATTCCGGAGCGGGTGGTGCACGCCAAGGGCTACGGCGCCTACGGGACGTTCCGGCTGACCAAGAGCCTCGCCGAGTTCACCCGCGCCAAGGTGCTGACCGAACTCGGCAAGGACGTGCCGATGGTGGCGCGCTTCTCCACCGTCGGCGGCGAGTCCGGCTCGGCCGACACCGCCCGCGACCCGCGCGGCTTCGCCCTCAAGTTCTACACCGAGGAGGGCAACTGGGATCTCGTCGGCAACAACACCCCGATCTTCTTCGTGCGCGACGCGATCAAGTTCTCCGACTTCATCCGCACGCAGAAGCGCGATCCGCGCACGCACCTTAAGCCGCATTGGCGCCGCTGGGACTTCTGGAGCCTGTCGCCGGAGGCGATCCATCAGGTGATGTTCCTGTACTCGGATCGCGGCACGCCGAAATCGGCGCGCTTCATGAACGGCTACGGCTCGCACACCTTCTCGCTGTGGAACGACCGGGGCGAGCGCCACTGGGTGAAATTCCATTTCCACACCAAGCAGGGCGTCCAGAACTTCTCCGCCGACGAGGCCGACGAGGTGGCGGGCAAGGATCCGGACTACTCCGCCGCCGATCTCTCGACCGCCATCGAGAAGGGCGACTTCCCGAAATGGAAGGTCTCCATCCAGCTCATGCCGGAGTTGGACGCCGATACTTACTCCATCAATCCGTTCGACCTCACCAAGGTCTGGCCGCACGGCGATTATCCGCTGATCGAGATCGGCGAGATGGAGCTAAATCGCAATCCCGAGAACTACTTTGCCGAGATCGAGCAATCCGCCTTCGAGCCCTCGAACGTGGTGCCCGGCATCGGTTTCTCACCGGACAAAATGCTGCAGAACCGGGTGCTCTCCTACGCAGACGCGCACCGCTACCGGCTCGGCGTGAACTACCAGCAGATCCCGGTGAACCAGGCGAAGAACGCGTCCGTCCAGACCTATCACCGCGACGGCGCCATGCGCACCGACGGCAATCACGGTGCCCAGGTCGATTACGAGCCGAACTCCTTCGGCGGTCCGAGGCAGGACCCTTCCTTCAGCGAGCCGCCGCTGCGGATCCGGGGCGATGCCGGCCGCTATGGCTGGCCGGGCGACGACGAAGACCTCTACGGTCAGCCCAAGCTGTTCTGGACCAAGGTGCTCGACGAGGGCGGCCGCCAGCGGCTCGTGGAGAACATCGTCACCTCCATGGGCGACAGCCCGCGCAACATTCAGGAGCGGATGATCGCCCATTGGTTCAAGGTGCATGAGGATTTTGGGCGCGGCGTCGCACAGGGTCTCGGCATCGACACCGCACGGGCCGCCGCCGAGTAGTCATCTCAATGTTATTTTGAATTCAGAGGTGTCGGCCGTGGCCGGCGCCTCTTTTTTGTGCGGACGAGACAAACCGTTGCCTTTTAGGCCACTTGGAAGGCCGGAAACATCGTGCTTATAGCGTCGGCCAAGGTCGCGCGTTTCGTCACGCGCGAATCCAGAGAAACAGGGAGTGCCACGATGGCTGCAAGTGCAGCGCCGGCCTGGACCGGGCAGACGGCGGAAGCCAAGGACCTTTACGAGCTCGGCGAGATCCCCCCGCTCGGCCACGTGCCTGCCAAGATGTATGCCTGGGCGATCCGCCGCGAGCGCCACGGGCCGCCGGAGGAGTCGCATCAGCTCGAAGTGCTCCCCGTGTGGGACATCGGCGACGACGAGGTGCTCGTCTACGTCATGGCCGCGGGCGTGAACTACAACGGCGTCTGGGCCGGCCTCGGCGAGCCGATCTCCCCCTTCGACGTGCACAAGGGCGAGTACCACATTGCCGGTTCGGACGCGTCGGGCATCGTCTGGAAGGTCGGCTCGAAGGTGAAGCGCTGGAAAGTCGGCGACGAAGTCATCGTTCACTGCAACCGCGACGACGGCGATGACGAAGAGTGCAACGGCGGCGACCCGATGTTCTCGCCCTCGCAGCGCATCTGGGGCTACGAGACCGGTGACGGCTCCTTCGCCCAGTTCTGCCGGGTGCAGTCGCGCCAGCTCATGAAGCGGCCCCAGCACCTGACCTGGGAAGAGGCCGCCTGCTACACCCTCACCCTCGCCACCGCCTACCGCATGCTGTTCGGCCACGCGCCGCACACCGTGCGTCCGGGACAGAACGTGCTGATCTGGGGCGCCTCCGGCGGTCTCGGCGTGTTCGGCGTGCAGCTCTGCGCGGCCTCGGGCGCCAACGCCATCGCGGTCATCTCGGACGAGTCGAAGCGCGACTACGTCATGAGCCTCGGGGCCAAGGGCGTCATCAACCGCAAGGACTTCGATTGCTGGGGCCAGCTGCCGAAGGTGAACAGCCCTGAGTACAACACCTGGCTCAAGGAAGCCCGGAAGTTCGGCAAGGCGATCTGGGACATCACCGGCAAGGGCAACGACGTCGACATCGTGTTCGAGCATCCCGGCGAGGCGACCTTCCCGGTCTCGACCCTGGTGGCCAAGCGCGGCGGCATGATCGTGTTCTGCGCCGGCACCACCGGCTTCAACATCACCTTCGACGCCCGCTACGTCTGGATGCGCCAGAAGCGCATCCAGGGCTCGCACTTCGCCCATCTCAAGCAGGCCTCGGCCGCCAACCAGTTCGTCATCGACCGGCGCGTCGATCCCTGCATGAGTGAGGTGTTCCCCTGGGACAAGATCCCGGCCGCCCACACCAAGATGTGGAAGAACCAGCACCCGCCGGGCAACATGGCGGTGCTCGTGAATTCGACCCGCGCAGGCCTGCGCACCGTCGAGGACGTGATCGAGGCCGGGCCACTCAAGGCGATGTGAGCCCGTCAACCTAACGAAAAAGCGCCCGCGCTTCCCTTTGGAGGCGCGGGCGTTTTCGTTTCGACCCTCAGCGCACTCGGTCGATCGCCCGCTGCGGCGTGCCGATGGTGGTGTGGAACGGCCGTTCGCCGCTGCCTTTCTCGAAGGCGACGATGCTGTCGTAGACGTGAATCGCGCCGATGCTCCGGCCGATCTCCTGCGCGCCGCGATCGTGATACCAAGCGTGCATGTCGTCGATGAACGCCTTCGTCATCTCCAGGAACGTGCCCCGGCGGCGGTAGCCACCCTCGTAGTCGCGCCAGTACGCGGTGTGCAGGTCTTCGGCGACGTAGAGTCCGTCCTGCGCCAGGAGCGGGAACAGCGTCTCGAAGGTGACGCGCTGGTGGCTCGCGACGTGGCTGCCGTCATCGAGGATGACATCGACGCCGCCCATCTCCTCAACCACGGACCGAAGGAAGGCGGGATCGGCCTGCGAGCCGATACGGACTTGCGCGGCGCGGCCGTCAAACACCGCGCAGCGCGGATCGATATCGATGCCGTAGAGGATGGCAGAGGGGCCGAAGAAGCGCCGCCAGAGATCGAGGGAACCGCCCTCGTAGACGCCGATCTCGAGGAAGCGCAGCGGTCGCCCGTCCGGCCTGCCGTCGCGGAAGGGCGCGAACAGCCGGCTGTAGATCGGCAGGAAGTGGTTCCACTTGTTGATCAGGTGGTCACCGTCATAGCCGTAAAACAGCTTTGAGAAGGCGTCGTCGCCCCGCGTCTTCACCTCGGCCAGATCGCGATAGAAGTCGTTGGCCGGGCTGTCGCGAAACAAGCCGGCCGATTTGGCGACGGACTTGAGTGCCCGCTTGATCTGCGGATGGTTCTGTAGGGCTTGTCTGAGGAACGTCATGCCGAGAGGCGGCCCGGTGCGGTTATCGAGGTCGCGCGCACGAAGCACGACCCGGCGCGGCTCGTAAAGCCGGCCGGGTCTAAACGATCACGAGAGCCGTCCGACGTCAGGCCTCGCCGCGGGCGACGAGCGCCTCGTATTCCGGGACTTCGAGGCGGCCTTCCCTCGCGACGCGCGCCTTGTCCTCGTCGCTGATGACGTCGCCGGCGAGGTCGAGCCGCTTCCAGGCGGCGAGTGGCGTCTCGCGGTCGGGGCGGGGAACGTACTTGTTCTGCTCGAGCTTCTTGTACTTGTGGATGTAGCGCGGGCAGTTGACCCAGATCTTCGTGACATCGACGCGCACGAGATACTTCGCCTCCGTGTAATCGGCCATCAGCGGATCGTCGCGGAGCAGCGAGGCATGTCCTTGGACCCGGATGCGGTGCGGCGTCTCGAAGTCGATGAACAGGAGGCCGATCTTGGCCTGCCCCTCGATGTTGCCCATCGAGTAGAACATCCCGTTGCCGTCGAAGCCGGGGAAGACCAGCGTGGAGCCATCCACGACCTTCACGAAGCCGGTCGGGCCGCCCTTGTAGGAGACGGTCGGCATGCCGTCGGGATCGACGGTCGAGAGGAAGAACATGTCCCGCGAGCCGATGAACGCGGCTTCCTCCGGCTGGATCGTCTCGTGCACCCAATCCTCGTCGAGGCGCACGGCGAGCTTGGTCGTGCCGAATTCCTCCTGGAGGGCGCGGTGCGCCTCCGAGTAGAGCGATGCCATATGCGTCTCCTCCGGGGCCGATTGCTTCGGGCCTCCTCGGGATGCGTTTAAGGCAAAGGCATGAGGGTGCAAACGGGGCCGCAAAAAAGGCCGGTCACGCTTGCGCGAACCGGCCTCTTTCCACAACGGTGGAGGCCGAGCAAAGCACGGCCTCCCGATCCCAAATTAATTCTTGGACTTGTCGACCAGGGCCTTCTCCGAGATCCACGGCATCATGCCGCGGAGCTTGGCGCCGACCTCCTCGATCGGGTGGGCGGCGAGCTTGGCGCGGGTGGCCTTGAACGAGGTCTGGCCGACCTTGTTCTCCAGCATCCAGTTGCGGGTGAAGATGCCCGACTGGATGTCGTTGAGGACGCGCTTCATCTCGGCCTTGGTCTCCGGCGTGACGATACGCGGGCCGGTGACGTACTCGCCGTACTCGGCGGTGTTCGAGATCGAGTAGTTCATGTTGGCGATGCCGCCCTCGTAGATGAGGTCGACGATCAGCTTCACCTCGTGCAGGCACTCGAAATAGGCCATCTCGGGGGCGTAGCCCGCCTCGACCAGGGTCTCGAAGCCGGCCTTGATCAGCTCGACGAGGCCGCCGCAGAGCACGGCCTGCTCACCGAACAGGTCGGTCTCGCATTCTTCCTTGAAGGTGGTCTCGATGATGCCGGCGCGGCCGCCGCCATTGGCCGAGGCGTAGGAGAGGCCGAGGTCGTGGGCGTTGCCCGAGGCGTCCTGGGCGATGGCGATCAGGGTCGGCACGCCGCCGCCCTTGAGGTACTCGCCGCGTACGGTGTGGCCGGGGCCCTTCGGGGCGACCATGAGCACGTCGAGGTCCTTGCGGGGCTCGATCAGGTTGAAGTGCACGTTGAGGCCGTGGGCGAACAGGAGCGCGGCGCCCTGCTTCAGGTTCGGCTCCAGCGACTCCTTGTAGATGTCGCCCTGCAGCTCGTCCGGGGTCAGCATCATCACCACGTCGCCCCACTTGGCGGCGTCGGCGACGTTCATCACCTTGAAGCCCTCGTGCTCGGCCTTCTTGGCGGTGGCAGAGCCCTCGCGCAGGGCGATGACGATGTCCTTCACGCCCGAATCGCGCAGGTTGAGCGCGTGGGCATGGCCCTGGGAGCCGTAGCCGACGATGACGACGTTCTTGCCCTTGATCAGGTTCAGGTCGGCATCGCGATCGTAATAGACGCGCATGGTGGTGTCCTCTCTCGTGTCGGTGGTTTCGGTTCAGGGTTTCGCCCGGCCGTAGAGGGCCAGGAACTGCTCGACGGCACGGGCCGCGTCGCTCCGGATCCCGGCGGCATCGAGATCGAGCGCGTCGCCGAGAAGAAGTCGGATCTGAATATCGCGGCCGACCAGACCGAAGAAGGTCCGGAAAGCCGCCTCGCTGTCCTCGAAGACGAGGAGACCGGCTGTGCGGCCCGCCTCCAACACCGGCTTCACCCGCTCGCCGATGGCAAAGCGCCCGTTGGCCAGCACGATGCCGCCGAGAGTGCTCTTGCTGGACCCCGCATCGGCGATGGCGATGCGGTTGAGCGCAACCGAGGTCGGGCTGGTGATGACCGCGAGCCAGGTCTCTGCGAAATCGAGCAGGTTCTTGCGCAAGGCGACGGCGTCCAGCCCGCTCACGTCGTAGCGGCCGGCATGGACGCGCGAGGCCTGCCAGCGCACCGTCGCGGTGAGCAGGCCGTCACGGTCGCCGAACCAGCGATAGAGCGTCTCCTTCGAGCAGCTCGCCCGGCGCGCCACCGCGTCCATGGTCAGCGGATCACGTCCATCGACCATCAGCGCCAACGCGGCATCCAGCACCGCCTGCTGGCGGGGGGTGGGCGTTTCGGCTGAAAGCTCGTCGGTGATGAGGGGGCTCGCCTGCATGTTCCGCTTGCTGGGCAGTACCGTACCGTACGGTACGCTCGTCTAGCCGACCCGGCCGCGCGCGACAAGCGGGGTAGCCTATATCGCGCTGTTCCTCGTACCGTCACGTTTCTGTCGCCGTGATGCGGAACCCGCTTGCCGAGCGCCCGGCCTCGGCGTATACGGCCCTCCGTCGCCACAGCGACGCCCGTGCCGCCCATCCCCGCGGTGGCACGTCGGGGCTCGGGTGCGTAGCTCAGCGGGAGAGCATTCGCTTCACACGCGAAGGGTCACAGGTTCGATCCCTGTCGCGCCCACCACGCCCCCCATCGAACGTCGATCGTTCTCCAGCACAAATCTCGCTCGTTCCGCTGCTGTCGGATATTTGACCCGCGCACGTCCGCGTGGTCGGTTAGGCGGCGATTCGCATCATTTGTGGGTTCGCGGAGACCGCCTGTTGCCGATCCTCATCATTTTCACCGCCGTCGTCGCCAGCGTTTTGATTTGGCTCCTGCGGGCCCATTACACGGTCAAGCAGCTCAAGGAGATCGATCAGGACACCAAGGGGCTTCAGCGCAAGGCGAAGTCGGTGTTCGAGGGCTTCGTCGGGACGCCATTGCAGCGGGTGAACGACGTGCGGCTCGCGGCCGTGATCCTGATGATCCAGATCGTGCGCACCGGCAGCCCGATCACGGCATCCGAGAAGACCCGCATCTTCGAACTCATGGAAAACCCGCTGGAGATCCAGACGATCTCCGCGACCTTCGAGCGGGCATGGCGCTACACGCAGGAGCGCCGCCCGTTCTCGCTCGTCGCCGATCCGCTGCTGCCGCTGTTTCGCGAGAAGCTGACCGGCGAGGAGCGGATGCAGTTCGTGGACATGCTGACGAAGGTCGCCTCCGCCCATTCCGCTCCGAGCGAGCTGCAGCGTGAGGCCTTGGCGCGGTTGAAGCGGCGGCTGATCGCCGGCAGGCCGGAACTGGCGACAAGTCGCGCCGGCAACTTCGGATAGGACGCGACGTCGCTCGAACGAAAAAGGCCGCCCCGAAGGGCGGCCTATCGTTGTCCCGCGTTCAGAGCGGGATGTTGTCGTGCTTCTTCCAGGGCTGCTCCATCTCCTTGGTGCGCAGCATCCCCAGCGCCCGCGCGATGCGCTTGCGGGTGGAGTGGGGCATGATCACCTCGTCGATGTAGCCGCGCTCCGCCGCCACGAAGGGCGAGAGGAAGCGGTCCTCGTATTCCTTGGTCCGCTCGGCGATCTTATCCGCGTCGCCGATCTCGGCGCGGAAGATGATCTCGACCGCTCCCTTGGCGCCCATCACGGCGATCTGCGCCGTCGGCCACGCGTAGTTCAGGTCGGCGCCGACATGCTTCGACGCCATGACGTCGTAGGCGCCGCCGAAGGCCTTGCGGGTGATGATGGTGACGAGCGGCACAGTGGCCTGGGAGTAGGCGAAGAGCAGCTTGGCGCCGTGTTTGATCAGACCGCCATATTCCTGCGCCGTGCCCGGCAGGAAGCCTGGCACATCGACGAAAGTGACGATCGGGATCGAGAAGGCGTTGCAGAAGCGCACGAAGCGGGCCGCCTTGCGGGAGGCGTCCGAATCGAGCACGCCTGCCAGCACCAGCGGCTGGTTGGCGACGAAGCCGACGGTGCGGCCCTCGACGCGGCCGAAGCCGGTGATGATGTTGCGGGCGTAAGCTGCCTGGATCTCGAAGAAGTCGCCCTCGTCCACCACGCGGCGGATGAGTTCGCCCATGTCGTAGGGTTTGTTCGGGTTGTCCGGGATCAGCGTGTCGAGCGACTTGTCGAGGCGGTTGACGTCGTCGAAGCTCTCGATCTCCGGCACGCCCTCGATGTTGTTGGCGGGCAGGAAGTCGAGCAACCGGCGGATCTGGAGGATCGCCTCGACGTCGTTCTCGAACGAGCCGTCGGCGATCGAGGATTTCGAGGTGTGAACCTTGGCGCCGCCGAGTTCTTCGGCCGTGACGACCTCATTGGTGACGGTCTTCACCACGTCGGGACCGGTCACGAACATGTAGCTCGTGTCGCGCACCATGAAGATAAAGTCGGTCATGGCCGGCGAGTAGACGTCGCCGCCTGCGCACGGCCCCATGATGACCGAGATCTGCGGGATCACGCCGGACGCCGCGACGTTGCGGCGGAACACCTCGCCGTAGCCGCCGAGTGCCGCCACGCCCTCTTGGATGCGGGCGCCGCCGGCATCGAAGATGCCGATGATCGGCGCGCGCATCTTCAGCGCCATGTCCTGGACCTTGACGATCTTGGCCGCGTGCGCCTCGGAGAGCGAGCCGCCGAACACCGTGAAGTCCTTGGAGAACAGGAAGACGGTGCGTCCGTTGACGGTGCCCCAGCCGGTGACGACGCCGTCGCCGGGGATCTTCTGCTTCTCCATGCCGAAATCTGTGGAGCGGTGCTGCACGAACATGTCGAATTCCTCGAACGACCCGTGGTCGAGCAGGAGTTCGATACGCTCGCGCGCTGTGAGCTTGCCGCGCTTGTGCTGCGCCTCGAGCCGCTTTTCCCCGCCGCCGAGACGGGCCTGCGCGCGACGCTCCTCAAGCTTCTCGAGAATGTCCTTCATGGTGCTGGCGAGACTCCCTGGGGATCGAAATCGTTTTTTGAATGCAGATCAAAGCGTAAGAGCTTGACCTTGCATCGATCGATCGCCCTTAGCACGCGTTCCCGCCCTCGGAAACGGCCTGCGACGCAGCGGGAGCATTGTGCTTTTCTCCAAAAGCAGGTGGACCGCTTTTGGGGCGATGCTCGGCCGAAGCCAATCCATGTGTCTTATCGTCGAGAGGGTAGCCCCGGCGCGAGGGCCGGGACCACACGTTGTTATACAAATCGCGTTGATCCCTTCGGGATGGCGGATTTGGGATTCGGCTGGATCCCGTCGCGCTGGCGCGATGGGTCCCCTCCTCAGTCGCCGCGCGGGCTTGCTGATCCCGTCCCCGCTCGGATCAAGCGGAAACGGTATCAGAGATTCGCTCGAAACGAATGCCCGTCCTCAGCCCTTCTTGATCAGCGGCGCCGGCTCGACCGGTGAGGGCGGGGGTTTGGTCGCGCAGGCGGCGGCACTCAAGGTGAGCACGGCCGTGATGGTGGCGAGGGCGATCCGCCGGGTGTCGAGTCGAAGGGTCGGCACGTTCGTCTCCAAAGTTGGACGATGCCAAAACTGGAACACGAGCAAGCCATGCCGATAGTGCAATGAAGTGACACTTCGACTTAATAGGTTCAGGATATTATAATCGCTTCAAGAAAATGCATGGTGCCTCAACAGTGATCGCACCCGCATCATTCATGTGCAGGCGGCCGTTCAGTTGGGTCGCTGCGCCACCATCGTCGCGGTCTCGAACTCCGTCCGGCGGTGGGCGAGACGCGCCTCGGCTTCCGCATCGCGGCCCCAGACGCTCGCCTGATAGGTCTCGTCCACATGAGCCGCCGCCCAGGCGTCGTCCGCGCTTAGGCGGCCATGTAGGACGGCCAGAGCGATCACGAGGGAGCCGGTCAGCGTCGTGAGCGTGTGAAGGGCCGCGAGGCGGAAGGGGTCGTCCACCGCTTCGATCGCGGCACGCAACGCCGCCACCGAGCCCTCCGGTTGCTCGACATGCATGACCCCCTCGGCGAGGAACAGCCGCGCGCCCAGCGTCTCGGCCACCCAAGCCACGAGCGGATCCCAGGCCTCGGCCTGCATCGCGACGAGGCGTTCCGGCGCCCCGGCCCGGTAGGCGACAAGATCGGTGCCGGCAAAGGCGGCCAGATCCTCCGCGACCGCGGCGCGACGTTCCACCACGCCGTCGATCGTGGTGTTCACGAGGCGGGTCAGCGGCATGGTGCGCGGGTCGATCACTTCCGCCTGCGCCTCCCATTCCCCCGCGAGCGCTTCGCCCAGCACCCGGTCGGGCACGACCAGCGGTCGGCGGCCCGGTGTGTTGGCCCCGCGCCCGTCGAGGACGAGGCGGAAGCCGCCCTCGGTCTCCGTGAGGCCGGCCTGCGCGTAGAAGCGCTTCGGCAGAGTCGGCCCCGTACCGGAGCGAGAGGCTTGGACGCGGTCGGGTCTTCCGTTCTCCCCGGGTTCGCCCAGCCAATCACGGGTGACGTCGTCGCCTGAAGTGCTCATGGTCCGCAGATAGGATTTCTCATCGCCGCGCGCGAGTCTCCGGCGCGACGGAGGATGCGCCTATTGGGTCGCGAGCCGTTCCGTCACCGGGCCGGGCTGCGAATCGTCCAGGGGGCCGGAGAACAGGTCGCTCAGAGTGGCAGCCGAATCGACCACCGTCACCGCACCCGCGCTGAACAGGGCGCCGGGCGTGTGATAGCCCCAGCCGACGCCGATGGCGGCCACGCTCGCGCTTCGGGCCATCATCATGTCGAAGGTCGTGTCGCCGATCATCACGGTCATCGACGGCTCAGCGCCGGTCTCGGCCATGGCCTGAAGCAGCATGGCCGGATCGGGCTTGGAGGGGGCGTCGTCGGCGGTCTGGATCGTGGCGAACCAGCGCTCCCAGCCGTACTTGTCCACGAGATGATCGACGCCCCGGCGCGACTTACCGGTGGCGATGCCGAGCTGTATGTCGTCACGGCGGTGCAGCCGCTCGACCAATTCGGCCATTCCGGGAAACAGCGGCTCCTCATAGTCGGGATCGACCCGCAACGCCTGGAACGCCTTGCGATAGCTGTGCGCGAGCGATTCGATCGGCCCGGCCTCGCCGACGAGGCGACGGAACGCTTCGGGCAGGGACAGCCCGACGACGGACAGCGCCTCCTTGCGCGGGGGCGCCTCCAAGCCATGCTCGGAGAAGGCGCGATGCTGCGCCTCCACGATCAGGTGCTGGCTGTCGATCAGGGTGCCATCGACATCGAAGACGATCAGCTTGAGCACGGCCGGAGCGCCCCGTCGGCTCATGGCCTGCGAGCGGGCGCCGGCTGCGAGGCCGGGCGCCGCTCGTAACCGAGGCGGCAGCGAACGAGGAAGCGTCGTCGTGCGCCGCCGGACAACCTGCGGCGGTGCGATTCGCGGTTACAGGCGGCGTAGGAGATGCGGCGTCGGCGCTCCGACGCCCGCACACCCTGACCTGCCGGTCGCGCCGCCGGTGCCGTCTGAGACGGGGGAGGGGCCGCCGAGTGGGGGGCGCCCTGGAGCTGTACTTGCGACTGTCCCTGGGGCTGCCCCGGCGCCCCATCGCCGGGAGGCGCCGCGCCGGCCGGCGCGGCGGCCCAGAGCAGGCCGGCCAGCGCGACGGACAACAGGGTAAGGGGCCTCATGCGATCCTGAACCTCGTTGTACCGGGCCGCGGCAGGGGAGGGGCTTCGGGCAACCCCGACCGTAGCCCGTCGATCCGAACTTCGGCACCGGGATTCCGGGCCTGAAACGCGGTGCCGATAGAAGCACCTCGCGATGCCCTCGTCCACGCAGCAGGCTGACGAAGCGAGAGTTATGGCAACAGGGCTCGGTTCCAAGGCTCTCTTCGCTTTCGTGAAGAGACTTGGATCCTTCAGGCTTCCGGTGCTTCGACGATCGGGTCGTAGCGGGCCGCATCGAAGCCGAGCAGGTTCCAGCTCTGCGCCATGTGCGGCGGCAGCGGGGCGCTGACATCGACCGGCTGGCCGGTGCGCGGATGCGGGATCACGATGCGGCGGGCGAGAAGGTGCAGGCGGTTCTGAATGCCGCCGGGCAGCTCCCAGTTCTCCACGTCGAAGTATTTCGGGTCGCCGACGATCGGGTGGCCGATATGCGCGGCGTGGGCTCGCAACTGGTGCGTCCGCCCGGTGACGGGCTTCAGCGAGAGCCACGCCAGCTTCTGCGCCGCCTGATCGACCGTGGCGTAGTAGGTGAGCGCGTGGCTGGCGCCCTCGTCGCCGTGTTTGGCGACGCGCATCCGCGCATCGGCATCGGTCGGCTCGTCCTTGACGAGATAGGTCGAGACCCGGCCCTGGCGGGTGCGGGGCACGCCCGCCACCAGCGCCCAGTAGATCTTGCGCGCGGCACGGGAGCGGAAGCTCTTGGCCAGGGTCGCGGCGGCGAGCCGCGTTTTGGCGACGATCAGGCAACCGGCGGTGTCCTTATCGAGGCGGTGGACGAGGCGCGGGCGTTGCCCGTCCGGCCCGGTCAGCGCCTCCAAGAGACCGTCGACGTGGCGCACAGTGCCCGTGCCACCCTGCACGGCGAGGCCGAACGGCTTGTTGAGGATCATCATGTCCGCATCCTCGTAGAGGATCAGCGAACGCAGGAATTCGGCGTCTCCGTCGATCTTGGCGGCGCTGCGCGGCCTCTCGGTCGGCTGGTCGAGCTTGAGCGGCGGCACCCGCACGCTCGAACCCGGCTCCAGCCGGTCGCTCGGCTTCACGCGCTTGCCATCGACCCGCAACTCGCCCTTGCGGACGATGCTCTGCACGCGGGTAAAGGGAAGCTGCGGGAAGCGAGCGCCGAGAAAGCGGTCGATGCGCATCCCGGCCTCGTCGGAATCGACGGTCAGCGTCTGCACGCCGCTTGCCAGCGTCGCCGATGCCGCGGCCCGCTGCTCGCGGCGCGTCGGTCCGGACGGAGCCTCCGCGGGTGGCGCCTGGGCCGGGTCAGGCTTTGCAAAGGATGGTTTGGCAGAGCGGGGCTTGGCGCGCGGCGCTTCTGCTTTCGGTGCGGCGGCTTCGGGTACGCGCTTCGGGCGCGGCGCGCTCTCACCGGCCGCGCCGTCATCCCAGGGCGAGCGTTCGGCGGCATCCTCGCCGCGATTGCGGGCGGCGCGCTGCGCGGCGTCTTTGGCGGAGCTGCGCGGCCCCGTGCCGGCGCGCGGCGCGAACCCGCCGGGTCCGCGCTTTGCGCCGGACCCGCGATGTGGTGGACGTCCCTTCATGTGCCGCTGCTATCACCCTGAGATGACGGCGCAAAGCGCTGCGGGCGGTTGCAAGGCAGAATCCCTGTCCGCGACCGCGTGCAACGCATGGCGACGAGCCTCAGCGCCCCGTGGCATGGGAGCCGCGAAACATGGCGATTTAGTTCGAACTGTCGAGAGAGCCCGGCATAGGTGAAGATGCCGCGGGCTTGTTCCGCACCGGGGTGATCGCGTCAGGCCGCGAGCCGCGCCGCCTCCAGTGTGAGGCCGAGTCCGACCGAACCGAACGTATCGCCATCGACCACCCGCGCCCCCGGCACGCAGGCGGTCAGTGCCGCGCGGACATGCGGCAGGCCGGTCGAGCCGCCGGTGAGGAACAGCGCGTCGATCCGATCGGCCGTCAGCCCGGCTTGATCGAGGCAGCGGTCGATCCGCTGTGCCATGCGCCGCGCGAGGTCGTCGGTATGTCCGGCGAGCCGTGAGCGGTCTACATCCGCAGCCAGGCCCGACTCGACCCATTCGAGATCGACCGTGCCGGCCCCCGCATCGGACGCCGCGATCTTGGCCCCCTCCACCGCCATGGCGAGGGAATGCCCGCGCTCCGCCTCGACGACGGTGCGTAAACGCGCCACGAGTTCCGGCCGGGCGGCGTCGCGCACCACCTCGTCGATCTCGCGCAGGGTCTTGGGATTGTAGAGCCGGTTGATGCTCGACCACGTGGCGAGGTCGTGGAAGTACGCGTTCGGCACGGCGAGGTCCGCCCGCTTCATCGGGCTGCCGAGGCCGAGAAGGGGCATCACCGCGCCGAGGCTGAGGTTGCGGTCGAAATCGGTGCCGCCGATGCGGATGCCGTCATTGGCCAGGATGTCCTCGGCCCGCTCGTCGCGCCGATGCCGCTCGGGCGAGAGCCGGACGATGGAGAAGTCGGACGTACCGCCGCCGATATCGGCGATCAGCGCGATCTCCTCCGACGTCACCGTGCGCTCGTAATCGAGCGCGGCGGCGATCGGCTCGTACTGGAAGCGGACGTGGCAGAAGCCGATGCTCTCGGCGATCTGCCTCAGCGTGTCCTCCGCCTTGCGGTCGGCTGCCGGGTCGTTGTCGACGAAGTGGACCGGGCGCCCATGCACCACGGTGTCGAGTTCGACGCCGGCTTGCGCCTCGCCACGCGCCTTCACCAGGGTGAGATAGCGGGCGATGACATCGCGGAAGCGGATGCGCTCGCGCCCGACCGGCGTGGTCTCCTCGATCAGGGGGGAGCCGAGCACGGATTTGAGCGCCCGCATCAGGCGGCCGGGCGTGCCCTCGACATAGGCCTCGATCGCCTCCCGCCCGATCTGCGCCTCATGGCCGGGCGCGAAGAAGATCGCGCTCGGCAAGGTACGATGTGTCCCTTCCAGCGGCACCAAGGTCGGACGGACGTCCGTGCCGATCCCGAGGGTGGTGTTGGACGTGCCGAAATCGAGGCCGCAGGCCGCCATGGGACCGGATCGCTTGGATTCTAAGGGGAGGGCGGCCCCGTTACGGCCCCCGGCCTCAGAGTGCAATCCCAGAAGCGACTGCCCGGCAATCTCGTTCGACCCATTCCTAAGCCGCTCCGAGATAGCGGCGGCGCAGATGCGCCAGGAAATCCTCTGCCCCGAGCGGCTTTCCGGTCGCGGCGGTCAGCAACATGTCGGTGTCCATCAGGCTCGCCCGGGCATGGACGTTTTCCCGCAGCCAGCCGCGCAACTGCGAAAAATCGCCCTCCGCGAGCGCCGGGCGGATGCCGGGATGGGCGGCGCAGGCGGCCTTGAAAAGCTGCGTGGCGGCCAGCGCTCCGAGGGTGTAGGTCGGGAAGTAGCCGAAGCTGCCGCCCGGCCAGTGGATGTCCTGAAGGCAACCGTGCCGGTCATCGGGCACGGTGAGCCCCAGCAGCTCCTTCATGCCGTCATTGAAGGCGCCCGGCAGGTCGGCGACCGCGAGATCACCGGCGATCATCGCCGTCTCCAGGCGGTACCGCAGCAGGATGTGGGCCGGGTAGGTAACCTCGTCGGCATCGACTCGGATGAAGCCCGGCTCGACGCGGGTGTAGAGGCGGTGCAGGTTCTCCGCCTCCCAGGCCGGCCCTTCGCCGCCGAACGCCATGCGCAGGGTCGGTGCGAGGAAGGCGCAGAACTCGGCCGAGCGACAAGCCTGCATCTCGACGAGCAGCGATTGGCTCTCGTGCAGGCTCATGCCGCGGGCCTGCCCCACCGGTTGGTGGCGCCACGCCGCCGGGCGGCCCTGTTCGTAGAGCGCGTGGCCGGTCTCGTGCAGCACACCCATCAGCGCTCCGGTGGCGCTCGCCTCGTCGTAGCGGGTGGTGATGCGGACGTCGTCGGTGGCCCCGCCACAGAACGGATGCAGGCTGACATCGAGCCGTCCGCGCGTGAAATCGAACCCGACGGCCCGCATCAGCCCCAGACCGATCTCCCGCTGGATCGCCACCGGAAACGGACCCGGCAGCGGCAGGGGAGGGGCGTCGGCCGCCTGCCGTTCGCGCACCGCGACGACCAGATCCGGCAGGACGGCGCGCAGCGCGTCGAAGATCGGATCGATGCGGGCGCGCCGCATACCGGGGTCGTAGCCGTCCAGCAGCGCATCGTAGGGCGCAAGGCCGAGCGCCGCCCCCTTGGCCTCGCCGACACGGCGTCGCAGTTGCAGCACCTCTTCGAGATGCGGACGCAGGCGCGCGAAATCCGAATCGCGCCGCGCCTCGCGCCAGACCATCTCACAGCGCGTCGCCGCTTTCGACGCCGCCGCAACGAGATCGCCCGGCACCGCCGCCGCATGGGCATAAGCCCGGTGCATCTCGCGCAGGTTGGCCCGCTCCCATTCGCCGAGGTCGGCCTCGGTCGCCGCCGCGTCGAACCGCTCCGCGTTGCGCGGGTCGGTGAGGATCTCGTGGGCGAGCACGCTCAGCACGGCCAGCTGTTCGCCGCGTGTTTCGGAGGCGCCGTCCGGCATCTGCGTCTGCGTGTCCCAGCCAAGGATGCCGCTCGCATCCTCCAGCGCGCCGAGGCGGGCGAAGGTGGCGGTGAGCGCGGTGTAGGCCTGCATGATCGGTCGCGATCCCTTGATGTCGTTCCTGACGGTCAATCGTTGCCGCGGCGCTCCTGCCGCAGCCGTTCCCAGTAGGCCAGCCGCTCCCGGTAGCGCGTCTCCATGCCCCGGTCGGTCGGCTCGTAGAAGTGCTGGCGCCCGAGCGCTTCCGGCCAGTAATCCTGGCCCGAGAAGGCATCGGGCTCATCGTGGTCGTAGCGATAGCCCTCGCCGTAGCCGATCCGTCGCATCAGCCCCGTGGGGGCGTTGAGGATGGTGCGCGGCGGCGCGAGCGAGCCCGCAGCCTTCGCTACCCGTGTCGCCGCCTTGTAGGCCGTGTAGACCGCGTTCGATTTCGGGGCGCAGGCGAGGTAGACGGTTACCTGTGCCAGCGCGAGTTCGCCCTCGGGCGAGCCGAGGAAGTCGAAGGCGTCCTTGGCCGCGTTTGCGACGACGAGGGCCTGTGGGTCGGCGAGCCCGATATCCTCCACCGCCATCCGCACGAGGCGCCGGGCGATGAACAATCGGTCCTCGCCGGCATCCAGCATGCGGCAAAGGTAATAGAGTGCCGCGTCGGGGTCCGAGCCGCGCACCGTCTTATGCAGTGCGGAGATGAGGTTGTAGTGCCCCTCCTGCGCTTTGTCGTAGATCGGCGCGCGGCGCTGCACGAGGGTCTGGAGCTTTTCTGCGTCGAGAATCTCGCCGGGACGCGCCGAGCGCCACACCTCTTCCGCAAGCGTCAGCGCCGCGCGCCCGTCGCCATCGGCCATGCGAACCAGCGCCGCACGCGCCTCCTCGTCGAGGGGGAGGGGCTGGCTATCCATCTCCTCGGCCCGGGCCAGCAGCCGGGCGAGGGCGGGCGCGTCCAACGCACGGAACAGCAGCACCCGCGCGCGCGACAACAGAGCGGCATTCAGTTCGAACGACGGATTCTCCGTCGTCGCGCCGACGAGCGTGACGGTCCCGTCTTCCATCACCGGCAGGAAGGCATCGAGCTGCGCGCGATTGAAGCGATGGATCTCATCGACGAACAGGAGCGTGCCCTGACCCGTTGCGCGCCGCTTGCGTGCCGCCTCGAACACCTTTCGCAGTTCGGCGATGCCGGAGAAGATCGCCGAGATCTGCTCGAAATGCAGGTCGGTCTCGTGCGCGAGCAGCCGCGCCACGGTGGTCTTGCCGGTGCCGGGCGGCCCCCAGAACACGAGCGAGCCGAGGCTGCGGGAGGCGAGCAGACGCGTCAGCGCACCGTCCGGCCCCGTGAGATGTTCCTGCCCCACAACTTCCGCGAGGCGGCGCGGACGCAGACGATCCGCAAGCGGCCGGGGCGCGCCCGTATCGAGACCGGCGGAAGCGAACAGATCGGACATGCGTGGCATGAACACCGCAGGGCCATCCATCCGCAAGGGCTCAGCCGGCGAAGTCCCCGATCCTCTGCGAAGCCGGCTTGTGGCCCGGCCCGCCCCGTGCTAGGGCGCTCCGCGTCGATACGACACCTCTGCGGAGAGGTGGCAGAGCGGTTGAATGCACCGCACTCGAAATGCGGCATGGGTGCAAGCCCATCGGGGGTTCGAATCCCCCCCTCTCCGCCATTCAGCCTGAAAAGCCTTATTTTTCAGACTTGTACAAGGGGAACAGCGACTTCGCGGCCGTCCGGTGGTACGCGCGTGGTTCTGGCAATGTCGCGTCCCTGGCCCCATCCCAAGACCGGTGTCTTCTGGTTCCGAAGGCGGATCCCGAAGGATTTCGTGGCGCTCGTCGGCCGGCGTGAGGAGAAGGCGAGCCTCGGGACGAAGGACGTCGGCGAGGCCAAGCGCCGCCACGCCGCGCATGCCGCATTGGTCGAGCAGCGCTGGGCGAACCTTCGGATCGGCGTGCGGCGGCTGAACATCCTTGAGATCAACGCCATCGCTGGCGAGGTCTACGAGGCCCTCATCCCCAAGTTCCAGGCAGGCCAGTTCTTGCCCTTCTTCAACCTGATGACGGCCGGGGTCATCGAACGCTACATCAAGGATTGCAGCCCAAAGAATCGCAACGA
The DNA here is from genome assembly GCF_024169925.1 of Methylorubrum extorquens. Classification (NCBI taxonomy): domain Bacteria; kingdom Pseudomonadati; phylum Pseudomonadota; class Alphaproteobacteria; order Hyphomicrobiales; family Methylobacteriaceae; genus Methylorubrum; species Methylorubrum extorquens. The sequence continues at coordinate 646,733 of NZ_JALJXF010000001.1, forward strand.
GGTCTTGCGCTTCTACGGAGGGGAGATCGACGCCCACCTCGCGCGCAAGGGACTGGTCGTCGACCCGGAGACGCGGGGCGGGCTCGAGTTCGCGATCGCCAAGGCGATCCTTCAGGCCGTCGAGCAGAGCGAGAAGTATCTCGTCGGGGACTTCAGCCCCGACCCACGGGCGGGGCGGTTTCCGGAGCAGCCGGACAAGCCTGCGACGCTCGTCCTGCCCTTGGACGAATGGTTCGCGAAGTACGCCGAGGAATCGAAGCTCGCGGCCTCCACCCGGAAGCGCTGGCGGCCGGCCCTGGCCACGCTGGAAGCGTCCGTCGGCCACGACGACCTCGCCCGCGTCACCCCGGACGAAGTTTCGGACTGGGTTGATGCGCTCAGAGCGCAGGTGATCGGCCCCCACTGGGTGGTGCAAGTTCAAAGTTAGTGCAGGGTCGGGCTCTGATCCACGGTTAGCTTGGCCGGCGGAGCTGGTCGGGTGAGGCGGGCACGAACACCTCCGGGGCTGGCGGCCGGTAGCCGAGTGAAGCGTGCGGACGCACGCCGTTGTCGTGTCGTCGCCAACTCTCGATCACGATCTGCGCCTCCTTGAGCGTGTAGAAGATCTCGCCGTTCAAGAACTCGTCTCGTCGCCGTGCGTTAAAGCTTTCGACGCAACCGTTCTCCCATGGCGATCCGGGTGCGATGCAGGCGGTCTTCGCGCCGACGCCGGTGATCCAGGCCTGGACCGACGTGGCCATGAACTCCGGACCGTTGTCCGAGCGGATGTGGCCCGGCACACCGCGTAAAATGAGCAGGTCGGACAGCACGTCGATGACGTCCGCCGCCTTGAGTTTGCGCGCCACCCGGATCGCCAGGCACTCACGCGTGAACGCATCGACCACCTTGAGCATCCGGAACTTGCGCCCGTCATGGGTGCGAGCCTCGACGAAGTCGTAGGACCAGACGTGATCGCGATGCTGCGCTCGCAGCCGCAGGCAGGAGCCATCCCCGTCCCAGATGCGGCCGCGCTTGGCCGGGACCTTCAGGCCTTCCTGCCGCCAGATCCGCTCCACGCGCTTGTCGTTGATTAGCCAGCCGGCGGCCTTCAGCAATGCGCTGATCTTCCGATAGCGGTAGCGGCCCTACCGCGCCGCCAGCTCGACGAGATCGGCTGTCAGGGCGGCCTCGTCGTCTCTGCCCCGCGGCGCCTTGCGCTGCGTCGAGCGATGCTGCCCGAGCGCCCGGCAGGCCCGGCGCTCGGACACCTCCATCGTCTTCACGATGGGCTCGACACAGGCGCGGCGGCGCGCGGGGCTCGGAAGTTTCCCCGAGCCGCCTCCTGCAGGATCAGCTTGTCCAGCGTCAGGTCGGCAATCGCCTTGCGCAGCCGCTGGTTCTCGACCTCCAGGTCCTTCATCCGTCATACCTGATCCGTCTTCAGGCCGCCGAACTCCTTGCGCCAACGGTCGTACGTCACCTCCGTCACACCGAGGGCGCGGATCACCGCGCCCACGCTCTGGCCCTGCGCAATCAGCACGTCCTCCTGCCGCAGCTTGGTGACCACATCCTCCGGCTTGTGCCGCTTCGTTCCCATCCGTCCTCGTCCTGGCCCGCAGCCCATACCTCAGGGCGGACCACTTCAATGCGGGCGGATCACCGGCAGCAGGCCAGTACATCAAGGGTTTCGCAGCAGTAGCTCGCAAAACCATGCGCACTTTTAAATTGCGCGCAGCTGGCATTTAAGATTTGAGTTGTGGATCAGCGGACGCTCGTCAAGTCGGAATGCTGCGTAGCGCTTCGGTTTGGGGATTTGGCCTTGCTCGTAGCGCCAGCGCGCAAACCTCGATATGCGATCAAATTGCACAGAAGAAAACGTGCGTACCATAAAAATGCCGATGTATATACTATATAATGGACGTGTATTTAAATAAAATATCTGAATTTTGTCTGTATATGTCAAATTTTGAAAATCCTATGAAAAACATATTTCCGGCTCGAAATCAGCCGAAAACCTCCCTCTGCGACATTTATAGCCTTCTTCATGGATTGGTTTTGTGCCATTTGTTAGGTGTCCGACCTAAGAGCGGTTTGGACGATCCTAGCGTTGAAGAGGCCTTCGCAAGCCGTTGTATCTACCTCTCATAACGTGCGGAAATTTCCGGAAGCTGGGACTGTGAAAGCCCTAATTCGGGTGATCACGAGGGCACGACAAACACATGCCGAATTCCCAGGTGCTGCGTGACATGGCGCTGTTCGTCGAGGTGGCTAAACGGAAAAGCTTCAGCCAAGCCGCAGTAGCACTAGGCATGCCGATCTCCTCGCTCTCGCGGCGAATTGCATCGTTTGAACAATCGGTTGGTCTGCGCCTTCTCGACCGTAACACTCGCAAGCTCATCTTAACGTCTTACGGCGAAGTCTATCTTGCACAAGCAACCCGTCTTGTTGACGAGGCACAACAGGTCCTCGATAACCTCGTCGCTGAAGCCAGGGGGCCGAGCGGCCTGCTGAAGATCGCTGCCCCGCCGGATTTTTGGGTGTTGCATCACCTCTCAAGGATCGTCACCGATTTTTCGTCCGTTTACGAGAATATTAGCGTCCACGTCGATCTGAAGCCCACTCCCGTCGATCTGGTGAGCGACAGCTACGACCTCGCGATTGCCATCAAGGAGCCGCGTGAAACCTCGCTGATCGTACGCAAAGTAGCTGAAGTGGAGAACGGGCTTTTCGCCGCGCCGTCCTATCTCAGCGCTGAAGGCTCGCTGAGAACGCCTGAATGCCTTTCAGTACACCATTCCATCGTGTCCGATGGCGGTGCAGGCACGACCTGGTCGTTCACCCGCGGCAGCGAAATCGTTTCAGTGGCTGTAAGCGGCCCGATCTCTTGCAACTCGCCAAGCCTCGCGCGCCGATTTGCACTGGCAGGTCAGGGGATTTTCAACGCTCACCACCTCAGCGTCGAGCGCGATGTTACGAATGGGCGGTTGGTGCAGGTGCTGCCGGAGTGGGATCTGGCGCCAACACCTGTCTACATCGTCACGACTTCACGCCTCCTGCCAGCAAAGGCGCGAAGCTTTATCGACTACGCTATGAAGCAGCTCCCCGCTCTCATGGTTACGTCCCATCAAGGGAGACAAAGTGGGCTTAGGCTCCGGAATCATAACCAGTAGCTGACAGTTGCGGCGATGCAGACGGCGACCGGGTAGTTGGCTGCCAGGCGGTCGTATCGGGTGGCGATGCGGCGGAAATCCTTAAGGCGCGCGAACATGGGCTCGATGGCGTTGCATCCCTTGAACGGGACGGGGGAAAAGCACGGCTTCCACCGGCGGTTGGACTTTGGCGGGATGTTGGGCGCTGCCCCCGTCGCCTCGATCTGATGACGGATGGCGTCGCTATCGCAGCACCAGCCAGACGGCGCGATGCTTTGCGATGAAAGCGAACTTCATATCGCTTCCCTCGCAAAGTAAGTGGCAGGCTTTTCTAGGATGTCACGCTCCGCCTTCGGACGAGAGACCTCCTTGCACAGCCGATCGATCTCAACCTGCTCGGGCTTCATCTGACCCTGACCAGGGAAGACATGTTGCGGATCAGCCGCCGCCTGCTTTACCCAGCGATGCAGCGATGCAGCATCGTCTTGTGAACGTCGAGGTCGCGCGCCGCTTGCGCAACACTGATTCCGCGTTCCTGAACCAGTCGAACCGCCTCAATCTTAAACTCACGCGCCAACTTGCGACGTTGCATGGAGCACCTCCGGCTTCACCATCACACCTAAACCGGGTGTCCGTGAAACCGGCAGCAGGCCAAATAGTAAAGTCCGTCTTTCTGCCTAGCGCTCTCTAACCGGACGGGAAGCTGACAGCTATGCTCGCTCTTCCGAGGCCAATCGGACTGCAGATATGCAGACCTTCCGATGGCCTGAGAAGGGTCAGGAGTTGGCGCGCTATGATTTTGTCGGTCCCGGTGCTTTGGATGTTTGATCCCAGGGTTTGATGGTGCACTCTTCACACTGGAGTGGAGGGACGCGCTATGGGCCAGGTTCTTCACGGCAGCGCCACGACGACTGAGACGATCCGTCGAGCGATCCAGCATAGTCAAGCGAGCCTGAGGGCGCTCTCGAAGCGCTATGGGATCAACCCGAAGACGGTCGCCAAGTGGCGCCAGCGGACCTCGGTCGCCGACCAGTGCACCGGTCCAAAGGATCCGCACTCGACGGTGCTGTCACCCGAAGACGAAGCGGTGGTGGTCGGCCTTTCGGCGTCACACGCTCCTGCCGCTGGACGACTGCCTCTATGCGCTGCAGGCCACGATCCCGCACCTGACCCGCTCGTCGCTGCATCGCTGCCTGCAGCGCCATGGGATCAGCCGATTGCCGGAGGTCGACGGCGACAAACCCAAGCGGTCGCGCTTCAAGGCCTATCCGCTCGGCTACTTCCATATCGATCTGGCCGAGGTTCACACGGCCGAAGGCCGGCTCTACCTGCTCGTCGCCATCGATCGTACGACCAAGTTCGCCTTCGTGCAATTGCACGAGAAGGCGACGCGGCGAATTCCTACGGCATCTCATCGAGGCCGTGCCCTACAAGGTGCACACGGTGCTCACCGACAACGGCACTCACTTCACCACGCCGGGCAACGTCGCTTCAGCTGCCTCCATCATCAGGGAAGCGATTGCAGCCGGCGAGACATTCCGAGCCCACAGCTTCGAGTCCGCTTGCGCCCGAAACGATATCGATCATCGCCTGTCAAAGCCGCGTCACCCCTGGACCAACGGTCAGGTCGAGCGAATGAACCGCACGATCAAGGACGCCACGGTCAAACGCTATCACTACGACAGCCACGAGCAACTCCGCGCTCACCTGGGCGACTTCGTCAGTGCCTACAACTTTGGCCGCCGCCTGAAGACCCTGCGCGGTCTCACGCCCTACGAGGCCATCTGCAAAGCATGGTCCGCCGAGCCCAGCCGCTTCAGGTCAAACCCGCTCCACCAAATGCCGGGACCAAACATCTAGGAGGCCGGACTGAACGACTTGGCCCCCGCTCACCGATTTGCCCGAGTGGGGTGGACAGAGTTCTTCCAGCGTCATTAGATCCCGCGCCTATTCGAACGCGATCAGCATGAGCACGAGGTTACGTCAGGCTCTTGGATTGGTCGCTAAGCGCAGGCTCGCGATAGGCATCAAAGTCTGCAGGAGGCCAATTTTTGACCTCCTGCGTATCGGCCAACCTGCCTGCGTTACTGCATGGTCGGCATCACGAAGTCGGCGCCGGTACGGATGCCGGTCGGCCAGCGGGTCGTGATCGTCTTGAGGCGCGTGTAGAAGCGCACGCCCTCCGGCCCGTGCATGTGGTGGTCGCCGAACAGCGAAGCCTTCCAGCCGCCGAAGGAGTGGAAGGCCATCGGCACCGGAATCGGTACGTTGATGCCGACCATGCCGACCTCGATCGCGTGGGCGAACTCGCGTGCCGCGTCGCCGTCGCGGGTGAAGATCGCGGTGCCGTTGCCGAACTCGTGCTCGTTGATGAGCTGCGCGGCCGCGGCGTAGTCCGGCACCCGAGTCACGGCCAGGACCGGCCCGAAGATCTCCTCCCGGTAGATCCGCATCTCCGGCGTCACCCGGTCGAACAGCGAGCCGCCGATGAAGTAGCCCGCCTCGTAGCCCTGGAGCTTGAGATCGCGCCCGTCGACCAAGAGCTCGGCGCCCTCGGCCACGCCCTGATCGATGTAGCCGCGCACCTTCTCGTAGTGCTGGCGCGTCACCAGAGGGCCCATCTCGGACTCGGGGTCGGTGCCGGGGCCGACCTTGAGGGCGCGCACCTTCGGGATCAGCCGCTCGATCAGGGCGTCGGCGGTCCGCTCGCCGACCGGCACCGCCACCGAGACTGCCATGCAGCGCTCGCCCGCCGAGCCGTAGGCTGCGCCCATCAGGGCATCGACCGCCTGATCCAAGTCGGCATCGGGCATGACGATCATGTGGTTCTTGGCGCCGCCCAGCGCCTGAGCGCGCTTCCCGGTACTGGTGGCAGTCGCGTAGATGTAGCGGGCGATCGGGGTCGAGCCGACGAAGCTGATCGCGCTGATGCCGGGGCTGTGCAAGAGCGCGTCGACCGCCTCCTTGTCACCCTGCACCACCTGGAACACGCCATCGGGCAGGCCGGCCTCCTTGAGCCACTCGGCCATCCGCAAAGCGGTGGACGGGTCACGCTCAGAGGGCTTCAGGACGAAGCAGTTGCCGCAGGCGAGCGCCACGGGAAACATCCACATCGGCACCATGGCGGGGAAGTTGAACGGCGTGATGCCGGCGACCACGCCCAGCGGCTGGCGCAGGGAGTGGCTGTCGACGCGGGTGCCGACATTCTCGGTCACCTCGCCCTTTAGAAGCTGCGGGATGCCGGTGGCGAATTCCACGACTTCGGCCCCGCGCTGGATCTCGCCCTTGGCGTCCGAAAGCACCTTGCCGTGCTCGGCGGTGATGACGGCAGCGAGTTCGTCGGTGCGCTCCTCGAGGATGCGCAGGAAGCGGTTGAGGATGCGCGCGCGGCGCAGGGGCGGCGTGGCCGCCCAGGCCGGGAAGGCGGCCTTGGCCGATGCCACCGCGGCCTCGACCTCGTCGCGGCTCGCCAGCGCCACCGCGCCGGTCTCCTCGCCGGTGGCCGGATTGTAGACCGGCGCGGTGCGGCCGGAGCGGCCCGAGGCGCGGGCGCCATCGATGAAGTGCGGAATCTCTTGAGGCATGGCTCTGTCCTGTCCGTGCCAGCCTTGCGGGCCGGTGGATCTTCGAAGCTTCGGTGAAAGGGGCGTTCAGGGGGCGGCGACGGCCGCTTCGGAGGCAGGCACGGGCGCTCCGAGTTCGGCGGTGAAGGTGCCGAAGAACTGGTCGGCGAGCTTGCGCGAGGTCCCCTGGATCAGACGTCCGCCGAGTGAGGCGATCTTGCCGCCGATCTCGGCCTTGGCCTCGTAGGTCAGCACGGTGTCCGCACCCTCCTCGCGGAGCGAGACGACGGCGCGGCCCTTGGCGAAGCCCGCCATGCCGCCGTTGCCCTGCCCGACCAGGGTGTAGCCCTCCGGGGCGCGGATGTCCTCGAACCGCACGGTACCGGCGAAGGTTGCCGAGACCGGACCGACCTTCAGGGCGACCTTGGCGGCCAGCTCCTCGGGCGAGGCCTGCGTCAGCTCCTTGCAGCCGGGGATGCAGCGGGCGAGCACTTCCGGGTCGTTCAGGGCGGCCCAGACGGCCGCGCGCGGCGCCGCGATGCGGTACTCGCCTGTGATATCCATGGCTTACCTCCCGTAACGGGTCGTGGCGGTCAGACCGCGCAGTAGCGATCCTGAATCGCGGTATCGGCGCGAAGGGCCGCGGCCGAGCTCTCGTGCACGACCGCGCCCTGATCGATGATGACGGCGCGGTCGGCGAGGTTGAGCGCCCATTCGACGTTCTGCTCCACGAGCAGCAGCGTCACGCCGCGCCCGCGCAGAGACACGAACAGCCGACCCATCTCCTCGACCAGCACCGGCATGATGCCCTCGGAGGGCTCGTCGAGCAGGATCAGCTTGGGGCGCGCGATCATCGCGCGAGCGATGGCGAGCATCTGCTGCTCGCCGCCGGACATCGTCACGGCCGTTTGGTCGAGCCGCTCGGCGAGGCGCGGGAAGGTCTCGGCGATCTCGGCGATGGCCGGTCCCTCCTTGATGGAGGCCGGTGCGCGCAGCAGACCGAGCTTCAGGTTCTCGCGCACGGTGAGGCCGGGCACGATGCGTCGGTCCTCGGGCACGTAAGCCAGGCCCAGCGGAAAGCGGGCATGGGCCGGGCGCCCGAGCAGATCCTCCCCGAGGAAGCGGACGCTACCGGCGACCTTCGGGATCAGGCCCATCACGGCCTTCATGGTCGTGGTCTTGCCCGCGCCATTGCGGCCGACCAGCGCCAGGATCTCACCCGGCCGCACCTCGAGGGAGAGGCCGTGCAGGACATGGCTCGGGCCGTACCATGCGTCGAGGCGATCGATCTCAAGCATGGCCGTAACCGCCGCTCTGGCCGAGATAGACTCGGCGTACTTCCCGGTCGGTCTGGATCTCGGACGGCGTCCCGTCGGCGATGAGCCGGCCGTGATGCAGCACAAGGATCCGCTCGGACAGGCCGAGGATCATTTTCATCTTGTGCTCGACCAGCAGGATGGTGCGGCTCTCACCCAGGCGGCGCAGCAGCGCCACCATCTCCTTGGTCTCCTCCGGGCCCATGCCGGCGGTGGGCTCGTCGAGCAGCAGCAGCTTCGGGTCGGCGGCGAGCGCGATACCGATCTCCAGGGCCCGCTGCTCGCCGTGGGCGAGCGAGGCGGCGGTCCGGTCGCGGCGGCCTGAGAGGCCGACCGCGTCGAGGATCTCGTCGGCGCGCGTGCCGAGGCCGGTGAGCGCGTCGCGCCGGCTCCAGAAATCGTAGCGGCGGGTGCGGGCCTGGATCGCCGTGCGCACGTTCTCGTGGGCAGTCAGGCGCGGGAACAGGTTGGTGATCTGGTAGGAGCGGGCAATGCCGAGATGGGCAAAGCGCGCCTGGGGCACACGGCTCATGTCGCGGCCGGAGAAGCGCAAGCTCCCGCTCGTCGGCTTGAGGGCGCCGGAGAGCAGGTTGAAGAACGTGCTCTTGCCCGCCCCGTTCGGGCCGATGATGGCGGTGATGCGCCCTTCGCCGAAGGCAGCCGAGACGCCTTCGAGGGCGGTGAAGGCGCCAAAGCGCCGGCCGAGGTTCTCGACTTCGAGGATGGGGTTCGAAACAGGGTTCATCGGCGCCCCCGCAACGCGGTGAGCCGCCCCAGCGCCGTGCCCCAAAGGCCGCGGGGCAGGAACAGCACGAACAGGATGAAGACGGAGCCGAGCGCGAGCTGCCAGTGCGGCGTCCAGAGGCTCAGGACGTCCTCCAGCACCAGCACGGTCAGGGCGCCGACGAAGGGGCCGAAGAAGGTGCCCGCGCCGCCCACCAGCGTCATCACAACCGCCGTGCCGGAGGTGTGGTAGGCGAGGCTGTCCAGCGGCACGATCGAGAGGTGGATCGCCGAGAGCGCTCCGCTCAGGCCGCAGAACAGGCCCGACAGCACGAAGGCGAGGAGCTTGGTGCGCTCCACGTCGAAGCCGCAGGCGCGGGCCCGGGTCTCGTTCTCGCGGATCGCCTCGATCACCGCGCCGAAGGGCGAGGCGAGGATGCGCGAGATCAGCGCGAGCGCCGCGCCGACGAAGGCCAGCACGAAGAGGTACTTCGTCAGCGGGTTCAGGATGTTGAGGGAGACGATCCCGAGGTCGATGGTCGAGACCGTGAAGCCGCGAAGACCGTTCTCGCCCCCGGTCCAGGAGGAGGCTTGGAGCGCGACGTAGTAGACGAGTTGGGCGAGCGCCAGCGTCACCATGGCGAAGTAGATGCCGCGCGAGCGGATCGACACGGTGCCGATGACGAGTGCCAGCCCGCTCGCGGCGACGACCGCCAGCGCCATCGCCAACAGCGGGTGCAGGCCGAACGCGCCGATGCCGATCCCGGTGAGGTAGGCCCCCGTGCCGAAGAAGGCGGCGTGGCCGAAGGAGAGCAGGCCGGTATAGCCGTAGAGCAGGTTGTAGCCGACGGCGTAGAGCCCGTAGATCAGCACGTTGACCGCGAGTGCCTGCGAGGGAAGCAGGAAGGGCAGCGCCAGCAGCGCGAGGATCGAAAGCGGCGCGCGCCAGCGCGAGACGCCGTCGAGGGCGATCGGCGAGCGTCGCGGCACCTTCGGCGGTGCCGCGACGACGGTCTGGTCGAGGGTCTGCATTGCGGGGCTCCTCAGACGCCGAGGCCGGGCTTGCCGAACAGGCCCTGCGGCCGGACCAGCAGAACCAGGGCCATGAAGGCGAACATCGCGATGCTCGCCATCTCGGGGGCGAAGAGCGCGGTCATCGAGACCACGATGCCGACAAGCAGCCCGGCCACGACCGAGCCCATCAGCGAGCCCATTCCGCCGATCACCGTGACGGCGAAGGCTTCGCCCAGTACGACGTTGCCCATCTCCGGATTCACCGAGCGCATCGGGGCGGCGAGCACGCCGCCGAGCGCGGCCAGCGCGATACCGAGCGCGAACACCCAGAGCCAGAGCCGCTGGATATCGACGCCGAGCACCCGCAGGATCTCGGGGTCGCGGGCGCCGGCCCGCACGATCAGGCCGAGCCGCGTGCGCTCCAGCCCGTACCAGAGGGCGACGAGGACCAGCGCCACCACGCCCACCACGAACAGCCGGTAAATCGGAAAGAAGCCGATGCCGAGATCGGCCACGCCCGAGAGTTCCTCAGGCGTGGCGAAGGGCAGGCCGTCCGAGCCGAACAGGATGCGGACGCCCTCCACCAGCACGTAGCCGAGCCCGAACGTGAGCAGCAGCGGATCGTCCGGCGAGCGCCCGGCCAACGGCCGGATCAGGAAGCGTTCGATCAGGAGGCCCAGTGCCCCGACCATCAGCGGCCCAAACAGCAGCGCGGCCCAGAATGAGCCCGTGCGCTCCATCACGAACACGCCCGCATAGGCGCCGACCATGAAGACGTTGCCGTGGGCGAAGTTCACGATGCCGAGCATGCCGAAGATGATCGACAGGCCGAGCGCCAGCATCACGAACACGGCGCCGAGCGCTACGCCCGAGAAGAGCTGCATTGCGATGAGTTCGAGGTCGAGGAATCCCGGATCCATGGCCGCCCCCGCTCGCGTCAGGCCCGGTGGCCAAGTTCGTCGCAGGAGCGCAGCATCGCCTCCGCGCCCGGCTCGACCTCAAGGATCTTGAACAGGTCGGCCTCGCCCTGCATCTCGGACTTCTTCTTGGATTCCGTGATGAGCACCGACTGGATCGCTTGGTGGTCGCAGGCTCGGTAGCGCTCGGAGCCCTTGGCGACGTCGTATTGCAGCGCCTCCAGCGCGGCGATCACCCGGTCCGTGTCGGTGTCGCCTGCCGCTTGCACCGCCATCAGCAGGGAGCGCACGGCCGTGTAGCCGTAGGCACCATAATCGGTGGGCAGTGCGCCGCCATAGGCCGCGCGGAAGGCGTCGTTGAAGGCCTTGGCCGAGGGCACTGTCTCTCCGAGACGCCAGTAGTAGTTGCTGGCACCCACCACGCCCTCGAAGGCGTCGGCACCGCCCGCGAGGCGCTGGTTGTGCAGCAGCACCGGCACAACGATCCGCGCGGCCTTCTTCAGACCGAAATCGTTGGCCTGCTTGATGCTGTTGGCTTGGTCGCGGCCGAAATTGCAGATGCAGAGGATGTCTGGGCGCATCGAGCGCAGGCGCGGCATGAAGGTCGAATAGTCGGGCGCGCCGAACGGGTGCAGGATCTCGCCCGCCGTCTCGGCCCCGATGGCGGCCGCCGCGCGCTTGAAGCCGCGCAGCATCTCGTGGCCGTAGGCGTAGTCGGCGACGAGGTAGGCGACCCGCGTGCCCTTCTTGAAGGCGTGCTTAGCCACCGCTGCGGTGGTCATGTGCGGGTTCAGAGCCTCGTGAAAGGTGTGGCGGCTGAAGTCCTTAGCCTCGTTGATCGTGTCGGACTGGCTGATCGAGATGTAGAGCACCTTGCGCGAGCGGGTGATCTCGTTGACCGAAAGCTGCACTGCGCTCGACAGGGCGCCGACGATGAAGTGAGCCCGATCCTTTTCGATCAGCTCCAGCGTCCGGGTCGCGGCCTCGCCGGGGTTGAGCTTGTCGTCGCGCACCAGCAGCTCGGCCATTCGACCGTTCAGGCCGCCGGCCTCGTTGAACTGCTTCACGGCCAGCTCCGCCGAGCGGATCTGGTCCTTGGCCTCGGCGCCGAACGGGCCGGTGACCGGCGTCGGGAAGCCGATGCGGATCGGCTCCGCCGCCTGGGCGACGAAGGGCATGCCGATCCCGGCGAGCGCGCCGGCCGCAGCCATGCCCCGCACGAGCGTGCGGCGCGAGACGGCGCTGTATCCCGGTCCCTGTCGGATCATCGTTCTCTCCCTGTCGTCGCGCGGGCTCATGCGTGCGGCCCGCGTCGCGAAGTCGAATGAGCGCGCTCAGATCACGTCGAGCGCCCTCAAGATGCGTTCGGGCGTCATCGGCAGCTGCGAGACGCTGGCGCCCAGCGGGCGCAGGGCGTCGTTGACGGCGTTCAGCGCCGCACCCGAGGCGGCGGCGGTGCCGGCCTCGCCAACACCCTTGGCCCCGAGTTCGGTGTCGCCCGTCGGCGTCTCGACATGGGCGATCACGATGTCCGGCATCTCGCAGGCCATCGGCACGAGGTAATCGGTCATCGAGCCATTCAGGAGCTGACCGGTCTCGCCGTAGCGGCACTCTTCGAAGAAGGCGGCACCGAGCCCCTGCACCACGCCGCCGCGGATCTGCTCGTCCACCAACAGCGGGTTTATGACCCGCCCACAATCCTCAACCACCCAGTGCTTGAGGAGGGTGACGAAGCCGGTCTCGACATCGATCTCGACGAGGCTGCCGTGGATGCCGTTGGTGAAGGCGAAGGGATAGCCGCGCGGGGCGAAGTGGTGCGCCACCGTCAGCGCCGGCGAAACGTCCGGTGGCAGCAGGTCGGAGCGGTAATAGGCGAGGTTCGCCAGCTCCTTCAGCGTCATACGCGGCGCGCCGTCGGCATTTGTCACCACGCCCTCGCGGATGTCGAGCGCACCGGCCTCCGCCTGTAGGATCGCGGCGGCGATCTCGAGGATGCGCCGCTTCAGCTTGCCGCTCGCCTGGAGCGCGGTCTCGCCGCCGATGCCGGCGCCGCGGCAGGCCCAGGTGGCCCCGCCCGAGGGCGTCGTCTCGGTGTCGCCGGTGAGCACCCGGATGCAGTCCCGGTCGACGCCGAGCCCCTCGGCGACGATCTGGCCGACGATGGCCTCGCTGCCCTGGCCCTGCTCGGTGATGCTGATGGCGCACTGCACCTCGCCCGCGGGCGTCAGCTTGAGGACGCAGCCGTCCTGCGCCGAGATGTGGGCGCCGCCGACCCCGTAGAAGGCGGGCGTCGGGTTGGTGATCTCGACATAGGTGGCGATGCCGATGCCGCGATGAACGCCTTTCTCCCGCAGTGCGGCCTGCTCGACGCGCAGGCGTGGATAGTCCATCAGGTCGTGGAGGCGCGAAAGGCAGGTCGCGAGCGAGAGCTTCTCGAACCGGTACCCGCTCGGCGTGGTGTGCGGGTACATGTCGTCGGTCACGTAGTTGCGCCGCCGGATCTCGAACGGGTCGAGGCCGAGCCGGTCCGCGGCGAGATCGACGAGACGCTCCGTCACCGCGCAGGCGATCGGGTGGCCGACCGCACGGTACTGGCTCATCTGCACCTTGTTCTGCGCCACCACGGTGAGGTCGGCGCGGTAATCGGTGAGTCGGTAGGGCGCGCCGATCAGGCGCACGACTTGGTTGCCCTCGACCGCGCTGGTGCGCGGATAGGCCGAGAACGGGCCGACGCCGGTCACGTCGTCCACCTCGATCGCGGTCAGGGTGCCGTCCGGAGCGAAGGCGAGGCGGGCGCGCACCCGGTGGTCGCGGGCGTGGATGTCGCTGGCGAAGGCCTCCATCCGGTCGGCGGTGAACTTCACCGGACGCTTGAGCAGGAGGCTCGCGCCCACCACCGCCATGTCTTCGTGATAGACGTGCAGCTTCATACCGAAGGAGCCGCCGACATCGGGCGCGATCACCCGCACCCGCGCCTCGGACAGGCCGAAATGGCGGGCGTAGAGATCCTGGAACTGGTAGGGCGTCTGGGTCGATTGGTGGACGGTGAGCCGCTCCTCGCTCGGGTCGAAATCGGCGAGCGTGGCGCGCGGCTCCATCGTTACCGCCGTGTGCCGGCCGAAGCGCAGATCGACCGCGACGCTGTGCGCTCCCGCGAAGGCCTCCGCCGTCGAGCCCAACTCGATGCGGGTGCGGAACAGGATGTTGTCGGTCGCGTCCGCGTCGATGCGGGGCGCGTCGGGCGCGCGGGCGGCGTCGAGATCGACCACCGCCTCCAGCTCCTCGAACTCCACCTGGACCGCTTCGAGCGCGTCCTCTGCCTCGGCGCGAGTCTCGGCCACCACCATCACCACCGGCTGCCCGGCCCAGACGACCTTCTCGAGGGGCAGCGGCAGTTGGGGCGCCGATCGCATGCCCTTGAAATGGCTGAGCGTTCCGACCCACGGTGTGCAGATCGCGGAAAAATCCGCGCCCGTCAGCACCCGGTGCACCCCGGGCATCGCGGCGGCCTCCAACACGTCGATGGCGCCGAGCCGGGCATGGGCGTAGGGGCTGCGCAGGAAGGCGGCGTGGAGCATGCGCGGCAGGCTCACGTCGTCGGTGTAGCGGCCCCGCCCCGCCAGCAGGCGCTTGGCGCCCGGACGCGGCAGGCCGCGGCCGATATAGCGGCCCTTCTCGCCGCGGTGGGTTGGGCTGTCGGTCGCCGCGCTCACGCCGCATCCTCCCGCATCGGGGCTGCGCCCGCGACGCTCTCGATGGCGTCGACGATCGCCTCGTAACCGGTACAGCGACAGTAATTGCCCGAGAGCGCGTCGCGGATCGCCGCACGCGTGGGCCTGCGTCCGCTGGCGCGGCAGTCGCGGAGAAAGTCACGGGCGATCACGAGGATGCCCGGCGTGCAGAAACCGCATTGCAGGGCGTTGCGGGCGTGGAAGGCCGCCTGCAGTTCGGCGAGTTCGCCGGAATCCGACAGGCCTTCGATTGTGTCGATCCGCATCCCGTCCGCCTGCACCGCGAGCATCAGGCAGGCATGGACCGGCTGTCCGTTGAGATTGACGATACAGGCGCCGCAAGCGCCGACCTCGCAGCCGAGATGGGTGCCGGTGAGGCCGAGATCGCGCCGCAGGAAGTCGGCGAGCGAGACCCGCGGCTCGACGAAGCGGTGGACGCGGGCGCCGTTGACGGTGACGGTGACGGGCTGCGGCTCGATCATGCCGCCATCTCCCCGTACTCTTGTCCCCTCAGAGCGGACAGCACCCGGCCGAGCAGGACGCGGGCGAGATGCATCCGCGCCGCCGCCGAGAAGCCCTCGTCCTCGTCCGGCGCGAGGTCTTGGGCGAGCGCTGCCTTGGCTTCCGCAATCGCCGCCGCATCGAGCGGCCGGCCGGCCAGCACAGCCTCGGCCGCTGGCGCCCGCATCGGCGTTGGGCCGACCGAGCAGAAGGCGAGGCGGGCCGATTCGACCGTCGCACCGGTGAGGACGAGATGCGCCGCGAGGCCGACCAGGGCGTAGTCGCCGCGTCGCCGGGCGATTTCCTCGAACCGCATCCGCGTGCCGGGCACGGGCAGCGGCACGCGCACCGCGGTCAACATCTCGCCGGGCTCGATCACGTTCTCGAACAGGTCGAGGAAGAAGTGGTCCGCCGCGATCGTACGGGTACCGTCACGGCCGGTGATCTCGAGCTCGGCGCTGAGCGATCGCATGCAGGCCGGCAGTTCGGAGGCCGGGTCGGACAGGGCGAGGCTGCCGCCCATCGTGCCGAGATTGCGGATCGCCGGATGCGCCATGTAGGCCGCGGCCTGGGTCAGGAGCGGGGCGTGCTTGGCGATCAGCGGGGAGGTCAGGGTCTCAGCGTGACGCGTCAGGGCGCCGATGCGCAGCCGGTCGCCCTCAAGCGCGATGCCGCGCAGACTTTCGATCCGTCCGATGTCGATGAGCAGGTCGGGCGCGTCGAGGCGTAGGTTCAGAGCCGGCAGAAGGCTCTGGCCGCCCGCGAGGAAGCGCGCCTCGCCTTCACAGGCGGCATAGGTGTCGAGCGCCTCCGCCACGCTTGCCACGCGACGGTAATCGAAGGCACGAGCCTTCATGAGCGTCCCTCCCACAGGCCGCATGTCGCCGCGGTCGATCGTTGTTGACCGCTTGGTTACAAGCTATCCAAGTGCGGACGATCGCGTCAAGCGAAATAACCAAACGGTCACGAAGCATGGATTCGCCCGCCACCCTGGAGGATGTCCCGGTTGGGAAGCCGCTGACGCTGGACCCTACTGGCCGGCGGCGTCTCCCCGCGGCGCAGCGTGAGCAGCAGATCGTCGAGGCAGCGGCGCAGTTCTTCGCCGAGCACGGTCTCGGCGGTCAGACACGGGAACTGGCCAAGAGCCTCGGCATCACGCACTCGGCAATCTTTCGCTACTTCCCCACCAAGGAAGCGCTGCTCGACCGCGTCTACGAGCACGTCTACGTGCAGCGCTGGAATCCGGCCTGGAGCGGCTTGGTGCAGGATCGCTCGCAACCGCTGGAGACGCGGATCCTGCGCTTCTACAGCGAGTATGCCGGGAGGATCTTCGACTATGTCTGGGTGCGCATCTTCGTCTTCTCGGGGCTGAAGGGCTACGACATCGCTCCGCGCTATCTTGAGATCGTGCGTGACCGCGTCATCCATCCGATCTGCGCTGAACTCCGGGCGGATCTCGGCCTGCCGGATTTCGCCACGGTGCCCTTGACCGAGCGGGAGGCCGAGGCGGCCTGGGCCCTACACGGTAAGGTCTTCTATCTCGCGATCCGAAAGTTTGTTTATGGCTGGCCGATCCCAGAAGATCTGTCACAGACGCTCTCCGATGATGTCGGCGTCTTCATGCGCGGCGCACCGAAAATTTTCTTCGATAGCATACACGGTGCTTGATGAAACATAGCATCGATGGACCTGCGTTGTTGGTCATGTCATAGAAATCTACTACTTATAAATTGGTCTGAACATTGTGATGCTGCATTAATCTGATGTGCACAGAATCTTCTCGTCGTCGGAGCAGCTCAAGCCAGCGCAACAAGCGATCGTTTCCAGACCGACTGAATTCGTAGCGGACCCCTGAGCAGTTGCAAGCAGAGGTCCGGAAGAGGGCAGGATTTCGCGCTCCGCTTGTTCGGCTGTGCGCCAGGAGCGGCCACCAGCGCACCGCCCGAAACCGGACATTCACTTGCGGCTAGGCTTCCTGCCGGTGCCGCCCCTCGGACCGTCCGCTTCCAAGACGACGGCATGCAGCGCCGACACCATTTTGGGGACGACGAGATTGAAGGGCGGGTTGGACACCGTGACCCGCCAGATCTGGGGCGTGCACTTTTCCAGGCGAACCATGTTGGACAGTGGGGCCTGCGCGGCGCCTGAGCGAAGCCCAAATCCGCCATCCCGAAGGGATCAAACGGATTTGGTATGAAGGGTTATGTGTCGGTCGAGGCGCTCGCTTCGCTGGTGCCGTCGACAAGCCAAGCGTGGGTCTGCTGGAGGATCTCGTCCGAGAGTGCCGGATCATCGGCTGCCCGAGCCAGGATGAGCGCTCCGATCATAGCCGCGTAGGTGCCGATGGCCTCGCGGCGGCGGTCGGCGCTGACGCCCTCCGGAACCGCCTGAACCATCCGGTCGATCTGCGTGCGGATGCCCGTCGTCATCGCCGAACGCGCCGCTGGCGGGCGGTGACGAACGTCGGCGGCCAGGGCTGCCATCGGACATCCATCCGCGGCGTCGTCCCGATGCGCGGGTGACAGATATTTCTCGATGAACGTCTGCAGGTCGCCGCCCCTGTCCGACACCTCGGTCGTGGCATGCGCGATGGCGTGCGCCATCAGATCCTCCTTCGAGGCGAAGTGACCGTAGAAGCCGCCGTGCGTCAGGCCGGCGGCCTTCATCACCTCGGCGACGCCGACCGCATCGTATCCCTTATCGCGATACAGGCGGCTCGCCGCCGCCAGGATGCGGCGACGGTTCTCCCGCATCTGCTCCTGCGTGACACGCATCTCAAAAATTCCCCGTCGGCCCCGTTGACGCAAATATGATAGTCATCATATTTAAGTTCAATCATGATTGCAATCATGATTATGGATCTGACAGGAAAGGGCGTGTCTCATGACAGCCAACAGTTCGGTTCTCGTTACGGGGGCATCGACCGGGATCGGGGCGATATATGCCGACCGCTTCGCCCGACGTGGGCACGACCTCGTGCTGGTCGCCCGCGACAAGGCACGGATGGATGACCTCGCCGACCGGCTCAGGTGTGAGCACGGCGTTGCCGTTGACGTCCTGCCGGCCGACCTTACCGTTCCGGACCAGGTCCGGGCCGTCGAGAGGCGGCTACGCGACGACGACCGCATTGGCATCCTGGTCAACAACGCCGGCGCCAACGTCGGCGGCAGCTTCATCGAGCAGGCCACCGACGACGTCGAACGGCTCGTGACCCTGAACACGACGACGCTGGTCCGGCTCGCTAGCGCGGTCGCGCCCCGCTTCGCCAAGGCCGGTGCGGGCGCCATCGTCAACATCGGCTCCGTGGTTGGCTTGGTCCCGGAGTTCGGCATGTCGGCTTATGGCGCGACCAAGGCCTTCGTCCTGTTCCTGTCCCAGGGTCTGAGCCACGAATTGTCACCCAAGGGGGTGTACGTGCAGGCCGTGCTGCCCGCGGCCACCCGGACCGAGATCTGGAGCCGGTCGGGAGCAGACCCCGCCACGCTGCCGCCGATGATGGAAGTCGGCGACCTCGTGGACGCCGCCCTGGCCGGGTTCGACCATCGTGAGCCGGTGACGATCCCGCCGCTTCACGACGCCGGGCAGTGGGACGCCTTCCAGGCCGCTCGACAGGCGATGATCCCAGGCTTCGCCCAGGTTCACGCCGCACCGCGCTACGCCTCCGTCGCGTGAATCTTCCCCCCAAAAATCGGAGACCGTAGGCCCGTGAAGGCGTTCATCCTCGACCGATACAAGAAGAAGCAGCCGCTCCGCCTGGGCGATCTGCCTGAACCCACGGTGGGCCCAGGCGACGTCCTGATCGAGATCGCGGCGGCGGGGCTCAACGTCCTCGACGCCAAGATCCGCAACGGCGAGTTCAAGCTCCTCCTGCCGTACAAGCCACCCTTCGTCCTAGGGCACGACCTTGCCGGCACCGTCATCCGGGTCGGGTCGAGCGTGCGCCGCTTCAAGGCGGGCGACGAGGTCTACGCCCGGCCCCGCGACGGTCGCATCGGCACCCTCGCGGAGCGCATCGCCGTTGACGAGACCGACGTGGCGCTCAAGCCCAAGAACCTCTCCATGGCCGAGGCGGCCTCGATCCCCCTCGTCGGCCTTACGGCATGGCAGGTCCTGGTCGAGCACGCCAAGGTCAAACGTGGCGACAAGGTGCTGATCCACGCCGGATCCGGCGGCGTCGGCACCTTCGCCATCCAGCTCGCCAAGCACCTCGGCGCCACGGTCGCGACCACCGCGAGCGCCGGGAATGCCGACCTTGTCAGGAACCTCGGGGCCGATGTCGTCGTCGATTACAAGCGCCAGGATTTCGAGAAGGTGCTGTCCGGCTACGACGTCGTTCTGAACAGTCTCGACGGCGACACGCTGCGGAAGTCGCTGGACGTACTCAGGCCGGGCGGAAGGCTGATCTCGATCTCCGGCCCGCCGGACCCGGCCTTCGCCAAGGCACAGGGGCTGAACTGGTTCCTCGCGCAGGTCATGAGCCTGCTGAGCCTGAGCATCCGCCGCAGGGCCAAGGCACGCGGCATCGATTATGCGTTCCTGTTCATGCGGGCGAACGGAGCGCAGCTGGCCGAGATCGCGGCGCTGATCGAGGCCGGCACCATCCGCCCGGTCATGGACCGGGTGGTCCCGTCCGCAGCGACCGACGCGGCCCTGACCGAGCTTGAGGGCGGAAGATCCAAGGGCAAGGTCGTGGTCGAGATCCGTTGAGGAGGATGCCTGACATGGACATGCCGCTTTCTCGGTTCGCCGACCCCGCAACACGGTGGGTCGACGTTCCGACCCGCAGCGTCCAGGCCGCTGGCATAGCCTTGCCTACCGGCAACTCGGACCCGCTACCGGCGTCCCGGTGATCCTGCTCAACCACTGGGGCGCGAACCTCGACAACGTCGACCCCCGCATCGTCGACGGGCTCGCCGCCGGCCGTCCGGTCGTCGCCCTAGACTATCGCGGCATCGGCGCCTCGGGTGGCAAGCCACCGCTCACCGTGGCGGAAATGGCTTCGGACACGTGGCGACGATCCGCGCGCTCGGGCTCGACCGCGTGGACATCCTCGGCTTCTCCCTCGGAGGCTTCGTGGCCCAGGATGTCGCGCTGCGCGAACCGACCCTGGTGCGTCGGCTCATCTTGGCCGGGACCGGCCCCGCCGGGGGCACCGGCATCGAGAGGGTCGGGGCGGTGTCCTGGCCGATCATCCTGAAGGGGCTCCTGACCTTCCGGGATCCGAAGACGTACCTGTTTTTCACGGCATCGAAGCCCAGCCGCCAGGGCGCCAAGGCGTTCCTGGGGCGGCTGAAGGAGCGCACGGCGGATCGGGACACGACGGTCGGGATGGGAGCGTTCCTACGGCAGCTCAAGGCGATCCAGGCCTGGGGTCGGCAGGCGCCGCAGGACCTGGGACGCATTGCGTGGCCCGTCCTCGTCGTGAACGGCGACCGAGACGTCATGGTGCCGAGCGCCAACTCCGCGGACATGGCGCGACGGCTGCCGGACGCCGAGCTCGTCTTCTACGAGGATGCCAGCCACGGCGGCATCTTCCAGAACCACGAGACCTTCACGCGGAAGACCGTCGCCCTTCTCGACGCCTGAAGGCTGTGCCGCCTCTTGAGTGGAGCCGCTCGAATGGGCTGGCCCCCTTCTTCGGGTCGATCGGGCTGCCCTCGGCCGATCACCGTCCCGTCGGCTGCCGTATTCGAGCGCATCTTCACCGGGTCTAGGGGGCACCAGAGCGGTGGGGTCCCGCCCCCCCAGGACAGATGGGATGTCATGCTCCGTCAAGGTCATCGAACGCGCCTGGAGTAGGGCAAGCCAGGCGTGCTCGCCGGTTACCTGCAAGGGAGCCGGTCGGGACGCGGGACGGGTTGCCGTCGACGATCGCTGAAACGCCGCCGCACATCGACTTGAGCCGATCCTGTCCTTGCGGTCGGAAAAGTTGCGCGAATGGGCGTACGCCCCCGAAGTCCGCAACCTTACGCTCTTTCGTTGGCGTCCGAACTGAGACCCCACCCTCATGGACGGCCGTACCTTCAACGAACTCTGGCCGTGCGTTGGGCGCCCGCTTCCTGCAGGCCTCTGACGAACACCGTCTTGCAGCCGGGGCTGAGGCTGGCCAGCTTGGCCCTCATGCACGATCCGATCCGGTCTTGGTCCGGGATCTCGCCCATGCATAGCCGCATCACGTCGCCCCGGCACAGGGCTGCCTGTTCGGCCTCGTCCGCCGAGCAGGCGAAGGCGGCGATACCGATCAGGATCGCCAGTGCCAGCTTCGGGAGGATCACGCGTTCCACCTCTTCGTCGTTCGGCCCTGTATCCTGACGGGGCACCCGAAAGGGACGGCACACGGATCCCCGGCGCCGCCCCGACGGAGAACGTGGAGGCTTCAGTCCTCGGCGCCGCCATTCACCTTGCGGGAATGCAGGACGGCGCCGTCCTCGCGGGTGTCCTCCAGCATCGGCAGGGCCTGGGTCGCGAACTGGCGGCCGGCGGCGCTGTCGCCGGTCCGGGCGTAGCCGCGATAGAGCCTGACGTTCTCGGCGTTGGCGGCTGCCAGTTGGCCGGAATAGACGGCGTCGAAATCACGACCGTCGGCGGCGTTCAGGTTCGCGAGCATCTTTTGGCGAGCGGGATCGAGGGCCACGCGCTTGCCGGGTTCCGCCCGATTGGCATTCACCACGGCCGGGACGCCGACCGCCGCGCCGGGGGTGCCGATGACCGCGAACGGCGCGTCGAGCGGCAGGGCGCGGTCATCGACGACGATGCCGCCGGCCGAGAGCGAGGCGCCGGTCGGAAGCAGCGCGTCCGTGGTCGCCTGCCGGTTGGCGATCGAGCGCTGCGCGAGGCGACGGACCTTCGGGTCGTGCGAGCGGGACAGAGCGATGCGGCCCGCCTCGATGCTGTAGGCGTCGTTGCGCAGGGCCTCCGCGCGGAAGACACCGGTGTTGACCGAGGGGGAACCGAGGCCGGGGCCGCCGAGGCCGACGACCTGGGCATTGGCGGAGCCGAGACCGGCGATGCTCAGCGCGAGGGCGGCTGCGGCGAGGGAAACACGTGCGTTCGTGGTCATGTCGGCGACGTCCTGAAGGGGTTGCGAGTGCGGGGGCGAGAGGGCCACAGGCCGGTCCCGGGATGCCTCGGGTGCCACAACAGACCGGATACGCAATCGTTCCATATAAAATGGCACGTTGGGTCGCTACGTCACGATCTGGTAGGTATTCAGAGGGTCAAGCTTGGCCTACCGCAGACTTTTGGCTCTGCCCACTCGCCCAATGCATGGTAGAATGCCGCCATCCAATGGAACGATGAGGTTTACTAAATGTTGGGTGGCCAAATCCGGTGCTTGCATGGTGCGGCACCGAACGGACTGGTCCCATGCGCCTTCAGAGACTTGCCGGCCTGCTCGCGCCGATCCTCGCCATCGCCCTTACGGTGCCCGCCGGTGCCCAGGAGTTCCACACGCAGACCGCGCGTCCCAAGCTCCTGATCCACGGCCATTACTGCGGCCCAGGCAACGACGGTCCTGGAGTGACGCCCATCGACGCCCTCGACGCGGCCTGCATGCGTCACGACGCCTGCACCCCGGATGTCGGTTTGCCGACCTGCGGCTGTAATCAGCGGCTCAAGCGGGAAGCTGGCCTCGTCGCCGCAAGCCCACGGCAGCCGGACGACGTGCGGATGATGGCCGGCTTCGTCGCGCAAGGAAGCGACATGATGATCTGTCGCGACAGCATGGCCGCCTTGCAGCGCTGAACGCCACTCGGTGTACGGTTCGGATCGATTTCGTTGAAAAACTCGGTGGCGGCCGAGATCGGCGACGGACAGGGGCGGTCTTTTCTCCTCGGCCCTGAGGCCTCCTTCCCAGTCAAGCCGGGCTCGGCTGCGGGACCGGGATGATCTTGGCGAGCTTCCTCAGGTTCTGGGCGGCGGCTGCGAGGTGGAACTCGTCCTTCGCTCCGTTCGGTCCTCGTAGCCGGAGGCGGTCCAGCTTCAGGATGCGCTTGAGGTGGGCAAACAGCATCTCGACCTTCTTCCGCTCGCGGCGTGAGGTTTTGCCTTCTTCAGATCGTGCGATGTCGCGAGCCATGTCTCGCGCTCCCTCGTAGATCGAGCGCGGGACTTTGCGCACCGGATCGTTCGGGCAACAGCGCGCCTTCAGTGGGCATGGCGTGCAGTCGAACTTGCTCGCTCGATACATCAACGTCGCCCCGTCGTTGACCAAGGTGCCGGTCGTCGTCAGCATCCGGCCCGCCGGGCAGCGATAGACGTCATTGGGCTGGTCGTAGGTGAAGTCAGCGCGTGAGAAGGTGCCGTCGGTGCGGGTCGACTTATCGAAGACGCTGATATGCGGCTCGATGCCCTGCTCGTAGACGAGCCAGCCCAGCATCTCGGCCGAGCCGTAGCCGCTGTCGCCCGCCAGCCGGGCCGGATAGAGATCGAAGCGCTCGCGTGAGCGCTCGATCATGCGTTTGGCCGCCGTGACCTCGGCCTGCCGGATGGCGGTGGTCGCCTCGACATCGACGATGACCGCGTGGTCGAGGTCGATCAAGTAGTTGGCCGTGTAGGCGAAGAACGCTTGCCCGCCGTGTGCTCCGGTCCAGCGAGCGGCCGGATCGGCGGGCGAGATGAACTTGGGTGGGACGGGCGTGGCGGCTCCGAAGGCGGCCTCGTCGAGGACGGCTAGATACTCCTGAGCGGCCCGGCTCACGGCCTCGGGCGGGAGACCGGCAGAGCCTTCGACCCCTTTCTGTCGGTTGGCGTCGGCCTTGATCAGGCTGCCGTCGACGGCAAAGCCCTCGCCACCGACCAGCCCTTCGGCGATGCAGCGGGCGAGCACACGCTCGAACAAGCGGCGTAGCAGATCGCTGTCGCGGAAGCGGCCGTGCCGGTTCTTCGAGAAGGTCGAGTGGTCCGGTACGCGGCCCTCCAGGCCCAGGCGGCAGAACCAGCGGTAGGCGAGATTGAGGTGAACCTCGTCGCAGAGCCGGCGCTCCGAGCGGATGCCGAGGCAGTAGCCGATGATCAGCATACGGATCATCAGCTCGGGATCGACCGAGGGGCGGCCCGTGGAGGCGTAGAACGGGGCCAACTCCTGGCGCAGGCTGGTGAGATCGACGAAGCGGTCGATAGAGCGCAGCAGATGGTCGGCGGGAACGTGGGTGTCGAGCGAGAACTCGTAGAACAGAGCACCCTGCTCGACTTGCCGAGGTCCCATCATCTGCGTCGATCCCTGCCTCACAACAGCAGTGAATCACCTCGCAAATGCCGCTGCAACAGCCGAGTTTTTCAACAGAATCGATCCGGACCGGACGCGCGCGGATCGCCGGCCCGCCGCCGCTGTCGGCAGGCGCTTCCGATGCCGGTCGGCCCGCCGCGCCTTACGGGCGGACGCCTCGCAGGAACATCTCGACGTTGCGCTTCAGTGCCTCCCGCTTGAGGTGGGTCATCTCGGGTCGTTCCAGGCCGAGGACCGCCATGTCGAGCGGCTGTCGGATCGTCGCGTTGAGGAAGTAGTTGGCTGCGAAGCGGACGTCTTCGACCACGATCTGGCCGGTCCGCACGCCGGCCTCCAGGCAGTGCTCGATCATCGCGTGGATTCGGGACTGGCCGAAGTCGCACATTGCGTGGGCGAACTGCGGGAAGCGCTTGGCCTCCGCCGTGATGATTCGCTGGAACGCGACGACGTCCGGAACCAATGCGGACTGCAGCGTCGCCAGGGCGAGCCTGTGCAGACGTTCGCCAACAGGACCATCGTGGGCCGCTTCACGCTCGATGGCCGGTATGCGCTGCTCGATAAAGCGCACGCAAACGGCCTCGAACAGGTCTGCCTTCGATCCGAACCTAACGTAGAAAGTCTTCTTCGAGATCCCAGCCGCAGTCGCGATGGCGTCGATGCTGGCCGCCTCGAACCCCTCTGACAGGAAGATCGGGGTGGCAGCATCCAAGATCCGCAGGGTTGCTTCGCCCTCCGT
This sequence comes from Methylorubrum extorquens, assembly GCF_024169925.1. Lineage (NCBI taxonomy): Bacteria > Pseudomonadati > Pseudomonadota > Alphaproteobacteria > Hyphomicrobiales > Methylobacteriaceae > Methylorubrum > Methylorubrum extorquens. The sequence goes on from NZ_JALJXF010000001.1 coordinate 671,588, forward strand.
CCCGCGCGCAGGGCGCCCGACACGCCTCTGAGGCGCCGCCAACGCTGACTCCGTAGGCATCGATGTCGCTCCTCCCTTGCAGGAAACGTAGCGGTCGCCTTTCCCTAACGGAAGGGGATCCCCCTAGGTAGTGCCGAATCACCCATGAATAAGGGTGCGTCAGCCTACGAATTTGAATTGCGCGCCATGCAGAACGAGATTAGGGAACGGCGTCGTTTCATATAATTCGGTCGCGTGGCGGACGTACGATGGCAGTGGCTGAGCAGGACTCGGAGACCCGTTCCCAGGCGCGGAGCCACGATGGCGCTGAACGCGGGCCGCGTAGTGACGACAAGTCCGCGGGCGACACCGCGTCGAAGGCCGATGGCGAGCGGGAGGATGCCGAGAAGCCGTCACCTCTGAAGAAGACCTGGGTGAAGGTTCTGCTCGCCGTCATCGGGATCGCTGCCATCGTCGGCACCGGGATCTGGGCATACCGGTATTGGACGGTCGGCCGGTTCTTCCAGGAGACCAACAACGCCTACATCAAGGCCGATCAGGTGACGGTCTCTCCCCAGGTCTCGGGGTACGTTTCCTCGCTTCCGGTGTCGGCGAACCAAGTCGTGGCTGCAGGCCAGATCCTGATGACCATCGACGACGGCGAGGCCCAGGCGAGGCTCACGGAGCAGCAGGCCCAGGTCGACGTGCGCCAGGCCGACGTCGCCCGCGCGGAGACCGAGCTCTCGCGGCAGCAGGCGCAGATCGACCAGGCCAAGGCACAGCTGTCCGTCTCGCAGGTCAACGCTCGGTTCTCCGCCGAGCAGGTCCGGCGCTACAAGCCGCTCGCGGCATCGGGCGCCGACACCGTGGAAAAGCTCGACCAGTATCGTAGCCAAGCCGAGCAGAACGACGCTCAGGTCGAGGTCAACAAGGCCCAGTTGCTATCGGCCACGAAACAGGTCGACACCCTGAAGGCTGCAGTGGTCCAGGCCAAGGCCGCAGTGGATCAGGCCCGCGCCGGGCTGCTACGGGCCCGCATCGACATCGGCCACGCCACGATCAAAAGTCCCATCGCCGGCCGAGTTGGTGACCTGACCGCCCGGGTCGGCCAGTACGTCCAGGCCAGTACGCGCCTGATGAGCGTCGTGCCGGTCGACGACCTCTACATCGACGCGAACTTCAAGGAGACCCAGGTCGGCCTGATGCGGATCGGGCAGCCGGTGACCGTCGCCGTCGACGCCCTCTCGGGTAGGGACCTGCAGGGGCGCGTGGCCAGCTTCTCGCCGGGCACCGGCGCACAGTTCGCGCTGATCCCGCCCGAGAACGCCACCGGCAACTTCACCAAGATCGTACAGCGCGTGCCGGTCCGCATCCGGTTCAAGGCCGGCTCCGAGGCTCGCAAGGTCTTGGTTCCCGGGCTGAGCGTCGTCGTCACGGTCGATACACGCGCGGCGACCGACGAGGAGAAGGACGAGGAGGACGGCGAGGCCGAAGAGCCCGTGGCACAGGTGGGACCGGGCGGACAGGTCGGCCGGGCGCGTTCGGCGGGCGCCCGTCCGTGAGCGAGCACCACACCCCTCCGGCCAAGGCGGACGCCGCCGCCTGGCTTGCCGTCGCAGCCGGGACCATCGGCGCGCTGATGGCGACCCTCGACACCTCCATCGTCAACGCCGCCCTGCCGACCATCCAGGGCGAGATCGGCGCCAGCGGCTCGGAGGGCACGTGGATCTCGACGTCCTACCTCGTCGCCGAGATCATCATCATCCCGCTCACGGGATGGCTCGAACGCGTCTTCGGCCTGCGCAACTTCTTGGTCACGTGCACCATCCTGTTCGTCGGCTTCTCGGTGCTGTGCGGGGTGGCGACCAACCTCGACATGATGATCATCGGCCGCGTCGGCCAGGGATTGGCCGGCGGCGGCATGATCCCGACGGCGCTCACCATCGTCGCGACGCGCCTGCCTCCGGAGAAGCAACCCATCGGGGTCGCCCTGTTCGGGATGACCGCCGTGCTCGGCCCTGTCGTCGGTCCCGTCATCGGCGGCTGGCTCACGGAGAACGCGAGCTGGCACTACCTGTTCTTCATCAACGTCCCCATCGGCCTCGGCCTTCTCGTCCTGCTCTTCGTGGGCCTGCCGCACGAGAAGGCCCAACCGGCACAGATCTTCCAAGGCGACTGGTTCGGCATCCTCGGCCTCATCATCGGCCTCGGCTGCCTCACCGTGGTGCTGGAGGACGGTCAGCGCGAGCAGTGGTTCGACTCGAACCTCATCGTCTCGCTGAGCGTGGCAGCGGCCTTCGGCTTCGTCCTGCTCGCCATCGGGCAACTCACCGCAAGAGTCCCGGTGATCGACATGAGCCTTCTGCGCAAGCGGGCCTTCGGCAGCGTGTTCCTGATGAGCTTCGCGGTCGGCGGTGGGCTCTACGGCATCCTCTACCTGATCCCCCAGTTCCTGGCGCAGGTGCCGCGCTACAACGCCGAGCAGGCGGGGCACATCGTGCTGCTCTCGGGTGTGCCGACCCTGATGATGCTGCCCTTCTTCCCATTCCTGATCCGCGTGATCGACGTGCGGATCGCCGTCGCCCTCGGCCTGATCTTCTACGGCTGGAGCTGCTTCCTCGATTCCGGTCTCACCACCGACGACGCGGGCGGCCAGTTCGTGGTCTCGCAACTCCTGCGCGGGCTCGGTCAGGGCTTCTCGCTGCTGTTCCTCAACCAGGCCGCGACGACGTCAGTCCCGCCCGAGAAGGCGAACGACGCCTCCGGCCTGTTCAACGGCGCACGCAACCTCGGCGGCTCCTTCGGTCTCGCCCTGATCACCACCCTGCAGGAGCGGCGGAACGACCTCCACACTGACCGCCTGCTCGAATCCGTGAACGCCAACTCCGTCCTGGCTCAGGATCGCCTGAACGCGATGGGCGGTGCGGGCGGCCCCGACGGCATGCGTCAGGCCCTCGCAGGCCTGAAGCAGGTCGTCGACACCCAGGCGCTGGTGATGACTTTCTCCGACCTCTTCTTCGTCTTCGGTGTGATCATGCTGGTGGTCATTCCCCTCGTCCTGTTCCTGCGTCCGCTGCCCAAGGGCGGTCCGGTCGCGATGCATTGAGTCACCGCGTCATGACCCTCAGAACCCTGCTTGGCGCCGCGGCGCCCGCGACGGTCGCGGCCTTCCTCGGCGGCTGCGTCGTCGGTCCGGACTACGCGGGCGCCCCGGACGCCGCGCCCCGTGCCACGACCGGAGCACCGTTCGTACGGGCCGCCACGGTGCGGACCGCCGTTCCAGTCGACCCGCCGGCACGGTGGTGGATCGCCCTGCGGGACCCCGTGCTGAGCGACCTCGTCGAGGAGGCGCTTGCCTCCAGCACCAACATTCAGATCGCCTCGGCTCGCCTGCGTCAGTCCCGTGCCATGCTCGGCCAAAGGACGGCCGACCTCGCCCCGAGCATCTCGGCGAACACCTTCGCGCTGAACAATCAGCTCCCCGTCAGGGACTTCGTCGGAAGCGGCCCGGGCGCCGGTGCATCCGGGGCGACCGTTCCGAAGTCGCTGAACATCGACCTGTACAACGCGAGCTTCGACGCCACCTGGGAGATCGACATCTTCGGTGGCAAGCAGCGCGCCATCGAGCAGGCGGCAGCCCAGGGCGAGGCCGCCGAGGCGGCGCTCGCCGACGCGCAGGTACAGGTCGCGGCCGAGGTCGCGCAGGCCTACGTCACCCTGCGCGGGGCTCAGAGGCGTCTTGCGCTGACACAGAGGGCGGCGGGTCTGCAACGCCAAGCCGTCAGATTGAGCGAGCAACGGCTCGGCGGCGGCGCGGCGTCGTCGCTCGACGTCGAGCGCCTGCGCACCCAGTTCGAGACCACCGCCTCGCAGGCCCCGGCGTTCCAGGCCCAGATCGACCAGTCCCTGAACCAGATCGCCGTCCTGATCACGCGGGAGCCGGGCGCCGTCGATGCCCTCCTGAAGCCGCCGCGTGCGGTGCCGATGCCGCCGCGTGTGGTGGCCATCGGCGACCCCGCCGCCATGATCCGGCGGCGTCCGGACATCCGTCGGGCCGAGCGTGAGCTCGCCGCCGCCAACGCCCAGATCGGGCAATCGGTGGCCCGGCTGTTCCCACGCGTGAATCTGATCGGCAACGCCGGTTGGGTCTCGCCCAACATCGGCTCCATCGGCTCGCTCGCGGCCTCGACCTACAACCTCGGGCCGACCCTGTCGTGGAGTATCCTCGACTTCGGACGCACCCTTGCTCAGATCCGCCAGTCCGAGGCCGGGACGGACGTGGCGCTGGCTCAGTACGAGCAGGCCGTGCTGCAGGCGATGCAGGACGCCGAGACGTCGCTTTCGCGCTACGGCAATCAGCGCGCCACCGTGGCGCGCCTCGCCAGGGCCAACGCGTCGGCGGGTCGGGCCTCGATGCTGACGGACCAGCGCAACGACGCCGGCACGATCAGCACCATCGACGTCCTCGACGTCGAGCGCCAGCGCCTCCAGGCGGAGCAGAGCCTCGCCCAGGCGCAGGCGGAGTACACCAACGCCTACGTCGCGCTTCAGAAGAGCCTCGGCCTCGGCTGGGGCCTGGGCCCGGAGCGCGTGGCACTCGTCGAGTGATGAAACGCCGCTCGCTCGAACGACGCTCGACACAGGGGTCCGGGCGGACCCCCTTCCGGGCCGCCGAAGTTCAGAAATCAAATCCAGGGAGTTTCCAGATGGAAAATCCGGGATCAAGCCATTCGAAAAACCAGATCTCGACCATATGTGATTCGTGACATGAAGATCGTTTACTTGTTCATTGCATATTTGTTCATGACGCTAATTTCTATATGATTTATTATGTTCGAATTTGAAATATAGGAAAAATGCTACGATAGATATTTGCCAAGATAGTGGAAGATTCGATCTGATGATCATCTTCGATATCGCGTTCGTCGAAGAACCCTGGATTTTTATTGATCGCGCGTCCCAAGCCTGTTGGGCCGCGTGGTGCGACGGCCGGCTCATCCCGCCCCCCTTTGAGCCGGCCGTTCTGCTCGCTCGAAGCCCGGCGCCGCCTTGGGTACCTTAGGAAACCTTATGACGTTCCCCCGCCGCCATAGCCTGTCGCGCATAGCCCTCGTCTCGGCGGTCGCCGGATCGCTGGGGGGGTGCACCTCCGTACCCCGCATTGCCTATGGCTCGGGCGAGTCCGCGGCCGGGCAGGTGTCTGGCATCCCCGGCGCCCGCGCCTACTCGGATGCGTCCGTCGAAACATTCACTGCGATGCTGTCTGACAAGTCGGTACGCAACCGCCCCTTCTCCTACCTCGCCTTGTCGGGCGGGGGCGGCGACGGCGCCTTCGGGGCCGGGGTGCTCAACGGCTGGACCGCGACCGGCACCCGCCCCGAGTTCAGCCTCGTCTCCGGTGTGAGCACGGGCGCCCTGATCGCGCCGTTCGCCTTTCTCGGGCCGGACTACGATCCGGTGCTGACCGAGATCTACACCAGCGGCGTCGCCGGCAGCCTGGTGAAGGACCCGAGTGTCGTGAACGTGCTGTTCGGTTCCGGGCTGTTCGGCGACGACCGCCTGCGCGATCTCGTCGGACGCTACGTCACGCCGGACCTTCTCGCCGCCGTCGCCACCGAGCATGCCAAGGGTCGCCGCCTGCTCGTCGTGACGACCAATCTCGACGCCAAGCGCGCGATGATCTGGAACATGAGTGCTATCGCCGCGAGCGGCGCACCCAACGCCGTGACGCTGTTCCGGGATGTGCTCACCGCCTCCGCCAGCATTCCTGCGGTGTTCCCGCCCCAACTGCTCGACGTGCGGACCGGCGACCGCGCCTTCCAGGAGCTTCATGTCGACGGCTCGGTGGTGACACCGGTCTTCACCGTGCCGCAGGCGTTCCTGGTGCGCGGCGGCCGGGCCGGATCGGTCCCGCGCAAATCCAACATCTACGTCCTGATGAACGGCAGGGTCGAACCCGACTTCGAGTTGGTGAGGAACGACACGCTCTCCATCGTCGAGCAGACGGTCGCAACGGGCAGCCAGGCCCGCAGCCGCGCGAGCCTTGCGGCGACCTACGCCTTCTCCCGGGCCAACAACATCGGCTTCCACCTCACCTACATCGACGACGACGCGCCGCGGACCTCGACCGCGCGCGGCTTCGATACGGCCTACATGCGCAGCCTCTACCAAGCCGGCTACGACCGGGCCCGGTCCGGATCGGCCTGGCGGGCGGACGTGCCTGTCTCGCCGCTGACGGCGAAGGTCATCGCATCGGCAAACTAGTGGTTCAGCCCTGACGGTTGAGTCCGTCCGGGGTTCCGGTTTGAAGTCCGTCCTGCGAGTCTCGTGGGATGCGCAGTGACATCTCTTTCACGCTCTCCGCCTCGGATCGCCTTCGGCTAGAGGCCCTGGTCGCGGATCGAAACACTCCGCAGAAGCACGTTTGGCGCGCTCGCATCGTGCTGCTGAGCGCCGATGGGATCGGGACGCACGCGATCATGCGTGAGGCGGCCGTGTCCAAGACGGCGGTCTGGCGCTGGCAGGACCGCTTCGCGCAGGAGGGCGTCGAAGGGCTCCTGCGAGACAAGACGCGGCCGGCGCGCATCCCGCCGCTGGGGCCGGAGGTGGCGGCGCGTGTTGTGGCTCTGACGCAGGAAGATCCGCCCGGCGAGACCACGCATTGGACGGCCGCCGCCATGAGCAAGGTCACAGCCATAAGCATTTCGTCGGTGCAGCGGATCTGGCGGAGGCACGGCCTACAGCCACACCGGGTCCGGCAGTTCAAGCTCTCTACCGACCCGGCCTTCGCTGCCAAATTGCGTGACGTCGTCGGGCTCTACGTCGATCCGCCCGCCCATGCCGTCGTGCTTTCGGTCGACGAGAAGAGCCAGATCCAAGCGCTCGCCCGCACGCAGGCCCCGTTGCCGATGAAGCCGGGCCAGCCGACGACGCGCACCCACGACTACAAGCGCCACGGCACGACGACCCTGTTTGCCGCTCTGGACATCCTGGAGGGCAAGGTGATTGGCCGCTGCATGCAGCGCCACCGGCATCAGGAGTTCATCCGTTTCCTCAACGCGGTCGAGGCGGCGGTTCCGGCGGGCAAGATCGTCCACGCGATCCTGGACAACTATGCCGTTCACAAGCACCCGAAGGTCCGCGCCTGGCTCGATCGCCACCCACGCTGGACCTTCCATTTCACCCCGACCTCAGCCTCGTGGCTCAACGCCGTTGAGGGCTTCTTCGCCAAGCTCGCAAAACGCCGCCTGCGACGCGGCGTGTTCGGATCGCTGATCGAGGTACAGGCGGCCATCAAACGCTTCATCGCCGAGAGCAACGGCGACCCCAAGCCCTTCACCTGGACCGCCGACCCGGATCGCATCATCCAGGCCGCAAGGCGCGGGCACCAAGTGTTAGACTCGCACCACTAGACCATCCCCACCAGGGGGGCGTCAGCACGCATGGATTCCCATGACCCCGCATCGAACGATTCAATGTCTTCTGCTCTACTTCCTGCTGCTCGGACCGGCGAACGCCCAGGCTCAGGCCGGTGTCGCCCCCGAGGTGAGGGAATGGTTGTCCGCCCTCGTGGCCAAAGTCGAAACCGCCGAGAATGCCAACGGCGTCGCCTGGAGCGGGCGACGCCCCCTCGTCGTCGACCTGAGGATCGTGGTCGGTGCGGACGGCGCGTTACGGGACGTTTCCGTTGGGGGACGTTCCCGCTCGCGTGCGACTGACGAGAGCGTCATCGCTGCTGTGAGGTCCGCGGCTCCCTTCGCGCGCCCTCCCGATGCGCTCCTCACGCCCGAGGGGACCGTGGACCTGAGCTTCCCGATGGAATTGACCCGACGCCAATGACGCGTCCCACACCCGCTCGGAAACCTGCCTCCGACACCGGGGCACCATCCGACGACCAACTTCGGCATTGCCGCGTCCCTGAGCGGTGGACACGTCCCGCTCCCGAAAGAGCCGGACACCGCTGACAAACCTGCGAACTCTCGGATGCCAATGGGATACTTCACGAACCGAAACATCGTCACCAAGGCCGCGCGGAACGACCGCATCCGCTATCGTGCGACATTCCTCAACACGATCGGCACGTCGCTGGTCATGCTCGGCTTTTTCCTGCCAGGCATCAGGTTGTGGGATCAATACGACCACCGCTTGGCGTGGTCCGAGGTCCTGCAGGTCAGCCTGACCTATATCCGGACCGAACCCGGCTTCGTCAGCTTGATGGCCTTGGTCATCGGGTTCGCGCTCCACCTCTTGGCGGTGAACCATCTCGGCAGGCTTCAGGACTGACGAACCCATGTTCGCCCAGGAATATCCTGTGACCGAAATCAGCCGGTCCGCTTTCCACCTAACCCGGTCATATGGCCCTGTTTCCAGCACCTGGGAGCGGACATTCCGACTTTCTGCAAAGGGTCCGTAACCGGGAATTGCCCATCGGCCTCATGAAGCTTGAGCCAAGTGCTAGGGCCTGTCGTCGCCCGAACGGATTGCGAATTTTGGCGTTTTCTCGTTTTCCAGTGAGGAGACGTGATGCTGTCAGACGCGCAGCGGGGTGAGTTACAGCCGCTGATCGAGGCCTCTCGCCCGAAGGCCAAGACACCGCCCGAGGAGCTTCGGCGCACGATCTCGGCGATCCTCTGGCGACATCAGAACGGGGCGAAGTGGCGCGCCATCCCCGAGGAGTTGGGTCCATGGTGGCAGGCGGCACAGATCTTCATCCGCCGGGCACGCGCCGGGGTGTGGGAGCGGCTGCTCGATCGCGTTCAGGAGCGCGGCGTCGCGCTGGGCATGGTCTTCCTCGACGGCAGCAACGTTCGGGCTCACCAGAAGGCGGCGGGCGCGGCAAAGAGGGGGGATCTGCGGCCGAGCGAGACGCTCGTGAAGCACTTGGCCGCTCTCGTGGCGGCTATGGCACCAAGGCCTGCGTGATCGCCGACGGGAGAGGCTGCACCGTCGCCTTCCGCATCGCTCCGGGGCAGGCCCACGAACTGCCTCACGCCATTCCGCTCCTCGACCAATTGCCCGGCGTGCCCAAGTGGGGCGTGGGCGACCGCGGCTATTCCAGCCACGGCTTCCGCGAGCACATCTGGACCACCGGTGCGCGTCCCGCGATCCCGACCAAACGCAACGAAGAGCAACTCTCCTGCCCGGACTGGGCCTTCAACAACCGCACCATCGTCGAGCGGTTATGGGCGCGCCTCAAGGAGTGGCGCGCCGTCGCCACCCGCTACGAGAAGACAGCCGTCAGCTTCGCCGCTGTCCTCTGCCTCGCCGCAACGCTCGATTGGCTCAAGTGACAGCAGGCCCTAGGTCTTCCGTAGAAGTTGAGCAATGCGACGTGTGCGCCTTATAATCGCGCGCAAATGTTCACAGAGAAGCCACTTTGCCCATGCGCTCAGATGAGTCGAGCTGCAAAGCTACGTAGTGCTTTTTCTCATGGAATGATGAATGCAGGGCGCCACGTTGTGTTCCTGACAGCGCAGCATACCGGGGCTGCACTAAATTATTTAATAGAACAGTCTGAAATCACTTTGTCACAGACCGCAAGAAAGTGCCAGCTAGGTGTATGGTCTATTGCTATCGCAATATTTTCTACCGCTCAAGAAATAATTATATTTATACTGAAATCCATGGGGGCAATTCAATAAATTTCATCCCATTATGTGAAAAACACTTTTCCAATTTTTTTCTGAAAATCGAATTTCATTCTGCGATCTCAATCCTTCCTCAGATGTTGCACCGTCGATATTCGGTGGTCTCCCGAAATCGCGGTGGTCGCCCCGATCATCCTACCAAGAAGGCATGCACTGGCTGTTGGAAGGACCTCTCTCAGCACCAGGGGGTGTCTCGGGAGCTGAACGGACGAAAGCACTCATACTGACGGTCAGGAGCGCGCGACGGACTTATGCCAAATTCACAGATGCTGCGTGACATGGCCCTCTTCGTCGAGGTGGCCAAGCAGAAAAGCTTCAGCAAAGCGGCAACCACTCTGGGCATGCCGATCTCGTCACTCTCACGGCGTGTTTCTGATTTCGAACAAATGGTTGGCTTGCGCCTGCTCGATCGAACCACCCGCCGGATCGCTCTGACGTCCTACGGCGAAGCTTATCTCGCCCAAGCATCTCGGCTCGTTGATGAGGCAGAGCAAGCCTTCGACAACCTCGTCGCTGAGGCGAAGGGACCAAGCGGCTTCCTCAAGATCGCTGCGCCGCCAGATTTCTGGGTGCTGCATCACCTCTCACGGATCGTCACAGAGTTCTCTGCGCAGCACGAGCACATCCACGTCCATCTGGATCTGAAACCCAACGCCGTCGATCTCGTAGGTGACAACTACGATTTGGCTGTGACCATCGAGGAGCCACGCGAGACCTCGCTGATCATGCGCAGGGTAGCTGAAGTGGCGAATGGCCTGTTCGCCGCGCCGGATTATCTCAATGATCGCGGTTGGCCCAAAGAACCCCATGACCTAAAAGATCACAGCGCCATCGTTCCCACACAGGGATCGGGCACGACTTGGTCCCTCAGCCGCAACGCCGAGACCATTCCACTCCAGGTAAACGGATCGCTCACCTGCAACTCACCGAGCCTCGCACGCAAGTTCGCGCTGGCGGGACAAGGCATCTTTAGCGCGCACTGCCTCAGCGTCAAACGCGATGTTGTAAACGGTCGGCTGGAGCAGGTGCTGTCGGAGTGGGATCTACCGCCGACGCCGGTCTACATCGTCACGACTTCACGCCTCCTGCCGGCGAAGGCACGTAGCTTCATCGAGTTCGCCATGAGGCAGCTTCCGATCATGCTTGCTGCTGGAACCGGTGGTGAGGCTTGGAGCCAATTGAGGACGGACCAAGTCGGCGTCAGGCTCATCTCGCCTTGAAAGGCCTGTAACTCGCTTGAATAGACCGTAGCGCACGAAAGCTATGTCAGATCTGCCCCAGCTGGCATCCGTGGGGTGGCACTGCTCGCGGGACGCGCTCCTTGAAAGGGGGAGCAAGCCCAGGCCATCGGCCGCTCGTGAGTCGGACGTACGACCAAGATCCACGCCCTCACCGACCGGTTCTGCCGTCCACTCGCCTGCCGTTGGATTTTCCACCCTGGTCCACCGTTCACCGCTGGTTCCTGCGCCCGTCGAAGGCGGGCGTGTTCGAGCGCCTCGCCCACGCCCTGACCATGGCCGATCGCGAGCGCGCCGGGCGCGAGGCCAGCCCGATCGGTGCCATCCTCGACGCGCAGGCGGCGCCCTCGGGCGGCATCGGCGTCAAGGGCGAGCGCGGCTACGATCTGGCCCGGCGCGTAGTTGGCTGCAAGCGTCACGCGCTCATCGATACGGACGGTCGCCTGCTCCTAACCACCGTCTCGACGGCCGACCGGCACGACAGCCACGGCGGGATTGCACCGCTACGGGCGTCCCGTCGTCTATAACTCTTCCTGGCCCACTGCTTTGCCGATCAGGCCTATCGGGGCGAGCGTGTCGGCAGCGCCACCGCTATCACCGTCGAGATCGTCAGACCAGATAAGGGGCAGAAGGGCTTTGCCGTGCAGCCCCGCCGCTGGGTCATCGAACGCACTTTCGGTTGGATCGCGCGCTGCCGCAGGCTCGCCCGAGCCTACGAGGCGACACCCTACTCCGCGCTCGCCTTCTGCGTCTTGGCCGCCGACATGATCCTCGTCAGACGTCTTGCGCCACCATTACGAAACGGGGTCTCACAGCCCGAAAGCTCGCATAAGACGTGGATGACAAACCGGGTCAACTCCAAATGGCCCACAGGCCATACCTCAGGACGAACCAATCCTACCGGCGGATCAATCGCCACGCAGATCAGCAACGGCGCCTACGCCGCGCACAGCCGAGGCGTGTTCGTCGGCATAAGAGCCAGGTCGCGTTGAAAGTCAGCGGATGCGCCGCCGTCTAGCGAGGAAGGCGACGAGTTTCTCATCAAGGCAGGCGTCCGAACGCTCTCGCAGGATTTCGGCAAGGCCGGTGCAGGCGGCCGATCGATTGAGGGACTCGTCTTCGTGCAGATTAATCAGTATTTCCGCTAGACGTACCGCTGTGTCTTCCGCTTCAGGCGGAAACGGGCGGCCGAAGGCAAGTTCACCCGCTGCTGTTTCCGTTGCCACGCATGGGATGCCGGCGCCGAGAGTCCCCGCTATCTTCTGCGCGAGGTTCGGTCCGAGGGCGAGCGCGACTCGGACACCCTCCGTTGGATCGATTCCATCGACGACGGGAACAATCCGGGCCTGCGGGGTTCGCCCTGCTACGGCTTCCGGCAGGTGAAAAGGGATGGCCGGGTTCCTGACCCAAACGGCCTCGATCACCCTGTCGAGCAGCGGGCGCATCGCCGGAGTGGTCACCGGTCCGAGGCTCGTGCCGAGGAGAGCGATGCCAGCGCGGCTGGCGAAGGGAATGTCGATTGGACTGACCGGCACGGTCCATGGCACGAGCGTGACCCGCGTGTTGGGACTCGATTTGGCGAAACGGGCGGCATCGGCCGGATCCGTTGTGAGGAGGTCGTCGGCATGCCCCATTGCGGTGGCTTCGGCGAGTTCATTGCGGTGCGCCCGTTCGAGAAAGCCCAAATGTCCGGCCCCCATCGACAGGGATTCGGCCTGGGCTGAGGCCGTGCGCAGATAGACCGCCCGCGCCGTAGGGCAGTCGTGCCGAACCATTGGCAGATACCGAGCTGCGGCGGCGAGCCCATGCACGATAACGACATCGAACGCGCCCCGCTGCCGACGCAGCACCTCTTCGACGGATATCGTGTATGGCGCTGCATGAAGTAGAACACCCGCCTCGTTCAAGCGCACCCGTTCTGCCACCTCGGCGTCGAGAAGATCGGCTGGGACGAAGGTGACCTCGTAGCCGATCCGTCGCAGCGACAGCATGACGTCGAGGACCGTGTTGTCCTCACGGGTTTGAGGAAGTCGCTCGTCGATGACAAGGGCGCGCAGCGGCGGTGGAGGGGGCTCGTCCGGCCGAGGTTGACCGCGATGCCGGGTGAAGCGTTGCCGGAAATGACGCAGGGTCCGATGCGAGGCCAAATCCGCTCGGCGGTACAGCACAGCCTCGACCTGATCGACTAGGAAGGCGAGAGTCCGATCGAGCGTTGAGGCGTCGGCGACGGCAATCAGGCCCGAGACGCTCCGCTTCACATCCTCGTCGAACGCGTCGGCGGATTCGATGACGATGGGCGAATCGCCGAGTGCCTCCCCCGATCCCTCGATCGTCGCGTGAATCACGTGACGCTGAAAAGCTGTGAGCGGGTGGGGCAGATAGACGTCAAAGCTGTGATGCCCGTCACCGACACCCGCGGCATGGAGGTCACCGCGGTAGCGATTGGCCAGGACCGTCAGCAGGGGTTCCCCGTTAGCCGTCAGAGATACACGAACGGGTTTCTCCGGATGGGCCTCATCGAAGGCCCATCCGGAGATGTGCCGACGCGTTATCCCAAGATCGAGATAGCCGCGCGGCATGACGTCCTAATCCTTGATGGACTCGTCAGGCCGCCCGTTTCACGGCGGTGGCACGCGCGGCGATGCGATCGCGAATCGCTTGCACGACCTCCCCGTCCTCGACCCGTGGCGCAGCGTAGACCGGGTCGATCTCAGGACGGTTCGGGTAGAGCGCGTGATACTCGTGTACGTTCTGGAAGAGATTCCGGCTGTCGTCGTCGACGAAAGTCTCAGCGCCGACGCCTTCCGCGAGCACCACGTCGTGATCATCGAGCTCGATGTGAAAGTAGTCTACCGAATCGACAGTCGACGCCTGGATCACCGCCACCCCGTCGACGAGCCGGCCTGCGGGCACGAGAACGTCGTTGATCAGCAGGGCATGGCAGGGCGAGAGTGAGAGGTCGCGCAGCGGCAGCCCGTCACCCAAAGCACCCGCGAGGACGGTGACCGGCAGTGCGGTCCGGTTGCCGGCGATAAAGGCGCCTTCGTAGCGACGAGTTCCAATCCAGAGCACCGGCTTCGACTCGCCCGTGACGGTCATCACGAGGTCACCGATCCGCAAATGCTCAACCTGACGCTCGCCATCCGGCGTCGCGACATGCGTGCCCCGGACGAGGCAGGCTGTGTATGTACCGGTCCCGACCTGCGCGAGGCCGTTCGTCGTCAGCGCGTAGACGGTTGGGTTCGCGCCGATCCCGAGTTGTGTGCCGAGTAGGGCACCGCCGGGCAGGGAGCCGACATCGATCGTCGCTCCGCCATTGAGCGCCGTATTGGTGAATAGGAAGGTCGAGCTTCCTGAGGTAAACGTGAACTCACCAGGTCCTTGTCCCGTAAAGGTAACGGGCTGGCTCACGGTGTTACCGGCGCCGTTGATGTAGCTCACTGTTTGAACACCGCCTGTTTGCGTGAAGGTCACGTCCGTGTTCGTCGCCACTGGGCTCGCGATCGTCACGAGGCCGGTCGTACCGAGCGCAAGGTTCGCTAGGCCCTGAACCGTGCCGGCGACGGCACCTGTACCCACTTGGTAGATATTGCCGGACGTGATCGTCTGATTATTTGGTAAGGCCATCGCGATCCCCTTGTGTTGTTTCCGGCGCCTTTGAGACCGGCGCGGAAAATCTGCGCCAGCGATCACATTCGAATGCTCAAACGCGGTCACTGACTTGCGGATATGCAGTCTTACGCACAGTTTACCGAGTCATCATCTCGCAACTGATTTGAGCGAGCTAGATCGACGCAGTCATTTTAGTTGGATAATACTAAATCAACCAACATCGGAAATATATCAATCGACGAAAAACAATGTCAAACTAAATTAGAACGCGAAAATCACTCGAAATCATGATGTTGCAAAACTACATAAGCTCATTTTGGTAAATTCATTTCCACTTCCGGTCACAGATTCGCATTTATCGCGACAGTTGTTCGATCCCGTTCGACCCTGGCAGTTTCAGATTTGGTTCGCTGCCAATGATGGCACGCCGCATAGCGGCGTCGACGCGCAACTCTGACCAGCCATCTTCGATCAGAGCGAGGCCAGCCTCGGCGCATCTGCGATTGAGCGCCTCGTCCTGGTGAAGCGTAACGATAGCAAGCGCTAAGGCCTCGTCGCTGTCGCCTAGGCAGACATCCAGTGCTGCCGGAAGGCAGATCCCCTCTGCGGCGATGCCAGTCATGGCGCAGGGCACCCCGTGAGCGAAGCTTTCCAGCACCTTCCCCTTAATTCCGGCGCCCCAGGCGAGCGGTGCAACGGAAAGCCGTACGCGATTGAGCGCGAAGAAAAGATCCGGCACATGACCCAGCACCTCGATACCATCGAGGTTCAGACCGGCGAGCTCGTCCGGCATGTCCGAACCGATTAGAAAGCAGGGAATGTCGGGTTCCGTGCTCCACACCCGTGGCATGATCGCGTGGACGAGACGACGCGCTGCATCGAGGTTGGGCGCATGCATGAAGCTGCCAACGAATGCGACACCGCGGCGCCGATCGAATGGTCGGACGACCGGCCGGGGGGTTACTGACCAAGGCACGACGGCGATCGGCGTGCGCCCTAAATCAGCTTTCAGCAGTTCCGCTTCATGCGTCGAATGCGTGATGACACTCGATGCAGACCAGGCTGCACTGAGTTCGCGCAGGCGGATGAGCTGGCTGTCGGCGGCGATCCGTTCAGAACCGTAATACTCGCCCTGCCGTTGAAGCCTGAGGTGATGAAGGTCGGCGACACTGAAGACGAGGCGCGCGGTGGGCTGGAAACTCCGGGCAAGAGGCCCATACTTCGCTGCGTTCGTGTAGCGATGAATATAGACGAGGTCGAAGGTGTTGGCCTCGCGGCGCAGAACTTCTTCGACCGAATTCGTGTGAGGGCGCAGGTGAAGGGTCATCCCTTCCGCAGTCAGCGCATCGGCCGTGAGCGATCGTACGCCGTCTAGATCGGACGGGACAAAACTTATCTCATAGCCGAGCCGCCTGAGAGAGCGGATATGCGACAGAATTGCCATGGAGCCGGCGTCGCGCCGTGAATCGGGGAGCTGATCGTCGATCACGAGGGCGCGAAGCGGCTCCTCTTCCGCCTCGCGGCCTCTGCCAATCGCGTGCTCATCAGCCAGCCGCCGGCGCAATCCTTCGACCAAATCGACCAGAAACTCGATGCGTTCACGCAGCTCCGGAGCCTCCATCGGCGTGGCCAGCAGCGTAGTCAGGCGTGCCTGCAAAACGGGGCCGAACGCCTCGGAAGCCTCGAGAATGACGGGCGAACGAAACAGGTCTGCTCCGTCAATTTCCCGAAAGACCCGAACGATGTTACGCCTGGATGCATCGAGACGAGCAGGAAGCCAGACGTCGAAACCATGATGGCTCGAGCTAAATCCTGCCTGAAGAAGATCATCCCTGGCTCGATCGGCTACGACGCGCTCAAGAACTTCACCATTGTTGGCGATTAGCAGGACAACCGGCTCGTCTGGCAACTGAGGGTTGCGCGCCCAACCCCGTACTCGATAGGGCGAGACGTTGTCGATCTCGCCCTGAAGCCCCGCGCGCGCTTCGGCGAATGATGGCATAGCAATCACCGTGGCATCATCCGGAACTCGCCGGAATGCGGACAACTGGCCATCACGACGCGGCGCTCGGTCGACCGACGCGGGGATGGCGCATCGCAATAATCCGTTTCAGCTTTTCGTGCGCGGCCCACGCATCTGTCGAGGTGCGGGACTTCCCGTGAACGCGATAGCGACACAGAATTTCTGGAACGAACCCGATATCCAGATCATGCTTCAGGCATTTGAGCCAAAAGTCGTAATCCTCCCAGCCCTCCTCGATATGGCTGTAGCCGCCGATGCGTTCCCAGGCGCTTTTGGCCACGAGCGCCATAACGTCGATGTAATTGCTTTCATACAGCGCATCCCCATCCCAGATGTCGGCCACGCCAAGCTTATGCTCGTCGCCGAAATGTTCGAGCTGTGGGTAGGTCGCATCGAACGATCCTGATACCGCGGCCTGATGTAGACGTGCGATGGCACGGGGGTAGGCCACGTTATCCGCATCGATAACGAAGACATGCGAGCTGAGCGCAAGAGAGAACGCAGTGTTCCGGGCCGCAGATGGCCCTTGATTGCGCAGATGGCTTACCAGCAGGCAGCGATGAAAGCGGTCGGCATGCTTCTTCATCCAGCGCTCACCGGCTGCGAGCGTGCGATCACCCTCGGACCGGTCGTCGACGACAATCAGGTCGAGCGCAGCATGCGTCTGTGCGCGCAACGAGTCGAGGCACGCGCCGAGGTAACGCTCGTAGTTGAACGCGGTGACGCAGATCGAGACGAGATCGTGGGGCCTCGGCCCCGACGGCTCTGTCTCAAGTACAACGCGATACTTGGGTATCCAGGGTTGCATGGTGTCACACGAAGCAAGAATCAACGAAGGCAGCGATACGATGCCCCGACTGGTTGCGCGTCCTGGCGCGGCGCAAAACCCCCGACGCCGCTTCGCGGACGCTTTCGGCTCGGGCCATGCCGTCCTCAGAGCGGAGCAGCCACTCGATCAAATTTTGCAGATGGCGGCCTGCTTCCTCAAAGAAGTGAACGCCCGGCTTGAAGACGGGATGAGGTAAGCACGGCTCGGACACGACGAGACTGCCACAATCCATCCCTGTCCTGACGATGCGATGCCACTCGAAAAAACCGTACTCGTCGCGATGAATGTTCAGCGTGATCTTGGAGTGTCGGGCAACATGGCCGGCGAGCCGCGTCAGATCACGATCACGCCCAATGCCCTTGATCGGGCTCGTGAAGCGTCGGCAATAAAGGAACGTCTCGTAGTCGGATAGAAACGCTGCGGCTTTTGTGAAAAATCTTTCGCGATGCATCGACATCGCGCCGAAGAATGAGACGTCGATCGGCCGCTCTGCTAGCGTTGCTGTCGCTCGCGAGAGTTGCTTAGCAGCTGGAGGCAAGACACGGAATAATGGATTGCCGATGTCCGGCGCACCTTCGGTGTCGATAGCACCACACAAGTCGATATGTAATGTCGGGATGCCAGTATCTCGATAGAGTGCGGCAACTTGAGGCGAAATATCGATTACGCCGCGCGACATGAGGGAAAAAGGGATCGCCCTGTCGAACCAAACCGTCTGAGGTTGCTCAGTATTGAGTACTATAGACCTAGCAACAAAGTTCTCGTTGGCTAGCTCACGCCCTTTTCCAACAAAAAAGAACTCATGCGGAGCGACTATAATCGATCGTGCCGGTATCGCCGTCAAGTCGGCATTCTCGTTGTGAAGAGAAGCAGAATATCCTGCTTCCTGAAGATCATTCACAACGCACTCGGCAATTTCCTTGAGAAAAACGTTGCCTTCACTGTTGTAAAAAACACCGATGCATTCGTTCGATCTGGGTGTGGCATTAATTTTTCTGCATGCGCCTTCACCATCGTCGTAATCCGAGGGCAAGTCGACAACATCCTGCCTTTTGGCCTCAGCTTCAACGGATGCCTGAGAGACCAATCCGAGCATATTTGCGATATTGTCTTTGCGAAATACGCTTCTGCCTTCAGATATGCCGTAGGTTAGAGCGTGCTGATGTGGAATCAGTCCGGCTACGTTGCGCAGTGGCTCGTTCAAAGCCATATAATCGACATCAGAAAATAAAGGAAAATGTTTAAACCGGTCCACTGCGGTCCTAACTGAAAAATCCGAGAACGCTGACAGTTGACCCTTATGAAACTTCGTATCGAGCTTCTCGGTTTTGGAACTTCTGTCGGTATCCCCGTTCTGCGCCGAAATAGGCATACGATTTTGAACATAATGCATAAGTGGATTAACTCGGTCGCGGATTTCTGGCGCCATGTACTTTGACGCATATTCGAATGTATCAAACCAATTGTTGGGATTGCGGCCTTCGCTAGCACCGTACTTCACATAATGATAAATCGGATTTACCTTAGACCTTCGCACGTCGGGATAATTATCTACATACCAATCTTCATCGAATAGTCCGCAATTTTTTATAAAATCAAACTGAACAATTTCTGACTCCTTCAGGTCACGGTATTGAGCACGGTTTTGCGAGTTTTGATCGTGCTTATAGTAAGATAAAGACAAAAGCTTCATCAGTAGATCCTGTCGATCACTTGCTGAACTGACGTATCTTTCGTTCTTACCTGCGTCAGTTTCTCAAAGGCGCGTTCGATACCTTCATCAGTATATAATCCGTAATCATAGCCAAAAAAATGGAAAGGTAAATTTCACTCGAGAACACCTCCCGGCCATCACAATTGGGCAGGAGTGTCCGAACGCTGCTGGCGGCAGAACTCTGACGAAAGAGCCAACAGGTTCAGGTTTCTGCGTGGAATGGACGCAGTCTCCACGGATGCGCAGAGAAATGTCGTTCACCCTATCGGACCCGGACCAAAAGCGATCTCCATCCAAACGAGCCGCTGCACTGGAACGGAACGCCAGTTAAGCCAAACGCATATGCCGCCCGATCAGTCGGTACGCCACCGAGCGCTCATGATTATAGCTCGGTGTACGGTCCCGGAATGTGGTGTGACGGATCGAGCGTGAAGCGCTCGGGCTCTTTCGTCCAGATCTGGCAGATGAACTCGTAGGGTGTCAGCCACCTGTCCGCCTGTCAGGAGGAAGGCGAGTGGGCGGCAGAACCGGTCGATGAGGGCGTGGATCTTGGTCGTGCGTCCATCCCGCGAGGGGTCGATGGCCCGGGCTTGCTTCCCCCCTTTCCACCGGAGGCGCAACGGTGCGCCGTCACGGTCGAGGAGTTGACCAGCGCCTGGGAGGCGGCCCACCGGCCCGGGCCAGGGTCGCGAACAGATCACCCCGGCCCCCTTTGGCCGCCAATCGTACGAAGCGATTGTGGGGAGTCTTCTTCGGGCCGTAGACCTGACGCGGGGCATCCGTCCACCGCCGGCCTGACTTCATGGCGTGGATGATCCCGCGGATGCCGCGTCGGTCTTCGACACGCTCCTTGCCTCGGGTGTCTGTCGGCAGGTGCGGAGCGATCTTTGCAAACTGCTCCTCCGTCAACCAAAGTTCGGCCATCGGCTCCTCCTTCATCTGGGAGGAATCTCAGGTACGCCCGCCAAGCCAAACTTATGGATCCCGAGTCCAGATATCGTCGCTGATCACCTCATCGCGGTGCGAGCGTTGACCGTGGAGTACGGGCGTGACATCGATGCTGCGATCGATCCCGCCCTCCACGCGCTCGGTAAGGCACTCAGGCGCGAGAAGTCGGGAACGGGAACATTGGACATCAATCATTGATCGGAGTGGCTTCCGATTCCTTACACCACATAGCATAGGCACGCTCGCGCACCTCGAACGCAGTGCGCAGTAGCGTGTCCGGCTCGCCGCGAGCCTCCGGTAGCAGGACGAGCCCGGAGTCATTCGGCTTGCGATCAAGAACTTTGCCAGCCTCACACCGCCACGTGGCGTCAGCAGCAACGAAGAGGAGCTCCGACTCAGACATATTCATTTGGCTCACCAAGGCCTTCCGTAGAAATCAGGCGATACATGACGTGCGCTCTACAATTGCGCGCAACCGTTCAAGGAGCGCCACATCGCGCACCTGGTCAGGCTTGTCGAGTAGCAAAGCTACGTAGCGCCTCCGCTCACGGCATTTTGAATTCAGTACTTTAAGTAGTATTGCTGGGGACATATTGTAATATGGTTGTAATACATCTTTTGATATCAAAATTTAGCAAAAGCTTGCTTTCGATCGCGTCAATGCGCGTAACGTGCAGTTGAGCGTCGCGAAGCAATACTTACTATGAATGCCGTTTTTTCAATGAGACTTCGTCATGCAGAAAATCGCCCCGATAAAACTACCCAGAAACAGCTAAAAAATGAATTCTGCAGCCTGTTTATTAAAATAGACTTTAGTTGCTAAATCTCAAATCTTCCTTAGAAGTTGAACCTTCGCTATTATATTATATTCGACATATTAGTACAATTACAAAATGAGGCATGTGCGGACTATTGGAAGGACCTCTTATAGTGCGAGGAGGGACAGGAGGCTGAACGAACAGAATTGCCCTGCCCCCATTCGTCGGCCCGGGTTTGAAGTTAGTGCATCGTCAACCGTGTGAGGAAGGCCCCACGCACGATATCCCATCGCGGGCCACGCCGCAGCATGGATACGACATGGCGGTCGAAGTCCTCGAAGCTCTCGCCTCTGTAGGCCCAGCAGGCGCCGATGACACTGCCGCTCGATACGGTGGACAGGACCTTGACCTTGTCGAGGATGCCGCGATCATGAAGCGCCCTCATGCAGCCGAGATGGAAGACCATCCCCCCGTGCGCCGCCGCCGGACAGGGCCAATCCGATAAAGGGTTCGCGATCAGGACCCGGCATAATCAACTCGTTCGTAGAGGCCGGCCGAGATCAGGGGCTTGGCAGGAGTGCCACCGAGGATGAGCATTATGACGTTGCGCCCCATGTAGGCGCCACCCGTGCGCAGAAGCTTTCGCATGGCCCTTAGGTCCGTGGAGCTCGGGATCGGCAATCCTTTGGGATGGGTGTGCCACCTGCCGATGAACGCGACCGAGTTGGAGCGGACGTGTCGTGCGGTCGCGGCAGGACCGCGAGCGTCGCCGCATACTTGTCCCGCTCGTACGGGCTCGTGACGAAGCGCCAGGGATCGGCCTCGGTGGCATACATGCCCTTGAAGTATTCGGTATCGAGGCTCTTCGTTCGACGGCCTGTCGGAGCGTTGGCGGGTTTGTCGGAGTTTGCCTCCACCCCTGCGGCTCCTTCGATCCCGCACATGATGCTGGCGGCAGCGACACCTCCGGACTGGAGCAGAAGTCGGCGCGACATGGGCATGCGGTCACGCACGATAACCTCGGAGTGCAAGGAGCTGTAGGAGTGGGAAGCCAAGGCTGTTCGCAGCTGTACCGAGCCGCTGAGGCGACGGATAGGCGAACCTCAGGTCGCGATGGCGTGATGCTCGGTTGACTGTTCCCGCGCCGAATGGCCCGTCATTCCGATGCGAGCCAGCCCACCGCAGCCGTCATCGGATCGCTCGGGCCACCATCCGGGATCAGGACCCGTGTTTCGGTTCGCGCAAAACCTGCGCGTCGCAGATACAGATCGACAAGCTGAGCGTGACCCGTCGCATCGAGAGCCGTCCAGATCGCGACGGCCTTGGTCGGGAAACAGCGGTTCGAGAAGCTGACGATGACCGGCGATCCTGGGCGGAGCACGCGCGCAACCTCGGACAGCACCGTCACCGGCTGCTGGAGGTACTGCACCGACACGCAGATCAGCGCTGCGTCGACGCTCGCGCTCTCGATGGGGAGATGCCGGTCTGCATTCAGATCCTGCACGAAGCGCAGTGTCAGCCGTGGGTTGGCGTCGAGTTCACGCTGGTTCAAGCCATGGCCGATCACCGCAGCGAAGGCTTTCTCCGGGGGAAGGTGACTGACCCAACTCGACATCATGTCGAGGATGATGCCGCCCGAGGGGAGGAGTTCGGCGTACAGGCGCGTCACCGCGGCGATGGCCGGCTCATC
This sequence comes from Methylorubrum extorquens, assembly GCF_024169925.1. Lineage (NCBI taxonomy): Bacteria > Pseudomonadati > Pseudomonadota > Alphaproteobacteria > Hyphomicrobiales > Methylobacteriaceae > Methylorubrum > Methylorubrum extorquens. The sequence goes on from NZ_JALJXF010000001.1 coordinate 694,026, forward strand.
GATATGCGTGACGAAGCGCGGATCCCTGTAGAAGCGGGAATCGGGCGAGGGGTCGTGCTTCGCGAACGCCTCGGACGGCAGCTCGGGCAGTTCGAGCGAGGAAATCCGGGTTGCAGACACGCTCAGAGCTTACCGTTGGAGCTGCCGATGATGGTGCACCAACAGATGCGTGGCCGACTTGGTTCGCGGTGGCACGCAGAGCCTGATGCCGCAGCTTCGATGCCGACCCGGTGAAGCCGCGAAGACCGACCCGGACGTATACGGTCGACGCCGTCAAGGGCGGGCAGCCGCCGGATCGCGGGCGCCATCGTGTCGCGTGTCGTCACCGCCCCTGAGTGCGTGGCAATCCCGTACCAGACGTGTTCGTTGTCCTTCGACACAGCAGGGAGCGCCCCAGCGGCGCGCAGTGCGTTTGTTTCCATCAGCCACCGCCCGGCTTCGTAGCGCTGCCGCGGCACGGATCGGTCCGTTCCGGCACCTCCCGGCCCTGTTCCGCCTCGCCTGGGCGACGAGCCGCACCCTGACGCTCGCCAGTATCGGTTTGCGCCTTGCCCGCGCGGCCATTCCTGCCCTGATGCTCTATGTCGCCAAGCTCGTTGTTGACACGGTCGTGGCCGGGCAAGCCGGTGCCGTCGGGCCGGCGAGCGCCTCGGACTGGTTCGCCCATCCGCTCCTGCGGCAGGTCAGCCTGCTGATCGGGGCCGAACTCGCGCTGGCACTCGCCTCCGACCTGCTCGGGCGCGCGACGAGCCTCATCGACGGGGTGCTGGCCGAGATGACCGGCAATGCCACCACGCTCCGGCTGATGGCACACGCCGCCACCCTCGATCTCGCCCAGTTCGAGGACCCCGCCGTGCAGGACGGGCTGGAGCGTGCCCGGCGTCAGGTCGCGTGGCGCGCCAACCCGATGGGCCAGCTCCTCGGCCAACTTCAGGATGGGCTTACAGCCCTCTCACTGGCTCTGGCCGTGCTCGCGTTCCTGCCCTGGCTCGTCGTCCTGCTCGTCCTCGCCCTGATCCCGGCCTTCCTCAACGAACTCCACTTCAACCGCCAGGGCTATCGCCTCGCCTACCAGCGCTCGCCGGACCGGCGCGAGGGCGACTACATGCGCCAGCTCGGGGCCGGTGCCGAGAGCGCCAAGGAGATCAAGCTGTTCGGCCTCAGTGGCTACCTGGCCGAGCGCTTCCGTCTGCTCGCTGACCGGGCGCTGCGCGAGAACACCCACCTCGCCCGGCGCCGGGCCGTCGCAGGCGGGCTGTTCGCGAGCCTCGGCACGCTCGCCTACTACCTCGCCTACCTCGTGATCGCGCTGCGGACGGCCACCGGCACGCTCACCCTCGGCGACCTCACCTTCCTGTCCGGCGCTTTCCTACGCCTGCGCAGCCTCGTCGAGGGCTTACTCCTCGGCCTTTCCCAACTCTCGGGCCAGGCGCAGTACCTCGACGACCTGTTCGGGTTCCTCGCACTCTCGCCCCGGCTCAACGCGCCGGAGTATCCCGCCCCGTTCCCGACGCCGATCCGCGACGGCTTCGTGTTCGAGGCGGTGGGCTACCGTTATCCCGGCGCGGAGCGCTGGGCAGTGCGCGATCTCTCGCTCACGATTCGGGCCGGCGAGGTTTTGGCGCTGGTGGGCGACAACGGCAGCGGCAAGACCACGATCGTCAAGCTGCTGGCGCGGCTCTACGACCCGACCGAGGGGCGCATCCTGCTCGATGGCCGCGACCTGCGCGACTACGACCCCGACGTGCTGCGAACCCGCATCGGCGTGATCTTCCAAGACTTCGTCCGCTTCGATCTCACGGCGGGCGAGAACATCGCGGTCGGGCGCATCGCGGCGCGGACGGATACGGCCCGCATCGAGGGCGCGGCGGGCCGCGCGCTGGCCGACACCATGGTGGGGCGGCTGCCCGCGGGCTACGACCAGCGGCTGGGCCGGCGCTTCGAGGACGGGGTCGATCTATCCGGGGGCGAGTGGCAGAAGCTCGCAATCGCCCGCGCCTACATGCGCGAGTCCGAGGTGCTGGTCCTGGACGAGCCGACCGCGGCGCTCGACGCCCGCGCGGAGGCTGAGGTGTTCGCCCGCCTCCGCGCTCTCGCGCTCGGACGTACCGCGCTCCTTATCTCGCATCGCTTCTCGAGCGTGCGCCACGCCGATTGTATCGTCGTGCTTGGGAACGGCCGGGTGCAGGAGGCCGGTACGCACGAGGAGCTGGTCTGCAACGGCGGTCGCTACGCTGAACTGTTCGAGCTGCAGGCAGCAGCATACCGATAAGCGGCAGCTCGCCGCTGACACTTCGACGTTGACCGAAACCCTCTCGCTGCCGGTCAGCGCACGAAAAATGGAGATTTGCCTCCGTACCCGTTCAATTCTGCGACGACACCGGAAGGTAAGTTGCCTGCCAGTAAATGTCTGGTTCCAGGCGATGCGTTTAAGTCCGCTTACGGCCGATTCTGTTGAAAAACTCGGCTGTTGCAGCGGCATTTGCGAGGTGATTCACTGCTGTTGTGAGGCAGGGATCGACGCAGATGATGGGACCTCGGCAAGTCGAGCAGGGTGCTCTGTTCTACGAGTTCTCGCTCGACACCCACGTTCCCGCCGACCATCTGCTGCGCTCTATCGACCGCTTCGTCGATCTCACCAGCCTGCGCCAGGAGTTGGCCCCGTTCTACGCCTCCACGGGCCGCCCCTCGGTCGATCCCGAGCTGATGATCCGTATGCTGATCATCGGCTACTGCCTCGGCATCCGCTCGGAGCGCCGGCTCTGCGACGAGGTTCACCTCAATCTCGCCTACCGCTGGTTCTGCCGCCTGGGCCTGGAGGGCCGCGTACCGGACCACTCGACCTTCTCGAAGAACCGGCACGGCCGCTTCCGCGACAGCGATCTGCTACGCCGCTTGTTCGAGCGTGTGCTCGCCCGCTGCATCGCCGAAGGGCTGGTCGGTGGCGAGGGCTTTGCCGTCGACGGCAGCCTGATCAAGGCCGACGCCAACCGACAGAAAGGGGTCGAAGGCTCTGCCGGTCTCCCGCCCGAGGCCGTGAGCCGGGCCGCTCAGGAGTATCTAGCCGTCCTCGACGAGGCCGCCTTCGGAGCCGCCACGCCCGTCCCACCCAAGTTCATCTCGCCCGCCGATCCGGCCGCTCGCTGGACCGGAGCACACGGCGGGCAAGCGTTCTTCGCCTACACGGCCAACTACTTGATCGACCTCGACCACGCGGTCATCGTCGATGTCGAGGCGACCACCGCCATCCGGCAGGCCGAGGTCACGGCGGCCAAACGCATGATCGAGCGCTCACGCGAGCGCTTCGATCTCTATCCGGCCCGGCTGGCGGGCGACAGCGGCTACGGCTCGGCCGAGATGCTGGGCTGGCTCGTCTACGAGCAGGGCATCGAGCCGCATATCAGCGTCTTCGATAAGTCGACCCGCACCGACGGCACCTTCTCACGCGCTGACTTCACCTACGACCAGCCCAATGACGTCTATCGCTGCCCGGCGGGCCGGATGCTGACGACGACCGGCACCTTGGTCAACGACGGGGCGACGTTGATGTATCGAGCGAGCAAGTTCGACTGCACGCCATGCCCACTGAAGGCGCGCTGTTGCCCGAACGATCCGGTGCGCAAAGTCCCGCGCTCGATCTACGAGGGAGCGCGAGACATGGCTCGCGACATCGCACGATCTGAAGAAGGCAAAACCTCACGCCGCGAGCGGAAGAAGGTCGAGATGCTGTTTGCCCACCTCAAGCGCATCCTGAAGCTGGACCGCCTCCGGCTACGAGGACCGAACGGAGCGAAGGACGAGTTCCACCTCGCAGCCGCCGCCCAGAACCTGAGGAAGCTCGCCAAGATCATCCCGGTCCCGCAGCCGAGCCCGGCTTGACTGGGAAGGAGGCCTCAGGGCCGAGGAGAAAAGACCGCCCCTGTCCGTCGCCGATCTCGGCCGCCACCGAGTTTTTCAACGAAATCGGCGCATCTGAGACCTCTTGTTAGGCGCCGGTCGAAGTCTGCTTTAGGAGTAGCGCCGCCGTGGTTGTATTCGGTACGAAGCCGATTGACCGTTTCGGCGCCGTGCCAAGGAGGCAACTCTTACCCGCACATCTCAACGTGTCATTTTCGTTTCATCGGATTGCGGTTCACGCTTCAGCTCGGGTTGCGCCGTTTAGAGGTAAGCCCAGTTCCAGTTTGACGAGTGCTACGAAAAGTTGCTTCGAAAGTTCGAACTGGAGCGAGCAAAAGCCTTTTATTGCTTACGGGCTAAGGCGCTCGGCGGCGAATCCTCCCTCTCCGTCATTCAAGTTTCTCTCACGATCAACGACTTAACTAACAGATCGAGCAACGCCTCGTAGCAGCGTTGCGGTAAGGGCGGCGGTCTCATAGTCTTGTGTGCTCCTGTCTCAGGGCGTGGGGAAACGCGTTCATGACCGAACACCATAAGGACGCCTCGTCGGGCGTCGCAAAGGCCGTCTTCGAGAGTCTGGATCCGGAACAGCGCGCGGCAGTCGAGAAAGAGGCGAACGCGAAGGGCGTCGAGCCAATCGAGATCGTCCGTCGGTCGCTCGACGTATTGATCTCGGAAACTGGGCAGGCGGATGGGAAGTCGGTGTTCGTTCGGCGCTCAGGAACCTGATTCAACGGAGGAGGGCTCCGGCGGGATGTGCCGGAGCCCTCCTCCGTTCCGGTTTGGCGATGTGCGTCAGACGCGATCCAATTCCGCCAGCGTGTCAGCGAGCTCCTGAAAATCCGCATCGTTGGTTGGGAAAAATTGGTTGTCCCTCTCCCGGATACGATTCACGAGCCGTCGCGCAGTCACCTTGAAGGGCACCTCCTTGTCACAGGCGCCGTCGGTGCTGAAATCGTATCCTTCGACATATCGTACCGGCCTCCGACCAGCTTCTCGTCGAGATGCGGGTGCAGCCCCAAGACATCGACAATGTGCCGTTCGGACAGAAGGCGGTGCTGCGCTTCCCGGCTTTCGACACGTGCGCCAGACCGGAGATCGACGGCGAGGTGACCTGGGTCTCGGCGGACGTGACCCATGACCCCAAGACCGGGCAGAGTTACGAGACCGCGCGCATCCGTATCCGCGAGGATCAGAAGGAGTTCCTACAGGGCTTGCGTCTCTTTCTGGACATGCGGGGGGGGGATCCTTGACCCAGATCGGCGAGTGCTTCCGTTCTTTCCTATCTCACGCGCCCTCTGTCCGATCAGATCGCAAACTAGGCGGCTGGACGCCCCGAGCCTTCGCCAACCAGACTGTCATGGCCCGAACATTTGCGTAGGCCGTGGACGACACACAGGGGGCGGATCGAGGCCAGCCGACCACTTCTCTTAATGAGAGGTGGGAAAAATGCAGTAAAACCACAGATTGGAAGTCCGGAAATCTTGCACATTCTCGTTCCAGGCCGGACATGTGGCACCTGTGCGGAGTGCTGCCGAGTTCTTGAGGTCAAGGCGCTTGCCAAGCCTGCCGGAACCACATGCGTGCATCAGACAGGTGGGGCATGCAGCATCTACCGGGAGCGTCCGGATGCCTGCGCTAAGTGGCATTGCCTATGGCGCAAGATCGGCGCTCTCCCGGATGAGTTGCAACCGGACCGTTCCGGGGTGATGTTCTCGCTGGAAACGGCTCCTACGGCTGACGACCCTTTCTTCCGTGCCCGCATTGTCTGCCGGGCCGTGCAGGGGCCTGACGCCTTTGAGCGGTGGGAGGCTGTCGAGGCGATCGACATGTTCGTTCGAGAGGGCTCGCTGCCGGTCTGGACGGCCTTCGACTCTGTGGTCTCTCTGGTCTATCCAGAGCCTGCCGATGCGGATCGGCTGAGGCACGCCATCAGGCATCCGCACCCCGAGATGAACCCAGATTGTGCGGAAGAGGCTGCAACCTGGAGGTTGAGGCTCGGGTACGGTGATGGGCATCAAGAAGCCGACGGTTTGGAACAAAAGCCGCTCGGCGCGTTAAAGCCTCTGTTCGCCACAGGAGGAGCACACATGGCAACCGGTACGGTAAAGTGGTTCAACGAGACGAAGGGCTATGGATTCATCCAGCCCGACAACGGCGGCAAAGACGTGTTCGTGCACATCTCGGCGGTCGAGCGCGCTGGCCTGCGCGATCTCGCTGAAGGGCAGAAGGTGTCCTACGAGGTTGAGATCGACCGGAAGAGTGGCAAAGAATCGGCCGGACAGCTTCAGGTTGCCTGATCGTCGGGCGGCCCTGCGTCGCCAGTAAGAAAGCGGTGGGCTGGCTTCGCGTCAGCCTACCGCCTGGTGGCCGTTCGCCCTGTTCGGTTCCCCGATCCGATGAACTCGTGAAAAGTCCGGCCCTGCGACCAACTCTCCAGCTTGGGATCATCCGCCGAGGAAACGCGGTTGCCACCCCGCGTCCACATGGGTCGGAGCTTTTGCTTGTCCAATCCCTTCCTGACTTCCCTTCTGCTCGCGTACGAGGCGCAGCGGGTTATCGAACTCCGCTTGGTACGGCTCGCCTGGGGCGGTCAGGAAGGGTGGGCCGAGTTGAACGCGATGGTGTTCGAGAAGATCGCGGCGACCACCGAGGCGACTACGACGTTGCTGACCGGCGGTTCACATGAGGATGTGGTTGCCCGCTATCGGGAACATGTGGCTGCGAACGCGGAGCGTCTGAGAGCGTAGCGTCCGCCCAGCTAAATCGGGAGATGCGCTGTCTTGGCCAGACCGGACGTACAGCGCTCCCCTGCGTGACGGTGCTGTACCCGACGCCGCAGTGAACTCGTCTGCCGTTTATGGCAGGACCTTCAGGGTACGATCTCGGCTGGTGAAGCCCGTTTCTTATCGCGGCGGTCGAGACATGGGCCTGTGCCCGCGAAAGCCGTTCTCGCCCGCTGGTGCGACCGGCGCATTCCCCCTTTCGCCTATCGGCCTTCAAGGCGGCAAGAGAGGGCTGTCTCGACGGGGCAGGAGGCGGGTGGCTCTCGATAGATCCGCACTCGAGGCGGGTCATCGCCGTTTTCCAGCGCAATGCGACGCTCCTCCTCGGCGTAGTCCCAACTCCACTCGTCGGAGTGCTCCCCATCGAGGACGACGCCGGCCCGGCAGCCCCAGCCATGCTGGCGTGCGACCTGGGCCTGCTCGTAGGTGACGGTGAAATAGCCGAATTCGTGAAGCTCTCGATCGCGGCAGAGGATCTGACCGTCAGCCGTCACGATATCGCCCGGCTTCGCACCATCCGGCATTGTCGATGTCATGGTTGGTTCCTACGCGACGCGCTTCAGCACGATTATACCGATCGATAGGGTACGTGGAACAGGTGGCAGAGCGTATTCCTGCAAAATAGTGGCGATCGGCATCGCCGCCGATGCGCTGCTCCCTGCTCGAGCCTTGGGCCGTAGTTACTGCGCCAGCCACCGAGAGAATGCCTCGGCGCGCTCGAGCTCTCATCCTGCCATCGAACGCGTGGTTCGAATCGATGAGCGTAAAAAGCCATCGCGCGGAGCCAACACAAAGAGAAAACGAGGCGCATCCCAGCATTCCTCTCGACGTCCTTCCCTTGACATGCTTGCTGAGAATACCGGCCAGCACGAGCCGGACAGGGAGCAAACATGCGCAGCGGTTGGGTTGTGTTCGGCGCACTTGGCTGCGCCCTCGGCGCCGCGCCGGCTCAGGCGGGCATCACCGGCATCGACATCGCCAGCGTCGAGCCTTTCGCGGACGGCGCCGAGTTCGGCGCAGCGGGCCCCTACGAGCGAGTCGTCGGCACGGCCCGCGGTGAACTCGACCCCGCCGATCCCGCGAATGCCGGCATCGTCGATATCGCTCTGGCGCCCCGCAACGCCCGCGGCATGGTCGAGTACAAGACCGACCTGTACATCCTGAGGCCCAAGGATCCGGCCCGCGGCAGCGGCACGCTCCTGTTCGAGGTGCTCAACCGGGGCCGCAAGTTCCTCTTCAACTGGGTCCTCGATGCACCGGCTCAGGCCGTGCAGGCCGTCAACGATCCGAAGACCGCCACCGATGCCGGGACCGGGCTCGTCCTGCGCCGGGGCTACACCCTCGTCTGGTCGGGCTGGGAAGCGGATGCACTGCGCCAGCAGGGCGGTATGGCGATCGACGTGCCGGTGGCCACGCGCGGCGGCACGCCGATCGTCGAGGTAGTTCGCGACGAACTCGTCAGCGCGACCCGCGGTCCGCCTGAGGCGCCTTTCTACCTGACCTTCAAGACGGCCAGCCAGGACAAGGCCGACGCGCGCCTCACCGTTCGGCGCCGGGAGGCCGACCCGCCGCGGCCGGTGCCGCCGGATGCCTGGCACTACGCCACCCCGCGTCAGATCGAGCTTCTGCCGAAGGGCACCAAGCCGCTACCCGGCTCGCTCTACGAATTCACGTACCAAGCCACCGAGCCGAAGGTGCTCGGGATCGGTTTTGCCGCCACGCGGGACGTGGTGGCCTATCTCCGCAGCGAAGGCGGCGCGGCCAATCCGGCGGGTGGCGCCATCCGGCACACTCTCGCACTCGGCATCTCGCAGAGCGGGCGCTATTTGCGTGACTTCATCCAACAGGGCTTCAACCGGGACGAAACCGGCAAGCGGGTGTTCGATGGCGTCCTGTCTCACATCGCGGGCGTGGGCGGGGTGTTCCTCAACGCCCGCTTCGCTCAGCCCTCGCGAACCAACACGCAGCACGAAGACCATCTCTACCCGGAGAACACCTTCCCGTTCTCGGCCGCCACCCAGCACGATCCCGTCACCGGTCGCACGGGCAAGCTGCTGCGTGATGATGGATTCGACCCTCTGTTGATCGAGGCTAATACCGGCACCGAGTATTGGCAGAAGGGCGCCTCTCTCCTCACGACCGATCCGGCGGGCCGCACCGATGTGCCGCTGCCCGACACCGCGCGCGCCTATTTGGTCTCGAGCGGCTTCCACTATGGGCGTGCCGGCTTGGCCTCGACCAAGGGACCCTGCTCCAACCCACGCAGCAGCCTGAACCCGGCCCCGGCCGTCCGGGCGCTGCTGGTCGCGCTTGAGGAGTGGGTGAAGGACGGCAAGGCACCACCGGAGAGCCGTGTGCCGCGCCTATCCGATCACACCCTCGTCGAAGCGGCCGATATCGGTTTCCCATTCATGGTCGGCGTCCCCGTTCCGACGGCGCCGAATGCGATCGCGCGCTTCAGCACCTACGTCGATCCACGCCCGGAAAGCGGGACGCAATATCGCCCCCTGGTCCCGCGCGTCGATGCCGACGGCAACGAGGTGGCCGGCATTCGCCTGCCGGCGGTTGCAGCCCCGCGTGCGACCTTCACCGGTTGGAACCTGTATGCCGATCCGTTCCCCGCCGGTGCGCTGTGCGATCGCGAGGGCAGCCAGATCCCGTTCGCGCGCACCCGTGCCGAACGGGACACGGCCGGCGACCCCCGTCTATCCCTCGAGGAGCGATATCAGGATGCGGGTGCCTACGTCGCGGCCGTGACGAAATCCGTCGATGCGCTCGTGTCCGGTCGCCTGCTGCTGCAGGAGGACGGAGGTCGTATGATCGCAGCTGCGCGACAGGAGATGCCGTAGCGGGTCGCAATCCGGCTCATCGAAAGTCCATAGCGCCAAAGCAAAATCTCGAATCGAGTTATGGAAAATGTCCGAGGGGATAGCCAGTTATACTGTCTTCCACGCCAAGATAGGGCTCACGTTAGTGAAAAGTACGAGCAGGTGCTGATCGGCGTGTAAGCAGTGGTCCAGGTTCGAAGACGGTGCAGGGTTGGCCTTCCCCGACGGAGCTGGTCGGGGAAGCTCGGTCAGCCAAGCGGATGAGGCCGGCACCAGCACCTCCGGGACCGGCGCTCGATCGCTGAGCAAGGCATGCGGGCAAACCCATGGCCGCCATCGTCACACGTTACGAGAAGGCCGCTGCCAGCTTTTCAGACGTCCCGCGCCTCGCCGCGATCGCTGTTTTGGAGCAAGTGACTCGTGGAACGCCCGAAGAAGCGAGAGCGAAACCGGATCAGTTCCGCAGAACCTTACCCGGATTGAGCAGGCCGTCCGGGTCGAGCGCCCGCTTCAGACGGTGCGCCAAAGCCATCTCTTCGGGCCGGCGGCGGCGGGCCAACTCGTCGACGCGGTACTGGCCGATGCCGTGCTCGGCGGAAATGCTGCCCGCGAACCGATCGACCACGTCGTGCACGAGACGGTTGATTGCGGTGCTATCGTGCTCGGGCCCAATCAGCACGTTGTAGTGCAGGTTGCCGTCGCCCATGTGGCCGAACACGTTTGGGACGGTGCCGGGCGCGCCCTCGGCCAAGGCTCGGTCGGCGGCCTCCAGGAAGGCCGGGATCGCCGGGATCGGCACCGAGACGTCGTGCTTGACCGATTTTCCCTGGTGCGCCTCGCACTCCGTGATGCGCTCGCGCAGGCCCCAGAGGCCGGCGGCCTGCGCCTTCGACTCGGCGAGCACGCCGTCCAGGGCGTCGCCCCGCTCCAGAACCTCGCCCAGCGTGCCTTCGACGGCGTCCCGGAGACCCGAGAGGCTCGATCCCGCCTCGAGCAGGATGCACCAGGGGGAGGCGGGCAGCGGGCTCGGCAGGCCAGCATAGCGCTCCAACAGATCGAACGAGCAGCGCGAGATCAGCTCGAAGGCCTGGATCGTGTCGCCAAGGCCGTCCTGCGCGGCGGCCAGCACCCGGAGCGCCGCTTCCGGGTCGGGCACTGCCAGCAGGGCGGTCTCGGTGTGGCGCGGCCGGGGCACGAGGCGCAGCACCGCCGCGGTGACGATGCCGAGCGTCCCCTCGCTACCGATGAAAAGCTGCTTCCAGTCGTAGCCGGCGTTGTCCTTGCGCAGCGAGCGCAGGCCATCGACGACGCTGCCGTCGGCGAGGACGACTTCGAGACCGAGCACGAGGCTGCGCGTCATGCCGTAGCGCAGCACGTTGATGCCGCCGGAATTAGTGGCGATCATGCCGCCCACCATGGCCGAGCCCTCCGCGGCGTAGCTCACCGGGAACAGCCGCCCGGCGGCCTCCGCCGCCTCTTGCGCTGCCTGGACGACGCAGCCCGCCTCGACCTCCATCGTGAGGCCCACCGGATCGACCGCGCGGACCGCGTTCATCCGCGCCAGCGAGAGCACGATCTGGCGTCCTGAAGCGTCGGGAGTGGCTCCGCCCGCGAGCCCGGTATGGCCGCCCTGGGGCACCAGGGCGATGCCGGCCTCGCGGCACAGGCCGACGACCGACGCGACTTGCGCCGTGCTCGACGGCCGGGCGATTGCGGCGGGCCGGCCTGGGAACAGGCGGCGCCAGTCGATGGCGAAGGGCGCGCAATCGGCTTCATCCGTCAGCAGGCCGCCCGGTCCCAGCAGGCCGTCGAGGCGGGCGAGGAGATCGGGGGGGAGACCGGTCGCGCTCATGGCTCGCAAAGGATTCCTCAGGCGATCCGGGCCTGGATCAGGCGGGTTCGCACCGTGCCGTCGATGGCGTCGAGCTCGGCGAGGATGCCGGCGCGATCGACAGGCGCGGCGTCGGCCTCCACCACGACGTAGCCCAACTCGCCCTCGGTCTGAAGGTACTGGGACGTGATGTTGACGCCGCGGCGGGCGAAGGCTTGGTTGACGTGGCCGAGCACGCCGGGGACGTTCCTGTGCACGTGCAGGAAGCGCACGCCGCCGATGCGCGGCGGGATCTGCACCTGCGGGAAGTTGACGGCACCCAGCGTCGAGCCGGTCTCGACGTAGTCGACGAGCTTGCGCGCGACCTCCGATCCGATGCGGTCCTGCGCCTCCTCGGTCGAGCCGCCGATATGGGGCGTGAGGATCACGTTCGGGATGCCCTGGAGCGGCGAGACGAAGCGCTCGTCATTGGAGCGCGGCTCGACGGGGAAGACGTCGACCGCCGCGCCCCGCAGGCGGCCTTCCTTGAGTGCGGCGGCGAGCGCGTCGAGATCGACCACGGTGCCGCGGCTGTTGTTGATGAGGTAGGCGCCGGGCTTCATCCGGCCGATGCGCTCAGCGCTCATGAGCCCGTGGGTGAGCGGCGTCTCCGGCACGTGCAGGCTAACCACGTCGCTGGCCGCAAGCAGGGCGTCGAGGCTGTCGGCCGGCTCGGTGTTGCCGTGGCGCAGCCGGTCGGTGAGATCGAAGAAGATCACCCGCATGCCCATCGCCTCGGCGAGGTTCGAGAGCTGCGCGCCGATGTTGCCGTAGCCGATGATGCCGAGCGTCTTGCCACGGACCTCGTAGGAATTCTCCGCCGACTTGTCCCAGCCGCCTTCATGCGCCGAAGCGGAGCGGGGCGTGATGCGGCGCAGCAGCATCACGATCTCGCCGATCGTCAGTTCGGCCACGCTGCGGGTGTTGGAGAAGGGCGCATTGAAGACGGGGATGCCGCGGGCTCGGGCGGCATCGAGATCGACTTGGTTGGTGCCGACGCTGAAGCAGCCGATTGCGACGAGGGCCGGAGCCGCATCGAGCAGGCCGGTCGTGACCTGCGTGCGCGAGCGGATGCCGAGGACGTGCGCTCCGGCGAGCACCTCGGCATCCGCCGAGCCGATCGCACGCGGCAGGCGCCGCACGTGGCGGAGGCTCGCCCGCGCGAGGACCTCGACCGCCGACGGCGCGATGTTCTCGGCCAGGACGATGTTGACCTGGTCCTGATGGGTGAAGCTGTCCGTGCCCGGCATGGTCTTGCCTGCGCCTCTCGTCATTGAGCGCCCGCCATACATCAATGTTGCGGTGCGGCAATCGCCGGCGGCTCACTGCGAGCGACGACCGGGACAATTCGTGACGCGTTTCTCCCGGAAAGCCGGCCGGACCATGGCGTCCCGCCGTTTCCTCGTTCTCGGCCGAGCCGGACGGGGCACGAAGAACCGTCATGTCATATCAAATCCTGTTGATCCCTTCGGGATGGCGGATGTGGGCTTCGCTCAGTCGCCGCGCGGGCTTGCTGAGACGGTCCCCCGTGACGGGACGGGCCACCCGCCGCAGGGCGTGCGCCGGAGCTTGCGCCTGATCGAAGGAGGCGACGAGGCGGCAGGATGACGCCTGCGCCGCGCTGAGGAAACACGGAGTGCGCTGCCGGTCGTTCAGCCGGCAGGCCGTGGCGAGGAACCCTGGCTTGCATAGGCCGCGAGTTCCCCACGCAGATACGGTGCCGTGCGGCTGGCCCGGGCCCCGGCCACCACCTCGGGACGGCCGGCCGCGACGACGGTGCCGCCCAGGTTTCCGGCGCCGGGCCCCACGTCGATGACGTGATCGGCCCCGGCGACGACGCGCATGTCGTGCTCGACCATGACGACGGCGTTGCCCGCCTCGACCAAGCCGTTGAGCTGGAGCATGAGGCGGTCCACGTCGGTCGGGTGCAACCCCGTCGTCGGCTCGTCGAGGACGTAGAGCGTGCCGCCGCGCTGGCCTCTCTGAAGCTCCGTGGCGAGCTTGATGCGCTGGGCCTCCCCGCCGGAGAGTTCGGTTGCCGGCTGGCCCAGGCGGAGGTAGCCGAGGCCGAGATCCCGCAGCACCGCGAGCGGCCGCAGCACGGACGGCTCGTCCGCGAAGGCTTCGCAGGCGCGCTCGACGGTGAGCCCGAGCACGTCCGCGATGGTCAGGCCGTTCCAGGTGACTTCCAGCGTGTCGGGCGCGTAGCGGGTGCCATGGCAGGTCGGGCAGGGGGCGTAGACGCTCGGCATGAACAGGAGTTCGACGCTTACGAAGCCCTCGCCCTCGCAGGCCGGGCAGCGGCCCTTCGCGACGTTGAAGGAGAAGCGGCCGGCGTCGTAGCGGCGCTTGCGGGCCTCGGGGGTGGCCGCGAACAGCTTGCGGACGGCGTCGAACAGACCGGTATAGGTCGCGAGGTTCGAGCGGGGCGTGCGCCCGATCGGCCTCTGATCGACCTTCACCAGACGCCGGATTCCTTCCATGCCGCCGACGATGCGCCCCTCCGTCGGACCCGGCGCGTCGTCGAGCGGATCCTCCGGCTCGTCGTCGATCTCGACGGGCCGTCCGAGGCGGTCGCCGACGAGTTCCAAAAGGGCTTGGCTCACGAGACTCGATTTGCCGGAGCCGGAGATGCCCGTCACGGCGGTGAGACAGCCCAGCGGGAAGGCGGCCGAGACTCCGCGCAGATTGTTCCGGACGATACCCTCCAGGCGCAGCCATCCCGACGGTTCCCGCCGCGGGCGCTGCGGCGGCTCGGCCATGCCGAACAGATGGAGGCGCGTGCGTGACGCCTCCACGTCGCGCAGGCCCTCAGGCGGGCCGCTGTACAGCACGGTGCCGCCGTGCTCGCCTGCGGCCGGACCGACATCGACGAGCCAATCGGCGCGGCGCATCGTGCCGATGTCGTGCTCGACGACGAACAGCGAATTGCCCGAGGCGAGCAGCCCGGCCAGCGCGTCGTGCATGGCATCGCCGTCGGCGGGGTGCAGCCCGGCCGTGGGCTCGTCGAGGACGTAGGCGACGCCGAAGAGCTGGGAGCGGAGCTGGGTGGCGAGGCGCAGGCGCTGCAGCTCGCCCGACGACAGGGTCGTGGTCACTCGGTCCAGCGACAGGTAGCCGAGACCCAGCTCCGTCAGCGTTCCGATCCGGTCGATGAGGTCGGCGGCGAGGCGCTGGGCGGCCAGCCGCTTCTCGACCGAGAGGTTCGGCGTCGCGCGCACGTCCGGTGCGCTCGCATGGGCCGAGGCTCCGGACGCGACGCGCCGGTCGCGATCCCGCCGGCCCGTGTCGCGGTCGAGGGTGTCCGATGCGGTGCCGTCAGCCTCGTCGGGCAGCCGGTCCTCGGCGGCCGGCCGCATCGCCTCGGCCAAGTCGGTGAGCGGCATGCGCGACAGGTCGCCGATATCCAGCCCCGCGAAGGTCACCGTGAGCGCCTCGGGCTTGAGGCGCTTGCCCTGGCAGGCCGGGCAATCCTCGCTCACGAGGTAGCGCGCCGCCCGCCGACGCATGAGGGCGCTCTGCGAGTTGGTGAAGGTGCCGAGCACGTAACGGCGGGCGCTCGTGAACGTGCCCATATAGCTCGGCTCGAAGCGGCGCTGCCGGGCGAGCCGTGTCTGCTCAGGCGAGAGCCCGGCATATACCGGCTCCTGCGGCTGGTCGTCCGTGAACAGGATCCAATCCCGCAGCGCCCGCGGCAGGTCCTGCCACGGCGTGTCGACATCGACGCCCCGGCTCACCAGGATATCCCGCAGGTTCTGCCCGCCCCAGGCTTGCGGCCAGGCCGCGACGGCGCGCTCGCGGATCGTCAGCGAGGGTTCGGGCACCATCGACGCTTCAGTCGCCTGATAAACTCGTCCGAGCCCGCCGCAGGACGGGCAGGCGCCCTGGGGCGTGTTGGGCGAGAAGTCCTCCGCGTAGAGCATCGGCTGGCCCGGCGGGTAGGTGCCGGCGCGCGAGTACATCATCCGCACGAGGCTCGACAGGGTCGTGACGCTGCCGACCGAGGAGCGGGCGCTGGGCGTGCCGCGCTGCTGCTGGAGGGCGACGGCCGGGGGAAGGCCCTCGATGGAATCGACATCGGGTACCCCGACCTGATCGATCATCCGGCGCGCGTAGGGCGCGACCGACTCGAAGTAGCGCCGCTGCGCCTCCGCGTAGAGCGTGCCGAAGGCGAGCGAGGACTTGCCGGAGCCCGAGACGCCCGTGAACACCACGAGGGCGTCGCGCGGCACCTCGACGTCGACGTCGCGCAGGTTGTGCTCCCGGGCCCCCTTCACTGTGACGTAGCCCGGCCGTCCCGCGCCCGCCCGGGCGATCCTGACTCGTTCCTTGGGCTTCGCTTGGTCCACCGGCATCCCTCTCGGCGCCTCCCTCTCGCGGGGCGCCGGACGCCCCTGCGCCGACTAGAGGTTCGGGCGCGCTGACGCTACCCGTGTGGGGTCACGGTGATCAGCGACGCGGCGTTGAAAAACGCTGGTATCACCCTCACGCATGAACTGCATGTGCAAGAAACCGGCGGCCCGCCATCTATCAGGACTTGGCGATCTCACGAAGCAACATCGGCACGCGCGCCCACGGTTCCGTTGCATGCTGGTTGTGCAGCCGGCTGAGCGCGTCGTTCTGTCCGCCGACAATGAGGATATCCGGCCACCGCGCGCAGAAGGCTTCGACGCAGTCGGGATCGAAATGCCGTCCGCTCTCGGCCCGAATGCAGTCCAGGGCATCTTCGAACGGCATGGCGCCCTTGTAGGGACGCTGCGTCGTGAGGGCGTCGAACACGTCCGCCACGGCCACGATGCGGGCTGAGAGCGGGATGTCGGTCCCCGCGAGCCCACGCGGATAGCCGCTGCCGTCCCACTTCTCGTGGTGCGACTCCGCGATTTCGGCAGCGAGGCTGATCAGTTCGGATGAACTGTCCCCGAGAATACGCTTGCCGATCGCGGCATGGGTCCTGATGAGGGCGAATTCCTCCGGATCGAGCCGACCTGGTTTCAGAAGCACGCCGTCTGGAATCGCGACCTTGCCGACGTCGTGCAGGGGTGCCGCGAGATACAGGTTCCGGCAGAAATCCGGTGCAAGATCGAGGGCCTCGGCCACGATCTGGCTATAGCGCGCCACGCGCCATGTGTGATCACCGGTGTCGTTGTCGCGGTACTCGACGGCAAGCGACAGGCGGAAGATGATTTCCTCCTCGCGC
Organism: Methylorubrum extorquens; assembly: GCF_024169925.1. Classification (NCBI taxonomy): domain Bacteria; kingdom Pseudomonadati; phylum Pseudomonadota; class Alphaproteobacteria; order Hyphomicrobiales; family Methylobacteriaceae; genus Methylorubrum; species Methylorubrum extorquens. The sequence continues at coordinate 710,604 of NZ_JALJXF010000001.1, forward strand.
TCGCGCAGATGACGTAGCGCCATCTCCACCTCGCCGTCGAGCCAAGTGGCTTGTTCAGCCAGTTTCCGGACGGCTTGAGCCAAGCGGATGAGGTTGCGCAGCCGGACGGTGAGTTCGATGCCGCGCATGGATTTGTCGATGAAGTCGGTTGCGCCGGCATCGAGCGCGGCAAGGCGCACCGAGTCGGAGACATCACTGGTCACCATGACGATCGGGACCAGGTTGTAATGAGGGACCTTCCGCAGGCTTTGGATGAATTCAATCCCATCCATGGCAGGCATGTGATAATCGACCACGACGAGATCGAAGGCGCGCATGCTCGCTTCGAGCAGCCCTGCCGCCGGGTCAGCATGGTCCGTCACCGTCACATCCGGCTCAGCCTCTAGAAGGCCGCGGAGGCGCAGGCGCATGGTCGCGCTGTCATCGACCAGAAGTGCGTCCATCCTCGGGTCTCCTTATTGGGATGCGCGATGACAGACCGTGGGTGCCGAGCATCACGCACTGTTTTCAAATCGGCAGGCACGCATGGGCCAACGCTTAGCCATCAAATGGTAAAAAATTTCAACGATTCCACCTAGAGGCCGTTCTGCGGCGACGTGTGCTCCCTGTAGTTGTTGCCAAAGTTTTTGAAGTTGTCACTCGCTCGCTTTCCAGCGGTGATACAGAATTTTTACGGAACTCAACGATCATAAAATCTAAAAATATTATTTTACTCGGGTAAAACAGCGTGGTGCCGTAAATTCTGCTCGGAAGCGCCGCGTCCGGCTCTATTCGAACGTTGCGCCGGGAGGATGCGGACTCCCTGGATTCTCGCCCCCTTCGCACTCCGTGCCGTGGACTGCCCGACTTCGTGGTGACGAGACCCGGCTGGCTCCGAGATGAACCGCGGGCGATCCTGAGATGCCCGGCACCCGTGTCCGGAATAATGATCTCGCTCTGCGGCGGCGTGAAGCGCCGGGCACGGATCAACGCCCGGCCGAACCCGGGCCTGACGGCCAAGGACGCGATCGGCATCGAGTTCGCGGCGCATCGAGGCGTGGCCGAACGTCGTTCCGCCGGTTGTGACGCCGCGTCACATAACGCCGTTTCGGGGCGAGCGGCGAGGATGGCCGATGTCGAGCGGGCCTAACCCAGCTTGATGAACTTGGCTTTGCCTTGGAACGACCACGGCCCTTTCACGCCGAACTCGGCGCAGAAGGTGTCCACGGCACGCGTAACACCCGGAAAGCTGCCTCCGAGACGGTCGTAATCGTCGGCGATGAAAAGGCCGCCGGGTCGCAACACCGGCCACCACGCGCGGAGGTCGGCGGCGACCGATGCTTCTTCGTGGCCGGCGTCGAGATGGATCACGTCGGCGGTCACACCGCGAAGGCGCATCAGCTCGGCGGCATTTACCGAGTCGAGCGGCAGCGGCACCACCCGGTCGGCGAGCCCTTCGTGCAGAACATTGGCCAGGAAGGTGCGGTAGAGGCTGGGAAAGCCGTGCTCGGTGGCGAGTTCGAGGAAAAGGCTCTCATCCATCCAGTGGTCGACGGCGCCAAGCCAAGTATCGACCGCGACGACGGTGCCGTCGATCCCGTGCTCGGCCATCGTATGCGCGAGGTAGAGCGCGCTCGCTCCCTTCCACGTGCCGATCTCGACGACCACGCCGGGGCGGTGCTGGATCACCGCCTCCTCCAGATACGGGTGAACGCTGCGCCAGCCCTGAAGGTCGAGGGGCCTCAGGGTGTCCGGCGGATCAACGAAGGGATCGCGGCCATGCCATAGGGCGGCGATGATGTCCTGTCGGGTCATGTCTTCGGCTCGTAGAGGAGGCGGGGATCAACAGGACGCGGCGTCAGCCGGCATGGGCCGCTGCGTAGAGAGCCTCGCAGCGGTCGAGCCAACGATCGCGGGTGAACAGGCGGTGGACGCGCGCATGCGGCACGGTGCGTGGGATCGTCAGCGCCGTGCCGAGCGCCCGTGACAGGGCAGCGTCGTCCCCGGGCGAAACGAGACATCCGGCCTCGCCGACGACCTCCTCTGCGGCGCCTCTCGTGAAACCGGCCACCGGCAGGCCGCAGGCCATCGCCTCAACCGCCACCAGACCAAACGGTTCGTCCCAGCACGGCGTGAACAGGAAGACGGAGGCGCGGCCGATCTCCCGTGCCAACTCCGGGCTGCCGAGATGGCCACCGTAACGGATCGTGCCGCCGATGAACGGAGCGACCTGCGTCTCCCAGTATTCCAACTCCTCGATCGGGCCGAACAGGGTGAGGGGCAGACCGGCCTGCCGTGCGGCTCGAACCGCGAGATGGGTGCCTTTGATCGGCGCGATGCGCCCGCACCAGACGGCACTGCCGTCGCCGTGGGCCTGAAAGGGCCACAACGCCGGATCGATCCCGTTATGCAGCACCGAGACCTCGGGCGGCGCCCCGTCCGGCCACCAAGCCTGAGCCTGCGCCCGAGAGGTGACGGTGATCTGGTGGCCGGGGGTGACGCTGTCGTGCACGCACCACCGCAAGGCGTCGTAGGGCGGCACGTGCAGCGAGGTCACCGTCGGCACGGCGGCCGTGCGGCGGCGCTCGAGCGGCAGGCGGCTCAGGCTGTTGTTGTGCAGCACGTCGAAGCCGCCGGCCGCGATCCGGTCGCAGGCGGCGGCGTAGCCCGCATCGACATGCGCCTTCAGCCCCGGATCGCCTCGATGCTCCAGCCCCGGAAAGCTCCGCTCGTGATGGACTGGGATCACCGGGTCGATCGAAAAGCGCGGGTCGCTGTCGCCGGCGGCGAACAGCACGACCTCGTGGCCGCGCGCCAGCAGCCCCTCGGCGAGGTGCCAAGTATAGGCTTCCAGCCCGCCGGCGAAGGGCGGGGCGATCGGGTGGCGCAGATGGGCGAGGAGCGCGATCCTCACGCCGTCACCGGCACGGAGGCCGGTTGCATGTCCCGTTCGCGGGCGCGCGCCTCTAAGTGCCGGATGACGGAAGCCGAGTTGGTGTAGGGCTGGTGGCTCTGCTGCCCGGTGAGCGCGAGATCCTCGGCGTCGGGCCGGCGCAGGATGCGGATCGGCTGCTCGGGCGTATCGTCGATCAGGCCCATCACCTTGAAGGCGTAGAGCCAGTGACCCATGGTGCGGTAGCCCCACTTGGCCTCGAACAGCTCCGCGTTGCGCACCACGCTGTCGAGGTGATGGATCGGCGGCATGTGGTGCGGGTGGTACTGGTGATAGGCCAGCGCGCCCTTCATCCAGGCGATGGGCAGGCCGCACTGGTCCAGGATCTTGCCGAAATCGGTGTCCTCGCCGCCATAGCCGGTGTAGCGCTCGTCGAAGCCGCCGACAGCCTCGAACGTCGCCCGCCGGATCGCGAAGTTGAGCGACCAGAAGCAGCGGTAATCGTTACAGATCTCGATGCCTGCGGCCGGTGGACCGCGGCGGTCGGAATGCTTTTCCGCCACCATGGCGAGGTCGTCGTAGCGCCAGTCACCCGCGGTGGCGTGCTCGGGCAGGTGCAGCACCTCGCCCATCAGCAGACCGTCAAGTTCAGACAACGCCCGGGCGTAGTCGGCCACGAGGCCGGGCGCCGGGATGCAATCGACGTCGAGAAAGACGATGTTCTCCCCGCTCGCCGCCGCCACGCCCCGGTTGCGCGCGGCCGCCAGCGGCAGTTCCGAGCCCGATACCAGGATCTGGCGGACCGGGAACGCGACCTCGGGCAGGTCGTAGGGCGCGTCCTGCATGACGGCGATGATGAATTCGGCCGGCGGCCGCGTCTGGCGTTCCAGCCCGAGGAGGACGTTGCGCAGATGGGCGGGCCGTCCTTTGGCCAGGGTGACGACGGAAACGGTGGACATGCGGGGGGACAGGCTCCGGCAATCGGGAAAGTGGATCGAGGCGGCTCGCTCAGCCGGCGGCGGCGACGGCGCGTAGCGGGACGGCGTCCGGTTCGTGGCCGGACGATCCGTCCTGCCAGAGCGCGTCGGTCAGCCCTTCGAGCCATCCGGCCGCCCGCGTGGCCGCGTCCGGTGCGTAGAGGCTGCGCAGGATGGTCCCGTCGAGGCTGCGGGCGCGGTCGAGAAGATCGCGCCATCCGTGGAAGTCGCCGGGCCAGTGGGGTGCTTGCACGGCGGCGCCAAGTTGGACCAGCGCCTCGGCCTTGCGGGTCTGCTCGCCGAAGTAACGCCATTCCGGCATCACGATGAGGCGCCCCGCAACGCGCGCGACTTCGTGCACCGTGTTGTCACCCGCCGAGGCGACCACGATGTCGGCCGCGGCGAGATAGTCGGTGACCGACGGCACCCAGCCGAGTTCGCGCAGGTTGGCGAAGTCGGTCTCGTGGCCCTCGCGATGGGTTGGCCCCAGCGTCAGCCAGAGTGCATCGGGCGCGGCGCGGGCGGCGACCGTCAGCGGCGCATAGGGCGTGCCGCTTCCCCCGCCGCCGGTGACCGCGACGACGATCTCGCGCCGTGGGTCGAGGCCGAGCCGAGCCCGCGCCTCGGCGCGATCCGGCACGCGATCGATGCTGGTGCAGAGGCCGCCGCTGTAGAAGGTTTTGTCGCGCAGATGCGCCGGGTAGTCGTCCTGCTCCAGCCGCTCGTCGAAGGGGGCGAGCATCCCGACGCAGGCCTCGTAGGCGCCGATATGGGCGATGTCGTTGCGGTCGCCGTGCATGCGGATCTGGACGGCGGGGACGCTGGCGATGCGCGCGAGCATCGCGATCTCCGCCGACACATCGACCACGAACAGACCGACCGCGCGCTCGTCGAGATGGTCGAGGATCTGGCGCATGGTCCGGCGCATCTCGGCGAGGCCCAGCGGCACGCAGTGCATCACCGGCGGCGTCGGCTCCGCGTAGAGGCGCGGGGTGGGAACGGCCGCGCCGATCATGTCGGGGAGCGCCACGATCTCGATGTCGCGGGAAAATCCGTCGAACAGGTGCGGGCCGGCGGTCAGCACCGAGACCGGACGGTCGTGGGCGAACTCGACGGCCACCGCCATGGTGCGATTGGCATGGCCCCGGCCCTGATGATGAACAAAGAACGCGATGGGTTTCTTCATGAGGCGGGGTTTCGAGACTCGGATCGGAAGGAGATCGGGAAGGCGTCGGGACTAGGAGAAGAGGGCCTGCGGCCGCAGGGCGGCGGCGATCTCGGGCGCACTCGGCCGGCGCAGGACGCGGATCGCCGGCGCATCGGCATCCCACGCGATCAATCCGGCCGCGCGGAACTGTTCGAGCCAGTAGGTCATGCACCAGCGTCCGTGCCGCGCGTGAAAGCGTGTCGCGTTGGCGAGGATCGGCGCGAAATGCTGGAGGGGTGGCACGTGAACGGGGTGGTGCTGGTGGTAGGCCCGCGCACCCGCGACCCAGAAGGTCGGCAGCCCCGACTCCGCGAGGCGGGCGGCGAGATCCGTCTCCTCGCCGCCATAGCCGACGTAACGCTCGTCCATGCCGCCGACTGCGCGCCACGCCTCGGCAGGCAGGGCGAAGGACAGGCCCCAGAGCTGCCCGGCATCGGGCTCTCGCCGCAGTCCGGACTCGGGCAGGAGAGGCCGGGCCGGGTGGGCACGGCCAAGCCGGTCGAGCACGGCGGAATCGGGAGCCGTGCCGCCCGTGATCGCGTCCGGCGGCAGGTAGAGCACCTCGCCGAGGAACAGGCCCCGCTCGGTGGCGGCGGCGTCCGTATAGGCGGACACCAGGGTCGGACCCGGGATGCAATCCACGTCGAGGAAGACGAGGAGGTCTCCCGAGGCCGCCGCGGCCGCCCGGTTGCGTGCGGCGGCGAGCGGCATCGGCTCGCCCGGCACATGGAGGTGGCGCACCGGGCAGCCCGGATCGGGCAGGTCGGGCTCCGGTTCCGGTTGCATCCAGGCGATCACCAGTTCGCGCGGAAGCACGGTCTGGCGGGCGAGCCCACGCATCAGGTTGCGCAGACGGTCGGCCCGGCCGCGGACCAGGGTCAGCACGCTCGGCGGAGGAGGGGGGCCCGCGTTGCCAGTCACGTGGATGCGCCGAGGCGGAGCTTACGACGCATAGGCCAGGGCCCGGCGGAAATGCAGGACGCCCTCGATGATGCCGCGGGCATGCGAGCTACGAGCGACGTAGGAGTGCTTGAGCGCGGCGTTGGTGGCGAGCCCGTCGGAGTAGTTGGCGACGATGATCGCCTGCGTCCGGGCACGCAGCATCTCGACGTCGTTGCCGGAATCACCGGCTACGAACACGGCTTGCTCGGGCAGGCCGTAGAGCGCGCGGACGTGATCGACCGCCGTCCCCTTCGAAGCCGATGCGGGCAGGACATCGAGGTAGCGGCCGTGGCTGTGGATCACGTTGGCCGGGAGGCCCGCCTGCACAAGGCCATCGCGCACGCGATGCGCCGTCGCCTCGTCGCCGAAGAAGCTCAGCTTGTGCGCGCGCTGCTCGAGGGGGCCCTGCGGGACCAGCCCGTCGAGACGGCTCAGCGCCGCGCCGACCGCTCCCCTGTCCCAGGCGTACGAGACCACCTCGCGCCATGCCGCGTCGGCCGTGTAGGTCACGCCGTTGGCATCGAGATGATAGATCTCCGAGCCGACCGAGGTGATCATCACCTGCGGTCGCGGGCTCTCCTGCTGCTCCAGCACCGCCATCGCGCTGTGGAAGGAGCGACCGGTGGCGACGCCGAAGGCCAGCCCCATTTGGCGGCTTCGCCAGCGCCGGAACGTCGCCAGCGCGGATTCGCATCCGACAAGCGTGTTGTCGATATCGCAGATCAGGAGCTGGCGCGGGGTCTGTAGAGGCGGGTTGCGCGCGATCAGTGCGCCGAGGAGGTCGTGATAGCGGGCGGCGTGCCGATCCCAGTCATAGGCCGCCGCCGCGCGGGCGCCGCCCGCGACGCAGCGGGCGCGGAAGGGGGCATCCGTGAGGATGTGAAGGCAGGCGGCGGCGATCGCCGCAGGTGCCCGCGGATCGACGAGCAGCCCGTTGCCGCAGGTCTCGACGATGTCGTTGGGTCCGCCGCTGTCGGTGGCCACCAGCGGCAAGCCGGCGGCGGACGCTTCCAGAAGGGTCAAGCCGAACGGCTCGTTGAGGGCCGGATTAACGAAGACGCCGCCGCGCTCCCGCGCATAGGCGTAGATCGCCGGCACGTCCTCCGGGCGGTGCGTCTTGGGATAGGCGACGCGGCCGTAGAGATCGTAGCGGTCGATGAGCACGAGCAGGTCGCGCATGGTCGCGGCCATGTCGCCGTCGAGCCGGTCGATGTCGTCGCGGGTGCCGGCGACGATCACGAGGTTGGCCCGTGCCTGGAGATCCGGGCTCTCGCCGTAGGCCGCCACCAGGGCCGCCAGATTCTTGCGCGCCACCGGCCGAGCCAGCGCCAGCACCGCCGGCTTGCCCGGATCGTGCAGGAACCGGCCGATCGCCGCATCGATCCGGGGATGCGGACGGCTCTGCGCGAAGCGTGCGAGATCGCTGCCCGGCGGCAGGACGCGGGCGCGGCCGGGGTCGTAGGCGGTGTAGCCCGCATACTGAACCTCGGCCTCGTCGCGCGAGGAGGCGATGACGAGGCTCGCGCGCGCCAGGGCCGCCTCCTCGGTGGCGATCCGGCGCAAGAGTTCGGGGGAGCCCTCGGCATCGCCGCCGACCATCGCCGCCTTCACCCGCCCGAGCGAATGGGCCGTGAACACGAAGGGGATGCCGAGCCGGTCCTCGACGATCCCCGCGACCGCGGCGGCATCCGCGTAATGCGCGTGGACGATATCGGGCGCGCGGGGCTGCCGGCCGATCCAGGCGATGAGATTCTCGGCGTAGCTCTCGACCTCGCCGTGCATCGCCTCCTTCGAGCGGTAGCCCGGCGACGCGCTCGCGAGCCGCACGAGCTCGACCTTGTCGGAGACCCGCTCTTCGGGCAGGGCGTAGTCGGGGCCGGGCGGGCCCTCGAACCGACGCGTCGCCATGACGATCCGCGCGATCCTGGCGTCCTGCGCCGAGGCACCGACGAGATCGAGCAGGTATCGGATATGCCCGCCGGTGTCGGAAGTGAGGCCGTAGACGACATCACGGCCGCGCAGGCAACCTTGTAGAGCAATGTGCAGAACGAACATCAAGCGTTCGTCGTGCCGAGACGATCCACGCCGATTGTATTGAGTAAGGTGCAACACGTGATCCGCGTCGCCCAAGTCGCCCCGAACATTTTCCCCGTTCCCCCCGAACACCATGGCGGCACCGAGAGGATCGTGAACGATCTGTCCGTGGCGCTGCGAAGCTTAGGCATAGACGTAACGCTGTTCGCCTCATCAGACAGTGCGACAGACTTGCCGCGCGTCGGCGATCACCCGAGCCTTGCGGCTTTGGAACGTCGGAACCGGCAGGTGCCCCCCGGGGTTCCGGCGGCTCTCGATGCGTTGCAACTGGAAGCGCTGCGTCTGCGGCTCGACAGGTTCGACATCGTGCATTGCCACGGCGAGTTCGCCCACGCGGCGCTGCTGGGCCCGCGTCGGCGCCGGAGCCTGACGACGGTGCATTGGCGCGTGGACGAACTCGACCGGGCGCTGTTCTTCGCCGGCTTCCCCGATCTGCCGGTGGCGGCGATCTCGGCGGCACAGGAGGCCGGCATTCCGGCCTCGAACCGGGCAGGCGTCGTGCATCACGGGATCGCCCGGGACCGCTACACATTCCGGCCGGAGCCCGGCGCGCACGTCGCCTTCGTCGGCCGGATGACCGACCAGAAGCGCCCGGACACCGCGATTCGTGTCGCCCGCGCCGCCGGCCTGCCGATCCGGCTCGGTGGTACGATCGACGTCGGCAACCCGGACTATTTCGAGCGGAGCGTGCGCCCCTTGCTCGGGCCCGATGCGACCTATCTCGGGCCCATCGACGACCGGGCGAAAGGCGCACTGCTCGGTGGCGCTCGCGCGCTGCTGTTCCCGATCGACTGGCCCGAGCCCTTCGGCCTCGTGATGATCGAGGCCATGGCCTGCGGCACGCCGGTGATCGCCTGGAATCGCGGCTCGGTGCCCGAGATCGTCGAGGACGGGGTGACGGGTTTCGTCGTCGCCTCGGAGGCCGAAGCGGTCGCGGCGCTGGCCCGGATCGGAGGGCTCGACCGCGCGGTGGTGCGCCGCCGCTTCGAGGAGCGGTTCACCGCCGAGCGCATGGCACGCGACTACATCGCGCTCTACCGCCGTCTTCTCGCCGCCTGATGCGCACCGCGCTTCTGGCTTGGGACTACCCGCCGGCGCCGAGCGGCCTCTCGACGGCGGCGCGCGAGATCGCCGAGAGCCTCGCTGCGGCCGGCGCCGAGGTCACCGTCTTCACCCTCGACCGCACCGGTCGCGAGCGGGTTGGCGGCGTCACGGTCGAAGGGCTCGCCCTGCCGTCCATCGGTCGCCTGGCGCGCCTGCGCCTGTGGGGCTCGGCCGGGCATCTGGCCGCGCCGCTCGCGTTCCGGCGGGCGGTTCTGGCCGCCCATGCGCGGGCGCCCTTCGACGTGATCGAGGCGACGAACTGGTACGCTCCCGCCGTGCTGCTCGCCCGCCGTGGCGACCTGCCCCTGGTGACGCGCAGCTCGACCCCGGCCGCGTTCACGCGTGGGGTTGGCGCCGGCCTGCGCGACCGCCTCGATGGATGCACGGCCGATGCGCTGGAGCGTGCCCAGGCACGGGGTAGCGCCGGCCTCATCGCCAACACGGCCGAGCACGGGGCGGTGATCGCGCGGGCCTATCGCCTTTCGGGACACCAACCCTCCGCCGTGATCGGCCTCAGCCTGCCGCCGGACATCCTGAGAAGCGCCCGCACCGCCGCCTATCCGGAGACGGATGCCCCGCTGTGCCTGCTCTTCGTCGGACGGGCGGAGGCGCGCAAAGGGTTCGACGCGCTCCTCGGCGCGGTCGTGATCCTCGCAGCCGAGCAGGCAACGGGCGCCCTGCCGCCGTTCCGGCTCGACCTCGTCGGGGTGCCGCCGGACGACATGCCGGCGGATCTGCCCGACGCGGCGCGGCCCTATGTCCGCGCCCGCGGCCGGATCGATGCGGCGGCGCTGGCCCAGGCCTATGCGGACGCCCATGCGGTGCTTGCGCCGTCCCGCTACGAGAGCTTCGGCCTCGTCTATCAGGAGGCCATGGCCTATGGCCGTCCGGTGGTGGCCTGCGCGGAGGATGCGAGCGCCCGCGCCTTCGTCGGCGCGTCCGGGGCAGGCCCTCTCGCGCGGGCCGCCACCGGGCCGGCGCTCGCGGATGCCCTGCGCCCGCTTCTCGTCGATCCCGACCTGCGCCGCGCCTACCGCATACGAGCTCTCGCAGCGGCTGGGCGCTTCGACAGGGCGAGCCTTGGGCGCGAGACCCTGGCGCTTTACGAGGCTGCGATCAGAGCGGCGCGGCAGAAGTGATCGGCTTTGCCGGACCACCAGGGCTTTGCCCTGGACCCACCAAAGGTCTCGACCTTCGGAATCCAAAACTCAGTCGCGGTAGGGGCGAAGCAGGGCTTCCGCTTCCTCCAGGCGGCCACGGCCGGGATCCAGGGCCTCGTAGTGGCGCGAGCGGGCCGCGACATGGGCGCGGTTCAGACGATGCTCGATTCCACCGTGGAGGGTGATGAAGCTCTCGGGCCAGCCGCCGGCGAGTTGCGGCCGCTCGTGCACCCGGCCGGCGTAGCGGAGATCGGTGCGGTTCAAGCGGTACTGCACGTCCGGGTAGACATCCGAGAGAATGCCATCGACGCGATTGGAGCGAGTCAGCCCGATCGAGCGGACGGCGCCGGCCTCGGCCAGTGCGACGAGCGCGGGCAGGAGGCGGCCGGTTGCCGGATCGAGCGTCTCGTCGGCGTCGAGCTGCAGCATCCAGGCATGGCGAGCCAGAGCCTGGAGCGCATTGCGCTGCGCGGCGAAGTCGCCGGCCAGCGGCCGGGCGGCCACGCGCACCGCCCCCGCCGGAAACCCGGCAACCGCCACAGCGCCGGGCGGCGTGATGTCTGTATCGAGCAGGATCGTGACGTCGTCGGTCCAGTCCGCTTGCGCCGGCAGGCTCGCGAGCACCGCATCGACCTCGGACGGACGACAAAGCAGACCGAGCGAGACCGAGAGTTTATCCGAGGCATCAAGGGTGTACAGGGCGGCACGGGCGGCGCGCTCGTCATGGGGATGGAGCAAGGCAGCGCGGCCCTCGGGGTCGAGCGGGCGGGTGCCGCGTCCGAACCGGGTGGCGGCGGTGCGGAGGGTATAGAGGTCGAGGCCGTAGGGCGCGTCCGGATCGGAGACGAAGGCCGATTTCGTGAGAGCATCGGCCAGATGCGCGCGGCATCCGGATGCGTCCGCCTCGCGTTCGAGCAGGACGCCGCATGAGGCGCAGGCGAGCGGAAACAGCCGCCGACGCCCATCCGAGTAGATCAGGTGCCGCTCGCTCGGCACGAGCATGTCGGCCGCGCAGACGAAGCATCGGCGCATGGTCGTCACTCCGGCATCCTTGATTTCCGGCAAAGGTCTGGTTGCGCCGAACCGGCGCCTTACCTCCGCTGCTCCGCAACCTTCAAACCCCGAGTCCCTGCCGCAAGTGCCCGCCGACGTCGATCTTCCCGAGTCAGACCGCTTCGCTTTGCCCCCCGCCGCGTCCCTGGCGGTTGTCGGCAATGCGCCGGAAACCGACGGCGTGGCGCGGGCGATCGATGCGGCGGATTGCGTGGTGCGCTTCAACAACGCGGCGGGCTTCGGTGGCCGCACCGGCTCGCGGGTCACCCATCTCGCCCTGGTGAATCGCGGCGGGCAAATGCGGGAATGGCTGGCAGACCCTCAATTTCTCGAGCGCCCGGTGGTGCGGGCGGCTCAGGCCTTCATCCTGCCCTTTCCGATGCTGCCGGCGGAGAAGAATGGCCCTAAGCCGATCTGCTGGACCCGCGAGGCCTTGGCGCTGCTGCGCCCCACGGGCCGGCCGATCCACATCCTGCCCGAAGATCTCCACGAGCGCGCACGCCGCTTGCTGGCGCCCCGGACGGACGGGCGCCCGAACCCGAGCACCGGCTTCTTGGTGACGCTCGCGCTCCTGAACGATCGCCCTCGCGATGCCGCTCCAGCGCAGGCCTATGGCTTCGGATTCGCGGGCTGGCCCGGACATCCCTGGGCCGCCGAGCGCGCGTGGTTCGCTGAAGCCCAGGCGGCCGGGCGCCTGTGCTTGCACCCTCTCGCAAAGTGATCCGCTCATCATGTCCACGCTGATCACGGTGCTGAAGAGCGGCGGCCGCTACGACGCGATCTGGGTCGAGCGGCTGGCCCGCGGTGTGCGCCGCCACGCGCCGGCCTTCACGCGGATCCTCTGCCTCACCGATCTGCCGCTCGACGTCGAGGGCGTCGAGCGTGTGCCCTTGCGCCACGACTGGCCGGCTTGGTGGGCGAAGATGGAGGCGTTCCGCCCCGGTCTCACTCAGGGCACGACGCTGCTCTGCGACCTCGACACCGTCTTCACCGGCGCTGCCGACGCGCTGGCCGAGCCCGGCCTCGCGGCAATGGAGGACTACTTTCACAAGGGCCGCTTTTCCAGCGCTCTGCTGCGCTGGTCCGGAGACGAACTTGCCGGGCTCTACGAGCGCTTCGCGGCTGCGCCCGAGCGCTGGATGAAAGCGGGGTCCTGCGGCCCGGTCCCCAACGCCGTGCACGGCGATCAGGTCGTCATCGATCATCTGTTGCGCGAGCAGGGCGTATGTCCGCCCTTCTTCCAAGACATCGCACCGGACCTGCTCGACTTCTACGATCCCCGACGCGCCGCCCACGGCCCGATCGTGATCTTCATCGGGGAATCCAAGCCCGACACCGTTCGCGGACCGGTCCACGAGGCCTGGGCCGACGCTTGAGGCGCAGGGAAGCGCAGCACGTCCCGCCCGAGGGGAAGGACGTCATGTCGTTGGCCTCAAACTCATCCAGATCCAGTGAAAGGGCAGGGGAGGCCCACGACACCGGCCGAACGGCGGCGGCGTTGCAGAGCACCTCGATCCGCCGGCCGCGGGGCGGCGACGGGGTGTAAATCTGCCTTTCGGTGTTCGTTAGCTGCGTCCTCGTGCGCGCATCCTGATTTTCGGATGATCCCTTCCGCCGCGCGGGCGTTGATCGGTTCGTGTGATGCGGCGGGAGGAAGCCAGCCATGACGAAGCTTTTCATCGCGCGGGTGCGCGGCGCTGGCGGTGAGCGCCCCCTCGTGACCGTCCGGGCCGCAGCCGAGGGCGAGGCGCGTCTGTTCGTTGAGGCGGCCTACCCCGAGGACGAGATCGTCGAGATCGCCGAACCCGGCGAATGGGTGAGCGACGGCGACACGGGGACGAAGAACGGCGACGTGCGTGAACATCCGGGCACCGCGTGGCAGGCGCCGACGAGCCGGGCGTAGCCCGCCGTCATGTCCTGCCTGCCCGAGGATGTGCGCGCCCTTGCGCTGATGCTGCCGGAGGCGGTCGAGGGCGCGCATCAGGGCCATCCCGATTACCGGGTCGGCGGGCGGATCTTCGCCACGCTCTGGACCGATGAGGCGCGGGTGGTCATCCGGCTGACGCCCGAGGCGCAAGCGCAGTTGATGGAGGACGAGCCGGACGCGTTCGAGCCCGTGCCGGGCGCCTGGGGCGCACGCGGCTGGACGAGCCTCGAACTCGACCTTGTCGAAGAGGAGACCTTGCGCGGCGCGCTGCTGACCGCTTGGCGGGTCGTCGCGTCGGCCGGTCTCGTTGCCCGCTATGAGGGTCTCGCCCTCGATCCTTGAGTGCGGGTCAGCTTCTCAGCCCCGGCGCTTCCTGACCGGTGCTCGCCACGTATTCAGAGTAGCCCCCGCCATACTGGCGGATGCCTTCCCCGGTGACTTCGAGCACCCGGTTCGACAGGGCGGCCAGGAAGTGCCGGTCGTGGCTGACGAACAGCATCGTGCCCTCGAAGCCCGCCAGCGCGTTGATCAGCATCTCCTTGGTGGCGATGTCGAGGTGGTTGGTCGGCTCGTCGAGGACGAGGAAGTTCGGCGGGTCGTAGAGCATCTTGGCCATCACCAGCCGCGCCTTCTCGCCGCCGGACAGCACCCGGCAGGGCTTCTCCACGTCGTCGCCGGAGAAGCCGAAGCAGCCGGCGAGCGCCCGCAGCGAGCCCTGTCCGGCCTGCGGAAAGGTGCTCTCCAGATCCTCGAACACGGTCAGGTCGCCGTCGAGCAGATCCATCGCGTGCTGGGCAAAGTAGCCGAGCTTGACGCTGCCGCCGACGGCCACCGTGCCGGCATCGGGCTGCGCCGTGCCGGTGATGAGCTTCAGCAGCGTCGATTTCCCGGCGCCGTTGATGCCCATCACGCACCAGCGCTCCTTGCGCCGGATCGAGAAGTCGAGCCCCTCGTAGATGATGCGGCTGCCGTAGCTTTTGTGCACGCCCTTGAGCATCGCGACATCGTCGCCGGAGCGCGGCGCCGGCTGGAACTCGAAGGCGACGGTCTGGCGACGGCGCGGCGGCTCCACCCGCTCGATCTTGTCGAGCTTCTTCACCCGGCTCTGGACCTGCGCGGCGTGGCTGGCGCGGGCCTTGAAGCGCTCGATGAACTTGATCTCCTTGGCGAGCATCGCCTGCTGGCGCTCGAACTGCGCCTGCTGATGCTGCTCGTTCAGCGCCCGCTGCTGCTCGTAGAAGCCGTAATCACCGGAATAGGTGGTGAGCGTGCCGCCATCGATCTCGATGACCTTGGAGACGATGCGATTCATGAACTCGCGGTCGTGCGAGGTCATCAGCAGCGCGCCGTCATAGCCCTTGAGGAAGGCTTCGAGCCAAATCAGGCTTTCGAGGTCGAGGTGGTTGCTCGGCTCGTCGAGCAGCATCACGTCGGGGCGCATCAGCAGGATGCGGGCGAGCGCGACGCGCATCTTCCAGCCGCCCGAAAGCCGGCCGACATCACCGTCCATCATCTCCTGCGAGAAGCCGAGCCCGGCCAAAACCTCGTAGGCGCGGCCTTCGAGCGCGTAACCGTCGAGCTCCTCGAAGCGGGCCTGAACCTCGCCGTAGCGCTCGATCAGCGCCTCCATCTCGTCGGCCCGGTCGGGATCGGCAAGACCGGCTTCCAGCTCCTTCAACTCAGCTGCCACAACGCTGACCGGGCCGGCGCCGTCCATCACCTCGGCGACGACGGTGCGACCGGCCATCTCGCCGACATCCTGGCTGAAATAGCCGATGGTGATGCCGCGCTCCGAGGAGACCTGCCCCTCATCGGGCTGCTCCTGGCCGGTCATCATCCGGAACAGCGTGGTCTTGCCGGCGCCGTTCGGCCCGACGAGGCCGGCCTTCTCACCCTTCTGGAGGGCGGCGGACGCCTCGATGAAGACGATCTGACGACCGTTCTGCTTGCCGATCTTGTCGAGGCGAATCATGCGTCCGCGAGGCCTGGTTGATGGTCTGGGGGCGGTGTGCCGGGGAGGGAGCGCCTGCGCCTTACGCCAAGGTCGCCGCGAGCGGAAGCGGAGCGGCTTCAGGGCAGGCCCGCATCGGACGTGCGAAGCGTACTCGGTCGTCTGCGCCCGCCAGAACGGGGCAGGCAAAAACGCGAGCGAACTTCTTCGCCGTCAAGCAAATTCGGTTCGGTCGGTGGCTATCGAAACGTCAACGTCATGATAACATATGTTGTCACTGATATTCATTCAAAATCCATCTCCCAAGTTGCTTCTTATTAACTGCGCCCCATCACCATATTGTGATCCGCGGCGACAGGGGACGCGTGCGGATGCTTTTTACGGTCCCTGTGACGCGGACAGATGCGCTGGTTCATTAATCTCAGGCTCATCGGAAAACTCGCTATTCCGGTGGCGTTGGTTGCGCTGGTCGCGGCCGGCATCGTCGGTCTGGCGCGTGACGCGCTCGGGCAGTTGCAGCGTGGGACGCAGGAGGTGGTCGACGTGCGCGCGGCGCGGGTGATCACCGCGTTGCAGACCGCCCTCGCCATCGACGAGGCGGTGATCAGCGAAAAGAACATCATCCTTGAGACCGACGCGTCGATCCTATCGGCGCAGCGCGAGCGATTCGAGGAAGCGCGGACGCGGGCGTATGCCGAAGCAGACCACCTGATCGCCCTGGCAGATACGGACGCGCGCCGGACAATGCTGATCGCGGTCAGAGCGACGATCTCCGATTTCTTCACGACGGTAGAGCGCTCGATCGCCTTCGGCCTGAAGAAGCAGAAGGAGGTGGCAGCCAAGGTCTCTTCGGAAGAAGTGCGCCCGGTCCGGACAAAGGCGATCGAGGCGATCCGGAAGCGCATCGCGGCCAACATCAGCGATCTCGAAGATGCCAAGCGGAAAGCCGCCGACGTCGGCACATCCGCGGCCCTGGCGCTGACGGTCATCGCGGTCGCCGGGCTGCTGCTGGCCTTCGGGCTGCTCGGGGTGATCGTGATCGTCGGAGTCGTGCGCCCCATCGGCCGCCTCGTGCGCGTGCTTCAGCGTATGGCCGAAGGCGAGATCGAGACCGAGATCGCCGAGGCACGCCGTGGCGACGAGATCGGCGCCGTCGCCCGAGCCGTCGAAGCCATCAAGGCGCTCGTCGCGCGCAAGGCGGCCGAGCAGGCGGAACTGAAGCGCGTGGCGGATGAAGCCGCCGCGATCGAGCGCCGCCGCACCATGATCGAGTTGGCCGACGGTTTCGAGCGTGCCGTCGGCGGTGTCGTCGGAATGGTATCGTCCTCCGCCACTGAGTTGCAGGCGACCGCTCAGCAGATGACCGCGACCGCGACCGAGACCGCCAACCAATCGACTACCGTCGCGGCTGCGGCGGAGGAGGCGGCCTCCAATGTCGGCACCGTGGCCGCCGCCGCGGAGGAACTCGGTGCGTCCGTCCATGAGATCGGCCGGCAGGTCGGCACGTCGGCGGAGATGGCGCATCGCGCCGTGGGTGAGGCAGACCATAGCGCCGTCCTCATCCACGACTTGAGCCAGGCCGCCGCGCGGATTGGCGATGTGGTGAACCTCATCGCCAGCATCGCCAGCCAGACCAATCTGCTCGCGCTCAACGCCACCATCGAGGCGGCGCGGGCCGGGGAGGCCGGACGCGGCTTTGCCGTCGTCGCGAGCGAGGTGAAGGAACTCGCCGCGCAGACCTCGCGGGCGACGGAGGAGATTTCCGGGCAGATCGCGCAGATCCAGGGCGCCACCGGTCAGGCGGTGACGGCGATCGGCAGCATCACCGGGCGCATCCGCGAGATCAACGCGGTGGCGGCGACCATCGCTGCGGCCGTGGAGGAGCAGGGGGCCGCGACCCAGGAGATCGTGCGCAACGTCTCCCAGGCGGCCGTGGGCGCGGGGGAAGTGACGAGCAACATTGCGGGCGTGGCGCAGGCGTCGGAGGAAACCGGAGCCGCCGCCACGCAGGTTCTGGCCTCGGCCTCGGAGCTGTCGCGGCAATCCGAGCACCTGCGGGCGGAGGTCGCGCACTTCCTCGCGACGGTGCGCGCGGCCTAAACCGGGCCTCGTGCGAATTGAAAAGGGGACGCCTCCACGGCGTCCCCCTTTTTTGGTCGAGCGGGTTTCGAATGGGGTCGCCGAAGGCCGGCAACCGCGATCGGGAGTGCGCCTCAGCCCGGTACCTTCTTATGGGACACGGCGGCGGCAACGTCGTCGGGCCGGACCTCGTCGCCGGTCACAGCACCGGAAAGCGCCGCGGCGTGAAGGGCCAGTACGGGCACGAAGACGAGCGCCATCATCAGCGCCACCACGAGCACCACGCTGCCGCTACCGCCGGATTTCGCCGAACGAAAGCGCGCACGGCGGGAAATGACATTGGAGTCAATCATGGCTCACCTCTTGTCGGACCAGCCGCCAGGGCCGGTCGCGGGTGAGCCGGATCAGACGATCAGGCGCGGAACACGCGGGTGGCCGAAGGCGGCGTGGTCGATCGACTACTGTCGTCGGGCATTGGGGTCGGAAGTTCCTGTGGAGCCGCGCATCGCGCGCACGGCGACGATAAGCAGACAACGCGCGCTTGCAGGATCAGTTCGATCCCGTCAAGTCCGAACGTCGTTGCGCGCTGTGAATGGCTGCCGTCGTCGCGTTTCGACATCATCAGCGATCGGTGGCGGACCCGCGCGAACGCGTGCGGTGCCGCTCGCAATGGGACACCATGTCGAACGATACGATCATCTGGACACAAGGCGGGATCGCCGAGGTGCCCCTGCAGCGCTTCACCGGCCGCGTCGGCGCGATCGAGGTCGCCACCGTCGAGTATGACGGGTCGAACCGCCTCTGGACGTGGTGGAGCCCGCTTGCCGAGGACATCTGGGGCCACGCGCAGGAGCCGGACGGAGCCAAGCAGGCCGCCGAACTCTGGTTGCGCAACTGGCTCGAGAATTTCCGGCCCTTCTTCGAGGCGGGCCGCTGACCGCATCAGGCGGCGACCGGCGCCGCGTCCCGGCTGCGCCACATGTAGCGGGCGAGGATCGAGCGGTACGGCGCGAACTGCGCGGCCACCGCGACCGTATCGTCATCCCCCGCGAGCCGCCGCAGGACGCCAACCGCGGCCACGTCGCCGACGGGCCAGATATCCGGGTCGAGAAAGTGGAAGATGCCGGCCATGTCGGCGGTCCACGGCCCGACCCCGCGGATGCGGCGCAAAACCGCCGAGCGCGCGGCATGCGGTAGGGTTGCGAGTTCCGGGCCGAGCCGGCCGGCCTCCTCCGCCTCGCGGATGGCGTGGAGCGCCCGCACCTTGTTCGCCGAGACGCCGCAGCCGCGCAGCAGGGCCTCGGTGCCCGGAACGAACAGATCGCGCGGTGTGCCATCCTGTGCCGCGGCGGCCGCCTCGATCCGCGTCCAGATCGAGAGGGCGGCCTTGGTCGAGAGCTGCTGGTTGACGACCTCGACGAACAGACGCTCGGCCAGGCTGGCATGCGCGGGCGGCGCGATCTCGATCGGACCGATTGCCGCGATCGCGGCCCGCAACGGTGCCGCGACCGTGGCGGCCGTTCCAAGCATTCTTTCGTAGATATCCGCGTCGAGCATCTTCTTCCTGGGGCGACGATGACCACCGCCGGAAAACGCCCGGCACCGTCCGCCGCTCCGCTTTGTCGAATCCGCGTTTGATCCGCAGCGGCCGCGCAGTTCCTTGTTCAGAAGCGCGTGGTGAGCGCCGTCAGCCAATCCGGTGAGGCATCGACCAGCGTGGTTTCGAGAGCCCGATCATAGCCCGCCAAAATCAGGGCGCCGGTGACGATCAGGATCACGCCCAGCGTGAGCTTGAGCCCCTTGCCGACGTCCATCATCCGCGCGCGCCAGCGAATCAGCACCTCGCGCGACAGCATCCCGAGGGCGACAAGGGGGAGGGCGGCCCCGAGGCCGAACACCAGCATGGTGACTGCGACGCCGCCGAGGTTGCGCCCCTGGGCGGCCAGCAGGGAGGCCGCGCCGAGGGTCGGGCCGACGCAGGGACTCCACACGGCGCCGAGAAGGAGGCCGACGGCGAACTGGCCTGCCAGCCCGGCGGTCGAAACCCCACCGAACTTCCCCTCGGCCCAATTGCTCAACGGCCCGGCCGCAACGGCGAACCGATTCTGCGCCGCCGGTACGATCAGGACGAGGCCGAGCAGCACCAGCAATACCGCCCCGATGGCGCGAAACCGGTCGCCGTCGAGGCCGATCGCGAAGCCGATCGTTGCGATGAACAAGCCGATCGCGACGAACGAGAGTGCCAGACCGGCGGCGAGCGCCACGGCCCCGAGCCGGTGCTCCGCGACCGCCGCGCCCAGCACCAGCGGAAGCAGCGGCAACACGCAGGGCGACAGCACCGAGAGGAGGCCGGCAAGGAAGGCGAAGCCGAGATGGCTGGCCATGGGACGCCTCGAAACCCTTTTTCGGGATGCCCGCGGTTACACGCCGGTCGGATTGCTTCGGCCTGGTGGCCTCGTCTCCCGGCTTTCTCTACAGGCGAACGCCGTGCCTTGCATCGGCCGGGCGCGTTCCCTCGGTGCCGCATCCGAGGCGGCCCTCTTTCTTCGCCGCCATGCCGTTCCGAGCGCCCGCGAGCCTCTCCGGCATGCGGCCCTCTCCCATATGACGGCGGTCAGCCGTGCCCGTGCGTCGGCAGGGACGCGTTTCCCCGGATCAGCTCTCGGCCCGCATAGATGCCGCCCACGACCTGGAGGTCGAGGCGCTCCGCGTCGCGCCGACGGACCTCGGCCATGATCTCACCGGCCGCGTCCGGGTCGGCCCCGATCGTCACCAAGGCCTGCTCACCCAGGGCGAAGGCCGACTCGAGCGTCTCGCGCATCTGGTAGGCGACGCCCGCCTCGATCAGCTCCACCGCGTGCTCCCGGTCACGGGCGCGCGCCAGGACCGGAACCAGCGGAAACTCCGCCTTCGCCAGTTCCGCGATGCGCTTGGCCATGGCGCGGTCGTCGATGCAGATCAGGATCGCGCGCGCCGTCGCGGCGCCAGCCGCGCGCAGGATGTCGAGCCGGGCGCCATCGCCGTAATAGACCTTGAAACCGAACCCCTCGGCGAGGCGGATATTGTCGGCGTTGGTGTCGATGATCGAGACCGAGCAGCCGCGGGAGATCAGCGGCTGGCTGACGATCTGCCCGAACCGGCCGAACCCGACGATCAGGGCGCTGCCGACGAGATCTTCCGGCGCCTCGACGCCGTCCGTGGACGCGGTGGCCTTCGGTCCGAGGCGATCGAAAGCGATGACGGTCAGCGGCGTGATCGCCATCGACAGGATGACGGTGGCCGTGAGGATCGCGTTGGTCGTGCCGTCGATGATCCCGGCACTCGCTGCCGCCGCGTAGAGCACGAAGGCGAACTCGCCGCCCTGCGCCATCAGGGCCGTCCGCTCCAGCGCCTCGGCGTGTTGGGTCCGCAGGGCGCGGGCGACTCCGTAGATGACGACGCTTTTGACCGCCATGTAGGCGGCCACGCTCATGAGGATCAGGCCCCAGTTCGCGGCGATCACCGCCAGATCGAGGGACATCCCGACGCCGAGGAAGAACAGGCCGAGCAGGATGCCGCGGAACGGCTCGACATCGGCCTCCAACTGGTGGCGGAAGCTCGATTCCGAGAGCAGCACGCCGGCGAGGAAGGCCCCCATCGCCATGGAGAGGCCGCCGAGCTGCATCGCCAGCGCCGAGCCGAGCACGACGAGCAGCGCCGCTGCGGTCATGACCTCCCGCGCCTTGGCCGCCGCCAGCAGGCGGAACAGCGGGTTGAGCAGCCAGCGGCCCGCGGCAACGAGCGCGGCGACGGAAGCCAGGGCGATGGCGACGGCGATGGCGCGCTCGGTCCCGCTCGTCTCGGCGCCGCCGGGCGCGAGCAGCGCGACGGCGGCCAGCAACGGCACGATGGCGAGATCTTCGAGCAGCAGGATGGCGACGATCCGCTGGCCCTTCGGCGTCGAGAGCGAGCCGCGTTCTTCGAGGAGCTGCATGACGATGGCGGTCGAGGTGAGCACGAAGCCGGTGCCGGCCACGAAGGCCACGACGACCGGAAACCCCATGGCGACGCCGACGAGCGTAAGGGCGGCGATGCAGGCGCCGACCTGCGCGAGGCCGAGACCGAAGATCTCGCGGCGCATGCCCCAGAGCCGCGAGGGCTCCATCTCCAATCCGATGATGAAGAGGAACATCACGACGCCGAGTTCGGCCACGTGAAGGATCGCGTGGGCGTCGTTGAACAGGCCGACGCCGAACGGCCCGATGGCCAGCCCCGCCACGAGGTAGCCGAGGACGGAGCCGAGTCCGAGCCGCTTGAACAGGGGAACGGCCACGACGCCCGCGGCGAGGAGCGAGACGACCTGAACGAGTTCGCTCGCGGCCCCGGATGCTTCGATAGCCATGGCGTGATCGAACCTCTGGACGGGTTGGAAGGCGCCGGTCAGGCGCAGGCAGGACAGAGCGGGGGGACCGGGGGAGCGCCGCCCTCGGTGGGACCGGCGCGCCGTCGCTCACGGATAGCGGACGGGCGGGGGATCCTCGGGCAGGGGGATGAACTCGGCGTCGTTGGGCACCGTGTCGAAGCGGCCCTGGCGCCAATCCTCCTTAGCCTGGGCGATCCGCTCCGGCCGCGAGGAGACGAAGTTCCACCAGAGGTGCCGCGGCCCGTCCATCGGCTCGCCGCCCAGAACCATGAACCGCGCGGCCTCCGTCGCGCGCACGCTAATGCGGTCGCCGGGCCGGAACACCAGGAGTTGGCCGGGGCCGAAACCGTCGCCGGCAATCTCGATCGCGCCCGCAACCGTGTAGATCGCCCGCTCGTCGTAGGTCGGATCGAGCGGAAGGGCGGCGCCCGCTTCCAGCATCACGTCGGCATAAACCATCGGGCTTGAGGTGCGCACCGGCGAACGCGCGCCGAAGGCTTCGCCTGCGATCAGCCTCACGGTCTTGCCCTCGCCGGTGAGGACCGGAAGCGCGGCGGCCTCGTAATGCTCGAAGGCCGGGGCGTTCTCCTCGTCGCGGGCCGACAGGGCGACCCAGCTCTGGATGCCGAACAGTCGAGAGCCGGTCTGGCGCAGAGTCGGAGCGGTGCGCTCCGAATGGGTGATGCCGCGCCCGGCCGTCATCCAATTCAGTTCGCCCGGCCGGATCGGCAGCTCGGTGCCCAGGCTGTCGCGATGCATAATCTCGCCGTCGAACAGGTACGTGACGGTCGAGAGGCCGATATGCGGGTGCGGACGGACGTCCATACCCTGGCCGAGCAGGAACTCGGACGGGCCCATCTGGTCGAAGAAGATGAACGGGCCGACCATCCGGCACTCGGTCGAGGGGAGGGCACGGCGCACGGCAAACGAGCCGAGATCGCGCGAGCGCGGCACGATCAGGGTCCGGATCGCGTCGCAACTGAAATGATCGCCCGGGATCGGATCATCCGCACTGTGCCAGCTCACCGCTCTTCTCCCTCGTTGGCCCAGACCGACAGCCGCGCACGTATCGGGAAGCGTGTCCGCCGTCGCGTCGCCCCACATCCTGTGACGGCGTGCCGCCGAAAGCATTATGGAATGAGTGAGTGGGAACGAGAATGGAAACTGGGGAAACGTATCGTTTCCAAAAGTACCGTTCGCGCTTGCGCAGCGGTATCGCGGAAGCATCCGCCGGACTGCATTCGTCTGTGCTTTTCCGGAGGATCGAGCGGCTTCGCGAGGTGGCCGGTGAGGATGAAGTCGTCTCGGAAAAAGGGCAGCACCTCACGCGCAAAGACGTCGCCGCGCCGGCCCAGCGTTTTTGTCAAATTCGTGGAACAGCACAGCGGTGCCGATCTGGGCGTTGCGAACTGTGCATTGGCATCGGCGAGCCTTCACGCCGCCCTTCAGATCTTGTCCGGGCTCTCTTCCGCGTGATCCACGAGCACGACCTTCGCAGAGATGCCCTTCGATGCAACCAGCCTATCTACTTTCGCGCTCAGGTGTCTCTTCTGACAACGAGCGTAAGGCGCGATGGATGGGGTCGCCGGTCAGTCGCATCTGCGGCCTAGGGATCTCACTATGGGAGATGTCCCGAACGAAGTGGTGCCTGCGAGGGGAATGGCGCGCCCTGCGGGAATCGAACCCGCCTTTTCAGCGTGAAAGGCTGACGTCCTAACCGATAGACGAAGGGCGCTGTCTGGCGGCGACCGGTCTATAGTCGGGTTCGTCGCCGACGGCAACGGCTTTGCCGCATGATTCCGCGACTTGACGCGGAGCGGTCCCATCGGCTTCTCGGACATCCGATCCGCCGCATCCTTTTCCTGCCCTGAAAGACCCGCCCATGACCCCGCCGCGCGACCGCCCGGCCAAGCCGTACGGCTTCCGGCCCCGCCCGCGAACCCAGCCTCCGGGACCGGCCGCGCGGGAGGGGAGGGACCATGTCGTGCTCTATGGCTGGCACCCCGTCTCGCAGGCCTTGGCCAATGCGGGCCGCCACTTCCATCGGCTGCTCGCCACGGAGAATGCGCTGGCGCGCCTGAAAGAGGCCGGCGTCGAACTGCCGATCGAGCCGGAGATGGTCCGCCCGAGCGCCATCGACCGGCTGCTCGGTCCGGACGCGGTGCATCAGGGCCTCTACGCGGAGGCCGAGCCGCTGGCTGCTCCCGCGCTCGACGCGATGCCGGACGACGCGCTGCTGCTCGCCCTCGATCAGATCACGGATCCGCACAATGTCGGCGCCATCGTCCGGACGGCGGCTGCGTTCGGGGTCACCGCCATCGTCACCACCGCGCGCCATTCGCCGAATGCCACGGGCGTGCTGGCGAAATCCGCGTCCGGCGGCCTGGAGCACGTCCCGCTGGTGATCGTGCGCAACCTGGCCGAGGCGCTGATCACGCTCGGTGAACGCGGTTTCACTCGGATCGGTCTCGATTCGGATGCCGGCACGACCCTCGAAGCGGTCGGCCCCCGCCGTCCGGCGGTTCTCGTGCTCGGGGCCGAGGGCAAGGGACTGCGCCAGCGCACCACCGAATGCTGCGACGTCCTAGTGCGCATCGAAGCGGCCGGCGCCATCCGCAGCCTCAACGTCTCGAATGCAGCGGCGATCACGCTCTACGCGCTGACGCGTTCGACCGGGACGCCAGCCTGAAACGTGACGCCCGGCGCCGGATGGCGCCGGGCGTCATCCGGAGACCGACACGCTCCGGCCCGGTCGCGACAAGATCCCGGGCGAATCGTATCCGCCCGAACTCAACTCTCGCGGTGGCGTTCGCGTCCGAGACCCCGGCATTCCAAGACGTTTCAAGACGTTGCGTCGCGCACGCGGATCCGGTATCGCTCGCACCGATTTCCTCATCGATACCGTCAGGATCCGGGCTTTCTCGCTCGGCGGACGCATCGCCGGGGGGATCGAGCCCTCGACCATCGCTTTCAGCATGCGTCGGCCCTCCGAGAGGAGGCGAGCCCGGCCGGATCGTCCATCCGGCGGGCGGCGGTGACGGGGGTCCTTTGCAACACGAGCCGCCGACGCAGGCCTCACGAAATGGGGCCATTCAGGAGAAAGAATGTCAGCTGGTCTGAACGCAAGCTCTTCGGCCCGCGAGGATTTCGCGGCCCTGCTCGAGGAATCCTTCCTCCAGCATGAGATCACCGAAGGTTCGGTCGTCAAGGGCACTGTCGTCGGCATCGAGAAAGATGTCGCCGTCATCGATATCGGTGCCAAGACCGAGGGGCGCGTCCCCCTCAAGGAATTTACCGGCCCGGGCCGCGAGGGCGAGCTCAAGGTTGGCGACGAGGTCGAGGTTTACGTCGACCGCATCGAGAACGCGCTGGGCGAGGCCGTCATCTCGCGCGACAAGGCGCGCCGCGAGGAGTCTTGGGTCAAGCTCGAAAAGGCCTTCGAGGCCAACGAGCGCGTCACCGGCACGATCTTCAACCAGGTCAAGGGCGGCTACACCGTCGATCTCGACGGCGCCGTGGCGTTCCTGCCGCGCTCCCAGGTCGATATCCGCCCGGTGCGCGACGTGACCCCGCTGCTCGGCACGCCCCAGCCGTTCCAGATCCTCAAGATGGATCGCCGCCGCGGCAACATCGTCGTGTCGCGCCGCACCGTGCTCGAAGAGAGCCGCGCCGAGCAGCGCTCGGAGCTGGTGGCCAACCTTGAGGAAGGTCAGGTCATCGACGGCGTCGTCAAGAACATCACCGAGTACGGCGCGTTCGTCGATCTCGGCGGGATCGACGGCCTGCTGCACGTCACCGACATGGCATGGCGCCGCGTGAACCACCCGTCCGAGGTCGTGACCATCGGCCAGACGGTCAAGGTCAAGATCATCAAGATCAACCACGAGACGCACCGCATCTCGCTCGGCATCAAGCAGCTCCTGGCCGATCCGTGGGAGGGCATCGCCGCCCGTTACCCCGAGGAAGCCAAGCTCAAGGGCCGCGTGACCAACATCACCGATTACGGCGCCTTCGTGGAGCTGGAGCCGGGGATCGAGGGCCTGATCCACGTCTCCGAGATGAGCTGGACCAAGAAGAACGTCCATCCGGGCAAGATCGTCTCCACCTCCCAGGAGGTCGAGGTGCAGATCCTGGAAGTCGATTCGGTCAAGCGCCGCATCTCGCTCGGCCTCAAGCAGACCCTGCAGAACCCGTGGGATGCTTTCGCGGAGAAGCACCCGGTCGGTTCCGAGGTCGAGGGCGAGGTCAAGAACAAGACCGAGTTCGGCCTGTTCATCGGCCTCGAAGGCGATGTCGACGGCATGGTCCACCTGTCGGATCTCGACTGGAACCGTCCCGGCGAGCAGGTCATCGAGGAGTTCAAGAAGGGCGACATGGTGCGTGCCCAGGTTCTCGACGTCGATGTCGAGAAGGAGCGCATCTCGCTCGGCGTGAAGCAGCTCGGCGGCGATCCCTTCGCCGAAGCCGGCGAGGTCAAGAAGGGCCAGATCGTCACCTGCGAGGTCGTCGAGGTGAAGGATTCCGGTCTGGAGGTGAAGCTCGTCGACACCGACATGCAGACCTTCATCCGCCGCGCCGAACTCGCCCGTGACCGTGGCGACCAGCGTCCCGAGCGTTTCGCCGCCGGCGAGAAGTTCGACGCCCGCGTCATCCAGTTCGATCGCAAGGCCCGCCGCGTGCAGGTCTCGATCAAGGCTCTGGAAGTCGCTGAAGAGAAGGAAGCGATGGCCCAGTTCGGCTCCGCCGATTCGGGCGCCTCGCTCGGCGACATCCTCGGTGCCGCCTTCAACAAGAAGAAGGGTGGCGACGAGGAGTAATCCTCGCTGCCTTCCGATAATGCCTCGGGGCCGGCTCTGCCGGCCCCGAACTTTTTTGGGTTCTGTTTTCGAATCGTCCCGAAGCGAGTGCGATGACAAACCGCCTCTCGAGCTTGGGCGCCAGCCTGAGATGGTTGAGGGGCAGGCGCCCCGGACGCCGTTCCGACGCGCTCCCATCCCATTTCGACTCCGATCTTTATCTCGACCTCAACGCCGATGTGGCGATGGCGGTCGAAGCCGGCCTCGTCGCCTCGGCGGAAGAGCATTACAGCGTCTTCGGTCGCCGTGAGGGCCGTCCATTCGAGGTCCCGTCCGCGACGGACGAACTCGGCGGCGGAATCGCCGGGCCGTGGACCTACCGATACCCCTACCGCACTTGGCCCGAGATGCAGGCCATCGCCTTCGCCGTGCCTCGGCCCGGCCCTGAGGACGATGCCATCGCGCGACGCCTCATCGCCGCCTGGCAATCTGGTGCCGGGCGCGCCCCGGTCCAGGCCGACAGCGAGGGCATGTGGGCGGCCCGGAGCCGGGGCTTTCCCGATTTTCATCATGCCCTGCAGAACGGCGATGCCGCGGCGCTCGCCGGCCTGCTGAACAACCTGTTCCAGTCCCATCTCGCGCACGGCATCGCCATGGGGCGCACGATGGCGACGCTGGCGCGCCACGCGCCGACGCCGTTCGCCGCAAGCTGGTTTGACCGGCTGCTGAGGCTCTCGGAGGCGGTCGGTCTCGCCCCGATCCGCTCACCCGAGCAGGGCGATTTCGCGGCCGCGCTGACTAGCCCCCTTGCCCACGCTGTCGAGTCGGCTCGTCTCGAGGCCGAACTCGGCTTCCCCCTGGCGTTTCCCGAGGTCGGTGCCCCGTTCGGCGTGCGTTACGGCGCCGGCATCCTGCCCGAGCATGCCTTGACCCACGCCTACGCCGCTTGGCGGATCGGAAAACTCGGCCGCTTCGACCGGGTGGTCGAGATCGGCGGCGGCTTCGGCGGGCTGGCTTGGTTCCTGCGCCACCCCGACCGGCACTACACGATCCTCGATCTTCCCTTCACCAACGTGCTCCAGGGATGGTTCCTGCTGAAAGCGGGCCTCGACGTGTCCCTCGCCGGCGAGCCGGACGCCGCGATCCGGGTCCGGCCGTGGTGGGAGATCGAGCGGAACGAGCGCTACGATCTGGCGATCAACCAAGATTCGCTGCCGGAAATGCCGCCGGAGACGGCCGCCATGTATATCGCGCGTATCCGCGCCATCGCGCCGCTGTTCTACTCGATCAATCAGGAGGCGGCGGCACCGAACACCGAGGCTTTCCGGCAGACCATCGTCGCCGACCTGGTTGCGCGGGACGGTGGCTACCGCAGGCTGGACCGGCATCTGTTCTGGATGCGTGACGGCTACGTCGAGGAGATCTACGCTCGACGCTGAACGGGTTGCCTTGCGAGGACAGGGTATCCGACGACGACTGCTGACGGTTGTACCAGCCCAGTCGGAACGGGCTCTTGCCCGCGTGCCTTGCGCGGCGCTAAACACGAGCGCAGCAACCGAACCCAAATCCATCAAGGGTTTGGCCGGCATCCGGATCGGACAGGGCCGTGCTCCGGCAGGGCGCGCGTGAATGGTCCCAAAGAAACGACGGCTGCCCCGCGCCGCCTGGAGAGGAGTACATCGTCGGATGGCTGCAGACGCCGAGTTTCTCATCGACCGCCGCCGTCTGCGCCGCAAGCTCACGCTATGGCGGCTGCTCGGCATCGGTGCCGCCATCGTCGCCGTCGGTGCGTTGGGCTACCGCGCGCGAGTCGGCGAAGGCCGGCTGTTCCCGGCCACCGAGAACCAGATCGCCCGGATCTCGATCGGCGGCTTCATCGCCGGCAGTGAATCGACCCGCAAGCTCATCGAGCGGGTCGGCGAGTCGAACGCAGTCAAGGGCGTGGTGATCTCGATCTCGTCGCCGGGCGGCACGACGACCGGCTCGGAAGAGCTCTACCGCAACCTGCGCGCGCTGGCGGCAAAGAAGCCGATGGTCGCTTTCGTCGATGGGACGGCAGCCTCGGGCGCCTACATCACCGCGATCGCCGCCGACCACATCGTCGCCCGCGAGACTGCGCTCGTCGGCTCGATCGGCGTACTGTTCCAGTATCCAGACGTCTCCGGCCTGCTCGACAAGGTCGGGGTGAAGGTCGAGTCGGTCAAATCCTCGCCGCTGAAGGCGGAGCCCTCGGGCTTTAGCCCGACTTCGCCGGAGGCGCGCGCCGCCCTGTCCGCGATCGTCCTCGACACCTACGGCTGGTTCAAGGACCTCGTGGCGGAGCGCCGCGGTATGGACGAAAGCCAGATTGCTGCCGTCTCCGACGGCCGCGTGTTCAGCGGCCGCCAGAGCCTGCCCCTCAAGCTCGTCGACGAACTCGGCGGCGAACGGCAGGCCGTGGCGTGGCTCGAGAAGGAGAAAAAGGTCCCCGAGAAGCTTCCGGTGAAGGACTGGAAGCCGAAGGCCGATGGCGGGTTCAAGCTCTGGTCGGCTCTGGGGCTCGGCGCCGACCTACTTGGTCTCGAAGGGCTCGCCGGACGTCTCCGTGCGGTCGAGGACGAAGCCGCCGGGCTCTCCGGCGGACTCCTGGCCGTCTGGCGGCCGGCCCCCTGAGGTCTCGCCCCGCGCCCGCCCCGCATTCGGAAGAGAGCCGCATGATCAAGTCGGAACTCGTGCTCAAGATCGCCGAGCAGAACCCCCATCTCTACCAGCGCGACGTCGAGACCCTCGTGAACGCGATCCTCGACACGATCGCCGACGCCCTGGCCCAGGGCGACCGGGTGGAGCTGCGCGGCTTCGGCGCCTTCTCGGTCAAGCGCCGCGAGGCGCGCCGCGGGCGCAATCCGCGCACCGGCGAATCCGTGGCCGTGTCGGAGAAGGCGATCCCGGTCTTCAAGACCGGCAAGGAGATGCGCCTGCGCCTCAACCGCGCCGGCATCGGTGAGGAGCAGCCCGGCGCCTGATCGCAGCCGGGCGGTGACAGCGGACGCGAGCACGGTCTCCACATCTCGTTTGGATGCGCTCGTTTCACCGTGTCCTTGCACCGAACCGGCATCCCCTTCGGCGGGAAGCGCTCTAGTTCTGCGGTCTAAGCCTCGAAAAGCCCTCGATCGAAAGCCCTTAGCGGCACCGGTGGGTCCTTGGGGACCCACGCCGTCCGTCGGAGACCTTTTGCATGATTCGTTTTCTGAAGGCGCTGGTGCTGCTGCCGATCGCGGTGGTGGTGGTCCTGCTCGCCGTCGCCAACCGCGACGCCGTGACCCTCTCCTTCGATCCGTTCTCGCCCGAACCCGTGTTCAGTCTCGTCCTGCCGCTCTACGCCGTGGTGTTCGGCTCGGTGGCGCTCGGCATCCTCGTCGGCGGCATCGGAAGCTGGCTCGGGCAGAGCCGAACCCGCCAGCGGGCACGCTATCATCGCCGCGAGGCCGACCGTCTCGCCAAAGAGACCGCGGAGCTGAAGACCTTCGGCACGCCGGGTGTCGAGCCGGGCTACGCGAGCGCCGGCACCTACACCGCGCTGCCGGCCCCGGCGGCGGCGCGCTGAGGGTTTCGAGCGGCGTCCCGCCCATGGCAGACATCTGTGTCAAGATCTGCGGCCTCAGCACCGAGACGACGCTCGATGCGGCCGTCGAGGCGGGCGCCGACCTCGTCGGCTTCGTCCACTTCCCCAAGAGTCCGCGCCACGTCACCCTGGAACGGGGCCGAGGCCTCGCGCAGCGGGTGCGGGGGAGGGTGCAGCGGGTCGTGCTGCTGGTCGATCCGGACGACGCCCTGCTCTCTGCCGCCATCGAGGCGCTCGATCCCGACCTGATCCAGCTCCACGGCCATGAGACGCCGCAGCGCGTGGCGGAGATCCGTGCCCGGACCGGCCGGCCGGTCATGAAGGCGGTCGGCATTGCCCTCGCCGCCGATCTGAGCGCGCTCCCGGCCTATGCCGTTGTCGCCGACCGGCTTCTGCTAGATGCCAAGCCGCCCCCTGGTGCCGATCTGCCGGGCGGCAACGGACACCGCTTCGATTGGGACATCTTGAACGGGGCCGAGTTGCCGGCCGGCACGATGCTGTCGGGCGGCCTGGATGCCGGCAATGTCGGCACGGCGCTGGCACGGACGGGGCTGGCCGCCGTCGATGTCTCGTCGGGTGTCGAGGTCCGGCCGGGTGAGAAGGATCCTGAAAGGATCGCGGCCTTCGTCGCCGCCGCCCGCCGCGGAGTCTGACGACGACCGGACGGCGTCCGGCGATGGCTTCGGCGCGTTTGTCCGGCTGTGCCGCATTGCGGCGACCCGCGCATGGGTCTAGCACGCGAGCCAACGATCAGATCTTCGCGAAGGACCGTCCCCGTGACGCTGAACCCCGCTCCCAATTCCTTCCGCACCGGGCCGGACGAGCGCGGTCGCTTCGGCATCTTCGGCGGCCGCTTCGTGGCCGAGACGCTGATGCCGCTGATCCTCGACCTTGAGAAGGCTTACGCCGACGCCAAGGCCGACCCGTCTTTCAAGGCGGATATGGAATCCTACGGCACCCACTATATCGGCCGGCCGAGCCCGCTCTACTACGCCGAGCGCCTCACCGAGCACCTGCGGGCCAAGGCCCCGGCGGGGCAGGGGGCGAAGGTCTTCTTCAAGCGCGAAGAGCTGAACCACACCGGCTCGCACAAGGTGAACAACGTTCTTGGCCAGATCCTGCTCGCCCGTCGCATGGGCAAGCCGCGGATCATCGCCGAGACCGGCGCAGGCCAGCACGGCGTCGCGACGGCGACGCTCTGCGCCCGCTTCGGCCTGAAATGCGTGGTCTACATGGGCGCCGTCGATGTCGAGCGGCAGGCCCCGAACGTGTTCCGCATGAAGATGCTCGGCGCCGAGGTGATCCCGGTGCAATCCGGCACCCGCACCCTCAAGGACGCGATGAACGAGGCCCTGCGCGACTGGGTCACCAACGTCTCGGACACCTTCTACTGCATCGGTACCGTGGCCGGCCCCCATCCCTATCCGGCGATGGTGCGCGATTTCCAATCGGTGATCGGCATCGAGACGAAACAGCAGATGCTGGAGATGGAAGGCCGCCTGCCGGACTCGCTCATCGCCTGCATCGGCGGCGGCTCGAACGCCATGGGCTTGTTCCACCCCTTCCTCGATGACCGCGAGGTCGAAATCTACGGCGTCGAGGCGGCCGGGCACGGCGTGCAGAGCGGCCTCCATGCCGCTTCGCTCACGGGCGGGCGCCCAGGGGTGCTGCACGGCAACCGGACCTACCTGCTGATGAACGAGGACGGCCAGATCGCCGACGCACACTCGATCTCAGCGGGTCTCGATTACCCTGGTATCGGCCCCGAGCACGCATGGCTGCACGAGATGGGCCGGGTCACCTACCTGTCGGCGACCGATGCGGAGACGCTGGAGGCGTTCAAGCTCTGTTCGATGCTGGAGGGCATCATCCCGGCACTGGAGCCCGCGCACGCGCTGTCGAAGGTGATGGAACTCGCGCCGACCAAGCCGGCCGAGCACCTGATGGTGCTGAATCTCTCCGGCCGCGGCGACAAGGACATCCCGCAGGTGGCGCAGATCTTCGGTCAAACGCTCTGAGGGGGAGAACCTGCGCGGGGGCCGCAACAGACCGTTGACACCCTCGCGCCCTTCTCCCTATATCCCGCCCATCGGACGCCGCGTCAGCGCCGTTCGTCACAGTGGCGGGGTAGCTCAGCTGGTTAGAGCAGAGGAATCATAATCCTTGTGTCGGGGGTTCAAATCCCTCCCTCGCTACCACTTTTTCACTAAACCGTTGTAAATCATACATATTTTCCAATCCAGCGGAAAAGTCCTGCTGCATGGTTTGACGCTTTTTCAGCCGGTTTAATGCGTGGCTCGAACTCCTCATCAAACGCTTTGACGATCTTCCGCATCTTAGGCTTCAGGTCTCCGCAAGAAGCGCGGGACACCTGACCGCAACCGCCTCTGAACCCAGGCCGAACGAGAGGCCGTGCTGAAGCCTCCCGCCGTGTTGATCTCCGACACGACCGGCATCCTTGGCGCAGCTACTCCAACGGGCAAGGGTGTGAAGTTTACCTGCCTGATCATCCCCGGCCTCAAGCCAGGGCGGCTCGCAGACGTTCGCTCCCACGTCCTCGACACAGGCAGTGGCCGGGCAAAGGAAAAGCGCTCGACTGACGCGGGTGGCAGGCTCTTTCGCATCGCGACGATCGCCTACTCTGGCTCCTCTCGCGAAGATGAGTTTCACGCCGATCTCGCGCGGCGCCGCCATCATCTTCCTCGTCCTCGACGCTGCCCAGGCACCGAACACGGACCCAACCTCCGCAGTTGGACCGCCACGGCGAGGACGATTGAAGAAACGAAGCGCCTCTCGTTCGCGGCGGCGGCCGTGTTCAGGATCGGGTCGCGCTTGCGCGCCACGTGGGGTGGCGCTCGCACCCGTGAGGGCGGCTTCGCTGTTTCCAATCGCTCGCCTTCAACCGCCGGATGACCGGCGAGCGCCGGGGCTCCGTGGATGAGCACCGAACGCGCCGACGGACCACATGACTCTCATCGCCCCCCGATCCATTCGGCGACGCCGGAAGCCGAGCGGAATTCGTCGAGGGCGTGGACCCGCGCCTCGGGGATCGCATTGCGGGCCATGGTCGCGAGGGCGTGGCCGGGGCCGAGTTCCAGGATGGTGTCGCAGCCGTATTCCCGGCAGGCTTCCAGGCAGGCCGCCCAATCGATCGTGTGCGAGATCTGATGCGCGAGCTTCGAGAGCCCCGCTTGTGGGTCGAAGATGGGCGCGCCGTCGAGGCCGCTGATGAGCCGGGGAGCGCCCGGCGGGGGACGCACTGGATGCATCTCAGCAAGAGCCCCCTCGAAGCGTCGGCTGGCCTCGTGCAGCAATGGCGTATGCGAAGGGGTGCGCACCGGTAGAACAACGGCGCGCAGCGCACCGGCCGCCAGCGCCTCGTCGCAGAGTGTTTCGAGCGCCGGGCTCGGGCCGCCAATGACGGCGCTGTCGCTGGCGTTGCGGATGGCGAGTGCGCAGCCGTGCGCCGCAGCCAGGGTCTCGATCGCCGCGATCGCCAACCCGCGAATGCCGGCGAGGCCGGCGCCATCACCGGCGGCTGCATCCATGGCCTCGGCGCGTGTGGCGGCAAGGCGCAGGATCGTCTCGGCGTCGAAGCAGCCGACGCAGCCCCAGGCGGCCAGATCGCCGATGCTGTAGCCGGCAACGATCGTGCGGGCGGGGTGCGCCGCCTGCACGAGGGTCCAGCCCGCCAGCGCGGCGACGCAACAAAGGATTTGCCCGGTGCGGTTGCCGTGCAGGTCCGCCTCCGGAGCGTGGACGAAGGCCCGCGGATCGTGACCCAGGACGCGTTCGGCTGCCGCAAAGACCGGCGCGGCGGGGGGCCAATCCGCGGTGAGGTCGAACATTCCCGGATGTTGGCCGCCCTGGCCGGAGAGGAGCACCCCGAGCGTCACGCGGACGCCTCGACGCTGTCCACGAACAGGGTCATCGCGAGCAGGTCGGCTGCGCCGCCGGGGCTGAGGTTGCGGGCGACGAAGGCACGGTGCAGCGCCTCGGCCCGCGCACGCCAGCGGGGCTGCGCCACACCGCCCTCGGCAATGAACCGTGCGGCCTCGCGGCGCGCGAAGGCAAAGCCCTCAGGCCCGCCGCGATGCAGAAGGTTCGTGTCCTCCAAATGCGCGATCAGGGCGAGGCAGGCTTCGACGCGTGCAGCCTCTTCATCGCCTGGATGGGTCAGCCGGCCGCGATGCAGAGCCGGCAGGGCGATCCGGTAGAGGCTCGGAAAACCGGCGGCGGCCTCGGCCGGCGCACCGCCGACGCCGTGGCGGCGGCGTGCCCGCGCGCCGGGCGCGTGGAGCAGCACTGGGCCGTCGAGGATCGCTGAACCGTAACGGTCGCGAACCCGTGCGCCGAGGGCTCCGGCCAGAGGCCGCGGCAGGGCGCCGGCCGCGGCGCAGAGCAGGCCGAGCCCGAAGATGGCGCCGCGATGCGTGTTCACGCCGCCGGTCGCCGCCCGCATCGCCGCCTCGGCTTCGAGGCCGATGCAACGCAGGGCCGGCATCGGCGCGCCCGCCGCTCCGGCGAGAGCAAGGGCGCGGAAGAAGGGTGTGATCGCCGCCGTGCTCGCGCGGAAGGTGTCCGCATTCATGTCGGCATGGCTGCCGCGATCGACGTGGCTGACAAGGCCCGGCTTCGGGTAGGTTTCGAGTTCGAGCCGCAACGCCGCCGCCGCGGACCGCGCAATCGCGTCCGCCTCCGGGCAGCGTTCATCCTCGGTAGAAAACGCTCGCAGAGGGGAGAGCGGGCTCATTCGGGATCTCCCGCGAGAAGGGCAGCGGCCTCGCGGAGGGCAAGACGGTCATGGTGCTTGACCAGTACCGTTCCGCTGGCACCGGTGCTGTGCAGTTCGCGCCAGTTCACGCCGCCCCCGTCGGACAGAAGGATCTCTCCATCGAGGCGCATCGGCGCCCGCGCTTCAATCGCCGCGATGCCCTCCATGAGCCGAGCAGGAACCGCGCCGGGCACCGGCCAGAGCAGATCGAGGTCCGACCGCTCGGACAGGTAGGGGAGACCGGTCAAGCTCTGCCAGAGCAGACTTCCGAAGGGACGCGGCGCGAGGCCGTGGCGCTCGCCGAGGGCGATCAGCGCGTCGAGCGTGGCCGTCCAGGAAGGCGGGCACGCAGCGCGCGCCTCCGAGAGCAGGAAGGACGCGCGCGGGCGGACCGCGTGCCGCGGAAGGGCGAGGCCAATCCGGCGCTTGCCGTCCCGTGGCGGCAGCGGCAGGCCGACCGGCACGAGGCCCTCGTCCTCTTCCGGATGCGCGCGGCGCAGGATCACCGGCCGGCCGTCGTCCACCCAAGCCGCGACGTGCGGCACACCCGTCAGATCCGCGCGCCCGGCCAAGGCGGCGGCCCAGGCTCCGGGTTCGACGTCGAGGAGATCGTGGCGCCGGTGCGCCTCAGCCAAGGGCCGCCTCCCGCACCACCTGCGCGGCGATCGCTTCCGCCACCGGTCGGCCGCCGCGCTCGCGCCCGGCGCGATCACGGGTATCCTCGGCGGGCAGCGCGTCGATCACGGCGGCGATTTGCTCTGCCAGCGGCTGCTCGGCGTCGAGCACCGCCTGCACCGCACCGGTGCGTACCATGTTGTCGAGGCCGGGCGCGAAGACCGGCGTATCCTTGGCCATCGCCTCCAGCCGGTCGAGGGGGAGCTTCGTGACGCGGGCGACGGAGGGCAGGTCCATCACGCTCGGATTCGCCCCCGGCAGGCCGACGAGGACGCGGGTGGCAAGCGCCGTGGCGATGAAGGCGCCCGCCGCCGAATGCCCGTAGATGAGTCCGACGGTCGGGTGGCCGTGCGCGTCGGCGAGCAGCAGCGTCTTGGCGAGGTGGGCGAGGTACTCGTTGAGGCCGAGCAGTTCGTCGCGCCGGCTCATCCGCTGGCTGTCGGAATCGACGGCGACGAGGATCGGCGTGGCGTCGCCCCGGCGCACCACGTCGAGGACGTAGCCTGCGAGCCGGCAGGCGCCGTCGACGCCGAGCGCCGTGTCGCCGTCGATGCCGATCACCGCGAGCCGGCCGCCCCGGAACGGGCCCTCGCCGTTCACGAGCCCGTCCGTGACGGTTACGGAATGACTCTCCGGGAACAGCGAGGCGAGGATCTCAGCGAGCGTCATGGGTCGTCTCTCCCAGGCTGGCGAGTAGGGTGTCGAACGCAGCCGTGGTCAGGGCCGGGACCGCCTCCGGATCGTTCACCCCGAGCCGCGCCCAGATCTCGGTCGCGTCGCGGCAATCGCCGAAGTGCATGAGGCGTTGTTCCAAACGCACCTGCTCCGCCTCCAGCGTGGCGAGGTCGAAGGCCGGAGCGCGCTCGATCATGTCCAGAGCCGCTCGGCGGAAGGCCGCGAGCGTATCGTCGGCATAGGCGTCGGCGCCGCCGGTAAGGCGGCGGTGCTTGCCGCCCATGGTACGCCAGACCAGGGCACGGTCGCGGGAATCGAACTCTTCGGCGCCCTTGTTGGTCTCAATCACCTCAGGCCCCGAGACCGAGATGCGACCGCCCTCGGAGACGACGAGCCGCGAGCAGGTGCCCGCGAGTAGGCCACCACCACCGTAGGCCCCGGCCCGGCCGCCGATCAGGCCGATCACCGGCATGCCGGCCTCGCGAACCTGGGTGATCGCGCGCATCACCTCGGCGATGGCGGTCTCGCCGGCATTGGCCTCCTGCAGGCGCACACCACCCGTATCGAACAGGATCAGGACGGCCGCCGGCTTCAGCACCAGGGCGGCGCGCAGCAGGCCGACAAGCTTGGCGCCGTGCACTTCGCCGAAGGCTCCGCCCATGAAGCGACCCTCTTGCGCGGCGACGAGGACGGGTTTGCCGTCGAGCCGGCCCGGGCCGACGATCATGCCGTCATCGAAGGCGCGCGGTAGGTCGAACAGCGGCAGGTGTGGGCTCATCCGGCGCTGCTCGGGGCCGACGACCTCGCGAAAACTGCCCGCATCCAGCAGGCCGTCGATGCGGGCGCGGGCGCTCGCTTCGTACCAACTCGTGGCCCAGCCCTTGGCGGCCGGGTCGATGATCCGTTCGCTCATCGTCAGACCTCCATTAGTCGGGCGCCCTGAAGCAGGCGCAGGGACACGGTGTCGGGGCGCGCGCCGCCGTCATTGATTGTGATGCGCAGGCCGCCGGGCTGAGCGCGGGCGACGAAGTCGGCGACCACCGCCTCCCAGACCTCGCCGTAGCCGCGGATCGGCGTCTCGATCTCGACGGTGCACTCGGTCGCGGGCAGGGCGCGCTCCAGCAGCACTTCGAGATTGCCGGAGGCGACGACGCCGGTGATGGCCTGTGCCTTCGCGCCGGCCAGGGCCCTCTGCGTCGTGTGTCGGAAGGTCAGCTTTTCCATCGCGGCCTCACCAGTTCCGGAACTTGGCCGGCGGCTCGTAGAGACCGCCGGACCAGTGGACGAGATCCTTGATCGAGCGCGCCGCGAGCAGGGAGCGGTCGGCGTCGAGGGGTTCGATGCCGAGATCCTCCGGGCGACGGACGATACCGCGCTGGCGCAGCCGCTCGACCATGGCCCGGTCACGTCCGCGGCCGATCTCGGTGTAGCCGGCGACCCCGCGGATCGCCTGCTCGCGCTCATCCGCGGTGCGGCAGAGCAGGAGGTTGGCGATGCCTTCCTCGGTGACGATGTGGGTGACGTCGTCGGCGTAGACCATCACCGGAGCCAGCTCCAAGCCGATCTTACGCGCCAGTTCCAGGGCATCGAGCCGCTCGACGAAGGCCGGGACCAGTCCCTCGCCGAAGGTCTCGACGATCTGCACCACGAGCTTGCGCCCGCGCATCAGCGCCGGATCGCCGGCCACCTGCGCCTCGCGCCCCGCCTTCATCCAGGTGTCGGAGGGGTGGCGCCGTCCGTGCGGGTCCGAGCCCATGTTCGGCGCGCCGCCGAAGCCCGCGACGCGGTTCTGCGTTACCGTCGAGGAATGGCCGGCAAGGTCGATCTGCAGGGTCGAGCCAATGAACAGGTCGCAGGCGTAGAGCCCGGCTGTCTGGCAGAAGGCGCGATTGGAGCGGAGCGAACCGTCCGCACCGGTGAAGAAGATGTCGGAGCGCTCGCGGATGTAGCGGTCCATGCCGACTTCCGAGCCGAAGCAGTGCACCTGCTTCACCCAGCCCGACTCGATCGCCGGGATCAGGGTCGGATGCGGGTTGAGCGCCCAGTGTGTGGCGATCTGACCTTTCAGCCCCAGGCGCTCGGCATAGGTCGGCAACAGGAGCTCGATCGCCGCCGTGCCGAAGCCGATGCCGTGGTTGAGCCGTCGGATGCCGTATTCGGCGTAAATCCCCTTGATCGCCATCATGGCCATCAGGATCTGGGTTTCGGTCATCGCCGCCGGATCGCGGGTGAACAGCGGCTCGACGTAGAACGGCCTGTCGGCCTCGACCACGAAGTCGATCCGGTCACCGGGGATGTCGACGCGCGGCACCCGCTCGACGATCTCGTTGACCTGCGCCACCACGACGCCGTTCTTGAAGGCGGTCGCCTCCACTACGGTCGGCGTGTCCTCGGTGTTCGGCCCGGTATAGAGGTTGCCGTCCCGGTCGGCCGAAACGCCAGCGATCAGCGCCACGTTCGGGGTGAGATCGACGAAGTAGCGGGCGAACAGTTCG
The DNA here is from genome assembly GCF_024169925.1 of Methylorubrum extorquens. Lineage (NCBI taxonomy): Bacteria > Pseudomonadati > Pseudomonadota > Alphaproteobacteria > Hyphomicrobiales > Methylobacteriaceae > Methylorubrum > Methylorubrum extorquens. The sequence goes on from NZ_JALJXF010000001.1 coordinate 749,388, forward strand.
AGATAGGTGTGCACCGCCCCGAGTTCGATTTGCCCGCCGTAGAGCATGCGGGCGATGCGCCCGCCCTGCGGCCCCGAATAGGAATAGTCGAGCCGCTTCGCGATACCCTGCTCGAAGATGTCGAGATGTTCGGGCAGCACGATGCCGGACTGGACCATATGAAGGTCGTGCACGCGGCTGGGGTCGCACTGGCTCAGGCCCCGCGCGAGGCAGTCCGCCTGCTTCTGGTTGTCGCCCTCCAGACAGACCCGGTCGCCGGGCTGAAGGATCGCCTCCAAGAGAGCGACCACGCCGGCAGCAGTCACGACCTTGCCCGCGGCATGGGCTCGGCCCGCCTCGATCCGCGCATCGCGGGCCGCCCGTTCTCGATGCCAACCGCTCATCCGGTCCGCTCCCTGTCATCGCCGCGCTGCGTATACGCTGACCGACGAAACGTCGGCGTCGGTACATTCAGCGGTGCCATAGCATCATTTTTGTATTCTCACTTGCGCCAGTGTCAATATCTTGCATACGATGGGGGAACAAAAACGAATCGTTGAATACGGGAAGGAGGCGCCGGATGATCGCTGCATGCAATGGGCCCACGGGAGCCCGGATGTGGACGTCGAAGCCGATCGAACGATCTGCGGTTCCACGCGGGGAGGGGGCACGGTGACGATCCTCGGCGTCGCGCTCCTCGCGCTCTGTACCCTGATCGGCGTGTTCCTGGGCGACCTGCTCGGAATCCTGCTCGGCGTTAAGGCCAATGTCGGCGGCGTCGGCATCGCCATGATGCTGCTGATCGCCGCTCGGATCTGGCTTTTGCGCCACGACCGGCTCGGCCACGCGACCAAGCTCGGGGTCGAGTTCTGGGCCAGCATGTACATCCCGATCGTGGTGGCCATGGCCGCCCAGCAGAACGTCGTCGCCGCGGTGAGCGGCGGCCCGATCGTGATCATCGCCGCCGTCGGCAGCGTGTTGCTGTGCTTCGCCGCCACCGCCCTGCTCGGCCGGATCGGCGGGCGCCCGCCCCGCGACGACGCCGAGGGCGCGCAGGCGGGCGCCGTGATCGGCGGCGAGGCGAACATGTCCATGCAGCCTTCCACGGCGGCCCGGAGGTAGACCCATGCTGCACATGCTGGAACACGTCTTCATCGAGCAGAGCTTAGTCGCCGCCTTCGCGGTCATCGGCGGCCTGATGCTCGTGTCGAACGTCCTCGGGAAGCGCCTGACGCGCGGCCGGGTCCACGGTTCGGCCATCGCCATCGTGCTCGGACTCGTGCTGGCCTATTTCGGCGGCCTCGCCACCGGCGGGAAACGCGGGCTGGCGGACATCCCGGCGCTCGCCGGCATCGGCCTGATGGGCGGGGCGATGCTGCGTGACTTCGCCATCGTCGCCACCGCCTTCGAGGTGGACGTCGTCGAGGCGCGCCGCGCGGGCCTCCTCGGCGTCGTGGCGCTGGCGCTCGGTACAGTGCTGCCCTTTCTCGTCGGCACCCTGACGGCGGTGGCCTTCGGTTATCACGACGCGGTGTCGATCACGACGATCGGCGCGGGCGCCATCACCTACATCGTCGGCCCGGTGACCGGCGCGGCGCTCGGCGCCGACTCGACCGTGATGGCGCTTTCGATCGCCACGGGCGTGACCAAGGCGGTGATGGTGATGGTGGGGACACCCCTGGTGGCGCGGCTGATCGGCCTCGACAACCCGCGCTCGGCGATGGCCTATGGCGGGCTGATGGGCACGGTCAGCGGCGTCGCGGGCGGGCTCGCGGCCACCGATCCGAAGCTCGTACCCTACGGCGCATTGACCGCGACCTTCCACACCGGCATCGGCTGCCTCGTCGGCCCGTCGCTGCTGTTCCTGATCGTGCGGGCTCTGGTGGGGTGATGCGGATGGAGGAGGGCGGCGCGATGGACGGCATGGCTGAGGGGCGCGGCCTCCTCTCCGACCAGATCCGCAACGCGCTGACGGATGAGATCGCCTCCGGTGTCCTCGCGGCGGGCATCGCGCTGGACGAACAGGATCTGGCCGACCGCTTCGGTGCCTCGCGCACCCCCGTCCGCGAGGCCCTGCGCCAACTCGCCTCCAGCGGTCTGGTCGAGATGCGCCCCCGGCGCGGCGTCGTCGTCACCCGCATGACGCCGGAGCGGATCATGGAGATGTTCGAGACGACCGCCGAGTTCGAGGCCCTGTGCGTCCGGCTCGCCACCTACCGGATGACGCCGCTCGAACTCAGCGCGCTGATGGACCTGCACGAGCAATCGGCCGAGCCGGTCGCGGCGCAGGACTACGACACCTACGATGCCCTCAACCGCGCTTTCCACGAGGCGCTGTACCGCGCGACCCATAACGGCTTCATGGCCGAGCAGGCGCTGGCGATCCGCTCGCGTCTGGCTGCCTTCCGCCGGACGCAGTTGCGCCAGGGCGAGCGCATCCTGCGTTCACGCGCCGAGCACGGGGAGATCCTTCAAGCCATTGCCGAAGGCGACGGCGACGCCGCAGCACGGCGGATGCGGGCGCACATGCTCAACGCGGCGAGCGCCCTCGGCCGCTATGTCGCCGACCATGCGAGCGAGTAAGCGCCGGGAGGTTTCCCAAGACCCCGGCCTGCGCGGTTTGCGCGCGGGCCGAAACAGTTGGTCCCGTCGCGCGTACCCCCATCGCTGCCGCATCGAAGCGGCAGGATGGGAGTCCTTCGGAATGGGTCACAAGCCGCTGAACGAACAGGTCATCGTGATCACCGGCGCGTCCAGCGGCATCGGTCTCGCGACGGCGCGCATGGCCGCGCGGCGCGGGGCCCGCGTCGTGCTCGCCGCCCGCAGCCAGGATGTCCTGGCAGACATCGCCGCGGAATTCGGGACACGCGCCACCTACGTGGTCGCCGATGTCGGCCGGCGGGAGGATGTCCAGGCCATTGCCGACCACGCCGTCGCCACGTTCGGCGGCTTCGACACCTGGGTCAACGTAGCTGGCCTCACCGTCTACGGACCGCTTCGCAAGATCACGCTCGAGGACCACGAGCGGTTGATCCAAACCAACCTCTGGGGGACGGTGCACGGCTCATTGATCGCCGCCGAGCATCTGCGCGGCCGCGGTGGAGCCATCATCAATGTCGGGAGTATCGCCTCCGACCTCGCCTTCCCGTTCCAGGGCCTCTACGCCACGTCGAAACACGCGGTGAAAGGTTTCACCGACACGCTCCGCATGGAGCTGGGCGCGGAGGGCGCGCCGATCTCGGTGACGCTGGTGAAGCCCGCCTCCATCGACACGCCGCTGCCGAACCGGGCCCGCAACTACATGGATCGCGAGCCGACGCTGCCGCCGCCGATCTATCCGCCCAACGAGGTGGCCAACGCGATCCTGCACGCCGCGGTCCATCCGCAGCGAGACATCATCGTGGGCGGCGGCGGCAAGCTCTTCGTCATGGGCAAGGAGTTCGCGCCGGGCGCCTTTGACGAACTCGCGCCGGCCATCATCGCTCTGCAGAAGCGGGCGGAACGGCCGAGGAACCCGAAGGGCGCGCTGCACGCGCCGCAGGGGGCCGGCCGCGAGCGGGGCGACCCACCGGTCTACGTCATGCGCACCAGCGTCTACACCCGGGCGAGCCTGCATCCGCTCGCGACGGCCGGGATCGCCGCCGGCTTGGCAGCGACAGCAGCCCTGGTTCTGGGCGGGCAGCGCGCCCGGCGCCGATCCTGAGGTCGGATGCCGGGGAGGCGTCCCGGTGTCAGGCCGCCTCCTGGCCGGCGTAGCGGCGGCAATGCTGCAGGTAGCCGACCTCGTGACGGCCGGCGAGTTCGACCACGCTGGACCAGAGCCAGGACGGCGCCCCCTCGTCCGCGCTCCCACCACGCGTGATCTCGGACCGCCAAGCCGCGCGCGTCTCGGTGCCCATCTGGCGGCCATGCGCCTTCCCGACGACATGGGCGAGGTAATGCGCCGCGCGGACCGCCTCCTCGCGGCCGAACTGATCGACGTCGAGCTTCAGGTCCTGCGGCGCGAGTTCGCGCATCACGGCCGACTTACCGAGCAGCCGGACCGGCAGCATGCGTTCGCCCAGATTCGGTGACAGTGCCCGCGCGCCGGCGACCACCCGTTCGGCCGGATCGGAAGGCATTTCCACGCCGGGAGCGGCTGGTGCGGCAGGCTCGACCGCCTCCTTCAGGTCCACGAGCGCGAGCCGGCGCTTGTTCTCAGGCTCGGTGATGCCGACGAGTGCGGCATAACGCAGGAAGCCGAGCGAGCTGCAGCCCTTCATCCAGTAGGCCGCGTCGACCAGGCGAATGTCGGCCTCCTCGCTGCGTCCGTTCAGGGTCAGCACGAGGTGGCGCACTGCGTCTTCCTGAAACAGCCTATCGAGGGCGTTACGCTCCTGCCTGTCGAGCTTCCAGAACTTGCGCCCGAGCGGAATCGCCGGCTCCACGCCCTTCAGGCGCTCGCGCGCGAGGTGCTTCCAGTGCCGGCCGAGGGCCCGGCGGCGGACCGAGCGCACCGCGTCCGGCTCGGACGGCCCCCGGTTCGTCTCGCTCTGTTCCAGCCCTGCGGCGTAGCCCAGAAGCATCTCCTCCAGCATCCGTGCCGTCACGACGCCGGGCAGGTCGGAGCCGCGCGCCGCGCTGGCGAGCGACAGCCCAAGGCGCACCAGGTCGTGCGTCGGGTTGCCGATGACGGTCTGGTCGAGATCGCGGATCTGGATGTCGACGTGACCGTCGGCATCGGCCAGGGGCCCGAGATTTCCCAGATGGCAATCGCCGCAGATCCAGACTGGCGGTCCCTCCGGCAGGGTGCCGCGGGTGAGGCCATCGAGCCACTCGTAGAACTTTAGGGTATTGCCTCGGACGTAGGCGTGGGCCGATTGGGCCATCTTGAGGGTGCGTTGCCGCTCAAGCACCGAAGCACGCTCCTCAGGACCATAGGCTCCGTTCACGGGCATCAAACACCTTCATTCAATCGTCGGGCGCCCAGCGCCCGCTTTCCGCATCAACGCCCATCCGGCGGTGAGCGGAGCGCGGCTCATCGTCTCCGCTGTGGATTGCGGAGACAATGAAAACGTAGAGCGGAGTGTGGACGGGGCCGGTCGGCTCTCTGGGAAAAGTCGTCTCGGTGGCTTCCGCTGGGGAGCCGCCAACGGACAAACGGGTTTGAACGACCGCAACGCGTGTCGTTGGAAGCGTAGCGCCCCGCTTACTAATGAAGTGATCGGAACGCGCCGCCCATGCGTTATACCCGGCGCCGACGCAGGTTTGCAGGGCGCTCCGTCAGCGCCCATGCGTGATGGGCGAAACAGTACAGGAGCGGCGTCCGAGCCGATGAACGAGGCGATGAGCACGACAGGCACTCGATCCGGTTCCGAGGCCAGGATCTCGACCGGCATATCGGGCTTGGACGAGGTTCTCTGTGGCGGCCTGACCCAGGATCGGCTCTACCTTCTGGAAGGTACGCCCGGCACCGGCAAGACGACGCTCGCGCTGCAATTCCTTCTCGAAGGCGTGGCCCGAAAGGGACGCAGCCTCTACGTGACGCTGTCGGAAACGGCAGACGAGCTGCAGGCCGCAGCCACGAGCCACGGCTGGTCGCTCGACGGCATCGAACTGTACGAACTCGTCAGCGAGATGGGCCTCGACCCCGACAGCGAGCAATCGATCCTACACCCGTCCGAGATCGAACTCGGCGAGACGGTCAGGGAGGTCATGGCACGGGTCGAGAGCCTCAAGCCCGAGCGCGTGGTCTTCGACAGCCTCTCGGAGTTGCGCCTGCTGGCACAGAACCCGTTGCGCTACCGGCGCCAGATCCTTGCGCTGAAGCAGTTCTTCGCCAAGCGGGCCTGCACCGTGCTGATGCTCGATGACCGGACTTCGGAGGCGGGCGACCTTCAGCTCCACAGTATCGCGCACGGGGTAATCTCCCTCGACCAGACCCCGCGCCAGTTCGGCTCCGAGCGGCGACGCCTGCGGATCGTCAAGATGCGCGGCATCAAGTTCCGGGGCGGCTACCACGACTTCGTGGTGGAGACCGGCGGCGTTCAAGTCTTTCCCCGGCTCATCGCTGCCGAGCACCGCGCGACCTTCGATATGACAGCGCAATCGACGGGATCGGACGAACTCGACCTGCTGCTTGGCGGCGGTCTCGTGCCCGGCACCAATACGCTCCTGCTCGGCCCCTCCGGCGTGGGCAAGACGACGACCGGATTGCGCTGCATGCTGGCTGCGCTGGAACGGGGTGAGACGGCAACGTACTACCTGTTCGATGAAGGGCTCGCGACGATGCTCGCCCGAGCCGTCAGGCTCGGCATGGACCTGGGGCCGCATCTCGAAACCGGCCGGCTGACCATCCTGCAGATCGACCCGGCGGAACTCTCTCCGGGAGAGTTCGCCTCGATCGTCCGACAGGCCGTCGAGGAGCGCGGCTCCACCTTCGTCGCCGTCGATAGCTTGAACGCCTACTTGCACGCGATGCCGGGTGAAGAGCACCTCATCCTGCAAATGCACGAACTTCTGAGTTACCTGAACCAGAAGGGTGTCACCACGCTCCTCGTGCTCGGGCAGCACGGTGTGATCGGCGAGGTTCGGACCGATATCGACCTGAGTTACTTAAGCGACTGCATCCTGTTGTTCCGGTTCTTCGAGGCGAACGGCGAGATCCGCACGGCGCTGTCGGTAGTCAAGAGTCGCGTCAATCCGCACGAGCGGGCGATTCGTGAGTTGAGGTTCTCGACCGACGGGCTTCGGGTCGGCGAGGCGCTAAGCGATTTTGAGGGCGTGCTCACCGGTCTGCCGGCCTATCGCGGGCGGGTCGAGATGCTGAAGGAGCCAGGTGAGTCCGGGGACGGCGCATGATGTCGTCGACCGAGGAACGCGCCCTGATTCTGGCACCACGTGGGCGCGATGCTGCGGTGATCGAGGGGGTGCTGGACCGCTCAAACATTCACGCTGCGGTCTGCGCGAACGTCGCGGCTTGGTTGACGGGGCTGCGTGAGGGGGCCGGAACCGCGCTCGTGACCGAGGAGGCCTTGGCCGACGGCGACACGGCGAACGTGTTCGCTTGGCTCGATGCGCAGCAACCCTGGTCGGATTTCCCCTTCGTCGTACTGGCGACGCGCCAAGCCGGCCGTCGGACCCAGAGCGCGGCAGAATTGCTGCGGCGGCTCGGCAACGTTGTTCTGCTGGAACGTCCGATCAATGCCGAGACGTTGACCAGCGCCGTCGTCTCGTCCCTGCGCGCGCGGCGCCGCCAGTACCAAGCCCGGCAGCATTTGCTGGAGCGGGAGCGTGCGCAGGAGCAATTGCGGCTGGCGAACGAGGAGTTGGAGCGGCGTGTCGCCGAACGGACGAGGGAGGTCGAGACCGCCCACGAGACCCTCGCCTTCGCGCTCGACGCGGCCGGCATGAGTTCGTGGGACATCGACTACATCGCCGGAACCCATCGCCGCTCGCCCCGATTCGATGCCGTTTTCGGCTACGCGGGCACAGGACGCTCCTGGGACCGTGAGACATTCCTGGCCCATGTCGTCGAGGAAGACCGCGAAACGGCCGAGGAGGCGTTCGCCGGTGTCACCAAGACAGGCAGGCTCGATCTCGAATGCCGCATCCGGCGCGCGGACGGAGCAGTGCGCTGGATTGCGATGCGGGGGCGGGTGAAATCCGGCGAAGCCGACAGGCCGGAACGGATCGCCGGCATCCTGATGGATCGCACGGATCAGCACGTCACGGAGGAGGCGCTGCGCCAAGCTCAGAAGATGGAGGCGATCGGCCAGCTTACGGGCGGTGTAGCGCACGATTTCAACAACCTGCTCACCGTCATCGTCGGCGGCCTCGACATGATGCTGCGCCGTCCCGATCAACCCGACCGCGTCAAGCGGTTGGCCGAGGCGGCGATGGGGGCAGCGCGGCGCGGCGAGCAACTCACCCAGCAGCTCCTCGCCTTCTCGCGCCGCCAGATGCTGCGGCCGCAGACGCTCAACCCAAACCGGCTCCTGTTGGACTTCCGGCCGCTTGCCGAGCGCGCGGCAACCGGCGCCGTCGAGTTAGCCTTCGATCTCGACCCGGCCCTCGACCCGATCCGCATCGATCCGGCACAGTTCGAGTCGGCCGTGCTGAACCTGATCGTGAACGCGCGCGACGCCCTGGAGGGCAGGGCAGGCCACGCGCGCATCGCAGTCACGAGCCGCAACGTCCGGCTCGGCACGGCGGCAGTCGCGGACCGGGGCGTACCACCCGGCCCCTACATCGTCATCTCGGTGACGGATACCGGCAGCGGCATCCCTCCCGACAAGCTTCAACGCGTCTTCGAGCCCTTCTTCACCACCAAGGAGGTCGGCAAGGGCACCGGCCTCGGGCTCAGCCAGGTCTACGGCTTCACCCGCAGCGCGAAGGGGTTTGCGCAGATAGAATCGGAGGTCGGCAGAGGCACGACGGTCAGCCTGTACTTCCCGCGCTCGACGGACCCGGCCGGCGAGGAGATCGGACCTGGACTGGTCGGTACCATCCCGCTGCGCCGGGCCGGGGAGGGCGAGACGGTGCTGCTGGTCGAGGACGATGAACAGGTGCTCGGTATGGCCGTCGAGAGCCTGGAGGAGCTTCGTTACCGGGTCATCGTGACCCGTAATGCGGCGGAGGCGCTGGAACATCTGCACGGCGTCGAGCGCATCGACATCCTATTCTCGGACGTCGTCATGCCCGGTGGGATGAACGGCTCGCAACTCGCGGTCGAGGCGCGGCGGGTGCGCCCGGACATCAAGATCCTGCTGACCTCAGGCTACGTGGCGAATCTCGACGAAGGGCAGGTGATCGGCCAGGGCGAGCTCCCGGTGCTCAACAAGCCCTACCGGCGCGACGAACTCGCCCGGTCGCTTCGCCTCGTGCTCGGCGGTGAACGAGCCTGATCTCTTTCGGAAAGCGAATTTGCGTTTAGGCGAAATCCCATCGCGCCGGCACGGTGGTTCGCCGCAAGCGCCGCGCGGGTAGAGCGATCGGGCACTCGCTCCAAGCGCGCAGAGCCCATGTCACTGGCTCAGATCAATGACCTTCCGCTTCGAGGCGGGCCGGTTCGACGCCTTCTTGTCGCCATCATCCAACCACCCGGACACGTCATCATCATCCGCCTTCGGCGGCGTCTTGCTGTTGAGTTGATTGCGCTCCGCCTGAGCCGGCGTTTCAATCGGCGGGATCGGGGCCGATTGCGGATACTGCGCTGCCGGTCCGCGGAGCTGAAACCCGTCGATGCAGCGTCTGAGTGCGATTGGATCGGTGATGAACGTACACTCGTTCACATTGGTAATCGACTGAGCCACCGCCGCACCGGGATGACCCGCGCAAAGGAGGGCGAGAGCAAGAAACATCCGTTGCATCGATGGCCTCTCGATCCAGGTACCGATTCGACCGAGCCGGGCTGCCTCAGCGCCCTGTCGAAGGCGCGACTTGGCGGATCTCGACATCGCTCGGCTCGCTCGGCCGCAGCCGTTTGACCTGTGTCTGCGGCGATGCCGTCGCGGTCGAGGCGGCTGGAGCACGCCCCGCCCCGGCCGAACCGGCGGGAAGTGCGGCCGCCGCCGTGTTGGCGCCCTTTCCGTCGATGCGTCCGAGCCGAACCTTAACTCCGCGGACGGACTTCGCCGCGGTATCGTAATCGCACTCGTAGGTGATGCGGACCCACTGGCCCTGCGGATTGAGGAACCGTACCGAATCGCCGCGGAACTTGACGACGGTATCCGTCCCGGCCGGCGGCTCGGCCTCATGGAAGATGGTTCCGGTCGGCCGGTTCATCCACTCGAAATCCGTCGGGGCTTGGCGCTCAATGCCCGGCACGCAGGCCTGCACGGCTGCGGGAATGGCCTGCCGCGCACAGGCGGCATCACATCCCGCTCTGGCGGCCTCGGACGGACCCGGCTTCGCGTCCTGCGCGGTCGCGGCAGAGAGGCAAAGCCCGGCCAGGCCGACACCCACCAGAGTGCGGAGAACCGACGTCAGGGGGAAGGCCCGGCGCGCCACCAGTCCAGCCACGATCCGAGTCATCCGTCGAATTCTCCAATATCCACCCAGGCGCGGCAGCACCCGTACGGCACCTTTGTCAAGATGCGGGCGGAAGACATAGCGGGGTTTTGCGGCGTCAACCACTATCCAACAGACGCGCCGCGGCTGTTTTCCGGCACGGAGCCGATCATTTCCAAAGTCCGTTGCCGAAATGTGAAGGGTGCGGCACCGATCGATGCATCGCGCAAGACTCGCCGATGGATATCATCGGCGATCGCGTCTCGAATGCGATCCACCGAATCGACCAACGGCGGACGCTTCGAATAGCAACAGACAATGATGCAATAATTTCGCGCGTTGTCGGAGCGAACACCTGAAGTCACGGCCTCAACGTGCCGCGTCCGCCATCGGCGAGAATTGGCAGACGCGCGCGAGCAGTGCCACAAGCTCGGGCTGTCGCGAGGTTCCGGTCTTGGCGAAGATCGAGGCCAGTTGCGTGCGGAGCGTCGCGATACTCACATTGCGGCTCTGCGCAATGGTCGCCAGCGGAACGCCTCGACTGAGTTCCGCAGCCAAACGCCCCTCGGCGGCAGTGAGACCGAAAATCTTTTCCAGCGCCGGGGCACACACCTGGGTCCGAACCGTGAGGTCGATCAGGATGAGCAGGCGATGGGCCTCTCCCATCGCCGTGATATCCATCGCCTGAAACACCAGACGCTGATCGCTACGCGGGCGCTCCAGTTCGACCGTGCCGAACGGCTCGGTCAGCGCATTATGGATCATCCGGTTCGTGAACGGCTCGTTCGCCGCAGCCATGTCGTGATCGCTATCGAGAACAATTTTTCGCGCCGAAACATTGAAATCAAACGTTTTTTCGCGACAATTGATCAACACAGCAGCCGACCCAACCTTATCGAGAACATCGAGCAGAGCATATTTATCTGGCATCGTAATTTTTCTTTGTTCTTTTGATTCAACGTACAAGTTTTAAATCGACTATTCTCGTCGCGCGGCCGGCTCCTGTATCTACGGCAGCGCCAGGCGCGGCGATAACGATATATAACAGGTGATGCTTTCGCGTCACTAACGGTCTCCAGGCATTTATTGCTGTTTCTCACAGCGGCAAACTACGCATGAATCGACCTCACCTGTGCGAAGATTATGCGAAAAAAGGATCTAGAGACCTGTTCGCCGAGTTATTTCAGAACGGCAGGATCGATTACGATAGATTGAGCGTGACCAGTTTTGAACCAAGGCGAGCAAATCCTAAGCAATTGCAGCCTAGCTTTCCGTCCGCATCGGCGGAGTTTGTTACGGAAAGTGTCTGCCGGCGGTGAAAAATCTTACCAGAATAGCCACAGACAACGCAGAATGTAGATTGAATACTTGGAAATCGGCTGTGTGATATTACGGCCTCTACAGTTAGAAAATTAAGGTAAACAGTTCGTTTGCATCTGAAACCGCAATTTATCCTTCAAATGAATGATGCGGCTGCTCCCGACCTCTCGTATTTAACACCTCGTTAACAACTGCACGAAGCAGCCGACCCACTCGGTAGACTGGTCAACAGCCAGTTAATACCGGGCAAGCGCCTGCGGGATGACAGAATTCAACACGCAGGGGATCAGTCATGAAGCACTTCACCATCGCCGCCATCAGCACGCTTGCCCTCCTCGCCGGAGCACCTGTTCTCGCCGCCAGCTTGAACGATGCGACGACTTTGCAGGACGGAACCAGCAACAAGCTCGATCTGACGCAGACCGGCACCAGCGGCACCGCCTCGATTGAGCAGCTGGGCAACAACAACGGCAACACCGCTTCGGGCGCCACGAGCACGCAGTCTGGCCGGAACAACGGTGTCGAGATTCTGCAGTCCGGCAACAGGAACTCGTTCGTCACCAATCAGGACGGCGGCAACGGCAACGTCATCGACCTGACGCAGCGCAGCCGTAACAACTACGCGAACATCCAGCAGAATGGTGGCCGGAACGCCACCACGACCGTCGAGCAGAGCGCCGGCCGCGGCGGCTCCGCTGCACACAACGCCTTCACGGAACAGACCGACGTTCGCAACTCGCAGATCGAGCTGGGGCAGACCGGCTCCAGCCAGTTCGCCTACGCTTCGCAGACCGACGATACGCGTGGTGACTCGAACATCTTCATCGATCAGTCGGTCTCAGGCAACGTGGCTCTCGCTGGCCAGTCGAACGTGGTCGGCTCTACGCTGAATATCGGTCAAATCGGCTTCGGTAACGTGGCAATCGCCGGTCAGGTTGGTTCCAGGGACACGACCGGTACCGTCAATCAGTGGGGCATCGGTCAGGTCGCGGTCGTCGCCCAGAGCGGAAACGTGGACTCAACGGCGCAAATCTCGCAGATCGGATTCTCGAACTTCGCCAATGCTCAGCAGACGAATTCGACGGGAAGCGATATCTTCGCGAACCAGTCCGGCGACAACAACGTCCTTTTCGTGAACCAGAACAATTCGGATGCTGCACAGATCATGTCTGTGCAGTCCGGGTCTGGCAACGGCGCCATCATCACGCAGGCGAATTCGAACAATTCCGGTATCGACCTCCTTCAGGCCGGAAACCTGAACGTTGCGACTCTCGAGCAGTTCAATTCCGCTGCTAGCACGATCACCGGCGTCCAGATCGGAAATTCCAACACCCTGACCGCCTCTCAGCTCAACAGCGCAAACAGCACCATCCTGAGCGCGCAGCTCGGGAACGGAAACATCGCGACCGTTACGCAGGGCCGCCGCTAATCGACGGCGAGCCATCATGAGACGTGGCCACCCTTAGAACGGGGTGGCCACGCCTTTGGCGAGCGCATCATAGCCATCGACCTGTCCTTATCAGGCCGGTGGCCGCTCTCTTTCGGACTTCGCTTCAGCCTTGACGACCGGAAAGCCTTCTACGCCGACAAGACCCATTACGGATCAGCGATCATATCCCTCGGCAGGGCCGCCGTATCCAACACTCGTGAGCGTGCGATCCGTTAGAAATGGCACTTGAGCGTACGCCTTTTGTACCGAGGCGCGGAGTTGACCATGGACCGCAACGTCTCGCCCCCGCCCATCGTCTGTGTGCTGTCCGAGCACCGCCAAGGTTCGCAAGTGCAGGTCGAGGCAGACGTCCATTCGAACCGGCGGCAATCCGGCCACTACCGTCTTTCGGTGGTGAAGCAGGGGCCATCCGGCAGCGCGCAAATCAGCCAGCAGTCGGAATTCCTCCTCGTGCCGGGCTCGCCTGTACGGGTTCAGGGATTGAGCTTCTCCCTGGAACCATACGGGCGCTATCGCGCCAGTCTCACTCTTCGTACCGGCGACGCCGAGTATGCCTGTGAGCGGGAGGGGCCGGATGGATCTGATCTGATGTAACGGCACTTTGGGGCTGCGCGGGTGATCGCGTTCTCATCACCTGAGCCGGGGGTTCGGCGGAGCTGCGACGGGATCGGCGACCGGCTCGGCTCTGTGGCGCGCGGGACACGGCGAACCGACGGAAAGCCCAAGGCCAGGGCACGGGTCTGGTTCCGCGTTGACTTCAATCTATGCGTACCACAATACAATGCAAACGAAGCGACGGTACCGCTTCCCCGAAATGCGTTCTTAATCCATCTCATTATCGCAAAATTAAAACTCAGTGTGCTCTCTCGACTGTGTAGAAGCACCAATGGATCGTAAGACGGCAACGGACGGCATGACAAGATGAATAGCTCAGTCCAGAGAACCACGCACCGCTCGACGGTCGTTTGTCTTACGGCTCTGGGCGTTCTGGTGTCCTTCTCCACGGTCTCAACGGCTCAGCAATCGAGCGCTGCTTCAGGGTCTGTCGGCCGGCCAATCCCAACCGAGGTGGCCGTCGAGTACGCGACGATCGGTTCGACCACCCTTCCAATCCGGATCCTGGGTCTGAACGGTGGCGGATCCGGAGCCACCAGCCAGACGGCGTCCAATCAGCAGGTCGGCAACGCCAACCGCACCGACATCCGTCAGAGCGGCGGCGGTAACGCGGCAGCGGTTCAGATCTTCGGCGACGGCAACACCGCAGCGATCACGCAGCAGGGGTTAAACAACACCGGACAGGGTGCCCTGACCGGTTCGAGCATCCGCTTCGACCTCCAGCAGAACGGGCTCGGCAACAGTGCCAATTTGAGCGTCAACGCGCCCATGGGCGCGAACCTCACTGCAGGCGCGAACGTCCAGGTCCGTCAGGACGGCAGCGGCAACAGCCTGACGGGGTCTGTCCCGGGCGCTGCCGAGGTCGTCGTCAATCAAATCGGCAACAGCCTTTCAGCCGATGTGAGCCAAGTCGGTGCCGCCAAGAGCATCAACGTCTTGCAAGTCCGCACCCGCTGAGGCGGGGACGCAGGCAGCTTGAGAAAGTGAGACCCACCGTGAAGACGTCTTTCCTGGCGGCAAGTGCTCTGCTGGCGCTCTCGGCTGGTCCGGTTCTGGCGGGCAATCTCATCTACCAGCCGATCAACCCGGCCTTTGGTGGGAGCCCGCTCAACGGAGGCTGGCTGCAGAGCGAAGCCAATGCTCAGAACATTCCGCAAGCCCGTGATCAGCGCCTGAATCAGATCTTCACCAGCCAGACCGGCCGTGCCGGTCAAACGCTGACACAAGGGCAGATTTTTGCCCAGCAATTGCAGTCACAGCTCTTCAGCTCGCTGGCCAATCAGATCACGCGGGCGATCTTTGGCGAAAATGCCCAGCAGAGCGGAACGTTCGAATTCCAGGGCACGACCATCAATTTTGCACGACAGGGTGCGAACGTCCGAGTCGACATATTCGATGGCACGACGACCAGTACGGTCGTCGTCCCTGCCGGCCCTTGAACATCGCTGAGACCAATCTCGCCGAGTCCGCACGAGCGTCAGGATCGAATCGGACGCAAGAGTTTCGGTGTTTGCGCCACGATAATCCGAAGGTTGCGACAAGCAGCCCGGTCATGATTGGGATTCTAGATCCTTATGTGGGCTGAAAAACTCTCGATCCGACGCCTTGTCGTCGGTGGCCTCGTCGGCGCCGCGCTTGGCTTGGGCGGATGCGTCCCCGTCGGCGGCCGCGAGCCGCTCAACGAGGCGCCGACCGTCACCGAGACGTCGCCGACCGGGCTCGACCTCGCTCTGCTGCCGCCGCCGTTGAAAGCGGTCGATCTGGCGGTCTACAGCTTCCCGGACCTGACCGGGCAGAACAAGCCGAGCGACAACTTCGCGGAGTTCTCCCGCGCCGTCACACAGGGTGGCGCGGCCTTCCTCGTAGATGCCCTGCGCCGCACCGGCGGTGGCCGCTGGTTCCGGGTCGTGGAGCGCGGGAGCCTCGCTAACATCCTTCAGGAACGGCAGCTCATCCGCGCCACCCGCCAGGAGTTCGACCAGGACAACGCCAAGCCCCTCCCGCCGATCCGCTTCGCCGGTCTGCTGGTCGAGGGTGGCATCCTCGCCTACGACGCGAACTTCGTCACGGGTGGGATCGGCGCCCGCTACCTCGGTATCGGCGGCGATATCCGCTATCGGCGCGACGTCGTCACGGTCGGCATGCGCATCGTATCCGTCCAAACCGGCGAGGTGCTCACCAGCGTCACAACGACGAAGACGATCTACTCGATCGGGCTCGCGACCAACACGTTCCGCTACGTCGCCGTCAACAAGCTCTTCGAGTTCGATGCCGGTGTGACGCGCAACGAGCCGACCCAATTCGCCGTCCGCGAGTCCATTGAGCTGGCTGTCTATTCGACGCTGATGGAGGGCGTGCGAAAGGGGCTCTGGAAGTTCCGCGATCAGGACGTCGGTCAGCGCCTGCTCCAGCAATACATCGAGCGCGACAAGCCCCTTCCTGCCGTGAGCGCGAGCGTCGAGGTCGTTCCGGAAGCCGTCGTGGTGGCGAAGAACTGAGACGATGTGCAGCCAGCACCGGTGGGTGGCGCCGGCCCTCCTCACGGCCATCCTGATTGCGTCGCAGGCGCAGGCCGATGTGCGTGGCCGCCTTCCGGTGCTGGATTTGACGGCGACGGTGCAGGTTGCGGCCGTGATCGACCCTCCGGCCACAGCGACCGTCGCGATCGTCCAGAGCGTCACGCCGGAGGTGCCGGTTTCGGCGATCTCGACGCTCATTGCCCAAGCCGCATTGAGCTCCGGCGTTCCGTCCGACTTCCTCCTGCGGCTGCTGAAACGGGAGAGCGGATTGAACCCAATGGCCGTGAGCCCGAAAGGCGCGCTCGGCATCGCGCAATTCATGCCGGCAACCGCAGCCGAGCGCGGTCTTGGCGATCCCTTCGATCCCGCTCAGGCGATTCCGAAGGCCGCCGAACTGCTGCGAGATCTCCGGTCGCGATACGGGAACTGGGCCTTGGCGGCAGCGGCCTACAATGCCGGCCCCGGACGGGTCGACGCGTGGCTGAGCGGCCGCCTGGACCTCCCGAAGGAGACGGTGGACTACGTTGCCAACATCACCGGCGTGAACACGCCGGGTTGGACCGAAGCCTATCGTCCGTCCGGCACCGGCTGGCCGCTTCAGATCGCTTCTTTCACGGCACCGCCTTATCCGTTCGGCTCAGCGGTCGGGTTCGCTGCGGTCCGGATATCGAGTCGCCCGGAGCCATCGGTTGAGGGAAAGAAAGCTGCGGGCCCCGCGGGCAGCTCGAACGCACCACTCTCGTCGGCCCAGCTCCGCGCCGCCGCCGGTGGTGTTCTGCGATCGTCGGGTGGAGCAAGCGGCCCCTGTGCCGCCCTGCTCAGCCCCGGCGCGCAATGTTTGAATTTTAGCCGGTACTGATCGACCGTCGAAGCCCGGCCGTGGGGAGCCGCCCGGTAGGGCAAAAGCCGCGAGCGATCCGCTTGAGGCGAGGCGTCCGGCCTTAGCGGCCCTGTCTGAGAATGATCTGGTTGAACGATCCGGACTGCGCGATGACCGCCGTGTTCGCGTAACCGGTCTGCGTCGCGCGGATGAGGTTGCCCGTACCGGTCTGCATCGCATCGATGCGATTGTACTGGCCATCCTGCACGCCATAGAAGGCGTTGCCCTGCACACCGCTTACGGTCGAAGCCTCGAGGCTGGCCGACACCCGATTCATCGTGTTGCGCAAGGCACCGTTCTCGATGTCCTGCATCGTGGTATCGGATCGCGCCACGAAAGCCGATAGGTCCTGCGCTTGCGCTGCTTCCGTGATCTGCATGACGGCAGCGCAAAGGGCGACGGTCGCAACGATTTTGCGCATTGAAAACGATCCTCACGTTCGTTCGAGGATCCTTTGCGCGCGTTAAGAAATGCTGAATCCACCGGACCCGCCCACGATCAGCGATCGCCGCAAGGCCATGCGTCAAATCCGTTCCTGCCGCCGTCCGGTCGCCGGATATCAGGCACATGGACCCATGTACGACGCGGTCCGACTCGATTTCCAGCGAGAGGCCGCCGCGATCCGCATGGCGCACCGCTCCACGACTGGTGCTCGATTCGCGAACGAAGAGAGAATGCAAATCTGCGTCACGCTTCCAGGCCTGAGCCGATGCGCGTCGGTAACCTTTCAGTAAACAAACATCGTTAACAGAATTCCGAACGTCCGACTGAATGTGTTGAGAGCGTTTGTCATCGCCTCGCGTCATGTCCAGCGGTGCGCTTCTCACGCGAGCCCCCCGAACCGGCGGCGAAGTCTGAACGAAACCGATCGTCGTCGGGCAGGCGCTACTCGTGGATTACCGTCCGAGGTCTGCCGACCTCATCATTGGAAGGCCTATGCCATGTCGGAGACGATCGAGCCGGGCAAAGGTGCAACCGGCAAGCCGATGGCGCAGCCTTCGCCCGTCGAGATGCTGAAGCAAGCGGTTACCGGTGGCGCGAAGGTCGGTGCAGACGCCACGGCGCCCGCATCCGCCCCGACGCGCAAGTCGTTCCTCGGAGCCAACGGTCGGTTGGCCGCCGCGAGCGTGGCCGCCTTGGTTGGCGGCCTGTGCCTCGTGGTGGCAGGCCCTCGCGAGCGATCCGGCGCGGAACTCGCGCAGGTCCAGGCCGAGCTATCGGCCGGGCGCTCGGACGCGGCTCGTTTCGCTCAGGAGATCGACCGGCTCGCTCGCACGGTGACGGCTTTGCGCGAGGCGAGCGAAGCTGCTCGCAGTGAGACCAAGGCGCTCGGCCATACCCTCACGGAACGGCTTGGCCGCACCGAGCAAGCGCTCGACAAGCGATTGGCGAGCCTGTCCGAGACGGTGGCCCGCGTCGATCGTGACCAAGCTGAGCGTATGACGGGCGCATTGGCGCAGTGGGAGAAGAAGCTGCAACCGGTCGCGGCCGCCGCGCCCGCCAAATCTGAGGCTAAGCCCGAGGCGCGTACGCCGGAGCCGACTCAGACCGGGAGTCTTCCGGACAAGCCGAAGATCAACACCCTCGAAGGCTGGGCGCTGCGCGATGTCTATGATGGCGTCGCGATCCTGGAAGACCGTCGCCGTCAACTCGTCGAAGTAGGACGGGGTGATGCCGTACCCGGTATCGGCCGGGTCGAGGCGATTGAACGCCGGGGTCGTCAGTGGGTCGTGGTAACACGCCAGGGCATCATCACGCCCCAAGCGTGGTAGATACGATCATTAGTACGAATCGGCGATCAGGTGACCGGCAGAATGTCGGCGGGGGTGAGTGCCGCGAGCGTCGTGCCCGGTACGGCTGGCGCCAACTCGGCCAACATGGTCGCCTGCTCGATGCGCATCCGCCCACGCTCGCGTGCCTCTTCCCGAGCCTTCGGCGTCGGGCGAAGGATCATAGCGAGCGCCTCGGTTTCACCGCGCTCGCTCAGATACTTCCCATCGAAGATTGGCATGTCCCGCTCCCACCCCCGGCGAGGGCACGCGGCTTACGAGCGAAAGCTCGACCGTGTGTGAAGAACAAACAAAACGGGGATAAGTTCCGCCTGTTCGTCAATCTTGACCGTTTCTTCATATCTGCGCCGCAACAGAACTTACTGCGGTGCGAAGCCGCACACCGTGCCAGTAACAGCCGTGCAACTCACGTTTGCGGCAGTGTCAAAAGATTGGCTGGGATGCCGCGAAAGTCTGTTTCGACTTTGTAGAGATGACCTGCCATCGGCTCGATCGTCGGATCACGTCCCCGAAGACAGGTCGTGACATAGAGCGTCGAGAAATCGTCACCGCCGAAAGCGCATTTCGTCACGAGCGGCGTCGGCATGGGCACGACGTACTCGACGCCGCCGTCAGGATCGAAACGGGTGATGCGGCCGGCGCCGTAATGGCAGATCCAGAGGTGACCCTCGGCATCGAGCGTCAGGCCGTCCGGCTTGCCCCAGCCTTCTTCGAAGCGGATCAGCGGTCGTGCTTCGCCAATCCGCCCGTCATCGAGAGCGTGAAGCCACACGATACCGTTCGCCGTATCGATCGTGTAGACACGTCGACCGTCCGGGCTGACGACCGGACCGTTGGTCACGGCGGCACGGGTACCGAACGTCTCGACCCGCGCACCGTCCCAACGGTGGAAGCCACCGGTCTCCGCCTCCTCCCCGTCGTCCATGCTCCCGAAATAGAGCCAGCCATCCGGCCCGGCATTGCCGCTGTTGAGCCGATTGCCCGCGGGGTAGTCATCCGGTCGCACCAGCGGCGTCCGTGATCCGTCCGAGAGCCGCAAGGCGGTGACCCCGGACTTGAATCCCGCGACGACGCGATCCGGATCCGGCGTCGGAACGGCGAAGCCGATCTTTTCGTCGAGCGCGATCCGAACGGTCTCGCCCGAAGCAGGCCAATGCCGCCAGATCGCCGGGTTCTCGATATCCACCCACAGCAACGATCCATCGCGGGCATCCCAGACAACCTCCTCGCCGAGGGCGCAGCCGCAGGCGACCGCAACGCGCGGCGTGTAGGGATGGACGGGTGGGGTCATCGAGGCTCCGGCACGTTCAAGGGTGGGGTGCTTCACCCCGCTTCGATCAACGCACCGCGCTTGCGCTTTTTCCTTCATCGGAAGATGGCCGGTGCGAAACCTGCGGTTTTACCGGGTCGCCTCCGCGACGAACTCGGCATTGATGGCGAAAGCCGCCATCGCGCCCTCCGCGGCGGCCACGACGGCGAATTGCACGCGGCGCGACGCATCGCCCGCGACGTAGAGACCGGGCACGTTGGTCTTCTCGTACTCGCGGGTCGGAACCACGCTGCGGGTCTCGTCGAGTTCGCAGCCGAGTTGGGTGATGAGCGGGGAGGGGCTGCAGGCGAACGGCATCAGGAAGAGTGCGGTGCAAGCCGTCTGGCTTCCGTCACGGAAGCGGAGGCAGGTGGGCCGCGATCCGTCCCCTTCCAGCCGTTCGATCTCCGCCTCGATCACCCGCACGCCGTTGCGGGCGAGCCGATCCCGATCCTTCTCGGACAAATCGCCGTCGCGACCGCTCGTGCACAAGGTGACGTCCTGGCTCCAGCCGGTCAGTTCCAGCGCGAGACCGCAGCCGCCATGCCCGCGGCCGTAGACGACGAGGGGGCGGTCGCGAACCTCGAAGCCGTCGCAATAGGGGCAGGAATGCACCCCCGTGCTCCAATAGGTGTCGAAGCCCTCGATTTCAGGGATATCCTGAGCCAAGCCGGTCGCAAGGATCAGGCGGCGCGCCCGCTCACGGGTGCCGTCGGCCTGTCGGATGGTGAAACCGTCGGCATCACGCGCGGCTTCCATGACTGCAACGTCGCGGCACTCGACGGTCTCGTAGCGGTCGAGGTCGGCCCGGCCCTGCGCGCGGAGATCGAAGGGCGGGGTGCCGTCGCGGGAGAACAGGCCCCAGGTGCGGGGCGTCGCGGCATTGCGCGGCTGGCTCGCATCGCAAAGCAGAACCCTGCGACGGGCCCGACCGAGGATCAGGGCGGCGTTGAGCCCGGCCGGGCCGCCGCCCACGATGATGACGTCATGCATGATGATCTCCCGGCGAACCCGCCGGGGATCAAGCCTCGTGATCGCGAAAGAGTTTCGCGAAAGTGCCGCCGCTCAGGCGGCGCTCTTCACCGGCACGCCCTTCTCGGAAAGGAACTGCTGCAGCTCACCCGACTGGAACATCTCGCGGGCGATATCGCAGCCGCCGACGAATTCGCCCTTCACGTAGATCTGCGGGATCGTCGGCCAGTTCGAGAAGGCCTTGATGCCATCGCGCACCGCCATGTCGTCGAGGACGTTCACGCCCTTGAAGGGCACGCCGAGGTAATTGAGGATCTGGACGACCTGACCCGAAAAGCCGCACATCGGGAATTGCGGCGTGCCCTTCATGAACACGACCACGTCCTGCGAATCGATCTCGTTCTTGATGGTGGAGTTGACGTCGGTCATCGCACGGTCCTCGTTGTCTCTTCGTCTCGTTCGGGTGTGAGATCAGACCAGACCGTCTGATTTCAAGGTCGGCTCAATCCTGCGGGACGCCCGTGGTGAGCGCAAGGGCGTGGAGCACGCCCCCCATCCGTCCCTGGAGCGCGCCGTAGACCATCTGGTGCTGGGCGACGCGGGTCTTGCCCCTGAAGGCGGAGGAAATGACGGTCGCCGCATAGTGGTCGCCGTCGCCCGCCAGATCCTTGATCTCGACGTGCGCGTCGGGCAGCGCCTCGCGGATCATCGACTCGATCTCGCGCGCATCCATCGGCATGGGGGCTCTCCGCTCGCTTTCGTCTCGTTACGCCGCAGGTGCGGCCGGCTGGCTCGCCATGTAGGCGGGGAACCAGCCCTCATGCGCGGCCTTCAGCTCGGCCACGGATATGGTCTCTTCGCCCGGCAGCACCAAGCTGTCGCCCGCGACGATGCCGACGGTCGAGGCATCGATACCCTGCGCCGAGGCGCTGTAGAGAAGGTCGGCGGCCGCCTCCGCCGGCACGGCGATCAGGTAGCGGCCCTGATCCTCGCCGAACAGGTAGGCATGAACCGGCACGCCTTCCGGCGCCGCCGGCAGGGCCGCTCCGATCCCGCCGGCCATCGCCATCTCGGCCAGAGCCACGGCGAGGCCGCCGTCGGAGAGATCGTGGACAGTGTCGGCGATCCCGGAGACGATGAGACTGCGCACAAAGTCGCCGTTGCGTCGCTCGATCGCCAGATCGACCGGCGGCGGTGCGCCCTCTTCGCGGCCCGCGATCTCGGAGAGATAGAGCGACTGGCCGAGCCAGCCCTCGGTGCGCCCGATCAGCACCAGCACATCACCCTCTCGCTTGAGCGCGACCGTGGCGTGCCGCTCGACATCATCGATGACGCCGACGCCGCCGATGGTCGGGGTCGGGAGGATGCCGACGCCATTGGTCTCGTTGTAGAGCGAGACGTTGCCAGACACGACGGGGAAGTCGAGGGCGAGGCAGGCCTCGCCGATGCCCTTCAGGCAGCCGACGAGCTGGCCCATCACCTCGGGCTTCTCCGGGTTGCCGAAGTTGAGGTTGTCGGTGATCGCGAGCGGGCGAGCGCCGACGGCCGTAATGTTGCGCCACGCTTCCGCGACCGCCTGCCGGCCCCCCTCGACCGGATCGGCCTCGCAGTACCGCGGCGTCACGTCGGTGGAGATCGCGAGACCCTTCGGCCCGTCCTCGACCCGGACGATGGCGGCGTCGCCGCCGGGCTTCTGCACGGTGTTGCCGAGAATGAAGTGGTCGTATTGCTCGTAGACCCAGCGCTTCGAGGCGAGTTCGGGCGAGCCGACCAGACGCTTGAGCGCTTCGGCGTTCGGCACGCTGGCTTCGACGCTTGCCGCAGCAATGACGGGCTGATGCGTATTGGCGATGTGCGGGCGGTCGTAGAGCGGCGCCTCGTCGCCGAGTTCCTTGATCGGCAGGTCGGCGACGGTCTCGCCGTTGTGCTTGATGACGAAGCGCAGCGTATCGGTGGTGTGGCCGATGACGGCGAAGTCGAGGCCCCACTTCACGAAGATCGCCTGCGCTTCGGCTTCCATGCCGGGCTTGAGCACCATGAGCATACGCTCCTGGCTCTCCGAGAGCATCATCTCATAGGGGGTCATGCCCTCTTCGCGGGTCGGCACCTTTTCGAGGTGCAGTTCCACGCCGAGATCGCCCTTGGCGCCCATCTCGACCGCCGAGCAGGTGAGGCCGGCCGCGCCCATGTCCTGAATTGCGATGACGGCGCCTGAGGCCATCAGCTCCAGACAGGCTTCGAGCAGGAGCTTTTCGGCGAAGGGGTCGCCGACCTGCACGGTCGGCCGCTTCGACTCGCTCGACTCGTCGAATTCGGCCGAGGCCATGGTCGCGCCGTGGATGCCGTCGCGGCCGGTCTTCGAGCCGAGATAGACGATCGGGTTTCCGACGCCGGTGGCGGCGGCGTAGAAGATCGCGTCGGTGCGGGCGAGGCCGACCGCCATGGCATTGACGAGGATGTTGCCGTCGTAGCGCCGATGGAAGCCGACGAGGCCGCCCACCGTCGGCACCCCGAAGGAATTGCCGTAGCCGCCCACGCCCGCGACGACACCGGAGACGAGGTGGCGGGTACGCGGATGGTCCGGTGAGCCGAAGCGCAGGGCATTCAAGGCGGCGATGGGCCGTGCCCCCATCGTGAAGACGTCTCGCAAGATGCCGCCGACGCCGGTCGCCGCACCCTGATAGGGCTCGATGAAGCTCGGGTGGTTGTGGCTTTCCATCTTGAAGACGCAGGCGAGGCCGTCGCCGATATCGATCACGCCGGCATTCTCGCCGGGCCCCTGGATCACGTGCGGACCCGAGGTTGGCAGGCCGCGCAGGTGCTTGCGCGAGGACTTGTACGAGCAGTGCTCGTTCCACATCGCGGAGACGATGCCGAGTTCGGTCAACGTCGGCTCGCGGCCGACGAGGGCGCGGAAGCGCTCGTACTCGTCGGGTGTCAGGCCGTGCTGGCGCACCAGCTCGGGTGTGATCGGAACATCGTTGCGAAACATCCGAAGGCCCTGTCCCAAACCTTTGCCGCAGACCGATCCGATCCCTCAACCGGAACCGGTCGATGGCGAGCCGAGCGGGCTCGCTGCGACACAAATGACTTTGCGCATCGCTCTAGAGCGGATCAGTACCGGCTGCAAAGGGCGCACACCCCCGCGATCGGATTGCGCACAAGCTGGCCGCGCATTTTTCCTACGCCAATTCTGCGCGGGCTGTCACAGGCCGCTGCGCATGGCACCGCTCCACCGCCGCGTGGACGGGCTCCCGTCCGGCGACGAAGGCGACGTAATCGAAGGCGTCCCGCTCTCGGCTCGACATCAGGAGCTGGAAATGCATGCGGAACAGGTTCCACCGCCGCCGCGCCACGAGAGCCGGCTCGATCAGATCCTCGATCTCGACGCGCATCACCGCGAAGCGGCCGGAGGGCGGCGCGGGCAGGCCGGAAGCGCTGACCGGATCGCGCAAGTGGATCGAGAGCCAGTCCCAGCTCGCCCGGATGTCGAGCCAACCGATCGCCGTGTCGCGGCCGATCCGGCCGAGGGAGCCACGCGCCTCCTCAGCCAGCGGGTCGAGGGTCAGCCAGGGAATGACGCTGCCGATGGTCACGAGCGTCACCGGCGTGCCGCGCCGGCCGAACTCGGGATCGGACTTCACGATGCGGTCGAGGCATTCGAAGGCGAGGAAGCTCGACGAGGAATGCCCGATCACCACGATCTCGGAGGCCCGTCCCTCCGCCGCGCGGATGCGCTCCGCCCAGGGGCCCAGGCGCTCGCGCATCGCCGTTTCGCGCCCCGAGGCGTGATCGTGGGTGAAGGCGGTGTCATCGACAAGATGCGTGACGTAGAGCGGCTTTCCCCGGGTCAGATGGGTCACCAAGGCAAGGATCGCGTATGCGAGCAGCGGGACAAGGGCCATGCCGGCGAGCGGCGGCAGCGCCGCGAGCGGGGTCAGCGTCACCGCCGCGACGGCGAGCGCGAGGCTCGCCAGAACGAAGACCAGATAGAACTGGTGAACGCTGACGATCACCCGATAGAAGCGCCGCGCTTCGCGCTGGAACTTCCGCAGGTAACCGGAGCGCCACAGCCGCCACCACAAGCCCGGCAGGCTCACGAGCCGGCGCAGGTTGGAGCGGGGAAAACGGTCGCGGACGATGTCGTCCCAGCGCAGGAGGCTGTAGCGCACCCGCGTCGCGTCCCCCTCGGCCTCGCTCTCCACGTCCCAATCGAGGCTGATGCCGTCGGCGGACCGGACCGGGTCGCCGACCGTGATCGCCATGCCGCGCCGTTCGGCCATGATGCGGCTCTCGCGGCGAAACAGACCCCAATAGGTCTCGGGTTCGCGGGGATCGAAGCCCGGCAGGTAGAACACCTGACGTACCGGATGCGCGTCTTCGGACTCAGGAATAGCGGACCGCCGTTTGTCTCGACTGAAGGCGGGGCGTGCGGACGACGCGCCCCTTCGCCCGCTGCCTACACGAAGCAGCGGGGCCGGGGCGAGGGCAAAACGCCGATGCCCCGGCCTCAGGCGGCGTCCAGCCATTCCCGCAGTTTGGTCCAGCGCCGCCGCGAGGCCCCTTCGCGGATCGCCATCGCGAGGGCCCGGCGCTGGCCGATCAGCACGACGAGGCGGCGCCCGCGGGTGACACCGGTATAGAGCAGGTTGCGCGCCAGCATCGTGCGGTGCTGCGTCACCACCGGGATCACCACGGCCGGATATTCCGAGCCCTGCGCCTTGTGGATCGTCGTGGCGAAGGCCGGCACCAGCGTGTCGAGTTCGTTGAACGGGTAGATCACCGCGCGACCATCGAAATCGACCACGAGCGCTTCGTCTTCCGCATCGATGGCGCTGATCGTGCCGAGGTCACCGTTGAACACGTCGCGGTCGTAGTCGTTGCGGGTCTCCATCACCCGGTCGCCGGGCGCGAAGCGCCAGCCGAAGCGCTCCACCTCCGCCGGGGGCGACGGGTTCAGCACGCGCTGCAGAGCATGGTTGAGATTGCGGCTGCCGAGCGAGCCGCGGATCATCGGCGTCAGCACTTGGATATCGCGGGTGGGATCGAGGCCAAAGCGGCGAGGGATGCGGCGGGTGACGAGTTCGATCAAGCAATCGACGCCTTCGTCCGCCTCCTCGATCTCGACGAGGTAGAAATCGCTCTCTTCGCCCTTGGTGGGCGCTGTCGGCATCCGCCCCGTGTTGATGCCGTGGGCGGCGACGACGATGCGGCTCTGCGCCGCCTGGCGGAAGATCTCGGTGAGGCGCGCCACCGGTACGGCCCCGGAGGCGATGACGTCGGCGAGCACCTGCCCAGGCCCGACCGAGGGAAGCTGATCGACATCGCCGACGAGGATCAGGCCGGCATGCTCCGGCACCGCCTTGAGGAGGGCGTGCATCAGCGGCACGTCAACCATCGAGGTCTCGTCGATGACGAGGAGATCGCAATCGAGCGGGTTGTCCTCGTTGCGCTGAAAGCCGCCGTTGCGCGGATCGATCTCCAGCAGGCGATGGAGGGTGCGTGCCTCCAGCCCGGTCTGCTCGGCCATGCGCTTGGCCGCCCGGCCGGTGGGGGCGGCAAGCCCCACCCGCACGCCCTTGGCGGTGAGGATGCGCAGGATCGCGTCGAGGGTGCTGGTCTTGCCGACGCCGGGGCCGCCGGTGAGCACGCAGAGCTTCGAACGGAGCACCAGTTCGACCGCCTCGGCCTGCGAGGCGGAAAGGGTCTTGCCGGTCTTCGCCTCGACCCAGGGGCGGGCCAGAGCGAAATCGATCGCCGGCCAGGGTGGCGGGCCGGCGGCGCGCTCGGCCAGCCGCATCGCGATGGCGCGCTCGGCGCCGTGCAGGCCCTTCAGGAACAGGCAGGGTTCGCCGCGCAGGGTATCGGCAACGACCTCGCGGCCCTCGCGCAGGGCAAGCGCCGCCGCGAGCCGGACGAGATCGGCTGCAACGTCGAGGAGGTCGGCGGCGAGGCGCACCAGCCGCTCGACGGGCAGGCCGCAATGGCCCTCGTCCATCGCCGTCTGCAACGCGTAGGACACACCGGCCGCGAGCCGCTGCGGCGCGGCCGGGGCGAGGCCGAGGCGCAGGGCGATGGCGTCGGCGGTGCGAAAGCCGATGCCGCGGATATCGCGAGCGAGCCGATAGGGGTCTTGGGCCATCACCTTCAGCGAATCCCCGCCATAGGTGCGGAAGATGCGGGTCGCCCGCGCGGTGCCGACGCCGTGAGCGTGCAGGAAGATCATGATCTCCCGCACCGCCTTCTGCTCGGCCCAGCCCTTGACGATGCGCGCGGCGCGCTTGCGGCCGATGCCCTCGACCTCGGTAAGGCGGGCCGGCTCGGCCTCGATGATCTCGAACACCGCCTCGCCGAAGGCGGCGACGATGCGCTTGGCCGTCATCGGGCCGATGCCGCGCATCTGGCCCGAGGCGAGATAGCGCTTGATGCCCTCGATCCCCGTGGGCGGCGTCACCTGGAGCGTGTCGGCGCGGAACTGGAGGCCGTGCTCGCGATCCGTGGTCCAGCGGCCCGAGGCCGTCAGCCACTCGCCCGCGGCGATGGCGGGGGCATGGCCCACCACCGGCACGAGGTCGCGCCGGCCGCGAGCGTGGACCTTGAGGACGCAGAACCCCGTCTCGGCGCTGTGGAACGTCACCCGCTCGACCGAACCGGCGAGCACGTCGAGATCGGGAGGCCGGACCGGCGCGTTCATCGGCTCACCCCATCATGGTTTCGAAAGGATGGGTCCCTTCGCGGGTCCAGGGCAGAGCCCTGCGAGACCGCTGGGGCTCTGCCGAAGGGCTTGTCCTTCGGGATCCTCTTATGCAGCGCGGCTGCCGCGTCCGCCCTTCTTGGCCGGTGGCCAGCCGAGGGCTCGTAGCCGGGCCTTGGCGTAGTCGCGCACTTCCTCGCGGGTGCCGTGCGGCATGGCGTTGAGGATGCCCTGCGTGCGCTCGTCGAGCATCAGGTCGGTCACCGCATTGATCGATTCCGCCTCGTCGATCAGGCGCTTGAGGTCGGCTTCCTGCTCGGTCACCTCGTCGAAGGCCGGCGGCGCATCGAAATCCTCGTCCACCGCGCGGATCGCCATCGGCTGGTTCTGGCGGAACTCGTCGGCTTCCTCCTCGGAATAGACGAGGCCGTGCAGCTCGATCAGCTTGAGGATCACCCGGTCCTTCGCCCGCTTCTCGGCCATGGCGTAGACGTAGGCCGCCTGCCGGCCGGAGACGCGATAGTTCACGTTGACCAGCGCCTCGCCGATCGACCACTCGACCCGCGCCTCGCCGGCCTTCTCGCCGGGCATGTGGCCGGTGACGAGGATTACCGCCTCGTCGCGCTCGCTGCGCAGAAGCGTCGGCGGATCGAAGTGGATCTTGGTGTGGGCGGCGATCCGCTCCAGGGTCTTGTGATAGATCACCGCCGTGCCCTGCACGCGCCAGACGTTGCCCGCGAAGGGCTCGCCGAAGCGCACGAGGATGTCGGCAATCTGCTTGTCGGCTGTTCTCATGGTGCGTCCCCAGACTGTGGACATGGCCCGTGAGTGGGAGCACGCCGTCTTCGGCAACGGCGAATGTTCACTATATGTTCTCTGTGTGGATAATATGTGGATAACTTTTGCCGACGCAAACCGCGGGGCCTGCGGCGGGAGGTCGCGATGCCCCATTGCGGCTCACCTATCGGCCTTCGGGATCGGTGAAAGCGCCTGTGCGGTGAGCCCGATCAAACTTTGAGAGGCTTCGTCAATCCACGTTGGGTTCACTAATTTACGGCTGAATATGGACGTGGCTTTATCGTCTGATCGAGTTTCAATTTTGGATCTTGCATGATAATTTATATCATTTTATTGTCTTATCAGGATTAATGTCTCTTAAATCAACAGCAATCGGGAGCAATTATGCGTTCAGACCGCATAATGGCGCTGAATGTTATGCAATAACCGATTTATGTGCGTATCGGAATGGCCGTTGGAGCCGTAACTGGATCGGCGGATTGATCAATCCCGGCCAGTCCGCGTCCTTGGATTGGAATAGCAACGACGGCGATTGCGTCGTGCCGTTCCGCGTGAAGTGGCGTGACTGCGGCTCGGACGATTTCAAGCTTGATTGGTGCAACGGCGTGTCCAACGTCTACATGAAGGACGAGGGCTTCACCTACGATTGATCGCCCACTTGCACGGGGGCAACGCGCCATTGCGCTGCCCCCGAGTCAGCCGGCCTGCTTCGCGTCGGCCAGGAATTCGCGGATCGCGTCCGTGAAGCGCTCGCCATAGGCCTCGCGCTTGCGTTCGCCGACGCCATGGACCGTCCGGAGCGCCCAGAGATCGACGGGTTTTGCGCGCGCCATCTCGATCAGGGTCCGGTCGGGGAACACCATGAACGCGGCGATGCCTTCCGCCCGCGCAATGGTGGCGCGAAGCCCCCGCAGGTGCTGGAACAGCGCCTCGTCCGCCTCGCTCAGCGCATTCGCTTCGTCGTCGCGCGGCGCGGCGCGGCGGCTCCTTGGCTCGGCCTTCTTCGGCTCCGGATCGGGTCTGACCTCGATCGTCTCGCGGCCGAACAGGATGGCCTCGCCCTTCTCGGTCATCACGAGGCCGCCATAGCCGTCGGTGTTCTCGGCCACCGCTCCGGCGGCGAAGAGCTGGCGCAGGAGGGCGCGCCAAGCCGCCACCGGCTTGTCGTTGCCGACGCCGAAGGTCTTGAGCGCGGCGTGGCCGTTGCGGCGGATCGAGTCGCTTTCCTTGCCGTGCACCACGTCGCAGACATAGGCTGCGCCGAAGCGCTGCCCGGTGCGAACGATGGCGGAGAGCAGCTTCTGGGCCGCCACCGTCCCGTCGATGAGCGAGATGCCGCCCCGGCAGAGATCGCAGCGCCCGCAGCGCTCGCTTGCCTCGCCGAAATAGCCGAGCAGCGATTGGCGGCGGCACGCGGCGCCCTCGCACAGGGCGATCATCGCCTCGAGCTTGCGCCGCTCCACCCGGCGGCGCTCTTCCGAGATCTCCTTCTCGTCGATCTGGCGGCGGCGCAGGGCCATGTCGTCGAGGCCGTAGAGGGTCAGGGTGTCCGACGGCAACCCGTCGCGGCCGGCGCGGCCGATCTCCTGGTAGTAGCCCTCGATGTTGGTCGGCATGTCGGCGTGGCAGACGTAGCGGACGTCCGGCTTGTTGATGCCCATGCCGAAGGCGATCGTGGCGGTCATCACCACGCCGTCCTCTTGCAGGAAGGTGTCCTGGTTCCGCGCCCGCGTGCCCTGGTCGAGCCCGGCATGGTAGGGCAGGGCGTTGAACCCGTCCCCCTTCAGCGTGTCGGCGAGCTGCTCCACCCGTTTGCGTGACGAGCAGTAGATGATGCCGCTCTCCGCGCGGCGGTCGCGCAGGAAACGCTCCAACTGGCGGGTCGGGTTGTCCTTGGGCTGGAAGGTCAGCCGGATGTTCGGCCGGTCGAAGGAGTGGACGAAAGTCTTCGGAGGTCGCCCTGCCGGAAACAGCCGCTCGGCGATCTCGGCGCGGGTCGCGGCGTCGGCGGTGGCGGTGAGCGCCAGGGTCTGTACGTTGCCGAGCGCCTCGCGGGCGCGAGCGATTTCGCGGTATTCGGGGCGGAAGTCGTGGCCCCATTGCGAGACGCAGTGCGCCTCGTCCACCGCAAGCCGCCGCACGCCGGCCCCGCGCAGGGCTTCCATGCAGCCATCCATGAGGAGGCGCTCCGGCGAGACGAACAGCAGGCGCAGCTCGCCGGAGCGGATCTTGCGCCACGTCTCCCGCGACGCCGTCTCGGCAATCGTCGAGTTGAGGGTCGCCGCCTCGATGCCGAAGGCGTGCATCTGCTGCACTTGATCGTGCATCAGCGCGATCAGCGGCGAGACCACCACCGTCAGTCCGGCATCGACCAGAGCCGGCAACTGGTAGGTCATCGACTTGCCCGAGCCCGTCGGCATCACCGCGAACACATCCGTACCGTCGAGCACGGCGCCGATCACCTCGTCCTGGCCGGGACGGAAATCGTCGTAGCCGAAGGTCTTTTTCAGCGCGGCACGGGCCTCGTCGAGGCGTTTGGACATGGTGTCTCGATGGCTGGATTTTGGACGGGACCGCGAGGCGGAGCGTGTCGGATCAGATCGAGGCTGAGTCTACAACGGCAACGCAACGGCTGCAGCCGAGACCTGAGACCATGCCCATGGCAATCGACGAGACCGACCGGGTGACGGAGGAGTTGGCGGCTCGGTTGTGGGTTGGCAAGATCGAAGTCACCCGTGTGGCGCTTGCCAACGAACGGTGCTTACGTGAAGCGTCGCTCGCGCAGGACGTGCCACATCCGCCGAGACACGACAGGCCGGAGGAGACTGAGTCAGGGGGGGAAGGCCGATCTGGCCTGCCCGCCGAACCGGACTGAGTTTCACCGAACCGCGACAGCGATGGCTGCCCCCGCCATCACCGTGCCGGCGCCGCGATTGACTGCCCGTCTTGCGCTGGCCGAAACGAAGAGGCGCCGAACCCGGAGCGCGGCAACCGCGTAGGCGGTGAGCGTCGCACTGAGAACGGCCACGATGGTCGCGGCAATCTCGATCATTCCAAGTGGCGTCAGATGCTCCAGATCGATGACGGTCGGGAGCAGCGCGAGGAAGAACAAGACGACCTTCGGGTTGCCGAGCGTCAACGCCAAGCCACCGAGGAAGAGCCGCGGCCCGTTCTCGCCCCGCACGGGCTCACCCGAGATCGTTTCGACCGGCGCAGTCCACGCGCGCCACGCAAGGTAGGCGAGATAGGCCGCGCCGAGATACCGAATGCCAATGAAGAGGGCAGCAAAGCTCTGAGCGAGCAGGGCGAAGCCGGTCGCTGCGATCGAGAACCAAAGCAAGTCGCCGACGAGGAATCCCGCGATGAAGGCTGGAACGCCGCGGGTTCCACGCGCCAGCACACGGGCGACGAGAGCGAACACGCCCGGCCCGGGTGAGGCGACCGCAACCGCGCAAACGGCAGCAAAGAGCGCGAGGCTTGACAGCGGCATTGGCTCTTCAACCAGCTTGCGACGCCACGATGCGCCCGTCCGCAATGTTGACCATGTCGGCACGGCCTTGCAACTCGGCGAACAAGGCCGGATCGGCGCCCGTCATCCAGACCTGCCCCTCCAGCGCTTCGAGCGCATCGAACAGCCCGCCGCGGCGGCGCGGATCGAGATGGGCGGCGACCTCGTCGAGGAGGATGAGGGGTGCGAGCCCGCTCATTGCCCGCACGAGGCGGGCATGAGCGAGAACGAGGCCGATCAGCAGCGCCTTCTGCTCGCCGGTCGAGGCGGTGGCGGCGGGTACGTCCTTGGGACCGTGGCGCACGACAAGGTCGGTGGTCTGCGGCCCGATCAGGGTGCGGCCCGCCGCGCGGTCGCGGTGGCGGCCCTGCATCAATGCGCGGCGGAAGCGATCCTCCGCCTCCAAAGCCGGCCAAACCGCGACGAGGTCGTCGAGGTCGCCCTCCAACCGCAGCGAGGCCCAAGGGA
Organism: Methylorubrum extorquens; assembly: GCF_024169925.1. Classification (NCBI taxonomy): domain Bacteria; kingdom Pseudomonadati; phylum Pseudomonadota; class Alphaproteobacteria; order Hyphomicrobiales; family Methylobacteriaceae; genus Methylorubrum; species Methylorubrum extorquens. The sequence goes on from NZ_JALJXF010000001.1 coordinate 781,680, forward strand.
AGGGCGCGGCATCGTCCCGCGTCTCGGCGATCAGCCGATCGAGGCGTTCCACCGTCTCGCGCCGGGCGAGCGCCACGGCAACGCCGAGTTCGGCCACTTCGCGCTCGACCGCATCGAGCCAGCGGCCGTCATCCGGCCGCTCGTCGAGAAGGCGGTTGCGCGAGCGCAGGGCTCGCTCCATCGCCGAAACGCGAGCGCCGTGGCCGGCATCGACGGCAAGCACCAGCCGGTCGAGAAAACGGCGCCGGTCGCCGGCCGAACCGCGAAACAGCCCGTCGAAATCCGGCGTCAGCCAGACGATCCGCAGGAACTCCGAGAACGCCACGGGGGAGGAGGCGGGCGCGCCGTCGATCCGGCAGACTCGCGTGCCGCGCCCGTCATAGCCCGGCGGCTCGTAGCCGGAGCCCAGCCGATGCTCGGCTTCCGACGCTTCGAGCGTCGCCGACACGGCGAATCCCCCCGGCCCGCAGACCCGCGCCATCGTCGCCAGATCGGCCCGGCGCAGTCCGCGGCCGGGACAAAACAGCGAGACGGCCTCCAAGATGTTAGTCTTGCCCGCCCCGTTCTCGCCGACCAGAGCCACAAAGCGGCGGGTGGTGGCAAGATCGAGATCGACGTGATTGCGGAAATCGCGGGCGATCAGGCGGGTGAGGCGGGGGCCTCCCGGCAGCATGTCCATCGAAGCGATATATCCGATCCGGCCGCAGCCGGAAGCGGACTCACACGCGCATCGGCATCAACACATAAAGCGCCGGGGCGCCATCCCGATCCTGGATCAGCGTCGGTGAGCCCGGATCGGCGAGCTTGAACAGGGCGGTGTCGCCCTGGAGCTGAGCGGTGATGTCGAGCAAGTAGCGGGCATTGAAGCCGATATCGAGGGCGGCAGACTCGTAATCGACATCAAGCTCCTCGGTCGCCGAGCCGGCATCCGGGTTGGTCACGGACAGGGCGAGGCGTCCCTCGCTCACGGCGAGCTTCACGGCACGGCCACGCTCGGACGAGATGGTCGAAACGCGGTCCACCGCCTTGGCGAAGGCGTCACGCTCCACCGTCAGGCGCTTGTCGTTGCCGGTGGGAATCACCCGCTGATAGTCGGGGAAGGTGCCGTCGATCAGCTTCGAGATCAGGGTCACGCCGCCGGCAAAAGTCAGGCGAATCTTGGCCGGGGACAGCTCGACCTGCACGCTGTCGCCGCTATCGTCCACGAGCTTCTGGATTTCGGCGACGGCCTTGCGCGGGACGATGATGCCCGGCATCCCGCGGCTGCCCTCGGGAGCCTCGGTCTCGACGCGAGCGAGCCGGTGCCCATCGGTTGCCACCGCGCGCAGCTTCAGGGCGCCCTCGACCTCAAGGGTGTGGAAGTAGATGCCGTTGAGGTAGTAGCGCGTCTCCTCGGTGGAGATCGCGAACTGCGTCTTCTCGATGAGCTGCTTCAGCTCGGCCGCGGGAATGACGAACGAATGCGGAAGCTCGCCCGCGGCGAGATCGGGGAAGTCGCCCTCCGGCAGGGCGCCCAGCGCAAAGCGTGAGCGTCCGGAACGGATCGTCATCTGCCCCGTCTCACCGGAGGTCTCCAGCGAGACCTGCGCGCCCTCGGGCAGCTTGCGAACGATATCGTAGATGACGTGGGCCGGCACCGTGGTGGCGCCGGCATCGAGCACGTCGGCGGCGACGGTCTCCGTCACCTCGATATCGAGGTCGGTCGCCTTGAGCTGAAGGCCGTTCTCGCCGGTGCGCAGCAAGACGTTGGAGAGAATCGGAATCGTGTTGCGCCGCTCCACCACCCGGTGGACGTGGCCGAGCGATTTCAGGAGGGCTGCGCGCTCGACTGTGACTCTCATCGGAAAACCCGTCGTCTCTTGAACAATCGACCCGCCCGCCGTCGATCAGGCCGGATGAGAATGCAGCTCACCAAACGCCCGTTCGGCCATCGCGACCGGAGAATGGGCCGGCGACCGGACGTTTCGCGAGGCACTCCGAAGCGGAACAGGGCCGGCAGCTTGGCGAAGCGCCCCCGCGAAGGCAAGGGCGGCCTTCGCGCTGTCCCGCCCCTCGATGGCGCGCGGCGCGGGAGGACGGCCCGGACCGGACCGGACCGGATCCGCAGGAATGACGAAACGCCACAAAGGCGAGACCGGGACGCGCCCGGCCCCGTCTCAGTCTTGGAGCATACGCTTCAGCAGCTCGACCTCGTCGCCGAGCACCGCATCCTCACCGATCTGCTTCTCGATCTTGCGCACCGCGTGCAGCACGGTGGTGTGGTCGCGCCCGCCGAAGCGGCGACCGATCTCGGGCAGGGAGCGCAGGGTCAGCACCTTCGACAGATACATCGCGATCTGGCGCGGTTTCACCACGGCGGCGGTCCGACGCTCGGACAGGATGTCGGAACGCGACACGTTGTAGCGCGAGGCCACCAGCTTCTGGATGTCCTCGATTTTCACCCGCTTGGGTTCGCGGTTCTTCACGAGGTCGCGGATCGCGGTCTCGGCGGTCTCGACCGTGACCGGCGCGCCGGTGAGGGTCGCGTGGGCGAGGAGCCGGTTCACCGCACCTTCGAGGTCGCGGCCATTGGCCGTGATCGCCCGGGCGACATAAGCCGACACGGCCGGCGAGACCTCGAAGTTCGGGTGGCTCTGACGTACGGCGTCGAGCCGGGCGGAGAGGATCGAGGCGCGAAGCCCCTCGTCGAGCCCGCCGATTTCGACGACGAGGCCACCAGCGAGACGCGAGCGCACGCGCTCGTCGAGCGCTTCCAGCTCCGTTGGAGGCCGGTCGGAGGCGACCACCACCTGACGCCCCGAATCGATCAGTGCGTTGAGGGTGTGACCGAACTCCGTCTGGATCGACTTACCCTGGATGAACTGCACGTCATCGAGGATGAGCAGATCGATCGCCCGCAGGCGCTCCTTGAAGGCCAGGGCATTCTGCGTCTTCAGGGCGTTGACGAAGCCGTACATGAAGCGGTCGGCGGTGAGGTAGATCACCCGGCGTCCGGCCTCGCGGGCGGCGTGGCCGGCCGCGTGGAGCAGGTGCGTCTTGCCGAGGCCGACGCCGGCATGAACGTAAAGCGGGTTATAGAGCGCGCCGTCGCTGTCGCTGCGGGCGATCCGCTCGGCAGCAGCATGGGCCAGCGCATTGGAGCGGCCCACGACGAAGTTCGCAAACGAGAGCCGCGCATCGAGCGGCGCGCCGTTGAGATCGACCCCGGCCGAATCACCGCGGGACGAGGTGATCTCGGTCTCGATCATCGGTCCGGGTCCCTGGAGGGCCGCGGGCGTCGCGATCGCGTGGAGACGGGTCAGCGGTCCGCTCGTCGGGTTCGATTTCGCCTGCACGCCGGCACTCGGCCGAACCGGGGCGGAGGGACCGCGCACGCCGACCTCGATGCGGCTGACGCCATCGGCCTCGGCGCGGAAGGTCGTCAGCACTCGGTCGATGTAATGCGATTCGATCCAGCTCTTGAGGAACCGAGTCGGAACAGTGAGGCGGGCGACCCCACCCTCCACATTCTCCAGTTCGAGGCGGGCGAACCAGCTCGCGAAGACATCCTCGCCAAGCTCCGCCCGCAGCCGCCGCTTCACCCGTGTCCAGGCGGCGGGAAGATCAACGCTTCCTCTGCCGTTTCCGCCATCGCCGTCCGACATGCTGCCGTCGAGGTGCATCACCGTGTCTCCTCGCATCCTCAGCCGGCGGACCGGAGGGGACGCGTACGCATACGCCACACGAGAGGAGGCGCCGCCCGATCCGGGCGGCACCGAGAGTGGCCGCGGCGCTGTCAAGAGCTGCGTCGCGGCCCATCGCTAAAGATGGCTGTGTATCAACAATCCTCTATCGTTCTCCTAACAGCGGGACGATCGGGGAAAACATCTTCGTGGCCACCGAGTCGTCAGGTAGGGACCGAAGAGTCGAAGGCCTGCCCGCAACTTGGGGACGACTCTGGGGGTGTAGGTGCTGATCTTGTCGAGCTGCTCGCCCGGCAAGGTTTTGTTAAGCTACACGGGCAGCGCGTCTGTGCGCAATGAAAAGCACTTTGCGCATGGTTAACGAAATCTTCAGAGCGCCCTCAATGAGCAGCTGCAAGCGTCGATTCGGGATAACCCGGCGCGAACTGTGGAGAAGCATCATGGGCCGGTGCACAACCGTGGCCGATCGAGCCTCGGCTTGGAGCCTGCTCGGGGGCACGGCGAAGCCCGCCGGCTTCGCGTCTCTCACCGAACGCAGGCCGCGCCGTCGTGCCGAGGGGAAGACGGCCGATCATCGGAAGCTTTTCGAGCACGTCCAGCGGCAGCACACTCGGGGAGGGGCAATGCCGCCTCTCCGTCACGCCTGTCACGGGCCATGGCCTGCTTTAGGACTCACGTGGCCTTGCAGGCATGAAAAAAGCCCGGCCAGTGTGGCCGGGCTGAATGCAGCATCATATCGAGCGAGCTCCCGGCAAGCCTTCCGTTCGGAAGGCCGGGAGCCGTCGCAATCCGATCAGGCAGCGATGGCCTTCACGCGGGCGGCCAAGCGGGAGACCTTCCGCGAAGCGTTGTTCTTATGAACGATGCCGTTCTGGGCAGCGCGCATGATCTCCGGCTCGGCGGCGCGGAGGGCCGTGAGGGCTTGGCCCTGATCGCCGGTGGCAATCGCCTCCTCGACCTTACGGACAAAGGTACGCATCCGCGAGCGGCGCGAGCGGTTGATCGCCGTACGCTTGGCGATCTTGCGGGTCATCTTCTTGGCCGACACGGTGTTGGCCATGGGGCATCCTCGTCTGGTCGTGGCGGCAAGAACCCGGCCCGGGGCATCCGGTGTCGGTCAACGCAGCCTGATGATAAGCAAAGGCGAAAAGACCGGTCGCAATGCTGCGGCCGGACGTGGTGGGTGCTCTATAGCGACACACCCATGGTCCGTCAACAAATCGTCATGCCATCGCTCAATCTTGCGGCTCACGCATTTTGTGCGACGGAACAGCGTTGCCAAGCGAAATTCGATCGGCTAATGCCCCTCCAGTCCGGCGGCGGCACCGCCCCCCGGCACCGCGCTGCGGTAGCTCAGTGGTAGAGCACCTCATTGGTAATGAGGAGGTCGAGAGTTCAATCCTCTCTCGCAGCACCATTCTTCTCAATGACTTAGCTGTCCCTTTGTGGAGTGCTCTGAGGTTCGTACGAACCTGAGCCCCAAATCCTGAACCCGTGGACAGGTTTACGAATAGAACCACCTTGGCAGCTTGTAGGATCCGCAGCTTTTGCCTCGGCCTGCAAATGCCTCCCGACCGGCTCGAGTACGAAACGGCTTAGCCTACCGACGATGGATGGGCATACGTCATTGCCCGCAGAATCGCAGACGTAGCGTGACGACTTTACTCAGCTGGCACGTTCGAAACGTGGCCCCGCGCGGGTCGACGATATGACTGGTTAGACATTCCAATGACGCCGACCGCTAATCGGGGGCGTCGATTGACTGTCCCTATCGCGACAGGGCTACCGCTTTCCCTCTGCCACCTGGGCGCGGCCTCACCACTATCTGCCGCGCGTTTACTCTCGCACGCAGCGTCCTTCCGGGCTGTCCCCTCGTTCGACTCCGTCCAAATCCCGCTTGTCACATCAGCACTCTCAGTCGGCACCATTTCCATGCTGATGCGTTTTCATGCAAGTACACCAGCGCGTGGATTGCGCTAGTTCAATTCGCGACGGAACTCTCTGACATCCGGGAAGCAACCCAATTACTTTGAATTTTAGCCTATGCCAAATATTTCATCACATCTCTTTACATGATGATTTTTTCGTGAAATTTCAGCAGAATGATATCTCGATATGCTTTTCATTTTTCGCTTCTCTGCCGTTCGTCAGTCGCGATGTGAGGTCAGAAATCTATTTCGAGCCGGACCTGTTGGGATCGCGGCCGAAGTATCCGTCGGCCGCCCATATTCGCGTATGCCTCGTTCGACGTCGCATATCAGGACGGGATCGCAGCCGGAGTCCGCCGCATGAACGCCTCCGCGACATGTCTGGCCGCTAACCCGGACCGATGGCCCGATATCACCGCAGCGAAGCACCTCGCGGCGATACCGACGATGCTCGAAATCATCCGTCGCTCCACCGGCCTCGGCTTTGCGGCTGTGGCGCGGGTGACGGACGAGACGTGGCTGGCTTGCTGGGTCAGAGGTGATGCCGGTTTCGGCCTACAGGCGGACGCCGTGCTTCCCGCGGATTCAATGCTCTGCCGGGAGGTGCGGCGGCATCGCCGACCGGTCGTCATCGACGATGTCAGCTCGGATACGGCGATGCATGACCTCTCGAATTCTAGAGATCGCGGCTTTCGCAGCTACATCTCCTTTCCGATCACGATGCCGGATGGAGAGATCTTCGGGACACTCTGTGCGATCGGAGCGGAGCCGGCGCATTTGGATCGCCCGGAGATCACGGGATTGTTCCAGCAATTCTCCGAACTCATCGGGCTTCTACTCGACGCGCAGCGGAAGCCGCCCATCGTCCGCTCTCGGCCTGAGGAGACGGGAGTCGCATCGTGGCAGCGAACCGAGCCGTTGGTCGCTCTGATTGAGCTTCTTCCGTTTGGCGCCGGGCTGTTCGGGTCGGACGGTCAGGCCCTCGTCGCAAACTCCATCCTACAGCCCCTTCTGACACAGGGTCGCGTGCCCGGTGCCGACGCGGACCCGCACTGGACCGCCTATGCAGCGGATGGCACCCTCCTCGATCCGCGCGATCATCCGTTCGCGCGGGCCTTGCGTGGTGAAAGCGTCCCGGTCACGCGCTTCCATTACCGCGGCGATGACGGGATCGGGCGCTGGGCACGGATCAGTGGGGTGCCTCTGCAGGGTCCGACCAACAACGCACGCTCCTGGAGCGGCACGGAGCCGGCCGTACTCCTCCTCGTCGAGGAAGAGCGCGAAACGGGGGAGGTTTGGAGACGGAGCGAAGCCCGTCTTCGGGCCGCCATCGATCTGGGTGGCCTATCGTCCTATCGTTGGAACCCCGCGACGGGGGCACTGCAATCCGACGCGCGTCTCAAGGCCATGTGGGGGCTGACACCCGACACGCCGCTCGATCAATCCGTCTGGCTGTCGGCGATCCATCCCGACGATCGCACGGGGGTTGAGGCGGCGCTCGCCCGATGCATCGATCTGGCAGGCGATGGCACCTACCACGTCGAGTATCGGGTGATCGGACTCGGGGACGGCGTCGAGCGCTGGGTCTCGACGCGCGGACGAGCCGAGTTCGAAGACGGCCGACCCGCCGGCTTCATCGGTGTCGCGGTTGAGATCACCGGGCGCAAGCGAGAGGAGGCCGCCCACCGCGCGGGCGAAGCGCGCTTCCGGCGATTTGCCGAACATTCGACCAACGTCTTGTGGCTCGCGGATTTGGAGAGCCGCCATCTGACTTACCTCAATCATGCCCTTCGACGCGTTTGGGGCGTCGCGCCGGAGCGGCTGCCGTCCCTCGAACGCTGGCTTGAAACGATCCATCCGGACGACCGCGACAGCGTGAGCCATACGCTCGAACGGGTGGAGGAGGGTGAGGTGGTCGTCCAAGAATACCGCATCCTGCGCCCGTCGGACGGCGCCGTCAGGCGGATCCGCGATACGTTCTTCCCGATCACCGGAGAGGATGGCCGCGTTCACCAACTCGGCGGCATCGCCGAAGATGTGACGGGGCGCACCGGCGCACGGATCTACCTTGTGGACGAGGATGCGCCCGCGCGACGAGCGCTGCTCAGGCTGCTGCGGCTGGCCGGCTACGAGGTACAGACCTTCGCGAAGGCCGCGGGGCTGGCAGAGGTCGCAAGCTCCCTGCAGCCGGGTTGCGTCATTCTCGACATCGAGACCGCTGGACCGGAGAGCCTCGCGGTGGCGAAAGCGCTCAAGGCCGGGCAGCTCGCCCTGCCCGTACTCGTCATCGGACGCAGCCACGGCGATGTCGGCTTCGGCGTGCGCGCCATGAAGGCCGGTGCCGTCGATTACCTCGAAAAACCGTGCGAGCCGGCGGTACTGCTCACCGCCGTCTCGGCCGCTTTGGCCGAACAGCGCACCGACACCGAGCGCAGCCATGCCCACGACGACGCCAAGCTTCGCATCGCGACTCTTTCACCCCGAGAACGGCAGGTGCTGGAGGGGTTGCTGGCAGGGGGCACGAACAAGTCGATCGGCCGAGTCCTCGGCCTCAGTCCGCGCACCGTCGAGATCCACCGAGCCCGCGTCATGGAAGCGCTCGGGGCGCGTACCCTGCCGGAAGCGGTGCTGACGGCGGCCAGGGCCGGGGTGCAACCAACCGCCACCCTCTGAGGGACGAGAGGCGGCGGCTTCGGGAATGGTCGTCAGGCGATGAGTTCGTCGATGGCCGAGGGCCGCAGCGGGACAGCGGCAAGCTCCAGATAGGATGCATCATACTCGGCCAGCACCCTGAGCCCCTCGGGCTTCAAGATCGTGAGCCTGCGGCCGGAAAGCTCGATCAAGCCGTCGCGACGCAGCTTCTGGAGAACGCGATTGACGTGAACGCACGACATGCCGAGCGTGTCGGCGAGATCGGCCTGCGTGATGGGGAAGCTGTACTGGTTACCGGGGGCGAGACCGGCAGTCCGCAGACGCAGCAGCATTTCACACAGGAAGTGCGCCAGCCGCTCGGGACCGGACCGGGAGCCGAGATTGGTAATCCATTCGCGCAAGGTCGCCGATTCGGTCAGCCGAACCATCTGCAGCGCGCGGGCGATCCGCGGACGTCGCCGGATGATGCTCTCGTAATCGGCACGCGGAATGAAGGCGAGCTGGCAGGCGGTCAGGGTTCCGATCGCGCAGTCGAGCGGCAGGCGAAAGTCGAGATCAGGCTCGAAGAGGTCCCCCGGCAGGAGGTAGGCCGTGATCTGTCGCCGCCCATTGGTCAGGAACTTGTAGCGGCAGGCGAAGCCGTCGAGCACCAGGATGGCGCTTTCCGGGACGTCGGACTGGTGCAAAAGCGGGGTCTGCGCCGTGTAGCGACGACCGTTTGCAGACCATTCTTCGAGGTCCAGGAGGTCACGGTGGGTCAGATCCACATAGGTCGCGAGCTTTCGCGCCAAGGAATCACGTGGCGGCGGCTCCGTTCGCCCGCTCTGAACCAGTTCGAATGCTTGCGACGCGACGGTCTCAACGTCGCCGAGAGATTCTCGACCGAATCGGGATACAGGCGGCGGCGTCATGAGGCAATTCGATCGCTTCTGCCGCATCTGCTTCGGGTACTCAGCCATACAGGATCGCATTTCTTGCGACATTCCGTGCCTGAGCGCATCTGTTTCGTACCTAAGGTAGTTACCGAAGCAAGCGGGTAGCGCCCCTTTTCCGACCTAAAACGCTCTCGTGAGTTTGTACGATAAAGAACGGGGGTACGATCTCAGTGGTGGGCCGCGATAGCATCAAACGCGTCCGCAATGTAACTTAAGCGGGTCTCGGGCAGCCGTGCCGCGCCCGGCTCGCATCGTCGCGGTTCGTGAAGCGGATCCGACGGTGCCCGTGGCGCAAGCACTTATCGACAGCCTCCGAGATTCTGCCTGACGATGGTTTCCACCGGCTACAATCCGGCTCTCGTGGCGCTGTCCCTCGCCATTGCCGTACTCGCCTCCTACACCGCGCTCGATCTCGGCGGACGCGTGCGCGCCGCCGCATCCGGGCTGGGCTGGGCTTGGCTTCTGGGTGCGGCCTTGGCGATGGGGGGCGGCATCTGGTCGATGCATTTCGTCGGGATGCTGGCCTTCGAAATGGGGCAGCCCGCAGCCTACGACCTCGGCCACACGCTCCTGTCCCTTCTCATCGCCATCGGGGTGACCGGCGCGGCTTTGGCCTGGGTCGGCCGTCGGCGGGCCGGCCGCAGGGACGTCCTCGTTGCCGGTCCCGTCATGGGGATCGGCGTGGCGGCGATGCACTATACCGGGATGGCCGCGATGCGGATGCCCGGCCAGCTCGCCTACAGCGTGCCGGTTGTCGCGCTCTCGGTGGGGATCGCCATCACCGCGGCGACCGTCGCTCTGTGGCTGACCTTTCGACCCACGAACGTCTGGCAGCGCTTCGCCGCCGCCCTGACCATGGGCGTTGCAGTGGCCGGTATGCACTACACCGGCATGGCAGCCGCGACGATCACCGCCGAGGACGCCGGCGCTCATTCCGCTCATTTCGCAGCGACGAGCGTGGATCAGCAGAATCTCGCCCTCTACGTGGCCGGGGCGACCTTCGTGATCCTGTTCCTCGCGATGCTCGCTTCCGCTTTCGATCAGCAGCGGATCCAGGGTGAATTGCGGGCAAGCGAAGAGCGTTTCCGGGCCGCCGTACAAGCCGTGCGCGGCGTGCTGTGGACCAACGATCCGGAGGGCCGGATGATGGGCGAACAGCCCGGCTGGGCCGCCCTGACAGGGCAAACCCGCGACGAGTATGAGGGCTTCGGCTGGGCCGACGCCGTGCATCCGGAGGATAGGCAGGCAAGCGTCGAGGCTTGGAACGCGACCGTCGCCACCCGCAGCACCTTCCTGCACGAGCATCGGGTGCGTGCTCGGGACGGCTTGTGGCGGCATTTCTCGATCCGCGCGGTCCCCGTGCTCGAGCCGCACGGTGCCATCCGCGAATGGGTCGGCGTCCACACCGACATCACCGAGCAGCGTGAGGCCGAGGCCGAGTTGCGAGAATCGAATGAAGAGATTCAGCGCTACGCCTACATCGTCAGCCACGATCTGCGCGCGCCGCTCGTCAACGTGATGGGATTCACGAGCGAGCTGGAGGCGGTGCGCCAGGAATTGCGCACGGTGCTGCGCGACCATCCGCAGGGCGGGCGGATCGATGACGACATCACCGAGGCGCTGGGCTTCATCCAGGCGGCGATCGTCAAGATGGAGCGGTTGATCGCCGCCATCCTGAAACTCTCACGAGAGGGCCGGCGCCGGTTCAGCCCGGAGCCGCTCGCGATGACGGCCGTCATCCGCGGGATCGCCGACGCCCAGCGCCACCAGGCCGGGCGCAAGGGTGTGACGGTGACGGTGGCCGAGGATCTGCCCTCGATCGTGGCCGACCGGCTCGCCGTGGAACAGGTCTTCGGCAACTTGATCGACAACGCCCTCAAATATCTCGATCCGGCCCGGCCCGGAACCGTCGAAGTCACGGCCCGGCCCGCGCCCGGCAACCGCATCCGTTTTGCCGTCTCCGACACGGGGCGGGGTATCGCACCGCAGGATCATGGCCGCATCTTCGAGCTGTTCCGGCGGTCCGGCACGCAGGATCAGCCGGGGGAGGGGATCGGGCTCGCCAGCGTGAAAGCCCTGGTGCGCGCGCTCGGCGGACGGATCGAGGTGTCGTCACAGCCGGGCATCGGCACAACCTTTATCGTGACGCTGCCGCGCGAGCCGGTTACAGGCCGAGGCGGGGCCGCGAAATCCGATCCTCCCGATACGATGACTCTGGCCGCGGAGTAGCCATGCAGCCTCCTTTCCATACCGTCAGCATCGTGATGATCGAGGACGACGAGGGTCATGCCCGGCTGATCGAGCGCAACATCCGGCGCGCAGGGGTCAACAACGAGATTCTGCCGTTTCGCGACGGGACTTCGGCACTCGAATTCCTGTTCGGGGCCGACGGCACCGGCGAGGTGAGCGGACGGCGCCACCTCCTGATCCTGCTCGACCTCAACCTGCCCGACATGACCGGCATCGACATCTTGGAGCGGATCAAGGCCAATCCGCACACCAAGCGCTCGCCGGTCGTCGTCCTCACGACCACCGACGACAGCCGTGAGATCCAGCGCTGCTACGATCTCGGGGCGAACGTCTACATCACCAAACCCGTGAACTACGAGGGTTTCTCCAACGCCATCCGTCAGCTCGGGCTGTTCTTCTCGGTCATCCAGGTTCCCGAGAACTCATGAGCGACGCGCCCCCCGCATCCTGCCGCATCCTCTACATCGACGACGATCCCGGCCTCGGGCGCCTCGTGCAGCGCTCGCTTCAGGCCCGGGGGCACCATGTCGAACTGGCAACGAACGGCACGGACGGGCTGGCGCGGGCGCAGGCGGGCGAGATCGACCTTATCGCCCTCGACCATCACATGCCGGATCGGACCGGGCTCGAATTGCTGCCGATGCTCCGGGCCCTGCCGGAAGCGCCGCCGGTGATCTACGTGACCGGCTCCGAGGACAGCCGTGTGGCGGTGGCCGCCCTCAAAGCAGGCGCGGTCGATTACGTCTGGAAGGACGTGCAGGGCCAGTTCCGGGAATTGCTCGGCGAGGCGGTCGATACCGCCCTGCGCCAAGAGGCCCTGCGCCGCGACAAGGAGCGGGCGGAAGCCGCCGTTCGCGAGGCGCGCGACCGGGCGGAGCTGTTGCTGCGCGAAGTGAACCACCGGGTCGCCAACTCCTTGACCCTGGTTGCCGCGCTCGCCCGGATGCAGACTAATGCGGTGGCGGACCCGGCGGCCAAGGAGGCGCTGGAAGAGATGCAGGCGCGGATCTCGGCCATCGCCGGTATCCACCGCCGGCTCTACACCTCGCAGGATGTCGAGGCGGTGGAACTCGACGCCTACCTGACCGGGCTCGTGGAAGAGCTACAGCTCGCAATGAAGGCGTCGGGGCGCGACCATGCCATCCGCCTGCATGCGGAGCCGATCCGGCTGGCCACCGACAAGGCGGTCTCGCTCGGCGTCGTCGTGACCGAACTCGTCACCAACGCCTACAAGTATGCCTATCCCGCCGAGACCCAGGGCGAAATCCGCGTCCAGGTGATGCGCGAGGGGCCCGACACGCTCTCCCTCGCCGTCGAGGATGACGGGATCGGCTGGACGGGTGAGGGGCAGGCGAAAGGCACCGGCCTCGGCTCACGCATCATCCGGGCCATGGCCTCCAACCTGCGCTCGGTGCTGACCTACGTTCCCGGCCCGAGCGGAACACGCGCCGTCCTGTCGTTTCAAGCCTGATGCCGCGTTATCGTCCCGGACGCAGCGCCTGAACTACGACTTTGCAGGGCCCTTGCGCGGCTGAATGAATGAACGGCGTCGACTGAAGCCGGTGACCGGCTCATCAGGTCCCTTACCTGTTTCTCCGAGACTTCGACCGGGCCGGCTCAGCCGGTGCGGGCTTTTTTCCGGGTTGCCGCGAACCGCAACCGGGTTTCCGGCTCCAGCGAAGCTCGGCCGTTCAGAATCGGCGGCAGCGGACCGCGTCGTCGGCAGGCGAGGCGTGTACCACCTGCCCGCCGGCCGCTTGGCAGGTCGAGCGGAACGAACGCTCGGAGCGGTGAAAGCCCCAGATGGCGACCATCGGCGCGACCATGATGAACACCGTCATGCCCATGATGAAGGCGGGAAACCAGTCCGGCATCCGCGGAGGCGACGGCGGCTCCGGCCGGATCGGCGGCATCGGTGCCAGAAGGGCCAGGAGCGGGAGCACGTCCAGGACGCTCATGGTTCGGGCTCATTCGCTGGGGTGGCTCAGGCCGTGCGAGCGCGACCGTTGCCGGATGGATCGATGTTAACCAGCTGCGGCCGCGTCGGATCACCCCGAAACGCAATCCGGGCGATGCGTCGCACCGGCAGCTCGGATCGAGGGGCGGTTGGGTCACGGCACTGAAACAGGTTCGGTTAAGCGGTTGACCGAGAGAAGATCGGCGACGAGGTCCGCCTGCTCTTCGCCTGAAACTCCAGCCTCGGCATCGGCCCAGTAAGCGTGGCCCTCGCACGTGACGCGTGCGGTGCTTGCCTTCGGTGAGGCCTTGTTCGCCGAAACGACCTTCGCGCGGAGGTTGCGATCGACCAGCGCCCGCAAACTGTTGGCCGGATCGAGCGGGATGCCCGCATCGAGCGTACCCGGAACGCCGAGTTGCGCGTTGGCGTCGGCACCGACCGCGACGCCGGAGTCCTGGAGGTAGGATGCGCTCCAGGCGAGACCAACCAAGTTCCGCACCTGTAGCCGCCCCCGGTGCCGGCACAAGCCCGAACAGCGTTTTGGCGGCTCACCAGAGCATCGTCGATCACCACGGCGCCGCCCTCCGGCGAAAGGGCGGTGCGAGCCGCTCTGCCTCGTCCCGTGCGATGCATCAGCCGAGGACATCGTAGGCGGTCTCGATCGGTGAGCGCTCGGAATTGAGAAGGTCGCCCGCCTCCGGCATCGGCGCGTGGCTGAAACGGGCGAGGGCGCCGGTGATGAGAACGGTGCCGATGGCGGCCGCGGAAACCACGAATACCCGAAGTGGACGCCCCATTACGATGCACGATCCTTTTCACGGAACGGTCGCAAAACTGCGCAGATCCAACCTTGTTCGCCGCCAACCGCTCGATGCGACTGTAGAAAATAGAAAGTGAGGCTGGTTTTCATACGGGGCCGACCACGCGCACCATCGGATCTGGAAAGCCCTCCTATTCCTCTAAATACCGATACGCTCTTTCGAGCCCTGATAATCTATGTTGGCGCAGGGGACTGCAAATCGCGAGACAAGTCCGGCGCCGGGGCACGGACCCCTGCGTGCGTCCGTGACCAGCCACAGGACCTGATGCCAAAGACGACCCTCGACGACCTCACCTTGCGCCTCGACGACGAGGTGCCGACGCTCCCTGCTGACGTCCAGCAACGCCTTGGAGCGCTTCTTGCGGAAGCCTACGCGCAGGTGCCGGGCAATCCGAATATCGAGGCCGGTCGCTTCGACGCTCTTCTGGCTAGGTTGGAGACCGTCCTCGTCGCTCAAGAGGGGAAGGACGAGGAATCGTTCCGAGCCTCGATCATCGAGATGACGCCGCGCCTCTACAACTTCGCGATGTCGCTGACGAAGAATCCGTCGGCCGCCGACGACCTCGTGCAGGATACGTTCCTGCGGGCCTGGCGCAGCCGCTCCCGCTTCACCGTCGGCACCAATCTCGGCGCGTGGTTGTTCACGATCATGCGCAACGCCTTCTACTCGCGCCACCGCAAGGAGGTGCGCGAGGTCGCCGACAGCGACGGCGATTACGCCGAGCGGCTCGCTGCGGCACCCGAGCAATCGGGCCATGTCGATCTGATGGACGCGCAGACGGCGCTCGCCAAGCTACCCTTGCCGATGCGGCAAGCGTTGATCCTCGTGGCGATCGAGAACCTCAGCTACGAGGAGGCGGCCAACGTCATGAATTGCCGCATCGGCACGGTGAAGAGCCGGGTCTGGCGTGCCCGAGAACAACTCGCGCAGATCCTCGGTTACAGCGCCGCCGATGTCGGCTCGGACAGCATGACGCTCTCCGCCGTCAGCGGCTCGACGTGGATGGCCTGAATCACATTCCGACGAAACGGCCACCGGTCCGTCGGAATGCGCTTCACGACAAGAATCTGGCCGCGCCGAGCGTCGCCTCGGCGCCGTGCCCGGTTATGCGCTCAGCTGCATTTGCAGTTGCGGCAGGCGGGACGTCCGGGCGAGGCCGAAATCCTTCAGCGAAACAACCTCGACCAGCGCGTCCTTGCGGGCGATCACGACGCTGTTGTCCGGTACCGGGGTCCAGGTCGCGTGCTCCTTATCCAACGGCTCCGAGACCACCACGACGCCATCCGCCGACTGGCGGTAATACATGCTGTTGGCCGCATCGTTGGCAGCGTAGCGGAAGGCGTAGAGGTCGCGCCCATCGGCGAGTGCCGCGGTAAAGCGGAACGGATGCCCGCCCTCGATGCCGCCGACCAATTCCGTCACCGCAGCCAGCGCCCGCGTCGTGGCGGTGATCGGGTCGCGCTTCACTTCCGATGCCATCAGGCCCTGGCCGAGGATCGCCAGGAACAGCGCCTCGGAATCGGTCGTGCCGTTGCGGGAGGGATAGAGTTCGTCGGGTATCAGGGCTTCGATCGGCCGGCGCAGCCGCGACCAGTCGCCGATATAGCCGTTATGCATGAACAGCCACGGTCCGCAGGCGAAGGGGTGGCAGTTCGGCCGGGTGATCGGCGTGCCGGTTGCCGCACGCACATGGGCGAAGAACAGGTGCGAGTGCAGGTGGCGGCAGATGTAGCGCAGGTTCTCGTCGGACCACGCCGGCTGCACCTCGCGGAAGCGGCCGGGCTCGGGGTGGTCGCCGTACCAGCCCAGGCCGAAGCCGTCGCCGTTGGTGCTCGCCGTCGATTCGAGCGCCTTGATGCTTTGCGAGACCAGCGAATGCGCCGGTTCGGTCACATAATGCTCGAGCGGGATCGTGCGGCCTCGATAAGCGATCCAGCGACACATCGTTTGGGGTCTCCCGCAGCGTTCCAGCGCATCGCGCATCGGCCAAGATCGTGGAGAATCCGCGTCACCTTGAGCGCTGCCGCACGCGCCGGCTGAATTTCGACGCGGCGGTTCATGCCTGCAACGCGGAAGCGGGAGATCAGATGCCGTGCGATTGCAGCCACGCTTCGAGCAGGGCGACCTGCCAGAGCTTGGAGTTGCCCTTCGGCGTCAGCGTCCCGTCGGGATCGGCGAGCAGGCGATCGACGTAAGCCCGGTTGAAGATGCCGCGCTCGCGCGCCGCCGGACGGTCGAGCACGTCGCGCACGAACTCCATGAACGGCCCGCGGATGTGCTTGAGGGCCGGAACCGGAAAGTAGCCCTTCGGCCGGTCGATCACCTCGGCCGGAACCACGGCGCGGGCGGCCTCCTTGAGGATGTACTTGCCGCCGTCGCGCACTTTCAGTTCGGCGGGAATGCGCGCGGCGAGTTCGACCAGTTCATGGTCGAGGAAAGGGACGCGCGCCTCCAGCCCACAGGCCATGGTCATGTTGTCGACCCGCTTGACCGGATCGTCCACGAGCATAATCCGCTGATCGAGGTCGAGGGTCTTGTCGATGGCGCTGGCGCTCTTCGACTCGGCGAAAAAACGGGCGAGGAAATCGCGGCTGTAATCCTGATCCACGAAATCGGGTGTGAGCGTCTCACGCATCTCCGCGTGGTCGCGGTCGAAATAGGCGTTCGCGTAATCCGTCGTCGGATCGGTCGATCCCATCAGCTTCGGATACCAATGGTACCCGCCGAACACCTCGTCGGCGCCTTGACCGCTCTGGATTACCTTCACGTGCTTGGCGACTTCCTGCGACAGCAGGAGGAAGGCCACCGCGTCGTGGCTCATCTGCGGCTCAGCCATGGCATGGATCGCCGCCGGCAGGGCCTCAAGCGTCCGAGAGCCGTCCACGACGAGCTTGGCGTGGTCGGTCTCGAACCGCTCGGCGATGATGTCGGAGTATTTGAACTCGTCGCCCTCGACGCCGTTCACCGCGTCGAAGCCAACGGAAAAGGTCTTGAGCCCGCTCTGACCGCTCTTGGCCAGCAGGGCGACGATCACCGAGGAATCGAGACCACCCGATAGCAGCACGCCGGTCGGCACGTCGGCGATCTGGCGGCGCGCGACCGCCGTGGTGAGCGAGTCGAGCACCGCCGCGCGCCAATCCGCCTCGGTTCTGTGACGGTCCTCCTGGCGGGGACCGACCACGAGCGACCAGTAGGTTTCTTCGCGGCGCGAGCCATCGGGCTCGAACGTCAGGGTCGTGGCCGGGTGGACCTTACGGACGCCCTTGAGGATCGTCAGTGGGGCCGGCACGCCTGCGTGCCAGCTCATGTAGTGGTGGAGCGCCGCCCTATCGATCGTGGTGTCGACATCGCCGGCTGCGAGCAGGGCCGGCAGCGCGGAGGCGAAACGGAAGCGCTTGCCGGACTCTGCATAATAGAGCGGCTTGATGCCGAGCCGGTCGCGGGCGAACGTGACGCGGCCCGAATCGCGTTCGTAGACGGCGAAGACGAACATGCCGAGGAAGCGCTTCACGCAGTCCCGGCCCCAGGCGTGAAACGCCTTGAGCACCACCTCGGTGTCGCTGGTCGAGAAGAAGCGGTAGCCCTTGGCGATCAGTTGCTCGCGAAGGTCCTTGTAGTTGTAGATGCAGCCGTTGAAGACAATCGAGAGCCCCAGTTCGGCATCGACCATCGGCTGCTGGCCGGCTTCCGAGAGGTCGATGATCTTCAAACGGCAATGGCCGAACAGGACGCCGCCCTGGCCGTGGATCCCACCAGCGTCAGGACCGCGGGGGCGCAGAACCTCCATCATCGCCCGCACGGCGTTCGGATCGGCCGCGCCGCCGAAGTTGATCTCCCCGCAGATCCCGCACATCGCCGCCAGCCGCCCTCATCTCGTCCTTGGTCTTCGAACCCAAGCGGCAGAACCGAGTCGCACTCGGCGCGTTCCATGCCACACGCGAAACCCTCACCTTCGTTCGGTTCGGCACGGTGAGATCGCGTCCGCTGCCGTGGCCAAGCGATTCCTGCGCCACGTGCGGCTGCTTCGACGGTTAAACGCCAAAGAGCGGGTTGAATGAGGGGAGGGGTGTCGAGGTCTCAGGCCGGTAGCGTCAGCCCCTCGCGGGCGAATACTGTGCGCACGGCAGGGCGCTCGGCCATGCGGCGGGCATGCGCCGTCCAGGCCGGGAAGAGCGAAGGCATATCGAAGCCGATCGTCGGGCCGCGGGCCCAGAGCCAGAATACCATGAGGTAGGCATCGACGACGCTGTATCGCTCGCCGAGCGCCCAGCCGCCGTTGGAAAGCCGCACCTCGGTCATGGTGCAGAGATCGCCGAACGTGTCGGCCCCCTTCGCCCGAATCTCCGGGAAGGCGGTCTCGTCGGCGCTGTAGCGCTCGGGCCGGCGGACATGGGCGTAGGCGATGTGATGCCCGGTGGAGAGCCACGCCATCCACTCGTCAGCCGCCGCCTGCCCGCGCAGATCCTCCGGCAGCAAGCCGGCCTCCGGATGGGAGCGGGCGAGGTGGCGCAGGATCGCCGCGTTCTCGGTGAGCACCCAGCCCTCTTCATAAAGGGCCGGCACGCGTCCGCGCTCGTTGACCGCGAGATATTCCGGCGCCCTCTGGTCGCCTTTGGCGAGGTCGAGGCGAATGGTCTCGTAGGGCGCGCCGATCTCCTCCAGCACGATGTGGGAGGCGAGCGAGCAGGCGCCGGGGGCGTAATAGAGCGTGCGGGCGGTCATGGACTTCTTATCGCTGCGGACGACGCCCCCATAGAGTAGCGCCGCCCGCAGGAAAGCCCAGTTACAGCGGCTCCGCGCCACGCCCCATCGCGGCGATGCCGGTGCGGGAGATCTCCACGAGGCCGATCACCGAGAGCAGGCGGATGAAGCGGTCGATTTCCTCCGTCGCGCCTGTGAGCTCGAACACGAAGGAGTTCAGCGTGGCGTCGAGGGTGCGGGCGCCGAAGGCGGCGGCGAGGCGTAGGGCCTCGCTCCGGTGCTCGCCGGTGCCGGCCACCTTCACGAGGCACAGCTCACGCTCCAGCGCTTGCCCCTGTAGCGTCAGATCGACGACGCGGTGCACGGGCACGAGGCGGTCGAGCTGCGCCTTGATCTGGTCGATCACGGCGTTGGTGCCAGTGGTGACGATGGTGATGCGCGAGAGGTGGCGTGCCTCTTCCGTCTCGGAGACCGTCAGGCTCTCGATGTTGTAACCGCGACCGGAGAACAGGCCGGCAATGCGGGCCAGCGCACCGGGCTCGTTGTCCACGACCACCGCGAGGGTATGACGGTTGACGGTCTCGATCCGCGTGGGCTCGGGGTAGTGGGTGTTCATCGCATTCATTTCGTCGCATCCCTCAACTTGAACTTCGTACCATCTCGCCTGCACCACCTCAGGTCGGCGCTCCAGTGCTGGACCCGCCTGCCGGTGGCATGATACCGGCCGCGCCATGGATCGGCGTCAGCGTGTTTTGAATCTCGTCCGGCCGCAGGGCCGAACCGGCGTCGAGCTCGGGCCCCTCTCGCGCCCGATCCTCCTCAAAAGCGACGGCAACGTCCTCTATGCCGATCACCTCTCGACCGAGGGGCTGCGCCACCAGTACCGCGACCACCCGACCCTCGGCCCCGCCGGTATCGAGGGGATCGTTCCCGTCGATGTCGTTCTCGGCGAAGGCGGGCTGCCGCGGGCGCTCGGTTCGCGCGGTCCGGTCGATTACATCGTCGCCTCGCACGTCGTCGAGCACGTTCCCGACTGCATCGGCTGGCTGCGGGAATGCGGCGACGCCTTGAACGAGGGCGGCGTGTTCTGCCTGATGGTGCCGGACAAGCGCTTCACCTTCGACCATTTCCGCACGCCGAGTAGCGTCGGCGCTCTCGTCGCAGCCCATCTGCTGCGGCTGCGCACGCCACCGCCTGAGGCCGTCTACGAACATTTCGCGAGAGCAAGCGAGATCGACGTGCTCGCCACTTGGGGCGGCAAGCCGGCACCGGACAAGCCGATCGTCGGTGGCCCGCCGGCAGCTCTCGACGCCACAGCGACCGCCATCGCGAGCGGGCTCCACATCGACGTCCACTGCACGGTGTTCACGCCGTACAGCTTCGCCCGCGCCCTCTCGGAACTCTTCGCCCTCGACCTGCTCCCGTTCGAATGCGCGGCCTTGGAGCCGACCTGTCCGGGCGAGACCGAGTTCTTCGTTCTTCTGCGCAAGCGCAGCGGGCTCACCGCCGCAGAGCGCGCCGCCACGGTGCCTCGCCTGGACCCGAGCCGGCACGACGCCCTGCCGCCGCCCGCGGGTTGGCCGAAGCGAACCCGCGCGGCAGCTCGCCGATGGGTCAGGAGCCTCCGCCGAAAGAGGTCCTGACCGATCGAAACGGGCGACGCTGGGCATGGCGGTCCCGTGCGTTCGCGCGATGCGGGGCCGATCAGACCAGCATCTTGCCCTCGGCCGAGATGACGTCGCCGATCTCCACCCCGGTCTCACCGAGATAGTCGGACAGCAGCATCTCGTTGTGCGCCTTGCCCGACGGGATCATCGGGAAGCAGTTCTCCTTCTTGTCGACGATGCAGTCGAAGATCACCGGACCGTCATAGTCCAGCATCTCTTGGATCGCCGCGTCGAGCTCACCGGGCTTCTCGCAGCGGATGCCCTTGGCGCCGTAGGCCTCGGCCAGCTTCACGAAGTCCGGCAGGCTCTCCGAGTAGCTCTGCGAGTAGCGGGAGCCGTGCAGCAGCTCCTGCCACTGGCGCACCATGCCCATATACTCGTTGTTCAGGATGAAGATCTTGACCGGCAGCCGGTACTGCACCGCCGTCGACATCTCCTGCATGTTCATCAGGATCGAGGCTTCGCCCGCGATGTCGATGACGAGGCCGTCCGGGTTGGCGAGCTGCGTGCCGATCGCCGCCGGCAGGCCGTAGCCCATCGTGCCGAGGCCGCCCGAGGTCATCCAGCGGTTCGGCTCATCGAACTTGAAGTATTGCGCCGCCCACATCTGGTGCTGGCCGACCTCGGTCGTGACGAAGGTCTTGCGATCCTTGCACGCCTCGTAGAGCCGCTGCACCGCGTATTGCGGCTTGATGATCGTGCCCGACGGCCAGTAGGCGAGGCAGTCGCGCGATTTCCAGCGGCTGATCTTGTTGAACCAGTCCTCCATCCGATCCTTGTCGGGCTGCTTCGGCAGCGCGCGCCACTGGGCGAGCATCTCCTCCAGCACCGCGGCGCAATCGCCGAGGATGCCGACATCGACCTTCACGACCTTGTTGATCGAGGAGGCGTCGACATCGACGTGGATCTTCTTCGAGAATGGCGAGAACGCATCGAGGCGGCCGGTGATGCGGTCGTCGAAGCGCGCGCCGATGTTGATCATCACGTCGCAATCATGCATCGCGAGGTTGGCCTCGTAGGTGCCGTGCATGCCCAGCATTCCGAGGAACTTGTCGTCGGAGGCCGGAAAGGCCCCGAGCCCCATCAGCGTGGACGTGACGGGGAAGCCGGTCTCGGCGACCAGTTCCCGCAGCAGGCGCGAGGCTTCCGGGCCGGAATTGATGACGCCACCGCCGGTGTAGAAGACCGGGCGACGCGCACCCGCCATCAGCTCGACCGCCGCGCGGATCTTTTCGGGATCGCCCTTCACCGGCGGGTTGTAGGTCTTGTGGCCATCCTGCGCCGGGCGGGAATAGACGCCGCTCGCGAACTGGATGTCCTTCGGCAGATCGATGACGACCGGGCCGGGACGCCCGTGGCTCGCGACGTAGAACGCCTCGTGCAGGATGCGCGGCAGATCCTCGATCGATTTGACGAGGTAATTGTGCTTCGTGCAGTGCCGGGTGATGCCGACCGTGTCGCATTCCTGGAACGCATCGGAGCCGATGAGGTGCGTCGGGACCTGACCCGTCACGGCGACGAGCGGGATCGAGTCCAGCATCGCGTCGGTGAGGCCGGTAACGATGTTGGTGGCACCGGGGCCCGACGTGACGAGGACGACGCCGACCTTGCCCGACGAGCGCGCATAGCCCTCGGCCGCATGGACCGCACCCTGCTCGTGGCGCACCAGCACGTGCTTGATCTTGGTCTCGTCGAAAAGCGCGTCGTAGATCGGCAGCACCGCGCCGCCCGGATAGCCGAACAGGGTATCCACGCCCTGATCTTGGAACGCCCGGATGACCATCTGGGCCCCGGTCATGACCTCGCCGCTCATCGATTCCTCCATCAATCCGTTCTTCGTGTTCCGATCCGCATGCCGGCCCGCTGGATTACGCGCAATAAAAAAGGGCCCCGAGGGACCCTGCATGCGCCACCGACCGGGCCTGTCGGGCTTGAGATCAAGCCCGCCCCGTCTGTGGCGCTTCCACTACGATAAGAACCGTGCGCATCGTCGATCCGTTCGCCGCTGACCCGCCGGCTTTCGGCGAGTGACCTGCAACTGACATTCTGCAAGTGAGGGGCGCGGAGTAAGCGATACGCACACTCCCGTCAATCCGCACCTCCCGTAATTGCGGCGGCAAAGCTTGTATTTAATGAGCACCCTGCCGTCGCACCGCGTCGGGACGCCTGAACGGTCTCGCGGATATGCGCCACGTCAGCGGCGAGAGGCTCCGATTGCCGCGACAATTCGGATGCCGGGGCGGGCACTGGCGCAGCAGCCCCAGTCTCTTCGGATGCCTGAGCCACGCCAGCGATGTTCGACCTTACGGTGCCGGTGCCGGACGTGGCCCGGACGGCGTTGCGCATGATCTCATGCGTCGCGGCGCCCCGCTCGCCCAAAGCCGCTGCATCGGCGGCGCGGGCATGCATCACGGCGCAAGTCTCAAGCAGCCGGTTGCTGCCGACCACAAGGGTGGAGACCCGTACGGACAGGCGGCGGAGCAGGGCAACCCAGGCAGCGGGTTGCAGTCGAACAACAGTGGGGTGAGCGGACGGTTTGCAACATGATGGCGCCCTCGGCTTCAGCGCACGACATAGTAGATCGAGGCAGGATCTTGAGATGTATACCTGCATGAACATTCTTTTCGATGAAAATTAATGGATGATAGCCATAGAATTCATCATAAGCATACTATTTATATTATTATTTACGCGTTAATTCGATGAAATTACTCGTCATCATGTTCCACAGAAGGTGCGATATCCAAGTCCGCCACCTTCCGGAGGCTCGGCATATTGCGCGAAATCCGGCTGATCGTTGTAGGGACGCGTCAGAACCATCAACAGCGTCTCGAACGGTGCGAAATCTTGCCGTTCGACCGCGGCCTCGATCATCTCCTCGACACGGTGGTTGCGTAGAATGAAAGCTGGATTGACCGCCATCATCATCTGACGCCGAGCAGCGGGATCGCCAGCTTCGTCCTTGAGCCGCCTGCGCCAACCTTCGGCCCAACGATCGTAGGCGGTCGGATCGATGAAGAGGCTCCGAACCGATTCGACAGCTGCCGGATCCGGTTCGCCATCAGGTCCCGGCGCGGCTTCGCCGAGGCGCCGGAAGGTGAGGGTGAAATCGGCCTCGTTCTCGGCCATGGCTTTCAGCAGATCGCCCGCAAGTGCGGGATCGCCGTCGCGCATCGTGGCGAGGCCGAGCTTTCGGTTCAATCCGCCGTGATAGGCAGCCTCGAACTGACCTGCGAAGCCGGTCAGCGCGGCTTCGGCCTCGGCAACGGCCCGCGTCTCATCCTCCGACAGAAGAGGCAGAAGCGCCTCCGCAAGCCGGGTGAGATTCCAAAGGGCGATGCGCGGTTGGTTGCCGTAGGCGTAGCGCCCGTGGCGATCGATGGAGCTGAAGGCGGTTGCCGGGTCGTAGGTGTCGAGAAAAGCGCAGGGACCATAATCGATAGTCTCACCGGCAACCGACATGTTGTCGGTGTTCATCACGCCGTGAATGAAGCCGACAGCGAGCCAACGCGCGATCAGCTCGGCCTGACGGCGGATCACGCCATCGAGCAGGGCGCGGTAGGGATTGTCGGACTGCGCCGCCTCGGGATCGTGGCGCGCAATCACGTGGTCGGCGAGCGCACGCAGACCTTCGACGTCCCCGCGGGCGGCGAAAAACTGGAACGACCCGACCCGGATATGGCTCGACGCGACCCGCGTCAGCACCGCGCCCGGCAGCACCGTCTCACGGATCACCCGCTCGCCGGTGCTCACGGCCGCGAGCGCGCGGGTGGTCGGAATGCCGAGGGCGTGCATCGCCTCGCTGACGAGATACTCGCGCAGTACCGGCCCGAGGGCGGCGCGTCCGTCGCCCCGGCGGGAAAAGGGGGTCGGGCCGGATCCCTTCAGTTGGATGTCGCGGCGCCCGCTTCGGCCGACGACCTCGCCCAGCAGGATCGCACGCCCATCGCCGAGCTGCGGTACGAATTGCCCGAACTGATGCCCGGCATAGGCCGCCGCCAGCGGCTCCGCGCCCTCCGGAACTTGCCGTCCGGCCAGGACCTCGACGCCCTCCGGGCTTTCGAGACGGTCAGGATCGAGGCCGAGTTCCAGGGCAAGCGCCCGGTTCAGCCGTACCAGCCGGGGCGCCTCGACCGCGGTCGGCGCAACCCGGCCGAAGAAGCGGTCGGGCAAGCGTGCGTAGCTGTTGTCGAAGGGGAAAAGGGCGGTCATCGGCAGTACCGGTGCGAAAGCGGCTCGGTGCGAGACACGGACAGAGCAAAGGGAGCGGCCGGGCGCAAGCGCCCTCGCGCTGGAAGTCGCGAGGGTTGCTGCGTCCGGCACGACGAGACGGCTTGGTTGCCGATCAGAGCCGACCGGTCACGGGATCGTGGCGCTGCCTTTCGTCGGTGGTCAGGCGGCCCTCTGGTTCACCCGGCTGTCGGCCAGAGCTGTGAGCTTCTGATCGGTCGCCTTCTCCTCGTCGAGCGTCTGCTGGAGCAGGGCCGCGCAATC
Organism: Methylorubrum extorquens; assembly: GCF_024169925.1. Classification (NCBI taxonomy): domain Bacteria; kingdom Pseudomonadati; phylum Pseudomonadota; class Alphaproteobacteria; order Hyphomicrobiales; family Methylobacteriaceae; genus Methylorubrum; species Methylorubrum extorquens. The sequence goes on from NZ_JALJXF010000001.1 coordinate 806,768, forward strand.
GTCGCGGCCAAGCCGCTTGGCCCAGGCGACGAGGGTGCCGTAGCGGGCGATCTCGTAATGCTCGACCGCCTGCGCCGCCGCGAGCAGGGCGGCGTCCAGCACCTCCTTGTCGGCGACCTCGCCGGCGGTTTCGTTGGCTTCCTTGATGATCCCGTCGATAGCGGGACAGTTGACCGCCTTCGGCTTGTGGCCGTGCATCTCGAACACCTGTTCGAGGCGTTTGATCTGCCCTTCCGTCTCGTTCAGATGCGTCTCGAAACCCTGGCGAAGCTGCGCGTTCGTCGCCTTCCCGATCATCGTCGGCAAAGCTTTGGTGATCTGGTTCTCGGCGTAATAGACATCCTGCAACGTGTGCACGAAGAGATCGTCCAGCGATTTGATGTCTTTCGTGAACAGACCCATGGCGTCCTCCTGTAACGGTTTGGGGATTCTGCCTGAGCAGACCCCGTCACAAGGGAAGCCCGGCTGCGCCGCAGCGGTTCCGCCACGCGGCCATAGGGTCAAACCTCACCAACGGCTTCGCTTCACGTTTGGGGCAACATCGTTTTCTTTTCCCGTCCCGGCCTCGCCCCTGCGGCGATCGACGGTCGCCGCCGTAGCGGGTCTGGAAGCCGCTTCTATCCGCCCCCCGGCAAGTCCGTTACGAGATCCGCGCGCGGCGTGCGGCCGAGCGATCGGACGGGGGTCACGGAATTGGCGGATGCGCTCACGAGCAAGGTGGCGCGGCGCCTCTTGCCCTTCCTGATGCTGTGCTATTTCTTCGCCTATCTCGACCGAGTGAATGTCGGCTTCGCCGCGCTCACCATGAACCGCGATCTCGGCCTGTCCGCGACGGCCTACGGGTTTGGGGCGGGTCTGTTCTTCCTCGGCTACGTCGCCTTCGAGGTGCCGAGCAATCTGATCCTCGAGCGGGTCGGGGCGCGGCTCTGGATCGCGCGGATCATGGTGACGTGGTCGCTGGTTTCGGCCTCGACCGCGCTCGTCGTCGGCGAGTGGTCGTTCTACCTCGTGCGCGTCGGGCTCGGGCTGGCCGAAGCCGGCTTCTTCCCGGGTATCATCCTCTATCTCACCTACTGGTTTCCTGCCCGACAGCGCGCCGGGATCGTCGGGACCTTCATGATGGCGGTGCCGCTTTCGGCGGCGATCGGTGCGCCGCTATCGGGTCTCGTCATGAGCTTCACGCAAGGCTGGCTCGGGCTCGCGGGCTGGCAGTGGCTCTACCTGTTGGAGGCCGCCCCCAGTCTGCTTCTGGGCATCGCGACCCTGTTCGTGCTGACCGACCGGCCCGAACGCGCCTCCTGGCTGAATGCAGAGGAACGGGCGAGCCTGGTCGCACGGATGGCGGAGGATCGCCGGCTCGGCCCGAACCGGACCGCGCATCTGAGTGCGGCCCTGCTCGACCCGCGGGTGCTCGGCCTCGGGCTGGTCTATTTCGGACTCAGTACCGGACTCTACGCGGTCGGCCTATGGTTGCCGCAGATCGTGAGCGGCTTCGGCTTCACGACGACGGCAACGGGGTTCGTCACCGCTGTGCCCTACATCGTCTCCGCTGCGGGCATGCTGGTCTGGACGCGCCATTCCGACCGCACCGGTGAACGCACCCGACATGTTGCGATCCCGACCGTGGCCGCCGGCCTCGCCCTCTTCGCAGCGAGCCGAGCCAACACACCGCTCCTGACCATCACCGCGCTCAGTGCGGCAGCGCTCGGCGTTTTCGCAGCTTTGCCGACCTTCTGGACATTGCCCACCCGCCTTCTCACGGGCAGCGCCGCCGCAGGCGGCATCGCTCTGATCAACGCGCTGGGAAGCCTCGGCGGGTTTGCGGGACCTGCCCTCATGGGCTGGATCCGAGATGCGACCGGCCGCTTCGACGACGCGTTGGCGGCGGTTGCTGCCGTGCTCGTTCTGGCAGGGCTCTCGGTTCTCCGCCTTGGCCGGGACATCGCGCGGGATCCGGGCGCAAGCGCGGATGTCGGACCGGCGCCAAATCGGCAATGATGCGCTGTGCCCTTGGACCGGCGGGAGAATGACGTGGCTGAGGCTGTGGCAGGCCGCCGGGTGGAAAAGAGAGACGCTGACACCTCTCCCCGTAGGAAAAGCTGAATCACGTCCTGACGGAGGCGCGTGCACGCTGGCGCGAACAGGGTCGAGAACTCCATCTCACGCGAAAGGTCGTCCACACGCGGCCTCGCCTCATCCTGGCAAGCGGCGAGATCACACCTTATCGCATGGTGATAGTGCCGATCCGGCCCACTCCGTCAGAGTGCCGACGGCGACCGCACAATCCGTGAACGGGGCAGAACCGAGGCGGCGAGCGTTTGGTTTGGCGGGCGTGTCAGGCGCACCTTGCGCTGGAGCACGGCATGGAGATCGGCCGGGACCGCGGGAGCGGGAAAGCCGGCTTCGCTCTCTTGCGTCGAGTCCGGCGAGTCCACTGGTTCCCCTGTCACCGCATTCGGGGCAATCACCGGCACCGGCTTACGGTGCGGGACGAGCCGGGTCGCTGCGAAGAAAACGAGACCGACGAGGCCCCAGCCCACCGAAGCGCTTGCTGGCTCACCAGCAAACATCATGACCAGCAAGCCGCCGAGAGCGGCGGCCACGCCCAGGAATCGGAGCTCGGAGGCAGGTGAACCCATGCCTGCGTTTTAGAATGCCGCCGTTGCGAGGGCGTGTACGCGATCCATCGCATTTGACGGGTCGACTTTCGAGCGAGCGCAGGGGGCGTGCATAGGTCCGCTCAATTCGGAGGCCCGTCGCAAGGTTGGAGCAGACGACGCTCGGATGCCTTCCTCCCATGGGAATGAGAGGGGGCGCTCTTCCAAGAGAGGCATTCGTCGCCCGTGAGGAGCGTCGCCACAGAGCGAAGGTCTTCGCGTCGGACGCCAACATGACCGTGGCGTCGTCCGATAAAAGCAATCGGCCTGAAATCACGAAACAGACAGCGCATGCCGACACAGCTTGACAATAGGTGACGGCATGACCTGAATCTCCGTCGCTGCGCTGATCATGTCAGGCCAGCGGCTGGTGGGTCGACACCTTCATCGTTGTCGGCCCACCATTCTCACGCTGCATCTGTGTCCAAACGCGTAAAGACGATCGCGGGCGGATAGTCGTGTGTTTTGACGCGGCCTCGTATTGACGGTCGCATCAAGAGGATCTCCGCATCCGACGGGACGGGCGTGCTGCTTCGAGCGCTCTGGATACTCGGATTGCCGGCCCCATCGATGGCGATCACCCCAGGACGGTAAGCCTTCGAGCGGCGAGCCTATCCTGCCGAGCTCTGCCGGCCGGATCGATCCGTTCGAGATTGTCTTCAAGCAGCGATCCGTCGACGACCGTCGAGACTTTCGGTCTACCCTGAAGGCGACGACTGGCCGGCATAGGACCGCAAGCACTTCACCGAAGGGCTTGAGGGGCCCACACTCGAAGAACGGGGTGGAATCGTTCATAGCCCTATGAGCAGGCGGAGGTCGCGACGCAGATGTGAGACGAGGCCGCGAAGCGACGGCGCCTTCGCGGAAAGATGATGCAACAACGGGAAGCGAGCGGATCCTCCGAAATCTGCCATCCTGGGTGAGCCCCGCGCGTTGACGGACAGGCACGTGTGGGCACGGTCCGCGCCTGGATCGGTTCGTGACAGGGCCAGGATGCAGATCTTGTCTGCCGGGGGGAGAAAAGGCGAAACGGATGCATGGAAGGTTGCCCATGACCGCTTCTGTTTCCGGATCACCGCGCGAGGTGCTGGCAGACCGCCTTTCGAAAGAGATGGCCGAGGCTGAGCGCCAGGGCTTCGGAACATCGACGGTCTGGCTCACGCGCGAAGAGACCGAGCTGATCTGTGCAGCGCTCGAAGCGGCCGCCACGGACGATGGTATGCGCCTCGATTTCCTCGACCGGTGCGCGGCGGCAATGACCGCACGGGACGGATCAGACCGCGGATGGCGGATGTCCATTGACCAGGACCACTTGATGCTCGGCACGACGGTTGACACGCATGGCCTCCCGTCCTGCCGTGACGCCATCGATGAAAGGACGGCCGAGCTGCATCGCGCCCAAGCGATCGCAACTAGAGAAAGGCACCGACAGGAGCCGTTTCCGACGCGCCCCGACAGCCCCCATGACTGTCCGGCCCATCCCTACACGGGCAATGGTAAAGCATAGCGTTGCTGTAATCGCGACTGCTCCTGATGCGATATGTCTCTCTTGTATCATACCGCATCACCATCACCCTCAATAAATATGCAAATTTATTGCGAGCAATACGCTAACTATCGAATTAATCAATCTTGAATTTTTGTCAAATTCCGCTCAATTGAAGATCGATCTTCGAAAATTGAAATAGAACCGCCGCACCCAGGGGCATTCGCTGGTTCAGACAAGGTGGAACACGGTGAAGAAGCGCCTCTTCGTACCCGCGGTCAGGGTGGATGGTGCCCGGTGGGAGTGGCCTTCGCGTTGAACTCTACGACGTAACCGATCTGCCGAGGCCGACCCCACGGGGTCACGTCACCCGCGCGTTGCGCCAGTTCGATGACCGGGGCAAACGAGACCGAGGTGCTTCGGCGTCATTTGTGCATCTCCCGCGAACCGGCTTTCAGGCGGCTCGAAGGAACACGCGCTGTCGAACGGTCCGCCGTGGCGGTCGACACCGTTAGCATTCTCTCAAAAGGTTGATGCACGTCCGCGATGAGACAGGGTGAGACGAACGCCCCGACCGACCGTGTCGGAACGATCTGCCGATCCCTGCGGCGGGCGATCGTGGAGCGGGCTCTGACCCCGGGGGACCGGTTGCCGGAGGACGCGCTCGGCGAGCGGTTCAGCGTCAGCCGGACCATCGCGCGACAGGCGCTCGGCCAACTCGCAAGCGAGGGCTTGGTCGAATTGCGCCGGAACCGCATCGCCGTGGTCGCGAGCCCGAGTTGGGAGGAGGCGCGCGACACCTTCGACGTGCGCATCGGCCTCGAGCGCCTCGTGGTCCAGCGGCTCGCCGGCCATCTGAGCGCCGAGCAGCAGGCCGTGCTCAATGCACATATCGGGGGTGAGGAGCAGGCGAGCGGTGGGCCAGAGGCGGCCTCGATCCGGCTCGCCACCGAGTTTCATCTGCTGCTCGCCGAGATGACCGGAAGTCCGGTTCTGCGCCGCTACGTCGCCGAATTGGGCTATCGCTGCGCGCTGATCCTGTCGCTCTACAGCCGGCCGCACTCGTCGGACTGCGCGGTGAGCGAACACCGGGAGATCGTGGCGGCCCTCGTTTCCGGTGATGCCGGACGCGCGGTCGCCCTGATGGATCACCATCTCGATGCGGTGGCCGAGCGAGCACGCATCCTTGAGGAGCCCAGGCGCGAGCACGACCTCATCCGCCTGCTCGCACCCTACGTCGAGGGGTAATCCGGTGTCGGCGTGATGGTGACGGATACCGGATCACCAAGCCCGCGTGGGCCTTGAGCGAAGCATTAATCCGCGTCGCGAAGCGAACATTCGGATTTTATCGGACGGATCAGGCCGAGTTGCCCTGCCGTTCGAGGAGCCGCTCGGCGCTGTCGTTCCACACCTCCATGGAGACGATTAGCCCGTCCCGCACGGTGAACCGGTCGACGTAGCGGTTGCCCTCGAACACAGTGCCGTCCGGCCATGCGCCGTAGAGCGTGCCGAGGCTGTAGACGGTGGTGACGTTCGCGCCCGGCACCACGTCGAGCCGTTCCATCCGCTTCTTGACCCAGGCGTAGCGGCCGGCGTTGAAGGCCGTCACCTCGCGTGGATGCCGGAACACCCGGCCGCCGGTGAAGACGATGGCGATGCCGGGCGCCATGTAGTGCGCCGCGGTTTCCGGGTCGGGCACCATCGAGGCTTCGAGATAGGCCGTTACCGCCGCCGCATCGCGCGCGGCCCCTGCTTCCTTCGCGTCCATATCGGAATCTCCGTAGTATTCGGCCCTATCCTGACCGGAATCGCGGACTGAGCATGAAGGAGCCGATCCATGCATGCATGCGGAAAGTGTATGCACTTTGCTGGGGCCTTGTGCACACTTTATGGTCGGCATGAGCGTGAATCGAAAAACCTAGGAGAAAACAGGCAGCCGTCGGCTGGCACGGCAGTTGCGGTCGTCAGTCGACCAAATACGGGACCGGATCGCCATGCTTCTTCGCTTCAACGCCGTCCGTTCACTCACGCGGCGCGTCGCCGTCGGCACCCTGCTGGCGGGGTTCGCGAGTCTTACGCCGGTCCGGGCCGCAGAGCCGATCCGGATCGGGCTCGTCACTGCGCTCAGCGGCCAGTCGGCAAAGTCGGGCGAGGCGATCTCCCGCGGGATCGGACTGGCGATCGAAGAGATCAACCGCAACGGCGGCGTCCTCGGTCGGCCGCTCGAACTGGTCGCCCGCGACGACGAGGCCAATCCGTCGAAGGGCGTCCTCGCCGCCCGCGAGCTGATCCAGCGGGCCGGAGTCGTGGCGCTGATCGGCGGCCTCGACACACCGGTCTCGATGGCGATCGTGCCCATCGCCAACCAGATGAAGGTGCCCTTCGTCGGGCCCTGGGCGGCCGGCACCGGCATCACCCGCAACGGCGCGGCCGACAACTACGTGTTCCGGGTCTCGGCGGTCGATGCGCTGGTGGACGAAGCCCTCGTCACCTACGCGGTGAAGACTTACGGCGCCAAGAAACCCGGCGCGATCCTTGTCAACAACGCCTGGGGCGAGTCGAACCAGCAGGGGATCGTCGCGGCGCTGAAGGCCGCGGGTCTCCCCAGCGCCGGCATCGAGAAGTACGAGGCCAACGATATCGACATGGTCCCACAGCTCTCCCGGCTGCGCGAGGCTGGGGCCGACGCGCTGTTCCTCGTCGGCAATGTCGGCCCCTCGGCCCAGGTGGTGAAGTCCCTCGACCGGATGGGCTGGACCGTGCCGGTGATTTCGCACTGGGGGCCGGCGGGCGGGCGCTTCGATGAACTCGCCGGGCCGGGTGCAGCGCGGGTCCACTTCATCCAGACCTTCACCTTCGCCGGCAACGACAGCCCGAAGGCGAAGGCCGTGCTCGATGCCCTGAAGGCGAAGTACCCAGCGATCAAGTCCATGGCCGATGTCACACCCGCCGTCGGCATCGCCAACGCCTACGACGCCACGCACCTGATCGCGCTCGCGATCCGGGCGGCGGGTGCCACCGAGGGGCCGAAGGTCCGCGACGGGTTCTACAAGGTCCCGGCCTATGCCGGCCTGATCAAGACCTACGAAGCGCCCTTCGCCCCGGACCGGCACGACGCCTTGAAGCCGGACGACTACATCTTCGCGAACTTCCGCAACGGCGAGATCGTCGCGGTGTCCAAGTGAGCGGTGTCGGAGCGAGCGGCTTTAGAAGCCCACGCACAGGAAGGCATCCATGCTGACCGGCACCCTCGTCACCGGGCTCGGCCTCGGCAGCATGTACGGGCTGGTAGCGCTCGGCTTCCACATCACCTTCGCGGTCTCCGGCACCGTGAATTTTGCGCAGGGCAGCGCCGTCACCCTCGGGGCGGTGCTGGGTTACACCTTCGGGGTTCAGCTCGGCTGGCCGATGCCGCTGGCGGTTGCGGCAGCTCTGGCCGGCTGCGCGTTCCTCGGCCTCGTCGTCGAGCGCCTGCTGGTTCGCCCCTTCGTGACCCGCGGCTCCGATGCGTGGCTCCTGGCGACAGTGGCCGGCGGCATCATCCTCGACAACGTTCTCTTGTTCACCTTTGGCAAGGAGCCGCGCAGCCTGCCCTCCGCCCTGGTCGCGGCGCCCGTGCAGGTTCTGGGCGCGGGCATCTACCCGCTCCAGCTCCTGATCCCCGTGGTCGGGATCGCGGCGGCGGTGGCGATCCGTGCCGTGTTCCGCGGGACCGAGCTCGGTCGCGTGCTGCTGGCCGTGGCGCAGAATGCGGAAGCCGCGCGGCTGATGGGAATCGACGTCGCCCGCACCGTGGCCTGTGCCTTCGCGCTCTCAGCGGTGCTCGCGGGCGCGGCGGGGCTGCTGATCGCCCCGCTCTTCTCCGTCTCGGCCGAGATGGGCGCGCTTTTCGGGATCAAGGCCTTCGCCGTGGCGATCCTCGGCGGGATCGGCTCGGCCACCGGTGTGGTGCTGGCGGGCCTCCTCTACGGCCTCGTCGAGGCTGGCGTCACGGCCACCCTCGGCTCCGGGGCCACCCAAATCGTCGTCTTCTCGGTCATCATCCTCGCGCTGGCGCTCCGTCCGAACGGCCTCCTCGGCCGCGCCACCGTCAACAAGGTCTGACCCATGCGCTCGCTTCTCCGGGCGCCGGCCGCGATGCCACTCGTCATCCTGGCCCTGACGCTTTCCGGCCTCGGCCTCGTCGCAGCGACGAGCGGCTACAGCCACTTCGTCATCGCCCTCGTCGCGCTGACGGTGGTGGCCGGCACCGGCCTCAATGTCCTGCTCGGGCTCGGCGGGTTGATCTCCTTCGGCCATGCCGGATTCTACGCGATCGGCGCGTATACGAGCGCGATCCTGACGCTGAAGGGCATGAGCTTCTGGCTGGCGCTTCCCGCCGCTTCCGGCCTCTCGGCCCTCGTCGGCGCGGCGCTCGCCGTGCCCGCGATGCGGGTGCGCGGGCCCTACCTCGCCATGGTGACGATCGCCTTCGGCTTCCTCGTCGAGCACGCGCTGATCGAGGGCGGCGAACTCACCGGCGGGCAGAACGGCCTCGTGGTCGCGACCGGCCCGAGCCTGTTCGGGCTCCCCCTCGGCGAGCGCGACCTCGCGTGGCTCGCGGTGACGGCAGCGGGCCTCAGCCTCTACGGTTTCCACCGGCTCCGCCATGCCCGCCTCGGCCAGGCTTTGCGGGCGGTGCGCGACGCGGATGTCGCCGCCGCCTCGCTCGGCTTCGATCCGGTCCGGGTGAAGACCGCCGCCTTCGCGATCTCGGCGGCCCTGACCGGGCTTGCGGGCGCGGTGCTGCCGCCCCTGATGCTGTTCATCGCACCGAGTTCGTTCCCGTTCACGCAGTCGATCCTGTTCGTCCTGGCTGTGGTGGTCGGCGGGGCCGGTACCGTGCTCGGGCCGCTGTTCGGCGCGTTGGTGACGGTGCTGCTGCCCGAGGCACTGGCGGGACTCGCCGAGTACCGGCTGCTGTTCTTCGGCCTCACCACCCTCGTCGTGCTCTGGCTCGTACCGGCGGGGCTCGTCGGCAGCCTCGCCCGGCTGCTGCCGCGGGGCGGTGCTGCGCGGCCGGAAGCGCACGGCGACGCACCGGACTTCCTGCGCCGGACCGAAGGCGCGCCGCTCGCGATCGACGAGCTCGGCATCGCCTTCGGCGGCATCCGCGCGGCGGACGGCGTCGCCTTCGAGGCGCGGCCCGGAGCGATCACCAGCGTGATCGGACCGAACGGGGCCGGCAAGACCACCGTCCTCAACATGATCTCGGGCTTCTACCGCCCGAGCACCGGCTCGATTCGTCTGGGGGAGCGCGAACTCGCTGGGAGGCCGGCCCACGCGATCGCCCGCGCCGGCATCGCCCGCACCTACCAGACGACCCGGCTGTTCGGCTCCCTCAGCGTCGTCGAGAACGTCATCCTCGCTCGCGCGCCCGGGCGTCTGCTGCGCCGGGCGCAGCCGCGGGACCGGCAAGAGGCGGCGGCCCTGCTCGCCTTCGTCGGCTATGGCGGCGCCCTCGACCGGCCGGCCTCCGAGCTGCCGCACGTCGATCGGCGGCTGGTAGAGATCGCCCGCGCGCTGGCCGGAGCCCCGCTCGTGCTGCTCCTCGACGAGCCGGCCGCCGGTCTCGCCCGCGCCGAGACCGACCGCCTCGGCCTGTTACTGCGCCGGATCGCGGCCTGCGGCATCGCGGTGATCCTCGTCGAACACGACATGCCCCTGGTAATGGGCGTGTCCGACCGCATCCTCGTCATGGATGCGGGCCGCCCGATCGCCCGCGGCACCCCCGCCGAAGTGCGCCGCGACCCGGCCGTGTTGCGGGCCTATCTCGGCGCCGCCGAAACCCCGGCCCGGCCGCGCTCAGCGCCCTGGACCGGACCGGCCGACGCGGTTCTCGCTGCCCACGACCTCAGCGCGGGCTACGGCGCCGCGCCCGTCCTCGATCGTCTCGCGCTTGCGGTGCGGCCGGGCGAGACAGTGGCTCTGCTCGGTTCGAACGGCGCCGGCAAGTCGACGGCGATGCGGGCGCTCGCGGGCCTGCTGCGCCCGGTCGAGGGATCGGTGGTTCTGGCGGACACGCCCGTTGCCGCGCTGCCGGCGCACAGGATCGCGCGGCTCGGCCTCGCTTTGGTGCCGGAAGGGCGCCAGGTCTTTCCCGAACTCACCGTCGTCGAGAACATCCGCCTCGGCGCCTGGAGCCGCAGCGGCCGGGTCGATCCGGCGGAGGTCGAGGCGCTGCTCGACCGGTTCCCGCGCCTGCGCGAGCGGGCCGGCAGCCGCGCCGGCCTGCTCTCGGGCGGGGAGCAGCAGATGCTGGCGATCGCCCGCGGGATGATGGCGCATCCGCGCATCCTTCTGCTCGACGAGCCCTCCCTCGGGCTCGCCCCCGCGATCATCAACAGCCTCTACGCCACCGTGGCCGAACTGCGAGACCAGGGCACGACGATCCTCATCGTCGATCAGATGGCCGCGCTGGCGCTGACGGTGGCGGACCGGGGCTACGTCCTGGAGCAGGGGCGCGTCGCCGCGTCCGGCACCGCGGCGGAGCTGAAGGCGGACGCGGCCCTCGAGGCGGCCTATCTCGGGGCGGCGTGACATCGCGCGTCCCACGACAACAGGATCGAGACCCTTCCCGTGACGACATCGGCGCCACCCCCTGCCAGCCATGGCCGATACGCCTATTCCGCCCTGCCGGATCGCCCGGTCTACGACTGGCCGGAGGGCAAGCGCCTTGCGGTCTACATCGCCCTCAACCTCGAAGCCTTCGATTTCGGCGACGGCCTCGGCGCCGAGCTGGCGCCGGGTGGGCCGCAGCCGGATGTTCTCAATTACGCGTGGCGCGACTGGGGAAACCGGGTCGGCGCGTGGCGCATCCGCGACATGCTCGATGGCCTTCGGATGCCGGCGAGCATTCTCGTCAACAGCCGGATCTACCGGGACTGCCCAGGCCTGATCGAAGCCTTCCGCACCCGCGGCGACGAGATCGTCGGGCACGGCCGCACCAATGCCGAGCGGCAGGGCACCCTCTCCGAGGCCGAGGAGCGGGCGCTGATCGCCGAGGCGACCGCGGTGCTGACGCAGGAGGAGGGACAGGCGCCTGCCGGCTGGCTCGGGCCGTGGATCTCGCAGTCGCAGGTCACGCCGGACCTGCTGGCGGAGGCGGGCTACCGGTATCTGCTCGATTGGTGCCACGACGACCAGCCGACGTGGTTCGCGACGCGGAACGGCGGGCGCATCCTCTCGGTGCCTTATCCGCAGGAACTCAACGACATCCCGGCGATCGTCGCCCGCAAGGACACGGGACGCGCCTTCGCCGAGGCTATCACCGACGCCTTCGAGGAGATGCATGACCAGTCGCGCCGCGTGCCGCTGGTCATGGGCATCGCGCTCCACCCCTACATCGTCGGCCAGCCACACCGGCTGCGCCCCCTGCGGCAGGCGCTCGAACGGATCGCCGGGCACCGCGACACGGTCTGGCTCACCACGGCCGGGGCGATCGCGGCGCACGTCGCTGAACTGCCGGAGTAGCGGCACCGTGCGGCCGGCCTCCGGCATCTCCGAGCGACGGTCTCTCGCTCAGCCCGAATGGAAGCCCCGGAGACGCGGTCATGGATCATCGAGAAAGCAATCACCATCCCGCGCCAACCGCCTCTCGGCGCGCCCTCCTCCTGACCTCTGCGGCTGCCCTGGGGGCGACGATCATGCCGAGCCCTCACTTTGCCGAAGCGAGCGTCCCCCGCGGCTCCCTCGCCCAATCCCGCCAGGGTATCGTGACGAGCCCGCACGAACTCGCCAGCGAAGCCGGGCGGGAGGTGCTGCGGGCAGGTGGCAACGCCATTGAGGCGGCGATCGCCATCAACGCCACCCTCTGCGTGACCTATCCGCATTTCTGCGGTCTGGGCGGTGACGCGTTCATGATTGTCAGCGACCGCAGCGGCGCCAGCCTCACCCTGTCCGGCATCGGCCAGGCGGCGGCGAAGCTGCCGGAGGACGGCCAACCGATCCCGCTGCGCGGACCCGGCTCGGCGATCACAACCGCGGCGGCGGTCGATACCTGGGAGCAAGCCTTCACCTACAGCCAGAGGGCCTGGGGCGGGCGGCAATCCTGGAAAGGGCTGTTCCAGCGCGCCATCGCCTACGCATCGGATGGCTTCCCCCTTACGCCGTCGCAACGTTTCTGGTCGAACTTCCGCGCCAAGGAGATCGGCAACTGGCCCAATGTCGTGCGCGCGTTCACCGCCGAAGGCCGCATTCCGGATGCTGGAGAGATCGTCCGGCAACCCGACCTCGCCCGTACCCTCACGACGCTCGCGGAAAATGGCGGCCGCGACTTCTACGAGGGCGAACTGGCCCGCCGGATCGCGCGTGGCCTGCAACAGGCAGGCTCGCCCCTGACCGCAGATGATCTCGCCCGCTGCCGCGCGCGCAACGAGAGCGCGTTACGCGTTCCGTACAGGGGCGGGGAGCTCGTCAGCCTGCGCCCGCCGACACAAGGCCTCACCACCCTCGGGATCATGGGCGTTCTCGACCGCTTCGACGTGGCTTCCATTCCCGAGGGGAGCGCCGACTACTACCACCTCCTCGTCGAGGCGGTGAAGCCGGCCTTCATCGACCGCAATCGCTTCATCGCAGACCCTGATTTCGTCGATGTGCCCGTCGAGCGATTGCTATCGGCCTCGTACCTCGATGGGCAGGCCCGGGGCATCGATCCGCGCAAGGCCGCGCCCTGGCCCCATGTCTTCAAGACCGGTGATACCGTCTTCATCGGAGCCGCCGACCGGGACGGCAACTGTGTCAGCCTTCTGCAGACGATCTATTTCGATTGGGGAAGCGGCATCGTCGCGGGCGATACCGGCATCCTCTGGCACAATCGCGGTGCGTCCTTCAGCGTAGACGCCCGTAGCATCAACGTGCTGCGCCCCGGAAAGCGTCCGTTCCACACGCTCAATCCTGGCATGTACTTCAAGAACGGCCGCCCCAAACTGTTGTACGGAACCCAGGGCGCGGATGGGCAACCACAGACCCTCTCGGCGGTGCTGACGCGCCTGATCGATTACGACATGGATCCGCTCACCGCCCTCGCACGTCCTCGCTTCCTCCTGGGCAAGACGTTCTCGGACAGCCGCGACAGCCTCAAGCTCGAACTCGATGCGGGTCAGGCCGTGTTCGAAGAGCTGAAGGCGCGAGGGCACGAGATCAGCCCCATCCCCGCTCAGAGCCCCCTGGCCGGTCATCCGGGCGCGATCCGGATCGACGATGACGGCCTTTTCGTCGGCGCTCACGATCCGCGCAGTGACGGCTTGGCCCTCGGTCTCTGATACGTTTTCCGCGTGATCCAAGCGGGAACAGGATCAGCAAGCCCGCGCGGCGACTGAGGATGGTGCCCATCGCGCCAGCGCGATGGGATCCCGCCGAAGCCCAAACCCCTCGTCCCGTGGGGAAAAACCGGATTTCGTATGAGACCACCGGGAGGTCAATTGCCTCGATGTCGTCTCGCCGACCGGTGGGCGCCCCTTATCGCCGCCAGGACTGGGAACGACGCCCATTCCTGCACAAAGACGAGACCGGAGCCAGCGACGAGCAATCGGCCGGTGGGCCAAGGTGGATGCTCCCGAGCGCGTGCAACGGCAAGTAAACGAGGTAAAGTTCTCCCCCTCTCTTGAGGTTGACAGAGTATGGGCTTGGCGGGCGAACACGCGCCACACGCCCGGTCGCCGTGCTGGATCTCGCAACAGATGGGTGGTAACCCGACCGAGCAGAGAGAGGCTGACGAGCACGAAGTCGGCATCTTTTTTACGATACGAGAGGCGTCGATGCCCTGGCCATATCTCCCGGACGAAACGGGCAAGTCCCACCAGCGGGAGCAAGCGATCGCCGACTGCAAAAAATATTGGGAGTATGAATCGCCTTGGCCTGATTACGACCTGATCAGTGAAAAGGCCCGCGCCCGCGATTTGTACGGACGGCTTCGCATTCCATACGATGAAAATATTGAAAATCTTAAAGAGATCATCAATAAATACGAGCCCGAGTGGGACCCCAGAACGGACGACGATGGACGACACTTCTGCAAAAATCCGACGATAAATTTGTCGTACCCCGAATACGACGCATTCGTACTGTACTGTCTGGTCCGCCATTATCAGCCGAAGAAGATTATCGAACTCGGTTCAGGCATGTCGACGCGCGTGCTGGTCGATGCCGGAAGCCGGAACGCCGTGCCTCCTTCGATTGTATGCGTCGATAAATACGCCGCGGCATCAACGAAAGATGTTCTAAATCAAATTGGGGTTAGCTTTTTCGACCAGGACATCACTGAAACCGATATCGATTTATACGAATCCCTCGATGAGGGAGATATATTGTTTATTGACTCAAGTCACGTCTTAAAAAATTATGGAGATGTTGAGCTTGAGTTCATGATGATTTTGCCGGCACTTAAAAGTGGCGTCATTGTTCATGTCCATGACATCTTCCTGCCCTTCAATTATCCGGAACAGTGGATCATCAATTGGAGGTGCGTTCTCACCGAGCAGCAAGTGCTCGCAGCCTATCTCCATGACAATGCGCGTGTCGAGATCATCGCCGCGAACGCATACAATGCGGCTCGAAAAATCTGCGTTCCTGATCGCATCCAATACCGACATGGTGGGTCTTTCTGGTTCAAAATCAAATAACGGTATTCACTCAGTCTCTGAGACGCGAGGAAAAAGCCCCGCCGCGGCTGTGCCGGGCGGGGCAAGTCGATGGTACCGGGACCGTTGGCGGGTGGGCATAGAATAGACGGGTGGCGGCGGGCGATCGTCCGGCGCAACTCGGCGGAGACCCGCCGAGAGAATAGCGTCGGGCGTTCGCGTACCTGTCCAGACGCAAGTCGGAAGCCAATAGTGTGCCCTCATCCGTCAGGACGCAAGCTTTGGTGCCATAGCTCCCACAAGAGCGGCCAAGCGCTTCCCAAGCCTTTTACTCGGCCGCCGATCCCTCTACTTACGGCACCTGCCGCTGTCAGGTGAGCCCGTACCGTTCTGCCGTCGCAGCACGCCGAGCACGACCTGTCGGCCATGCCAACGGCGATGGCCGTACTCGCGGATGTTGTGTACACGCGCCGTATCAGGTCCATCATCGTCTGAGAATTATCGGACGGCCTTGGCACGCGGCACTTCCGTGGGATCTGGCGCGACTACGTCAGGGCAACCGGTTTGCCCGAGGATGTCTGATGCATTGACGCGCGCGGGCGGTATCACTGAGGGCTCAACGCACGCCCGCTCCAGTGAGCGACGTCACCAGGCGGCTCCGAGAGGTCAGGGCCAGCACCTGAGCGACCGTGCCGATGGGTAGCGGCGCCTGCCCAGCGACCAGGTCAAGCGTGCAGGATATGCTTGACCGGGCGCGAACGCTCGGTGACATGGGCGGTCAACCGCGCCATGACGACGTCATTGAGCAGCGCGCTGACAGTCCGGGCCCTCCGCCCAGACCTGTACACGACCTCACCCCCGTGAATCCTC
Source organism: Methylorubrum extorquens (assembly GCF_024169925.1). Lineage (NCBI taxonomy): Bacteria > Pseudomonadati > Pseudomonadota > Alphaproteobacteria > Hyphomicrobiales > Methylobacteriaceae > Methylorubrum > Methylorubrum extorquens. The sequence continues at coordinate 822,400 of NZ_JALJXF010000001.1, forward strand.
TGTCTGCGTCAATGCACTCGGGCGAGGCGCAGCAACCGCCTCAGGATTGCCCCAGTGTGCTGGCTCTTGTACCCCAGCAGCGTAGGGCGAAGTGGTGCGAGGTTGCCTCCCAATAAGTACGCACAAGCCTCGTAATACTCACATGAGAAGCTGCATGTCGAAATATAATATCATCCAAGACCAACTTCGCCTCGCGGCATCGGCGATAGCGTTCGATCTCACTAAACCCGAGGAACGCAAGCGGTCGTCGGACGCACTGTCTGACCTATTTCATCATATTCAGTCATGCTTGAGGCCAAAAATATTCGTCGAATTTGGTGCTTATGAGGCGTTATTTTCAAGAAATATCAAATCTATGTTTCCTAATTCGCAATCGTTCGCATTCGAAGGAAATCCAAATATTTATAATCATTTCTCCAAACTGCATGATTTCAAAGCGGCTGGAGTTGAATACAGGCATTCCCTCATCTCGGACTTAAATGGCTTCACAGAAATGATGGTGCAGTCCAAATGGGATGGGGACGACGCACCAGCATTACGCGGAAACGACTCTCTGCTCGTGCGAACCCATCCAGGGGTCGAGTACGAGCCGAAGAAAATTCCGTCGGTCCGGTTAGACAGTTTTTTTGACAAATCTCAGTTTGCAAATGCAGATTTCTCTCTGTGGATTGATGTCGAGGGCGCCTTTGAAAAAGTGTTCGATGGCGCACAAGAAACACTAAGTAAAACGAAAAGTTTGCTGATTGAGGTCGAGGAGTTCAGTCACTGGGCAGGGCAGTGGTTATACGACGATGTCCATGAGGCGCTGACAGGATTAGGTTTCGTAGCTGTAGCGAGGGATTTCGAGTATTTCAATCAGTTTAATGTTTTGTACATTCATGAGTCGGCTATGAGCGACCATCTTATTCGAACAGCGATCACAACTTATCTATCCGGAATTATGCACACTGGCAGAAAAAGCGGTTAAGTCGTCTCTGCTCAGAGCGCCCAACAGAACGGCACGATGCGATCGGAGAGGCGTTGGTCGGGTATGGCTCGACCTCTGCTTCCCGACGATCGCTGGACCGAGGTCGCCCTCATTCTGCCGCCGCCCCCTCCGCGCTTGAAGGGCAGACGGCCTCCGATTGAGAACCGCGCCGTGCTCACCGGCATCCTGTTCTTGCTGCGCTCGGGGCTGCCCTGGGAGACGTTGCCGGCGGAGATGGGCTGCAGCTGCGGCATGAGTTGCTGGGGCCGCCTTCGCAACTGGCAGGCGGCCGGCGTGTGTGGGCGCGGTTGCGTTAGGTTCTGTTGAAGCGCCTGCCCGCGACCGATGACCTTGATTGGTGGCGGTTAAGCTTGGATGGCGCCTCCGTCCCGGCCAAAAAGGGGGGCCTGCCACCGGCCCGAACCCGACGGGCCGGGGCAAGCCGGGGACGAAGTGCCACCTTGTCACCGATGCCCGCGGCACACCGCTCGGCATGAGGCTGGTGCCCACCCAATTCGGCTAGATGCTGTTGGGGTAGAGACCGCCGGGGATCACCAGTTCGCAGAACGGCTGCCTGGCGAAGGGGCGCGAGATCTGGATGCTCGCTCACCGCTTCACGGATACAGGCTGCCGTTTTCAAGTAGCCCGTCATTACCGCGTTCGGATCCGCCATGTAGGCGCTCAGCGCCTCGGCCATCAGTTCGGGCGGGGCTTCGGCATCGGTGTAGCCTGCCGCTTTCGAAGTGAAATTGCGCCGGTCGGAGCCTTGGGCGAGAACCGACGCGACCTGCTCCGGTATGTCGCCACGGCTGGCCATGGCGCCCCGAAAGATGGGGTCGTTGTTCTCGTTGTAGAGCGCGGTCAGCTCGCGCTTCGCGCTACCCTGGGGGATCGCGTTGATGCGGCGGGCGCCGACGAATTCGCCAGCGATGTCGTCGATGGCATGGCCGGTCTCGTGCCGAAGCACGGCGGCTTGCTGACCGGGATCAAGGCTTCCGCTGATCGGACGCGTCGGGCGGTTCCGTCCGGCCGTGTCTCGCGGATGTATCGTCCCACGTCCCGACCGAGAGCCCCTTGCGGGACAACCTGATAGCCCTCGCTAAGGAGTCCCGTTGCGATTGCGTCAAGTTCCGCGTCCGAAACGGCCCGCTCTGCGCCGCCAGCTTCGCGGCGACCGGCGACAACGGCGCTGGCTTGGAGGGTGCGCCCTTCCATGTCTCTGGTGAGACGTCCCGAGGAATCTGCGGGCGGTCCATCGGGCCATCTCGCTGCTGGATAATCGGCCTCGAACGGACGGACCAGACGAGGAATCGGATCGTACACCGGAACGAACCGGGAGACGATCTCGGCATCACCTGAAGTCGCAAGTTTATCGGCCGACGAGCGACTGGCCCAGCCGGCGCCGCCCGTCATCGCGAGCCCGGCGATTGTCTTCGCCCTATCGACTGCCGCATTGCTCACATGGCCCGTCGCCGGATCGTAGACACTGGCCTCGCCGCGGTAGACGAACCGCACGCACGAGGTTTTGGCGCGCGATGCCGAAATCGACACGGCCTCTCCAGTTTGAGCCGGAGCTAAGAGTCCGTCCGATAAGTCACGAAGCGCGTCCGAGGCGTCGGACGAGGATCATGGCAGCGGCGGCGTAGAGGAAGGCTTGGGCCGAGGCGAGGGTGGCCTCCGGATCCTTCCAGAGGCGGCGATTGCGGCTGATCCAGGCGAAGAAGCGCTCGACGACCCAGCGGCGCGGGTGAACGGCGAAGCCGACCTGCCCGGGTGGCTTGCGCACGATCGCGACGGTGATGCTCGTGGCCGTGGCGGGTCGGTCTCCGGCATAGCCAGCATCGGCGAACGCCTTGGTGATGAACGGGAAGGTGCGACGCGACAAACGCAGCACCGGCACCGCTCCGTCGCGATCCTGTACGTCGGCGGGCTGCGGATCGAGGACGAGGGCACGCCCGTCCGTGTCGACCAGAGCTTGGCGCTTACGGCCCTTCACCTTCTTGCCGGCATCGTAGCCGCGCGGCCCGCCGCTCTCGGTGGTCTTGATGCTCTGGCTATCCAGAACCGCCGCCGACGGCGAAGCCTCGCGTCCGACCCGTTCACGGTCAGCCATGACGAGGTGGTGGTTGATCCGGCCGAACAGGCCGTCGTCGCGCCAGCGGCTGAAGTAGCCGTAGGTGGTCGAGCGGGGTGGCAGATCCTTGGGGATCAGCCGCCACGCGATCCCGCCGCGCAGCACGTAGAAGATCGCGTTCAGGATCTCCCGCATCGTCCAGACCGGCGGACGCCCGCACGGTGCAGGCTTGGGCATCAGCGGCTCGACCACAGCCCACTCGGCATCCGTCAGGTCGGTTTCGTAGCGCAGGCCCGAGCGGCTATGCTGCCGCCGGGTAGTCGGGGTCCACATGGCACTTCCAGGTCAGGCTTCAGCACCCTTCTGGAAGCATCGCCATCCCGGCCACTCAACCCCAAACTCAACCCTTATCGGACGGGTTCTAAGGAACTCGTCATCCAAGATGCTGACCGCCCGCGTGCGAGTGATCCCCTCGGAGGAGATCGACGCGCGCTTCGTTCCCGTCGATCCGACCGAGCCCGTCGAGCGCTCGCGGCTGCACGCCGTGCCGAAGCCCGAGGGGCAGCAATGAGCCACCCGACTATGACGGACGACGATCTGCGCCACCTGTGCAAGGTCGCCAGCATTGGGGTCAGCAGCCTGAAAGATCCAGACTTCATCCGCGGGCTGACTTGGGAGGCCAGCGAGAGCGAGCACGCCGATTTTAGCAACATCTTCGGCATCATCGGCGACGCCTTCTTCGAGCTCGCCCGGCGGCAAGACATGCTGCCGACGTTCCGAGTGCAGGCAGGCCGCCATCCGGGACCCGCAACATGAGACGTGCGGTGTCCTACCCGCCGGGATCTTGGCCGCTCGAAATGCGCGCCGAGACCGCCGCCGCCTACTGTGACGAGTCGCTCCTCATGCAGCCCCTCCAGCCAGAAGCTTGGGCAGACGCACGAGGTTTTAAGCGACGGCCGCGAAGGTGAAGACCGCTTTGACCTTGGGCAGGGAACGCTGATCGTCACGTGCCACCAGTTCGACCGACGCCGTAAGGTGCATCTGCCGTGGTAGCCGGACTACTTCCGGCATTAGGTCGCGGAAATCCGTGAGGCTGCCGGGATCGATGACGACGTGAAGTTCATGGGCCTGCGCCATGGCGGCAACGTCGAGCGCGCCGAGGCTGGCTTGAACGATGCGTTGCTTCGCGGGCTCAGCGATCACCTGACCACGGCCGCGCTGCTTCGGTACGCGCAGAGCACGGCGGCGCGAGCAAGCGGCTTGAGGTCAGAGCGAAGCGCGAGGTTTTGTCGAGATGAGCCGCTGATGCCATGTTGAAACGGCATTCCCAGTATGGGCTAAACGCTTGGAACTATTGGTGGGCGCACTAGGGTTCGAACCTAGGACCCGCTGATTAAGAGTCAGCTGCTCTACCAACTGAGCTATGCGCCCGAAGCCTCGGGGGAGAGGCTGCACCGCCGGGCCACCAATCCCGTTCGGTGGCGGCGGATTAGCAACGGGCGGACGGCCTGTCCAGCCCCCTTCGACAAGTTTTCCGACAAAGCGTTTGCGGGGACCTCCCGTCCCGTGCGGCCGCACATGCGCGCTGGCGCGTGACGGGCGCGGTCGTCTCGGGTAAAGCGCAAGGATGAGCCTTTTACGCGCCCTGCGAATCGGAACCCGCGGCAGCCCGATGGCGCTGGCCCAAACAGGCATGGTCCGCGATCGGATCGTCGCTGCCAATCCGGGATTGGAGACGGAGATCGTCGTCGTCTCGACCGTGGCCGATCGCGTGCTCGATCGGCCGCTCTCGGAGATCGGCGGAAAAGGCTTGTTCACGAAGGAACTGGAACAGGCCCTGTTTGCCGACGAGATCGATGTCGCCGTTCACTCGATGAAGGACGTGGAGACGTGGCTGCCCGACGGGCTCGCCATCGCCTGCATCCTGGAACGCGACGACCCGCGCGACGCCTTCCTCAGCGCGAATGGGGCCAACGGCCTGGCCGACCTGCCCCCCGGTGCACGGGTTGGCACCTCTTCGCTCAGGCGTGGAGCACAGGTGCTGATGCACCGGCCCGATCTCACCATCGTGCCCCTGCGCGGCAACGCCAACACCCGGATGCGCAAGCTGGAAGCGGGGGAGTGCGATGCCACGCTGCTGGCGCTCGCCGGCCTGCAGCGCCTCGGGATGGCGGATGTCGCCCGCAGCGTGCTCTCGGTGGACGAGATGCTCCCGGCCGTGGCGCAAGGCGCACTCGGCATCGAGTGCCGGGCCGGTGACGACACCATCCGGGCGCTGCTGGCGCCCGTCGCCTGCGCCACCACGACGACGGCGCTCGATGCGGAGCGCGGGCTCCTTGCCGAACTCGACGGCTCGTGCCGCACACCCATCGCGGCACTCGCGCAGGTGAGGGGGGATCGCATCAGCCTCGACGGGTTGCTGTTCCTGCCCGACGGCAGCCGCCACTGGTCGGTCCATCGCGAGGGACTGGCCACGGACGCGGACGCGATCGGCCGCGATGCGGGCGCCGAGCTGAAGCAGGCGGCGGGCGACGTCTACTTCGCTCACCTCAAGTAGCTTCGTCTCGTCCTAAATCTGGTAGATCCCTTCGGGAACCCGGACTTGAGCTCCGGTATGATCCCGCCGTGCTGGCATGACGGGTCGCATGCTGAAGCGCCGGCACGGGCTGAGCGTTATGCGTGCCGCTTGAATCGGACGGAACGCCGATCAGGCAAGACTGCGCTCGATCGTCTCCTCGTCGCAGATGACGCCTGCGGTGCCGGCGAACTCCGCTTCGCTGTCGTGTGCGGACTGCGGCTCCGGTTTCTCGGCTGAACCGGAGGCGAAGCTCGCCATGAAGGCGCGCATCACGTGGGCGACGCCAGCCTCGGCGATTCCACGCTGATCTTCCTCGTAGTAGCGCCCGCCATTGGTGTGGCTCGTAATGATCTCGTAGGACGGGAAGTAGACGAGCCGCGGATCGCAGCGTTCGCAGACCTCTCCGGCAGCCGCCCGCAGCACCGCTTTCGAGTGTGCGTTCGCGACGAGCACGTGCTGGTCGCGATAGGTCGCGATCAGCGGCACCGGCGAGACGGTGAGGATGACCCGCGCGCTCGCATTCACGCTCCAGAGCCGATCGAGGAAGCCGTTGACGTCGGCGATCACCTCGGCCGTGCCCGCATTGACGAAAGCGACCTCCTGCGGATCGAATTGCCCACCCGCGACGCCCGGCGCGAGGGAGAGCGCCGCCCCATCGGCGCGGCAACGCCAGCCCTCGGTGAGGCCGAGCGTCACGACCAGCACGTCGAGGCTTTCAAAGAGATCGCGCACCCGCGCGAGATGGGTTTGCCGGGCCTCGATCACCGCCGCCTCGTCGGCGAAGCCATCTGGTTCGATGGTCGGGCGGAACGGATCGACAAGGCGTCCGTCCTCTCGCTGCCACGCCTTGAGTTGCGGATCGAAGGCGCCGAAGGCCCGGTCGAACAGTTGCACGAACTGTCGCGGACCGTAGAGATTGCCGTAGCGCGCCGAGAAGGTGCCGAACTGACGCGCGGTCGCCTCGGATTCGCTCAGCCCCTGGGGCGCGGTTTCCGTGACATGGTAGTTGAATCCGCCGCGGGCCAGCGCTTGCGAGACGCGTTGCGCGAAGCAGGAGCCGGCCGTGGCGACGCGATCGGTGCGGGCGATGCCAAAGGTGCCGCGCGGTCCCGGATCGAGGGCGAAGGGCGGCACGCCCGCCACCGCCTTGCGCCAGAAGCGCTCGGCCGGTAGATCGCGGTAAGGGTTCATCGCCTGATCCGATCCTGCACGCATGCCCGCGAGAGGCCGCGCGCCGCTTGGCCCCGCTCCCCGCCCTTTTCAAACCGCTCGCCCCGGCTTTTCAGGCCTTCGCGGCGCAACCGTTCTCCCCGCGATCCTGGGCGAGACCGTGGCGGCGGCCGGCTGGCCGCCCGCGGATTGCGGTGATCGGCAATTGTCAGGCCGCCGGCGTCGCGCAAGCCTTGCGGCTGTTCCTGCCGGGCGCCGCGGTCGAGACGCTTCTCGTCGCCGGGCTCGGCCGACGGTTCGGGCATCTCGACCGGCTGGCACGCCATCTCGGGGGCGCCGATCATGTCTTCTCGCATTTCTTTCCCGAAGGCTTCGTCGCGGGCGGCAACGTCCACGGGCTCTCTGAACGCGTGCCCGGTTTGCAGTTGTTTCCGACGATCCTGTTTTCCGGCTTCCATCCCGATCTCATCCATGTCGGCGACGAAGCGAGCCTGAGGCTGTCCCGCCTCGTCGCCTCGCCGATCGGGCCGTACCACTCGGCGATCGCGCTCCATGGCTTCCGTCAGGGGCTGAGCGTAGAGGCCACCCTACGGCTCTATACCGGTGCTGCTTTCGAACGGCTCGGCTATTTCGACCTGTGGCAGGCGAGCGCCGATTACCTGCTGCGCACCGCGCGCGACGTCGGGTTCGGCCTGGAGCGGGAATTCGCGCTGTGGAGCCGCGGCGGGGTGTTCATGCACGTCGTCAACCACCCGCACCTGCATGTGCTGGGCGACATCGCCCGGCGTCTCGCCTGCGAGACCGGCTGCGACCCACTCGACATCCCGATCCAGACCTACGCTCCCGATGCGCTGACCTCCGAACCGGTCTGGCCGGTCCTACCGGGAATCGCCGAACGCTACGGCGTGGCGGGCTCGACCTTGTTCAAGGGCGACGGCCGCCGCGCCGCGCCGCGCCTGCTGGATCTGCCGGATTTCGTGGCCGAAAGCTTCGCTCTCTATGCCCGGCAGCGATCACAAGACCTCGTCAATGCGCGGGTCGAGGCCTGGGAGAAGGATCCGGAGATCGGCGCGCTCTTCGGTGCGGCATAGATCGGATTCGGCGCGGGCGGCGTCAGCGTGCCGTCCGAGGCGCCCGAACGCTTCCGCTCTCGGCACGACAGCGAAGCAGGGGTCTCGTCGGACGCCCGTCAGCCGGCGACGCGGCGGCCGTCTCCAAGGCCGTGCGACGCGGCCATCACGCTTGCCAGTTCCACGATCTCTCGGGCTTGGAACGGCTTGCGGATATAGAGGCTCCCGGGAACCGTGCGGCTCTCGATCTGCGCCACGGTCGAGGTGTAGACCACCGGCCGCTTCGGATGACGCTCGCGATAGGCGGCAGCCACGGTCCAGCCGTCGATCAAGCCGGGGAGGAGAATGTCGGTAAGCAGCCAATCGATGGCCTCGCCCCCGTCCCGCAACGTCGTCAGCGCGGCCTCGCCGCTGGAGGCAGCAAGCACGCGCATGCCCTCACGCTCGCACAGCCGCGTCAGCATCTCGAGTAGCAGGTAATTGTCCTCGACGATGAGCACGGTCGGGGCGGAAGGCATGGCCCTTGTCCAGTTTGCAGCGCGCCCATCACATGGCGGAACAGTTAATGCATCATTAACTCCACGGTCGCATAGCAAGTTTTCGCAAAGCTGAGCAATGGAATGAATGAGCCTGCCGCGCATCGTCCCGCCCAGGCCCCCGCCTTCGACGCCGAGGCCCTGGCGGAGTTGGAGGATCTGTTCGGCCGCCCCCGCCTCATGGAGCTGCTCGAAGTCCTCGACCACGAGATCGCCATCCGCCTCGATCCGCCCGCCAGCGACACGTCGCGCCTCGCCGGCGACGCCCACATTCTCGTCTCATCGAGCGGAGCGCTCTCCTTCCACGACCTATCGGGGGCTTGCGCAGCGCTGGAGCGGGCCTGTCTGAGCGGCACGGAAATCGCGACGCCGCTGGGCACCGCCGTTCACGCCGCGCGCCAAGCACGGGACGCGATCGCGACATTGCGCGGCGTGTGATTCGGCTCGTGTTGCCGCATCGCAACATCGATAGGCAAAGCGGTGCTGGTTCTGCTCGCGCCCACGGCGCGCCGCAATCTTGGACAGAACACTGAATATCGCTGCGGTCGAGCTTGGATTGGTCATGGGGTAGTGCGGTCGCGGCAGCGCGGCCCACCGTCTCGCGAACAGACAGCGTTCCGGGTGCTGGCGTGAGAGACACTTAACCATCCGCGGCTACACCGTTCAGAACGAAAACGCTCTGCGCCGGCACGGATCTGCGACCGGTGATCGGGAGCGTTTCAGACTGAGACTCGGGGCCGGCCTTGATCGCCAGACGATCGGGGCAGGCACCGGCAGGACAACCGGCACGGCTCGGCCGTGAGGAGAGAGACGATGTCGACACCCGCGCGTTTCCGTGGGCTTTCCCTGACGCTGGCGCTCTGCGCCGCACTGGGCCTCGGCGCCTGCAGCAAGGATAGCGATCTTGCCGATGCGTCCGGCTTCGGTGCGGGTGGCCCCGGAGGCCCGGCCCGGCCCGGCAGCGCCCAGGATTTCGTGGTGAACATCGGCGACCGCGTGTTCTTCGAGTCCGATTCGACCGATCTCACCCCGACCGCGACCGCCACCCTCGACAAGCAGGCATCGTGGCTCCAGCGCTACTCGCGCTATAGCTTCCTCATCGAGGGCCATGCCGACGAGCGCGGCACGCGGGAGTACAATTACTCCCTCGGCGCCCGCCGCGCACAAACCGTGCAGGATTACCTCGCCTCCCGCGGCATCTCCGCCTCGCGGATGCGGACGGTCTCCTACGGCAAGGAGCGCCCGGTGGCGGTGTGCAACGACATCTCCTGCTGGTCGCAGAACCGCCGCTCCGTCAGCGTTCTCGATGGCGGCGCCGGCTCCTGAACCGGGTGCGGGCCCGGTTTTGCGGCCGACCGGGCCATCTGCTATCGGGTAAGCGTGCCTTATCGAACCTTCGCTGCGCCGTCGCCGCTCAGGCCGCGACGGCGCAGCGGAGGTTTCGGGGAGGACACGACGTCGGCCGCGAACCAGAAGACCGATCGGTGCCAGCCGCCATGTTCCGCCGCCTCCTCCTGACCCTCGGACTCGGTTTCGCGATCGCGCCAGCGGCTCTCTGTGGCGCGCAGGCGCAGGATGCGTCGGAACTCGTGGTGCGTCTCAACCGCCTCGAGAACGTGTCTCGGCAGCTCTCGGGACAGATCGAGACGCTTCAGTACGAGAATCGGCAGCTCAAGGAACAGCTCCGGAAGTTCCAGGAAGATGTCGAGTTCCGCTTCCAGGAAGGGAAGGGGAGCGCCGCCGCACCCGCCCGCAAGGCCCCGGCGCCCGCCGCGGCACCGCCCTCGGCCGCGCCCTACGGCACCAATCCGGGTGAGGGGCGGCCGGGCAAGCGCAGCGATGCCTTCGATCCCGAGCAGAATCCGAATGCGCCGGGCGCCCCGAAGCCACTCGGGACGACGCAGCCCTCGCTGCCTTTGCCGACCGGCGCCATCGCCGAAGCCGAAGCGCCCCTGCGCCGCTCCGTCCCCCCGACGGTCGTGGAGGCGGATACCGACGCGTCCGAGGACGGGGATCTGCCGCCGCCCGGCTTCGGCGGTCCTGTGGACCTCTCGCCTCCGTCCGCGCGAACCGGTTCGATTGCGCCGGTCGAAGCACCCGTCGGGAGCGCCAGCATCGCCGCCACCGGCAGCGGCGACGCGCAGGCGGATTTCGAGGCCGCCTACGCCCTCATTCGCGAGCGCCAGTACGAGCAGGCCGAGATGAGTCTGCGTCAGTTCATCCAATCGCATCCGCGCGACCGGCTGGTGCCGAAGGCGACCTACTGGCTCGGTGAGAGCTACCTTCAGCGCAGCCGCTCCCGCGAGGCCGCCGAGCAGTTCCTGAAGGTCTCGACCGACTACGCGAATTCGCCCGTCGCACCCGAAGCGATGCTGAAGCTCGGCACCTCCCTGCACGCGCTCGGGGCCAAGGCCCAAGCCTGCGCCACGCTGGCCGAGGTCGAGCGCAAGTTTCCGAGCGCGGGTGCCACTGTACGCCAGGGCGTCGAGCGCGAGCAGAAGCGCGCCCGCTGCGCCGCTTGAGCGCGGCGTCCCTCGACGAACGCCTCGCCCGCGCCCTCGCACCATTCCTGGCAGAACCCGCTCGTCCGGCACTGCTCGCCGTTTCGGGCGGACCCGATTCCACGGCGTTGATGCACGCGGCAGCCCGATTGGGACAGGATCGGTTCCGGGTCGCCACGGTGGACCACGCCCTCCGGCCGGGTTCGGCCGACGAGGCGGTAGAGGTTAGGCGCCTCGCCGCCGAACTCGGCCTCGTCCACACAATACTGACCTGGGATGCGCCGCGACACGGCAGCCGTATCCAAGCAGCGGCGCGCGGCGCTCGCTACAGACTGCTCGCCGACCATGCGGCCCGGATCGGCGCGGGTCTCGTTCTGACCGCCCACACGCTCGATGACCAAGCCGAGACCGTGCTGATGCGCGTGATCGCCGGAAGCGGCCCCTCCGGTCTTGCCGGGATGCGCGACGAGCGCCCCCTGGCACCAGGCATCCGATTGGTGCGGCCGTTCCTGAGCATCTCGAAGGCCGACCTCGTGGCCTATTGCGAGCGGCACCGCCTCCCGTTCCTGCGCGATCCCTCCAACACGGACGAGCGCTTCACCCGGGCGCGGTTGCGCCGCCTGCTGCCGCTGCTGGCCGAGGAGGGCCTGAATGCGGCGCGACTTGCCCGCCTCGCCGTCCGTGCCGGACGGGACGATGCGGCGTTGAGGCAGCGTGCCGAGGCCGTGCTGTCGGAGATCACGCACGGCGACGTAGAGGGCTTGCGACTCGACGGACATCGCCTGCGCCGCGAACCTTGCGCCATCGTCTTGCGCGTCCTCGACATGACCCTCGACAGAATCGCGTCGCCTCACGAAGCGCCCGTTCCGAAACGTCTGGAACGGCTCGAAACCCTCGTTCTCGACGCGCTGCTGCCGGCTCTGGCCGAGGGGAGGGCGCTCCGCCGCACCCTCCGCGGGGTCTTGATCGAGACGGACGGGGAGGGGACGATCCGCCTCGCCGCCGCGCCGCCACGCAGGGCACCGGAGGGGCGCCGCTAACGCTACGCGGTCGCCCTCGACGCAGGGGCCGCCGATTTACTTGGCAACCGGTGGGGCGCCGCCTACATTGGCCCGGAGTGCGTGGGGTATGCCGCGACATTGCGGGACGACGCTCGCACGCCTCCCAGGACCGATCGATGAACCCGAATTTCCGCAATTTCGCCCTGTGGGTCGTCATCTTCCTGCTGGTGCTCGCCCTCGTGACCCTGTTTCAGAACCCAGGTCACCGTGGCGGCGGCAGCGAGATCGCCTACAGCCAGCTCCTGAACGATGCCGACGCCGGCAAGATTCAGTCCGTCACGATCTCCGGCCAGGACGTGAGCGGCACCTATGTGGGCGGCGGCAACTTCTCGAGCTACGCGCCGAACGACCCGGGCCTCGTCTCGAAGCTCCAGGGCAAGGGCGTGCAGATCACGGCGCGTCCGCCCTCCGACAACACACCCTGGTTCATCCAGCTTCTCGTGAGCTGGCTGCCGATCCTCGTGTTCATCGGCGCCTGGATCTTCCTGTCGCGCCAGATGCAGTCCGGGGCGGGTCGCGCCATGGGCTTCGGCAAGTCGAAGGCCAAGCTCCTGAACGAGGCGCATGGACGCGTCTCCTTCGATGACGTGGCCGGCGTCGAGGAGGCCAAGGAGGACCTCCAAGAGATCGTCGAATTCCTGCGCGATCCCCAGAAGTTCCAGCGCCTCGGCGGCCGCATCCCGCGCGGCGTGCTGCTCGTCGGCCCGCCCGGCACCGGTAAGACCCTGATTGCCCGCGCGGTCGCGGGTGAAGCCAACGTGCCCTTCTTCACGATCTCCGGTTCGGACTTCGTCGAGATGTTCGTCGGTGTCGGCGCGTCCCGCGTGCGCGACATGTTCGAGCAGGCAAAGAAGAACGCGCCCTGCATCATCTTCATCGACGAGATCGACGCCGTCGGCCGTCACCGCGGCGCCGGCCTCGGCGGCGGCAACGACGAACGTGAGCAGACCCTCAACCAGCTCCTCGTGGAGATGGACGGGTTCGAGGCCAACGAGGGTGTCATCATCATCGCGGCGACCAACCGCCCCGACGTGCTCGACCCGGCGCTGCTGCGTCCCGGCCGCTTCGACCGCCAGATCATGGTGCCGAATCCGGACGTGACCGGTCGCGAGCGCATCCTGCGCGTTCACGTCCGCAAGGTGCCGCTGGCGCCCGACGTCGATCTCAAGGTCATCGCCCGCGGCACGCCAGGCTTCTCGGGTGCCGACCTGATGAACCTCGTCAACGAATCCGCTCTGCTCGCCGCGCGTCGAGGAAAACGCATCGTCACGATGCACGAGTTCGAGGACGCCAAGGACAAGGTCATGATGGGCGCCGAGCGGCGCACCCTCGTCATGACCGAAGACGAGAAGCGGCTCACCGCCTACCACGAGGGCGGCCATGCCATCGTCGCCTTCAATGTCCCGGCCACCGATCCCGTTCACAAGGCGACGATCATCCCCCGCGGGCGGGCGCTCGGCATGGTCATGCAGTTGCCCGAGCGCGACAAGCTCTCGATGTCTTTCGAGCAGATGACCTCGCGGCTGGCGATCATGATGGGCGGGCGCATCGCCGAGGAGATGATCTTCGGCAAGGACAAGGTGACGTCGGGCGCCCAGTCCGACATCGAGCAGGCGACGCGGCTGGCCAAGATGATGGTCACCCGTTGGGGCTTCTCGCCGGAACTCGGCACCGTGGCCTACGGCGACAACAACGACGAAGTCTTCCTCGGCATGTCGATGGGCCGTCAGCAGACGGTCTCGGAGGCAACTGCCCAGAAGATCGATGCGGAAGTGCGTCGCCTCGTCGAGGCGGGCCTGGAGGAGGCACGCCGTATCCTCGGGGAGCGCAAGGACGACCTTGAAGCGCTCGCCCAGGGCCTGCTCGAATACGAGACCCTGTCCGGCGACGAGATCCGCAAGCTGCTCCAGGGCGAGCCGCCGGTGCGCGACTCGGGCGACGTCCCGCCAACCCCGGCCCGCGGCTCACCAGTGCCGTCGACCGGCCGTGGCCGCCCGCGTGGCAGCGACGGCGGGTTGGAGCCGAGCCCACAGCCGCAGGGCTGAACAGGCCGACCAAGCTTCGACAAGGGGCGCCGTGAGGCGCCCCTTTTTCATGGCCGTCGCGTCGTTGCACCGGTGAGCCTTCCCACGAGACGGGAGTGAAAAGACCCGGCACATGTCGAGTTCGGTCTATCTCATCGTCGCCTTCGGCGCGGCCATCGCCGGCTTCGTGCAAGGGCTGTCGGGCTTCGCGTTCGGCCTCGTCGCCATGTCGGTCTGGGCCTGGGTCATCGATCCGCAGCTGGCAGCGGCACTTGCCGTCACCGGAGCCCTCACGGGGCAGATCATCGCTGCGGTGACTGTGCGCCGAGGCTTCGACGTCCACGTCCTGACCCCGTTCGTGCTCGGCGGCCTTGCCGGTGTCCCACTCGGAGCGTTCCTGCTGCCGCATCTCGACATGCACTGGTTCAAGACGATCCTCGGAACCCTTCTCGTGGTCTGGTGCCCCGTGATGCTCCTATCGAAGGATCTGCCGCGCATCACCGTCGGCGGCCGTATCGCAGACGCTGCCGTCGGCCTTGGCGGGGGCATTCTCGGGGGCCTCGGCGGGTTTACGGGCACTCTGCCGACGCTGTGGTGCACGCTCCGCGGCTACGAGCGCGACGTTCAGCGCGCCGTCATCCAGAATTTCAACCTGTCGATGCTCGCCGTCACGATGACGGTCTACGTCGCGTCCGGGATCGTCACGCGAGGCATGCTGCCGATGATCCTCGTCGTGCTGCCGGCCATGCTGCTTCCCACCATCGTCGGCACACGGGCCTATGTCGGCTTAAGCGAGACCGGCTTCCGCCGCCTTGTCCTCGGCCTTCTGACCGTGTCGGGCATTGCTCTGCTCCTCTCGGGCCTGCCGCAAATTCTTCGATAGAGCAGCCTTCGGCCCTCAAGAACACGATGACGCGAAGATAAGAGGCTCGTGCGGCCTCCTGAATTCCACTTGCGGAATGATGCACGCGCCGCCGGTCAAACCGGCTGGCTCGCCCCATTTCGACCGCCTTTGTCGCGGAGCAACCAATTCACGAGGCCCGTGCTGCCGGCCGGGCGCCATTCTGATAGTGTGGTCGGCTGCGAACCACGCCGAGCGCGGAGAAGCAACGTTGCGTAAACACTTCGGTACCGACGGCATCCGCGGACGGGCCAACGGCGTCATCACACCGGAGCTGGCTCTCAAGGTCGGGCAGGCCGCGGGCGTGATCTTCCAGCGCGGCGACCACCGCCACCGCGTCGTGATCGGCAAGGATACCCGGCTCTCGGGATACATGATCGAGACCGCCCTCGTGGCCGGCTTTACCTCCGTCGGCATGGACGTGCTGCTGCTCGGCCCGATGCCGACGCCTGCCGTCGCCATGCTGACCCGCTCGATGCGCGCCGATATCGGCGTGATGATCTCGGCCTCGCACAACCCGTTCGAGGATAACGGCATCAAGCTGTTCGGGCCCGACGGTTTCAAGCTCAACGACGAGCTCGAACTCGAGATCGAAAGCCTGATCGACGGCGACATGCGCAACCGCCTCTCGGCTTCGCGCGACCTCGGCCGTGCCAAGCGGATCGAGAGCGTGCACGCCCGCTACATCGAGTTCGCCAAGCGCACCCTTCCGCGCCACGTGACACTGGACGGCCTGCGGGTTGTCGTCGATTGCGCCAACGGCGCGGCCTACCGCGTCGCGCCGGAAACCCTCTGGGAACTGGGCGCCGAAGTGATCTCGATCGGCGTCGAGCCGGACGGGTTCAACATCAATCAGGATGTCGGCTCGACCGCGCCCGAAACCCTCGTGCAGAAGGTTCGGGAGCTGCGCGCCGATGTCGGGATCGCGCTCGATGGCGACGCCGACCGCGTGCTGATCGTCGACGAGAAGGGCCAGAAGGTCGATGGCGACCAGCTCATGGCGGCCGTCGCCCGCTCGTGGCAGGAAGACGAACGCCTGACCCAGCCGGGACTGGTTGCGACGATCATGTCGAATCTCGGCCTTGAGCGATACATCAACAGCATCGGTCTCACGCTCGCCCGCACGGCCGTCGGCGATCGCTACGTGCTCGAACATATGCGCCAGCACGGCTACAATCTCGGCGGAGAGCAATCCGGCCACATCATCATGTCGGATTACGCGACCACGGGTGACGGGCTGGTGGCCGCGCTTCAGCTCCTCAGCGTCGTCAAGCGCCGCAACCTGCCGGTGAGCGAGGTTTGCCACTGCTTCGAACCGCTGCCTCAGATCCTCAAGAACGTCCGTTTCCGCTCCGGTGAGCCCTTGCGCGCGGATTCGGTCGTAACCGCCATCGCCCATGCCAAGGACCGGCTCGGCCAGTCGGGTCGCCTCGTGATCCGCCCGTCCGGCACTGAGCCCGTCATCCGGGTGATGGCTGAGGGGGACGACCGTGATCTCGTCGCCGAGGTGGTGGATGAGGTCGTGGATGCCGTCACGCGCGCAGCGGCCTGAAGGCCGCCGGTCGCCGATCCCCTGGGTCGCCGAGACAGCCGGACCGTGCCACTCGCGAGAGAGCTTTGCGACGAAGTGGCGAACGGTTCGGCGACTCAGAGAGCGGGACCGAACCGCTGCCGGTGCAGCCGGGGGCAGAAAGCACAAGCAGCGATGGTACTGATTTTCCAGAGTCTTTGCCAATCACGGCAACGGATCGGCAAGGCTAACTTTTTACGTTAAGGCCGACTTAACCTTCATCGATCATCCTTGCATTCGCATCTCGGGCCGGCCTTCAATTCTCGGCGCGCTCGATGGGTCAAGGAAATCGTAATGCGCCGCCGCACCAACATTCTCGCATTGGCGCGCTCCCTCACGCTCCTGGCGAGCGTCGGGGTGCCCTGCCTCGCACAAGCCGCCGACCTGCTGCCGCCCCCGCCGCCCATGCCCGAGCCGCTGCCCGAGCCGGAAGTGTTCGCCGGCGGGTGGTATCTTCGGGTCGATGGCGGCTACGGATCGCTCGACCTGCGCAAGAGCATTGCCGAGGACGTTTCGCATCCGCCCAAGCCGTACGATTACGCCGTCGTGCAGGACAAGGTCTCCAACCAGTACTTCGTCGGCGGCGGCGTCGGCTATCAGATCAATCCGTGGCTGCGTGTCGATGCCACCGGTGAATATCGCTTTCGCAGCAAGTGGACGTTCGTGGCCGAGGATAAAACCTTCGGCGATACCGGCGGCTACAACGTCACCAGCGGGAAGTTCGACTCCATCGTCGGCCTCGCCAACGGCTACGTCGATCTCGGCACGTGGTACGGCGTGACGCCGTTCGTCGGCGCCGGCGTCGGTGTGGCCCACCACAGCTTCGGCGGCGTGACCGACAAGGGCTACGGCGCCTACGAGGGGGGCTACGGCATCGGCCGCCACAACGAGCGGACGAACTTCGCCTGGGCGCTTCATGCCGGTCTCGGCTACGCCGTGACGCAGAACATCAGGTTCGAGGCGGCCTACCGCTACCTCAACATGGGCGAGGCCGCGACCGGCGTCGTCACCTGCGCCCCGGACTGCCCGAAGACCGTCTATCGGGTGAAGGAACTCGAAGCCCACGACGTCAAGGTCGGCCTGCGCTACCTGTTCGGCGCCCCGGTCGCCGTCGCGGCGGTCGACTACGCGCCGCCGCCTCCGCTGGTGCGCAAGTACTGATCGTCCCTAACTTTTGATTGTATCTCGACGGCGCGAACACTTTTCGCGCCGTCTTCGTTTTCAGATTCGTGAATCTCCGTACCCGGCCGGTTAAGGTTAAGCCGTTCATAACCTTTATCGGGAAAACTGTTGGTCAATCGAGGCGCGGGCCCCTCCTGCCGCCGCCTCCGACGAGGCTTCCCATGATCGCATCGCATCGTCTGGCGCTGGCGGCCACGCTCGCGACCGGTACCCTCCTCGGGGTTCTGACCGGCTCCCTCGCGTCCCCTGCCGCCGCGGCCGATCTGCTTCCGCCGCCCCCGCCGCCGCCCGTCCAAGTCGAACCGGTGGCGATCGGCAGCGGCTGGTATCTGCGCGGCGACTTCACGAAAAGCTGGTACGACCACCCGCGCGACGACGCCATTCTCGATCCGAACGATCCCGGCATGCCGCCGCTCGTCGGGCTGCGCCTGAGTTCCGAGGCCGGTTACGGCGGCGGCGTGGGCTATCAGATCAATTCATGGCTACGCGTCGATGCCACCATCGACCAGAGGGCTACCTCGTCCTTCCGCGGCTACTCCTCGCGCTCGGTGTTCGAGACCGGCTACAATCTCGAAGCCGGCAAGGTCGATGTGCTGACCGGCCTCGTCAACGTCTACGCCGATATCGGAACGTGGTACGGCTTCACGCCTTACGTCGGCGCGGGCGTCGGCTTCGCCGACAAGCGCATGAGCCGCAACTACACCCAGACCACCTGCCTGATCGACGGCTGCGACGGGTCCGAGGGTACGGGACCGCGCAACGCCGCCTTCCGCGCCAACCACTCGGTCATGACCTTCGCATGGGCTCTGACTGCCGGTCTGTCCTACGACCTCGGCGCCGGCTTCAGTGTGGACGCGGCCTACCGCTACATCGATCTCGGTAAGATCCGCAGCGGATTGGACGAGTTCGGCGGCCTCACCCGTGTGAAGGATCTGGCGGCCAGCGAATTCCGGGTCGGCCTTCGCTACCGCTTCGCCGACGGCCTGCTCGCCTCTCCCGTTCGGAGCTTCGGCAACTGATCCGGTTTCCGCTTGATCCAAGCGGGGACCGTATCGACAAGCCCGCGCGGCGCCTGAGGAGGGTACCCATTGCGCCACCGCAATGAGTACCCGCCGAAGCCCAAATCCGCCATCCCGAAGGGATCAACCGACTTCGGTATGAGTCGATCAAGATCGTTCCTCAGGAACGCACGGCGTCCAGGCTTGTCCTTGGGCGCCGTTTTCGTTCCGGCCGTCGCTCGATGCATCGAAGGCTCAGGTCATGTGCCGGAACGGATGTGCGCGAGCATTTGCCGGCCACCTCGGGACGCCATCCAATGTTGGTCCGGTACGAAAAATTAAGGTTACTGAATTAGGACGGAAGGGTCAGCCCGGTGCCGCAACGGCTCGGTGCGTGAGGACGACGACGATGCGTATCGCGACCCTGGCTTTTCTGACGACCATTCTGGCTTCACCCGCTCTGGCCGCCGATCTCGATTACGGGGTGCTGCGCGGCTACGACGATGACTACCCGGCACCGGCTCCGCTCATCGATTGGAGCGGATTTTATGTCGGCGGCCATGGCGGATACTCGTCGGCGGCCTTGGGCTTCAGCAACGCCTTCCAGCCGATCGTTGCGAACGCGCTCCGCAACACCGTCGCGGAAGCCGAGATGAGCGCATCTCATCTTCTCGCCGCACGCGCCACTCATTCCGGCGGTGCCAGCTATGGCGTCTTTGCGGGCGTCAACTATCAATTCGAAGACGTCGTCGTCGGCCTCGAAGCCGATTACACTTACTTCGGACAGAGTGAGAACACTTTCGATCGCATCGCTCGCACGATGATCACCAAGGACGAGTTTCTTACCACCGTTAATCTAGATGGATATTCAAGCACAAAGATCCAAGATTACGGGACGGTCAGAGGCAGGCTCGGCTACGCGTTCGGAAATCTTCTCCCCTTCATCACCGGTGGCGCGGCTGTTGGCCGCGCCACTGTGACTGACACGGTGACCGTTCAGAACTACGGATATAACAACAACACTTACAATTCAAATCAGACGGGGACCACAAAGTCCTTCATCAATAACTACGGTTATTCGGTTTTCTATCAAGACTTTCCACCTGGTAGCATCCCGGCACCCGGTACGGTTCACGGAACAACGAAAAAGGTCACCGTGGTCGGTCTCGCGGTCGGTGGCGGCCTCGAATACGCGATCACGCCGAACTTCCTGCTGCGCGGCGAGTATCAATATGTCCTGTTCAACGACTTCCAGGGTCATAAGGCCGAGTTGAACACCGTGCGTGGCGGCGCGGCCATCAAGTTCTGACGCGCGACCGAGTCCGGAGAGCCGCCATGCGCCACCTGCTTCTGCTCACGGCCGCGACGCTCGCCGGCTTATCCGTCGGGCACGCTCAAGCCGAGAGCCGTAGCCGGCATCTCATGACACGCCCCGCCGTCACGGCACTCCCGCCGGAGATGCCCTACCGCGATCCGCGTCCGCGCTTCCGCGGGCCGCCGCCGGTCGAGCGGTTCACCGTCCGGGCCTACGTGCCGCGGCCGACCAACCAGCCGATGTTCAACGAGCCGCCGCAGCCGTTGCGCTGACGCGCGATCAGCTGTCGAGCTCGCTGTCCCAGTAGAGATAGTCGAGCCACGTGTGGTGATACTGGCGGTGGTCGAATTCCGGCTGGCGGCGGTGCAACTCGTGCCGTGTCGGCCGGTGCGGCTCGTTGAGAAGCGGCATTTCAGCCTCCGCCGGCGTGCGGTTGGCCTTGCGCAGATTACAGGGCGAGCAGGCTGCAACGACGTTCTCCCAAGTGGAGAGGCCGCCGCGGGAGCGGGGCACGACGTGGTCGAAGGTCAGGCCGCCCGAGGGAAGGCGCAGCCCGCAATACTGGCACGAGAAGGTGTCGCGCAGGTAGATGTTGTAGCGGGTGAAGGCCGGGCTGCGGGCCAGCGCCACGTAGCTCTTGAGGGCGACCACGCTCGGCACCTTGAGGGACCGGCTCGGACTGTGTGCCTCGATATCGTAGTTCGCGACCAGGGTGACGCGATCAAGGAACAATGCCGTGAATGCGTCCTTCCAAGACCACAACGAGAGCGGATTGTAGGAAAGCGGCCTGTAATCCGCGTTGAGCACCAGGGTTTGCAGATCGATCATCGACGCCACTCACTGCTCGTGACGGCGCCCCTCGGGCGCCTCGGCCTCGGACGCCGAAGGTCCGAAGGGCCATGCCGTACCCGCGACAACCGGAGCCCAGGGGGTGCCTCGGAACCGTGCCGGAGGGCATGACGCCCCGGCACGGCCGCGGGTCCACAGGCAGTCGCGCACGCTCGCGCCGAACCCGAGGCCTCAGCGCTTCGCGCTCGGGTGGGTTGGCGGGAATTGAAAGGTCGAGAGGGATCTTGACGCCAACAGCTTCCCCGACCGGCGAATCCTGCCGGGTCGAACCGAAGCGTGGCGGGGCGGACGATCAGCGCCGCCTCCTCGCTGCGTGAGGATATGGCCAAGTCCATCGCGGCTTAGTGTAATATCAGCGTGACAAGCTTGTGAAGGCGGACCGACCGTCCGTGACGTCGCGGCCGATGATTTTCCCTGGAATAGAGTGTCCACCGCCCCGTCCGCATGGTTTTGCCCCATTACGCGGGCAGACAGCCCGGGCCAGAGCGCCCTTGTGCGTTGCAAACAGTTTCGCGGCTCGCCTCTCGGAAAGTCGCGCCATGGCCCTAGCTCAGGGGCGGCGCGGGATGCCGAATCCGTCGAGCGCCGCGCCCAAGGCTGCGGTCTCGACACCACCCGCGAAGCGGCCGGCCAGGCTGGCCTGGCGCCGATCAACCCGACGCGACCCCGTTCCCCCCGCGAAGGACGACGATGCTACGACACTCCCTGCTCACCCGCATTCGCCACATGGTTCGCGGCAAGGCCCTGATCGCGGCGCTGACCGCGGCGGCTCTCCTGCCGAATGCGGCGGTCGGGCAGGGGAGTCCGCCGGGGGCGGAGGCGCCGACCGCTCAGACGGCCCCGGCTCCGAAGCCGCACGCGGCGCCGCCGCCAGCGAACGGGCAAGCGGCCGAGGGGCAGGCCGCGCCGGCCCCCAAGCCGGCCGCGCCCAAGGTGCCCGTCTCGGAAGCGCTGCAAACGCTCCGCGACCGCCTCGACACCATCAAGGCGGATCTCGAAGCGCGGGAGAAGGCGATCTCCGGCCAGAATGTCGGCGCGGGCGACCTGACCCGCGCCCGCGACGGGCTCGACCCGCTCGCCGACCGGCTGCGCTCGGCGATCGAGCTGCTCGGCCCGCGGTTGGACGCGGCGCGTGAGCGCCTGACGCAAATCGGCCCCAAGCCGAAGGAGGGCGAAGAGGGCGAGGAGGTCGCCCGTGAGCGGGCCGAGCGCGAACAGGCCGTCAACGATATCGACGGCACCCAGCGGCTGGCCAAGTCCCTGCTGGTGCAAAGCGACCAGATCGTCGATCAAATCTCGAACCGCCGTCGCGCCGCCTTCACCCGCGGCCTGTTCGAGCGCAGCTCCTCGCTGCTGAGCCCCGACCTGTGGATGCGGGTCGCCGCCGACATTCCTCGGGACGTCAGCTCGCTGAGCAGCGGCCTCGACGACACGATCTCCCTGTTCCGCCGCAACGGCACCCTGTGGAACCTGCTGGTTCTCGGTCTCGCCTTCGGCCTGTCCTTCGCCCTGTATTTCGGACGCCGCAACATCGCCCCGGCGCTGGGCCGCCGGGACATCAACGTCACTTCGCCGTCGAAGCGGGCCAAGCTCCTGGGCGCGTGGCGCGTGCTCCTGCTCGGCACGCTGCCGGCTCTGGCAGGCAGCTACGCGGTCTATTACGCCCTCGACGTCACCGAGTTGCTGCCGGCCCGGTTCCTCCCGGTCGCCAGCACCATTCTCGGTGGCATCGCCTTCATCGCCTTCGTCGAAGCGACGGCCGACGCCTTGCTCGCCGTCAACAAACCGGCGTGGCGTCCGGCACCCGTCTCGGACGCCGCCGCATGGCGGATCAACGCGCTCGCAGTCAGCATCGCCGTGGTCATCACGGTGTCAAAATCGACGGAGGCGCTGAACTCGGCAATCTACGCCGCGCTGCCGATCTCGATCGCGACTCGCGGCATCGGTGCCGTCACGGCCGCGTTGCTACTCGCCATCGGCCTCCACCGCTTCGCCGATACGGCGGAGAAGGAGGAGGAGTGCTTCGGCCCCTATGTCGGCACCGACACGTCGTCGAACATCGGCGGGCCGCTGCGGCTGCTCGGATGGGTCGCGGTCGCGGTGATCGCGGTGGCGCCTTTCGTGGGATACGTCGCCCTCTCGGCCTTCCTCGTCGATCAGTTGATCTGGAGCGCGAGCATCCTCGTCCTGCTCTGGCTGCTCATCATGAGCGTCGATGTGCTGATCGGCGGGTCGCTGTGCGAGGAGACGCGCCTCGCCACCACGCTCCAGGCCAATACCGGGCTGCGCAAACGCTCGCTCAACCAAATTGCGGTGCTGGTGACCGGCTTCGGCCGGGTCCTGCTGATCGCCCTCGCCGCGCTCCTGGCGCTCGCGCCCTGGGGGCTCGACTCGACGGACGTATTCTCCTCGATCCGCACGGCCTTCTTCGGCTTCAAGGTCGGAGACGTCACGATCTCTCTCTCGTCCATCGCCTACGGCATCGGCATCCTCGGGCTCGGCGTGTTCATCACCCGTGGCGTGCAGCGCTGGCTCGAGAACACCTATCTGCCGGCGACCGACCTCGATGCCGGCCTGCGCAACTCGATCTCGACGGTGGCGGGCTATGTCGGCTTCCTGCTCGCCCTGGCGCTGGCCTTCTCCTATCTCGGCCTCAGCCTCGAGAAGCTGACCATCGTCGCCGGCGCGCTCTCGGTCGGTATCGGTTTCGGCCTTCAGTCGATCGTCAACAACTTCGTCTCGGGCCTGCTGCTTCTCTGGGAGCGTCCGATCCGGGTCGGCGATCAGGTGCTGATCGGCGACAGCGAGGGCATCGTGAAGCGCATCTCGGTGCGCTCCACCGAGATCCAGACCTTCGACCGCTCGGCCGTGATCGTGCCGAACTCGAACCTGATCTCGGGCATCGTGAAGAACCGGGTGCGCGGCGACCGCACCGGCCGGGTGATCCTGTCCGTCAGCGTTCTGCGCAGCAAGGATCCGGTGCAGGCCGCCGAGATGATGGTCGCCTGCGCCAAGGCGCATCCGGACGTGCTCAAGGAGCCGCCGCCGCGGGTGGTGTTCAAGAAGATCGGCGATCCCTTCTTGGAGTTCGAGCTGGTCGCCATGGTGATCGACGTCAACCTCGGTCAGAAGGTGCAGAGCGACCTCAATTTCTCGGTCTTCAAGACCCTGGCCGATGCCGAGTTCATCCCGCCGATGGGCCCGGCTTCGAGCTTCATCACCGTGCAGGGCCTGGAACCGGTCCGCGACGCGCTCGGACAGATCGCCCACGCTGTCGGCAGCTCGGCCACGCAGGTAATCGCGCCTGCAGCATCCGGAGTAGACGATGCCAAGAAAAGCTCTGCGCCGGAAGAAGCCTCGGCCCATAGCCCAGCGAACGAATCGCAGGATGTAAACCGTCGACGCCACGGATAGCGGCGGGCGTCCTTCGGAGAGAAAACGGCGCCAGCCCTGAGGATATCGGGGCCGGCCGCACCGATACACTTGAGTTTACCGGCGGCAGGGCCCACTTCCTCCCTCTGCTCACCGGAAACTCGTTGTCGTGCTCGGACGTCAGACCCTCGGACGCAAGACTTTCATCGCCGCACCTGCGGCGCTCGCGCTCGTCGCCCTGCTCCAGGGTTGCGCGGGGAAGATGACGCCCGACACCACCGGGCTACCGAGCATGTACCTGCCGCTCACCACCGGCAGCACCGCGGTGGACACGGCGGAGGCTCGGGACATGATCTCGGCCTATCGCCGCAACAACGGCGCCGCCCCGCTCGTCATCGACCCCGAGTTGCAGCGGCTCGCCGAGACCGAGGCCGCCGCCATGGCCGCCTCCGACCGGCCGAGCAAGAGCCAGACGGTGAGGGCTGCCGTGGCCCGGCTCGGCTATGACGGCGCGGATGCCAACCTTTCGGCGGGCTACCACACTCTCGCGGAAGCGTTCTCCGGCTGGCGCGACAGCCCTCCGCACCGGGCCGTCATGCTGTCGCCCGAGGCGACCCGCATGGGCATCGCCACCGCCTACGCGCCGGGCTCGAAATACAAAGTCTACTGGGCGCTGCTGGTCGCCAAGTAGACGCCCTCAGGGCACAACCTTGCCGTTCGGCGTCGGCGGTGCCTCGGAGAGAAGCGTAACCGTGACCCGGCGGTTCGCCGCGAGATAGGGATTGTCGGGAAACATCGGCTCGGTATCCGCCTTGCCCGTCACAGAGGCGAAGCGGTCGTCCGGCAGGCCGGCGCCGGCCAGGACGTCGCGCACGCTCAAGGCGCGGTTGGCCGAAAGCTCCCAGGGCGGGGCGGTGTCGCGGGTGCCGGGGCGGGCGGTCGCGGTGAAGCCGGTCACGGCGATGCGGTTCGGCAACTTCATCAGCGTCGGCGCCAATCGCTCGAGCAGCCGGCGGGTGCGATCGTTGGGGCGGCTCGATCCTTCGGGGAACATTGAGCGACCGTCCTGATCAACGATGGAGACGTCGAGCCCCTTCCGGGTCGGCGCGATGATGACGTTCTTCGACAGCTCCGCCACTTCCGGCATGTCCTGCATCGCCTGCCGCAGGGAGGCCGCGGCCTGCCCGAACGCGTCGGGATAGCCGCGGTCGGGAATGCCGTCGTCGAGGCCGCTGTCGATCTGCGGCGGCGTCGTGCGGTCAGTGGCCCGCTCGGGGGGGACGTCGCGCAGGTGCTTGAACTTGTCGGCTGTCGGAATCCCCTCGCTCTCCAGGATGCCGGCGAACTTCGATTCCTTGTTCACGCCGAAGGCGTCGCGCATCGAGCCGGCGACGACCTGAAGCTTCTTCTGGTCCTGGGTCGAGTAGGCGGCGATCATGACGAAGAAGCTCATCAGGAGCGCCATCAGGTCGGCGAAGGTCACGAACCAGCCGTGACCGCCGTGGGCGCCGCCGCGCTTCTTCTTGGCCACCGCTCAAGCCCTCGTCAGGCCGCTTCCGCGGCGAGTTCTTCGCGGTGGTTGGCGGGCAGGTAGGCGATGAGCATCTCGCGCACCAGCGAGGGGCTCTTCTGGTCGCGAATCAGCAGGATGCCGTCGATGATGAGGGAGCGCGACACGTCCTCCTCCTCGAGCTTGACGTGAAGCTTGTCGGCGATCGGAATGGCGACCATGTTGGCGATCAGCGCGCCGTAGAGGGTGGCCAGCAGGGCGGTCGCCATGGCGGGGCCGAGCTTCGACGGGTCGGACATGTTGGCGAACATCGTCACCATGCCGAGGATGGTGCCGATCATGCCCCAGGCCGGCGCACAGTCGCCGAAGGCACGGTAGATCTTCGAGCCTTCGTCGAGGTGCATCAGGAAGTTGTCGCGGTCACGCTCCATCGTATCGCGGATGAAGTCGCGGTCGTAACCATCGGCGATGTAGCGCGAGCCCTGAGCCAGGAACGGATCGGAGATCTCCATGCTTTCCAGCGCGATCGGGCCCGACTTGCGCACCACGTCGGCGATCTTGGTGATCTCCTCGATCAGTTCGTGCGGCTTCACCGAGCGCATGGTGAAGGCGTAGCGCAGCCCCATCGGCAGGCCGTGCAGCATGGTCGAGAACGGAAAGCGGATCATCGTCGCGGCGATGGCGCCGCCGAAGATGACGATCACCGCGTGTTTGTCGAAATACGCGGCGAAGTTGCCCCCGTCGATCATGATGAGGGTGAACACGACGCCGACGCCGCCGAGCAGCCCGATACCGGTTGCGAGATCCATGACGCCGATGCCCGAAGCCCGGCCAATCACGCAGGCCGTCCCCAACTTCTAAAAAAACAGGCTGAAGGAACGGTAAAGGGCGTGGACGAACGGGCCGTTCGCCGTCATGTGCCGTTCAGGGGGGAAGAGCCATATCTTCCCATGCCGATTGCCCGGGGGTGTCTGCGCGGAGAACCGCAGCCCCCCGGTCGGCCGGCGCCGGGTCCACCCGGTTCCCAACGGCAAGATCCCCACGGCTGCGGCCGGACGGGGCGGGGAGCGAAAACACGATGTCGATGATTCGCCTCTATGCGCGGGTGCTCGGCCTATTGGCAGCGGAAAAGCGTCTGGTCGGCGGCCTGATCGCGGCCAACGTCGCGCTCGCGGTCGCGGCTTTCGCCGAACCGCTCATCATGGGCCGCATCATCGACGGCCTGACCCACCTCTCCAAGGACGCGCCCGCGACCGCGCTGGCGCCCTGGATCGTCGCGTGGGTGGTGTTCGGCCTGTTCACCATCGGTGCGGGGGTCGCGATCGCTCTGCATTCCGACCGGCTCGCCCATCGCAACCGCCTCTCGACCATGGCGAACTTCTTCGAGCACGTTCTCGAACTGCCGATCGCCTTCCATTCGTCCAATCATTCCGGCCGCGTGCTGAAGGCGATGCTGGAAGGCACGAACGCCATGGCCTGGGTCTGGCTCAACTTCTTCCGCGAGCACTTCTCCGCGCTGCTCTCCGTCGGTGTGCTCCTGCCGCTGACGCTGTTCGTGAACTGGCGTCTCGGCGCGATCCTCGTCGTGCTCGTCCTCGTCTTCACGGCGCTTGCGAGCTACGTCATGCGCCGGACCGAGACGCTTCAGGGCGAGGTCGAGCAGTTCCAGTCGGGACTGGCGGCCCACGCCTCCGACGCCCTCGGCAACGTCGCTGTGATCCAGTCCTTCACCCGGGCGCGCGCCGAGAAGGAGGCGATGCGCACCATCATCCACGATCTGCTCCGCGTGCAGATCCCGGTCCTGTCGTGGTGGGCGCTGGCCAACGTCGCCACCCGCGCCTCCGGCACGCTGACCATGACCGCGATCTTCATCACCGGCATCGCCCTGCACCAGAAAGGTGCGGCTACGGTCGGCGAGATCGTCGCCTTCATGAGCCTCGCCACCATGCTCGTGACAAAGCTCGATCACGTCGTGACCTTCGTGAACGGCGTGTTCATGCAAGCCCCGAAGATGCGCGAGTTCTTCGAGGTGTTCGACACCGTGCCGACCGTCCGCGACCGGCCGCATGCCAGGCAGGTCGCCCGGTTCGAGGGCGAGGTGATCTTCGACGACGTCGCCTTCTCCTATGACGGCCGCCGCAGCGCGCTGGACGGTGTGTCCTTCACGGCCCGCCCCGGCGAGACCGTGGCGCTCGTCGGTACGACGGGTTCGGGCAAGTCCACCACGCTGGGCCTGCTGCACCGCACCTTTGATCCGGATGCCGGTGCCATCCGCATCGACGGAATCGATATCCGCGATATCGGCCTGTCGAGCCTGCGCCACAACATCGGCGTCGTCTTCCAGGAGCCGATGCTGTTCAACCGCTCGATCCGCGAGAACCTGCAAGTCGGTCGCCCCGACGCGAGCGATGCCGATATGCTCGACGCCCTCGAACGCGCTCAGGCCAGCGAATTCATGGCACGCCAGCCCGACGGGCTCGACACGCTCATCGGCGAACGCGGCCGCTCCTTGTCGGGTGGCGAGCGCCAGCGCCTCTCGATCGCGCGGGCACTGCTGAAGAACCCGCCGATGCTGATCCTCGACGAGGCCACCAGCGCCCTGGACGCGGCGACCGAGCGCAAGCTGCAGCAGGCACTGGAGACGGTGATGGAGGGGCGTACCACCTTCGTGATCGCCCATCGCCTCGCCACGATCCGCAACGCCGACCGCATCCTTGTGTTCGAGGACGGCAAGATCGTCGAGGCCGGCGGTTTCGACGAACTCGTCGCCCTCAACCAGCGCTTCGCGACGCTCGCCCGGGCTCAGTTCATGGCCGCCGAGGCCGAGGACGACATGCCGATGGCCGCCTGAAGCGAGCCTCACAGAAACGACAAATCCGGCGCGATCGAAGCGCCGGACCCTAGGCATCCCACACATATTCGCCCCCGCTCGCATCGCGACCGGGGGCGTTCTTGTTTCATACCAAATCCGGCCGATCCCGTCGGGATGGCGGATTTGGGCTTCGCTCAAGCGCCGCACGGGTTTGCTGATCCGGTCCCCGCTTGGATCAAGCGGGGACCGGATCAGACTCGGGTTTTACGGTCTCGCTGAAGTCCGCGTGACGGCACGGGAGGGGCTCTCCAGAGCCGGAGGCTGCATCGCGTCGAACGTCGTCTCGTCGAGTTCCAGAACGGGCAGAGCGCCGAGTTCTGCCGGAAGCGCAGCGACGGATTTCGGTGCCAGAACCGGTGCAGCCGCCATAGCGGCGGCCCGCGGCCTTTCCTCGGAGGCCTCGATAGCCGGCGCCGCCGGGGAAGGCATATCAACCGCGACCGAGCGTTCGGGTGCAGGCGCCATCTGCGGTGTCAGCGCGGCGCCGACGATGCGGATAGGCTGCGAAACGTCCGGAAGCGGCTCTGCAACCGGCGCAGCGGCGATGTGAGACGCTTCGGCGGGGCTTGATCGGATCTGCGATGCGATCGCCCAGGTCGCGACGAGCGAAAGGCCCACCACGCCGACGCCGACAGCCCAGACCGGACGGCGGCTGCGCCGTTCGAGCGGCTTCAGCGGCCCCGGCAGGATACGGCCACGCCGCAGAACGGGGCGTGGCTGACGGAGCTGTGGCCAGAAATCCCGCACGGTGGCGTGTTCGGCTCCTACCATCGGAGTACTCCGGTTGATCAAGGATGGCCGTTCATACACCGGTAAGATCGACGTCGGAAATGAGGCGTTTGCGCCGTCCGCCGAGGGTGTCTCGCAACCGATCGATGGTCGAACCGGTCCGCCGAGGCTTAGGCTGCGGCCGCGTCGCGATCGACATACCACGTCACGCGCCCGGCACTCTCGACGTGTCGCGCTGGCAGATCCTCGCCGTCGGCGATCCGTTGCAGCGGCTCGCGCTTGCTTGCGCCGTTGACGAGAAACAGCACCGAGCGCGAGGAGGCCAGCGCCGGAAAGGTCAGGGTGATGCGCGGCACGAACGGCTCCATGCCCGCTTCCGGGACCGGCGCCACCCAGGCCGTGCGTTCGGCGAAAGCCGGTTTGCCCGGAAACAACGAGGCGGTATGGCCATCGCTACCGAGGCCGAGCAGCACGAGATCGAACAGCGGTCGTGCCGGATCGAACTGTTCAGCCCCGTAGAAGTCGCGAAGCGTCTTCTCGTAGGCGCGTGCGCCTGCTTCCGCTCCGTGATCGGAGGGCATGAAGTACAGATGCGTCGCCGGCACCGGGGCGGCATGGCCGAACGCCTCTCGGACCATGCGGACGTTGCTCAGCGCATCGTCCCACGGCACCACGCGGTCATCGCCGAAGAACCAGTGGATGCGCGCCCATGGCACCCGCTCGACGTAGCCGGGGGAGGCCAGCAGCGCGTAGAGCCGCTTCGGGGTCGAGCCGCCGGAGAGACAGATCGCGATGCGTTCGCCCTCCGCGCTCTCGGCCATCGCCAGCAGGTGCTCGGCCGCCGCACGGGCCGTCGCCTCGGCATCCGCCATCAGCTCGGTGTTCGAGGGAAGCGGGATCATGGCGCGGGCCCCCGGCGCGGCGGCTCCTTGTGGCCGCCGAAGCCCTGGCGCATGGCCGAGAGCAGCTTGTCGGCGTAGCTTTCATCCTCGCGGGAGCGGAAGCGGCGGTAGAGGGCGCTGGAGAGGACGGTGGCCGGCACGGCTTCCTCGACCGCTGCATTGATGGTCCAGCGGCCCTCACCGGAATCCTCGACGTAACCGGAATATCCTTCGAGGCGCTCGTCGCCCGCGAGCGCGGACGCGGTGAGATCGAGGAGCCAGGAGGAGACCACGCTGCCTCGCCGCCACACCTCGGCGATGTCGCCGAGATTGAGGTCGAATCGGCGCTCCTCGGGAATGTTGGGGGCGTTGGCGTGGCGAAGGATGTCGAAGCCCTCGGCATAGGCCTGCATCAGGCCGTACTCGATGCCGTTATGGACCATCTTCACGAAATGACCGGCGCCGCTCGGGCCTGCATGGATGTAGCCCTGCTCGGCGCGCGGATCGCGATCCTCACGCCCGGGCGTACGCGGGATCTCGCCGAGGCCCGGTGCCAGCGTGCGGAAGATCGGGTCGAGCCGATCGACGGCCGCCTTGTGGCCGCCGATCATCATGCAGTAGCCGCGCTCCAGACCCCACACGCCGCCGGAGGTGCCGACATCGATGTAGTGGATACCCTTGGCATCAAGGTCACGAGCCCGGCGCACATCGTCCTGATAGAACGAGTTGCCGCCGTCGATGATGCAGTCGTCGGCACTCAGGAGGCCCCCGAGCGCGGTCACCGTCTCCTCGGTGATCTGGCCGGCCGGCAGCATAACCCAAGCCGTGCGCGGCGCCTCGAGCTTGGCAGCAAGATCCTCCAGGCTGGAGGCAGGCGTTGCACCCTCGGCGGCCAGCGCCTCCACCGCCTTCGGATCACGGTCGTAGACCACGGCCGTGTGGCCATCGCGCAGCAGGCGGCGGACGATGTTGCCGCCCATCCGGCCGAGGCCGATCATGCCGAGTTGCATCCGCTCACACTCCCCATCGAGGGCTGTCGGGATCCGTCGTGCGATCCCTCGCGGTCCACCGTCCACGCGTTACGGAACGGCGACCGCACCCGGCAATGGTAGTGCGAAAAAACCGGAATCAAGGCTTCGGCGATGTTGCCCCCGAGGCCGGCGGCTGGCCCGGCGTGGCCTCCACGCGCTTCTCCGGGTTCTTGACCTGGCTGTAGGCAACGTTGCCGAACGAGCCGATGGTCGTCGACCAGGGCAGAGGCTCCGCATCCTTGTCACTGCGATTCGCCTTGCAGAAGGCCGAGAGCAGCCCGTTGACCACAGTGTCGTCGCCGGCCTCGGGCACGGCAGCCTTCACCTTTGGCGCAACGCGGGCGAGGACCGGAACGAAATCGTTCGGTTTCAGCCCCTTCAGCGCGTCGCCGCCGGTGGCCTCCTCAATGCTGGCTTTCAGCCCTTCGTTCTCGATGGTCGAGCAGGGCGCATTACCGGCCATCATCGTCTTTATTTTTTCCCGCGCGGTCGCGACGACACCGACTTCCGACACGACCGGAGCCTTGTTGCCCCACGAGTTGCGGATGTAGTCGGTAACGTCCTTGATCTGATCGTCGGTCATTTCCTGGCCGATGGCCGGCATCGGTGCGTAGCCGCTCTGCGCCGCAAGACCACCGACGATCACGTTGATGATCGTCTCGGGGCCACCGGACTGGATCGAGGTGTTGCCGGCGAGAGCCGGAATCGCTCCCTCGACACCCTTGCCGTCCGGCCGGTGACAGGAGGAGCAGTAGGTGAGGTAAGTGTCCGCCCCCGGCGCGCCCGGCCCGTTGAACGCCTGGAGATCCTTCTCCTTGTAGGTCTGCTTGGCCGGGATCGTGCGCAAATAGGCAACCATCGCCTTTAGGTCGGCGTCGGTCATCTTGGAGAGCGATTCTTCGATGGTCTGGCGCATCGGGCCAGCGGCCACGCCCGGCCGGTTGCCGGGGGCGGTGCCGGTCTTGAGGTAGCTCACGACCTCCTCGTCGCTCCACGCGCCGATGCCCTGATGCCCGTCCGGGGTGATGTTGGGCGCGTACCAGCCGTCGATGACGCCGCCGCCGAACCGGCCGGCCAAGCTCGAATTGCCGACGAGCTTGCGCTCGTTGTGACACATACCGCAATGGCCGAGGCCTTCGACCAAGTACCCGCCGCGATTGACCTCCGCGCTGGCCTTGGGATCGGGCTCGAAACGTCCTTCAGTGAAGAAGGCGGTGCGCCACGTGATCAGGGCAGTGCGGACGTTGAACGGGAAGGGAATCTCGTTGTCCTCCCGCTTCTCCTTCACCGGGGTGAGGGATTTGAGGTAGGCGAAGATCGCTTTCGTGTCGTCGTCCGAAACCTTGGTGTACCAGGAGAACGGGAAGGCCGGGTAGAGATACTCCCCCTCGTCGCCGATGCCGTGACGGAACGCCTTCTCGAAGGTCTCGTAGCTCCACTTGCCGATGCCGGTCTCGTCGTCCGGCGTGAGATTGGGGGTCTTGATCGCCCCGATCGGCGTATCGAGCTTGAAGTTGCCGGCCATGAACTTGCCGCCGGCCTTGGTGTGGCAGGCGGTGCAGTCACCCGCCGTCGCCAGATATTCGCCGCGCTTGATCAGATCGGCATCAGCCTCCTGCGCTTTGGCCGCGCCGACCGAGAGGAGGGCGGCAAGGGCGAACCAACCGGAGCCGAGGGCAGTGAGGCGTGTCATGAACCCGATCTCCAGATGTCGAAGGCCTCGGTAAAGAATAGTTCTAAGTCACCGGTGGACGCGCACCGAACGTTCGCCACTTTCGGTTGTTCCATGTCGTCTTGTCACAGTCCGACGAGACCGTTGCTCCGTCGCGGCGAAAACGGATCACCATTTCAGCGATATGCGCTGCGAGCGCCGCGGCCAGCCAAGCCGCGACACCGGGCCACGCCGCACCGGTGAGTGCCGCCCGCAGTGCCAGCATCAGCGCCGCGCCGGAGGCGAGGTTGCTCAGCAGTGCCCCCGGTGCCGGGCCGCGCCCCCAGCGGGCGCGAACGCCGAGCAGCACGAGCGCCTCCAGGGCCACCAGCACGAGGATGGCGTCGACGATCCGCCCGGAGGCGAAGAGTGTGGCGAAGAAGCCGTCCACCGCTCACGCACTCCTCAAGCGCCGCCCGAAGCGCGGATTGAGCCGGACGATGGTGAGGTTCAGGCAAGCGGCGATGCTGACCCAGGCGAGGTAGGGAAGGTTGAGCAGGGCTGCAGGCAGAGATGCTTGGGCGACGGTGACCATCACGGCGAGGATGGAGAGCCACAACAGCAGCACCTCGGCGAAAGCCCAATCAGGCCGGCGCAGGCGAAAGAAGACGACGCTCCACGCGATGTTGAGCACGCCGTTGACGGCGAAGACCGCAACGAGCCGGGCTCGCGCCGCCGGGTCCGGGTCGGCGTTCCAGGCGATGATCGCGGAGGCGGTGGTGAGGACGAAGATGACGGTCCAGACCGGCCCGAACGCCCAGTCCGGCGGCTTCCAGCCGGGAACGCGTAGGCGTCGATACCAAGCGTCCGTCCGGGTCGCGATCCCGCCTGCCACCGCGACGGCGAGCGCCACGAGAACGGCGACGACGGGCGGTCCCCAACCCCCAGCCAGCAGACCGGTCACGGCGAGACCCAGCGGAACAGGTGCGCGAGGTCCTTGAAGAAGATCCGTGCATGCGCGGCGGGTTTTGCGCGCACAAGTTCCTTGTTCATGTAGGCGTCCCAGGTGAGCTGCTGGACGTCCTTGTCCTTGCAGATCGAGACGAAGCGCTCCCGCAGGGTGTCGCTGCGATACCAGACCCACTGCATCATCCCGAGGATCCAGAAGACGCGTCCGTGCAGCCGCATGAACCGCTTCCGCGCCTGGGCGAGGGCGCGGGCATCGCCGGTCGCGAGGAAGGCCCCCGCGGCCTCCGCAGCGAGGCGGCCGCCGAGCATCGCGTAGTAGATGCCCTCGCCGGAGGCCGGCGCGACGACGCCCGCCGCATCGCCCGCGAGCAACACGTCGCGTCCGTTGTCCCAGCGCCGCAGCGGCTTGAGCGGAAGCGGCGCGCCCTCCCGGCGGATCGTCTCGCAGGCGTCGAGGCCGGTGCTGGCGCGCAGATCGCGGATCGCACCGCGCAGGGAGAAGCCCTTGCGGGCGCTGCCGGTGCCGACGCTGACGGTGTCGCCATGCGGGAAGATCCAGGCATAGAAATCCGGCGAGAGGCGGCCCTGATAGTAGACGTCGCAGCGCGCGCCGTCGTGTCCGGCATCCGCAGGGCGCCGGACGATCTCGTGATAGGCGAAGACCTGGCGCATCCGGGCATGCCCCGGAATCTCGGCGCGTCCGACCGTAGAGGTCGCACCGTCGGCGCCGATGACGAGACGGGCCTGCGCCCGATGTTCTTCGCCGCCCTTGCCGGAGCGGTAATGCACCGTGGTGAGACCTGGGCCGTCGCGGGAGATGCGTTCGAACAGACCGTCGCGCAGATCCGCCCCGGCGAGCGCCGCCCGCTCGCGTAGGTACGGATCGAAATGCTCGCGATCGACCATGCCGACGAAGCCGTCGCCGACCGGCATGTCGACCGCTCGCTCGCTCGGCGCCACCATCCGGGCACACCGGATGCGGGCGACGAGTTGCGCGTCGGGAATCGCGAAGTCGCGGATCAGCCGCGGTGGAATCGCGCCGCCGCAGGGCTTGATCCGCCCGGCCTTGTCGAGGAGCAGCACCCGCCGCCCGGAGGCGGCGAGGTCGGCGGCCGCGATCGACCCCGCGGGGCCGCCCCCCACCACCACGACGTCGAAGGTTTCGGAAGCGTCGTGGTCTGTCATGGGGTTACCGCGCCTCGAAGCCGGGGTTGAGCTGGAAGGAGGCCGTCTCGGTCAGCGGGTTGCGCCGCCGGCCGACGGTGACGTGCTCGACGCGCAGGCTGATGAGCAGAGCGGCGAGGAACAGGACGCCCTCCGCCGCGAACACCGCGGCATAGGCGGTGACGGGTTCGGAGGTGACGAGGCGGGCGAGATCGACCGCGAGCGTACCGATGAAGCCGCCGGCACCGAAGGCCACGCCCTGGGCCGCGCCCCAGACGCCCATGCGAGTGCCGCGCTCGGCCTCGCCGCCGCGCCCGGCCAGCGCCATCATCGAGCCGATCGCCGCCACGGCGTAGACGCCGTTGCCGAAGCCGAGGCCCGCCACCGCCGCGCGTAAGGGGAAGTCGGGTCCGATCGGTCCACCGGCGGCGATGGTCCCGAGCGCCAGCGCCGAGAGCCCGCAGCCGATGGCCGTCCAGAGCTTCAGCGATCCCAGCACCGGCCCGCCGACGAACACGGTGACGCCGGCCACGAACAGCATGCCGGCGAGCACGCCGCCGTGCTGAAGCCCGGCCAGCTTGGTCGTCGCCCCCGGCGTCATCGCGAAGACGAGGCCGGCATAGGGTTCGAGAATCAGTTCCTGCGCGCTGTAGGCGAGCATCGAGACGAAGATGAACAGGGTGAAGCGCCGGGCCGCGGGCTCGGCCAGCACCTGCGCCAGCACCGCGCGGAAGGGGGGCTTCGTCTCGGCTCGGCCGGCGGCAGCCGCGCCGCGGCGCGGCTCGATGCCGGCCACCGCCAGGCAAGCCACGGCGAAGGCGACGAGGGAGACGGTGCCCGAGACGGCGACGAGCCGCGCACCCGAAAACGGATCGAGGAAGTGGCCGGCCAGCGGCGCTGTCACGGCGAAACCGGCGATCATCATCACCCAGACGATGGTCGCCGCCGCGCCCCGGCGCCCGGCGTCGACACCGGTCGCGAGCAGGACGAGAAG
Source organism: Methylorubrum extorquens (assembly GCF_024169925.1). Lineage (NCBI taxonomy): Bacteria > Pseudomonadati > Pseudomonadota > Alphaproteobacteria > Hyphomicrobiales > Methylobacteriaceae > Methylorubrum > Methylorubrum extorquens. The sequence continues at coordinate 858,369 of NZ_JALJXF010000001.1, forward strand.
CGAGGTGCCCGCCGCGCCCGCACCCATGCCGACGAGCAGGAAGGAGAAGACGGCAAGCGCGAGGCCGGCGGCGAGGTGGCTCGCCGCGAGCGCCGTCGCCGCTGCGGCGCCGAAACCGCCGAGGCAGAGCGCGGCCATGCCGCCGACGATCCACGGCGTGCGCCGCCCCCCGACATCGGAGCCGTAGCCCCATCGCGGACGCAGCACCTGCGTGGCGTAGTGCAGAGCGACGAGGGCGCCGGGCACGATCGCGGGGAGCGCCAGTTCCACCACCATCACCCGGTTGATGGTCGATGTCATCAGCACCACGACCGCCCCGAGCGCGGTCTGGACAAGCCCGAGCCGGACGATCTGGAGCCAGGAGAAAGATCGAGAGACGGCGGCGGGCGTGCGGGTCATGGCGCCAGCCCTTGCACGAGCGGGCGCAGGGCGAAAGCCGCGGCCAGCATGCCGAAAACGTAGAGCGTCGTGCCGGTGCCGTTGTACCAGGCTGCGCGCGCGCGGGGCGCCTTCAGGAAATGCGTCATCAGCACGAGCTGACCCGCGAGCAGAGCGCCGATCAACGCCGCATGCCAGGGCCGTTCCCAATGGAGGAGGAGCGCAACCACCACCACCTGGGGCACGGCCATGACGAGGCAGGCGAAGCGCGCCGCGCGATCGGAGCCGAGCTGCACCGGCAGCGAGCGCAGGCCCATGGCCCGGTCCCCCTCCACCGACTTGAAGTCGTTGAGGGTCATGATGCCATGCGCGCCGACCGAGTAGAGCAGGGCGACGAGGAGCACCCGCCGGTCGGGCATCGAGGCGGCCATCACCGCGGCGCCGGTGAACCAGGGCAGGCCCTCGTAGCAGAGCGCCACCGCCGAATTGCCCCACCAGCCATTCTGCTTCAGCCGGAACGGAGGCGCCGAGTAGATCCAAGCGAGCACGAGGCCGAACAGGGCGGCACCGAGGATCCAGGGCCCGAGCAGCGCGGCGACGACCAGTGACAGGACCGTCCAGCCGGCGGCGAGATAAAGGCCCCACCGGCCGGGAATGCGCCCGGAGGGGATCGGCCGGTCGGGTTCGTTGATGGCATCGACGTGGCGATCGAACCAGTCGTTGGCGGCCTGGCTCGTCGCGCAGACCAGCGGCCCGGCGAGAAGGACGCCCGCGGCGATGACCAGCCACTGCCCGGACGGCGTCTGACCGGAGGAGATCACCCCGCAGCCGAACGCCCACATCGGTGCGAACCACGTGATGGGCTTGAGAAGCTCGACGATGGCGCTCGGCGCGGGCGTTGCCATGGCGGAAAGCTACCGGCGGGGCGACGCATGTGTCAAGCAAGCTTTACACACACCTCAAAATAAGGCGAAGATGTCAACTCCGACGCACCGGTGCATTATAGCGCCGATTTTTTGGAAAGTGCCTAAGACGTCAACTCAGGGTCGTTCCCGTCGAGGTCGCCGATGCCGTAGCGACGCATCTTCGCATAAAGACCCTGACGGCTGAGGCCGAGCATCTCCGCCGCTGAGGCGCGGTTGTCGCGCGTGATTCGCAAGGCCGCCTCGATGCACAGCTTCTCGATGAGGTCGGTCGTCTCCCGCACCAGGGCCTTCATGGACACGCGGCCCACGAGTTCGGTCATCTGCTCGACCGAGCGGGGCAGGTCGTGCCCGCCGCCGGCGTGGACCGGAGCCGCTCGCCGCGGCGTCGCGCGGACGGTGAAGCCGAAACACGGCTGATCGGCGTGAGAGGTGGAGACGGCGGCGACCTCCACCTCCTCCACGGAGCCGTACTGACCGCGCATCACGGTCGAGAAATGGCGCACCGAGCCATGGTCGCGCAGCATCGTGAACAGCGCGAGCGCGTCCGTTTCCTCGCGGCCGAGCCAACTGTCGAGGGTCTGGCCGCGGACCTGCTCCTCGGTGGCGTGCTGGGTGAGATCGAGGAAGGCGGTGTTGGCGGCGAGGATACGTCGCCCAGCGTCGGTGACGACGAAGCCCTCCGGCATCCGCTGGATGACGTCGAGCGCGCCACGGCCGAACTCGATGCGTTCGGGCAGTGCCGGAACGAGGGTGGCGAGGCGCAACAGCACCGAGGTCGTGCCCTCGCCGCGGAACAGGGAGGCGGAAACCCGGACATCGCCCCGGCCACCGGCCAGAGGCGCGACGAGATCCGTCGCCTGTCCGGTGACGCGCAGTCCGGCGAAGAGGTTTTGCAGTTCCCGTAGGCTGCCCGCATCGAACAGATCGGCGGCATCCTGGCCGATCACGCGCTTCTGCGGGCGGCCGAGCAGCCGCATCGCCGCCGGGTTGATCTCCGTCACCCGCCGCGTGCCGGCATCGACGACCAGGACCGGCTCACCGGAGAGCTGGAACAGGAGCTTGTAGCGGGTCTCGGCGGTGCGCAGGCGGTCGTAATCCCGCTCCAGCGCCTGCTGCGTCTCGGCCAGACGCCGCTGGAGCGCAGCGATCGTCCGCAGATCCTGCCCGACCACGATGATCGGCCCGTCCTTGCGCGGACGGAGCGTGGCATAGCGAATCGGCAGGTCCGTGCCGGAGGGAGAGGGATGGTTGACCTGCCGCCAGCGGGTCATCGTGCCGGGCGCCGCGTCGCGAAGCAGCGCATCGATCTTCGGCCGGCTCTCGACGGTCACGGTGTCGATCCAGGGCTTGCCGAGCCAAGCTTCGATGCCTTGGCCCTCGAGATCACCCCGGCCGGCTGTGGTATCGCGAATGATGCCGTGGTGATCGACGACGAGCGAGAGATCGGAGGTCGCGGCAATCAGCAGCCCGGCCGCTTCTCCATCGAGAAGACCGGCCGCCTGTTGCAGCGCCGAAGAGGGGCGCCGAGGAGAAGGGCTCGCCAAGCTGCTCAAGGTCAACACTTTGTGATGGCGCAGAAAGCGCCCTTATCAACAGGCTCGCGTCCGCATTTCAAGCAAGCTTTCCGCAATGAGCGGTGCAAGACGCCCATCTTCCGCCGTGCCGTCCGCGCCAACGAGGCGGACGTGATCAGGATTCCGGGCGAAATAGGGGCCGCCGACCAACACCTTGATCCGCGGGTTGCACGAAGCACCGCGCAGGGCACGAATCCGCTCCGCAAGTGCGGGCATGAACACGTCGCAGGACAGCGTCAGCCCGAGGACGTCGAACCATTCCATGCGGACGAGGTCCGCCGCGTCGAGGTTCGATTGGGCACCGGTGGTGGTCACGTCCCACCCCGATTCGCGGAAGATGGTCGCGATCAGCGACAGGCAGAAAATATGCGTCTCACCGGGGCAAGGTAGCAGCAGGATGCTGCGCCCTGAGGGATCGACGCCATCGTTCTCAAGCCTCGCGCACAAGTCGCGCGTCGCCGCCTGAAGGCGCCCGAGGGCCACGGTTACATCTACGAAATCACAGGCATCCTCCTCCCAGAGTTGCCCGAGATGCCGTGCCACCGGCGCCAGCAGATCGACCAGCACGCCTTCGAGGGTCAGCCCCTCGTCGAGGACACGCAGGAGGTGGGGGGCGAGATCGGTGTCCGTTCGGGCGAGAAGCAGATCGCTGAGGCGCTGGACTTCGTCGGGCGTCGGCCGGCGGCCGGAGGCCGCGGGCCGGGGCGTCGCCCGCTCACGGTGCGCCAGCATCAGCCGGGGCAGGATCTCGGCCTCGACCACGCTGGCCAGCTGCCGGCGCATCCCGAGTCCGTCGGGCTGCTGCTCAAACGCAGAGGGGACAAGCGGCTCGGCCACGACCCGGCATTCCGGTGCCACAGCGGGAAATTCGAGACGCTCGCCGAAATGCCTCCAGTCGCCCATGGGCGTCTCCCTGAGGATGCGGCTCGGTGGATGCAGCGTGCAATTTAATGCGCTGATCGGTGCCGAGGCAACGGACGCGTGTAGGCCAACGATACGCTTCCGCCCACGATTGGCAATCCCCGACCCCACCCAGCTCGGAAGAAATGTAATCTGCAACAACCGTCAACTTGGATTGACACTTTTGGGTGGCCGGGCCTAGGCTCAGCCTATCGAGGTCTCCGAAGACGAGGCCGAAGGGCGAGCGAGGGCGGACGCCATGCGTCAGCACCAAGGCCGGCAACAACCGCTCTACACGAGCGCACAACGTCAGCGGCGCGACGCGTCGCCCTGGACGCTGGTGCAGGGGATTCTCGCTCCGCTGCAGTTTCTCGTCTTCGCCGTGAGTCTCGGCCTCGTCCTGCGCACGCTCGCCACAGGGGAAGGGGCGGACATCGCCAATGCCTCCGTCGTCGCCAAGACCCTCTGTCTCTACGCGATCATGGTCACGGGCTCGATCTGGGAGAAGGTCGTGTTCGGCCGCTACCTGTTCGCGCCGGCCTTCTTCTGGGAGGACGTGTTCAGCATGCTCGTGCTTGCGCTGCACACGGCCTATCTCGCGGCGCTCGGCTTAAACCTGCTCGATACGCAGGGATTGCTCGTCCTCGCGCTCGCCGCCTACGCCACCTACCTCATCAATGCCGGCCAGTTCCTCCTGAAGCTCCGGGCGGCGCGGCTCGAAGCGCCGGCCTCCCTCTCTTTCGCAGGTGAGGTGGCTCGGTGAACGCCCACGCGCCCCTTCCTTCCACCGAATGCGGCGTCGCGGTCCGCGCCGAGCACGGCCAGCGGGCGGTGTTCTGCGGCCTCACCGGTATCGTCTGGCTACACCGGAAGATTCAGGACGCGTTCTTTCTCGTCGTCGGCTCGCGCACCTGCGCCCACCTGATCCAGTCGGCGGCGGGCGTGATGATCTTCGCCGAGCCGCGCTTTGCCACCGCCATCATCGACGAGCGCGATCTCGCGGGCCTCGCCGACATGAACGAGGAACTCGACCGGGTGGTGACGCGGCTGATCGAGCGGCGGCCCGACATCCGGCTGCTGTTCCTCGTCGGCTCCTGCCCCTCGGAAGTGATCAAGCTCGACCTGTCGCGGGCGGCCCTGCGGCTGTCGCGGCGGCTCGCCCCGGACGTGCGGGTGCTGAACTATTCGGGCTCCGGCATCGAGACGACCTTCACGCAGGGCGAGGATGCCTGCCTCGCCTCCCTGGTGCCGGAACTGCCGGAGACGACGGCGACGGACGAACTCCTCGTCGTCGGCGCACTGGCCGACGTCGTCGAGGATCAGTTCGCCCGGCTGTTCTCCGATCTCGGCATCGATGCGCGCTTCCTGCCGGCGCGACGCGCCGGCCAGATGCCCCCGGTCGGGCGCGGCACGCGCTTTCTCCTGGCGCAACCCTTCCTGGCCGACACCGCGCGGGCCCTGGAAGAGCGCGGAGCCCGGCGAATCGCCGCCCCGTTTCCCCTGGGTGCGGAGGGCACGACGGAGTGGCTGCGCGCGGCGGCCGAAGCCTTCGGCGTCGATTCCGCCCGGTTCGAGGCGGTGACGGCGCCAGGCCTGCGCCGCTCGCATCAGGCGCTCGCCACCTATGCCGAGAAGCTTGCCGGCAAGCGGGTGTTCTTCTTCCCCGATTCGCAGCTCGAAGTGCCGCTCGCCCGCTTCCTGTCTAGGGAGATGGGTGCCGAGCTGATCGAGGTCGGCACGCCCTATCTGCATCGCGGCCACCTTGCCGCCGAACTCGACTGGCTCCCCGACGGCACCGCCGTAGTGGAGGGCCAGAGCCTCGACGACGGGCTCGACCGGTGCCGCGCAGCGCGGCCGGACTTGACCGTGTGCGGCCTCGGCCTCGCCAACCCGCTCGAAGCGGAGGGGCTGACCACGAAATGGTCGATCGAACTGCTGTTCACGCCGATCCAGGGCTACGAGCAGGCGGGCGACCTCGCCGAATTGTTCGCGCGCCCGCTCGACCGGCGCGCCCGGCTGGAGGTGTAGCGGCCATGCAGCTCACCGTCTGGACCTATGAGGGACCGCCGCATATCGGCGCCATGCGGGTCGCCACCGCGATGGAGGGGCTGCACTACGTGCTGCACGCCCCCCAAGGCGACACCTATGCCGACCTGCTCTTCACGATGATCGAGCGGCGCGCCAAGCGCCCGCCGGTGACCTACACCACCTTCCAGGCGCAGGATCTCGGCCGCGACACCGCCGCGATCTTCAAGGACGCGGTCGCCGCCGCCTACGCGCGGTTCCAGCCCCAGGCGATGATCGTCGGCGCCTCCTGCACCGCCGAGTTGATCCAGGACGATCCGGGCGGTCTCGCCAAGGCGCTCGCCCTGCCGATCCCGGTGATCCCGCTGGAGTTGCCGGCCTACCAGAAGAAAGAAAACTGGGGCGCCTCCGAGACCTTCTACCGCCTCGTGCGCGCCCTGGCCGGCGCCCCGAGCGAGCGCGCCCCGCGCGAAGGGCGGCGCCCTGCCTGCAACATCCTCGGCCCCACGGCCCTCGGCTTCCGTCACCGCGACGACCTGATCGAGGTTCGGCGCCTCCTCGACGGCCTCGGGATCGCGGTGAACGTGGTTGCGCCGCTCGGCGCGACGCCCGCGGATCTTGTCCGGCTGGGTGAAGCCGACTTCAACGTCGTGCTCTATCCCGAGGTGGCGCGCAGCGCCGCGCAGTACCTGGAAAAGACATTCCAGCAGCCCTTCGTCGATGTGGTGCCGATCGGCGTCGGCGCAACGACGCGCTTCGTGGAAGCGGTCGCCGCCCTGGCCGGGATCGATCCCGCCCCCGTCCTCGCCGACGCGCCCTCGCGCCTGCCCTGGTACAGCCGGTCGGTCGATTCGACTTACCTCACCGGCAAACGCGTCTTCGTGTTCGGAGACGCCACACACGCGCTGGCCCTGGCCCGCGTCGCCGCGCACGAACTCGGCTTCAAGCTCGTCGGGCTCGGCAGCTACACCCGCGAATTCGCCCGCGAGGTCCGAGCGGAAGCGGCACTCCACGGCATCGAGGCGACGATCACCGACGACTACCTCGACGTCGAGGCGGCGATCCAGGCGGCGGCGCCCGAACTCGTGCTCGGCACGCAGATGGAGCGCCACATCGCCAAGCGGATCGGCATCCCCTGCGCGGTGATCTCGGCACCGATCCACGTGCAGGACTTTCCCGCCCGCCACTCGCCGCAGATGGGTTTCGAGGGCGCCAACGTCCTGTTCGACACCCTCGTGCACCCCCTGATGATGGGGCTGGAGGAACATCTCCTCGGGATGTTCCGCGAAGATCCCGAATTCCACGATGGCGCCGCCCCGTCTCATCTCGGCCGCGGGCCGAACGGGACGGCGGACGCCGTGGAACGGGCGCCGAAGACTCCCCCCCTCGCGTCGGCGCCCGTTCCATCCCCCATCCAGATCCAGGGTGCCGACGCGGTTCGCACCGCGCCGTGGGCGCCCGATGCCGAGAAGGAGCTGAAGAAGATCCCGTTCTTCGTGCGCGGAAAGGCCCGCGCCAACACCGAGCGCTTCGCCCGAGAGCGGCAGCTCCCGCTCATCACTCTCGAGACCCTCTACGATGCCAAGGCGCATTTCGGCCGATAGGCCCACCATCCGCGTCGCCATCGTCACGCTCGACAATCACTTGGCGAGCGCGGTGGAACGGGCGCGCCTGCGGCTCGCGGCGGAGATGCCGGGGCTGAGCCTGAGCTTCCACGCCGCCGCGGAATGGGAGACCGACAAGGCCGCGCTCCGTGCCTGCGAGGCAGAGATCGCGCGGGCCGACATCGTCGTCTCGGCGATGCTGTTCCTCGACGAGCACGTCCGGGCGATCCTGCCGGCGATCCTCGCCCGCCGCGAGAGCTGCGATGCGATGATCGGCTGCCTCTCGGCCTCCGAGATCGTACGCACGACGAAACTCAACCGCTTCGACATGAGCGGGAACAAGCGCTCGGCCCTCGATTTCCTGAAGCGGCTGCGCGGCAAGCCGGGCGCGGAGGGCAATGCCGCCCGCCAGATGGCGCTGGTGCGCAAGCTGCCGAAGATCCTGCGCTTCATCCCCGGCTCGGCGCAGGACGTGCGCGCCTACTTCCTCACCCTGCAATACTGGCTCGCGGGCTCTGACGAGAACGTGGCGAGCCTCGTGCGCTTCCTCGTGCAACGCTACGCCGCCGGCCCCCGAACCGTGTGGCGCGAGATCGCCGCGGCACCCGCGCCCCAGCACTATCCGGAGACCGGTCTCTATCATCCGCGCATGGCGAGCCGCGTCGGCGAGAGCCTGTCCGCCCTGCCGACCATGCCGGGCGCCCGGGGCCGCGTGGGCCTGCTCTTGATGCGCTCCTACGTGCTGGCCGGCAACACGGCGCATTACGACGGCGTCATCGCCGCCCTGGAGGCCAAGGGCCTCTCGGTGGTGCCGGCCTTCGCCGCTGGCCTCGACAACCGCCCGGCGGTGGACGCCTACTTCACGGTCAACGGCCGGCCGGCCATCGACGCGCTGGTCTCGCTCACCGGATTCTCATTGGTCGGCGGCCCGGCCTACAACGACGCGGCGGCGGCGGAGGCGACCCTGGCACGGCTCGACGTGCCCTATCTCGCCGCCCACGCCCTGGAATTCCAGACGATCGAGCAGTGGGAGGCGGGCTCGCGCGGCCTGTCGCCGGTCGAGGCGACCATGATGGTCGCGATCCCCGAACTCGACGGCGCCACAGCGCCGATGGTGTTCGGCGGGCGCTCCTCGGCCTCCGGCCCCGGCAATGCCCGTGACATGCGCGTGCATCCCGAGCGCGCCGAGCGGCTCGCCGCCCGGATCGATCGGCTCGTGGCTTTGCGGCGGCGGCCGAAGCGCGAGCGGCGTCTGGCCGTGATCCTGTTCAATTTTCCGCCCAATGCCGGCGCCACCGGCTCGGCCGCCTTCCTCTCGGTCTACGCCTCGCTGCTGAACACCCTGCGCGGTCTCAAGGCCGACGGCTACGCGGTGGAAGTGCCCGACAGCGTCGATGCGCTGCGCGAAAAAATTCTTAGCGGCAACGCCAGCCGTTACGGCACGCCGGCCAACGTCCATGCCCGCGTCTCGGCCGAGGATCACGTCCGCCGCGAAACCTACCTGCCCGAGATCGAGGCGCAGTGGGGCCCGGCGCCCGGCCGCCACCAGAGCAACGGCGCCGACATCCTCGTGCTCGGTGCGCAGTTCGGCAACGTCTTCGTCGGGGTGCAGCCCGCTTTCGGCTACGAGGGCGACCCGATGCGGCTGCTGTTCGAGCAGGGCTTCGCACCGACCCACGCCTTCAGCGCCTTCTACCGCTGGCTGCGCGAGGATTTCTCGGCCGACGCCGTGCTGCATTTCGGCACCCACGGCGCGCTGGAATTCATGCCGGGCAAGCAGGCCGGATTGTCGGAATCCTGCTGGCCCGAGCGGCTGATCGGTGCGCTGCCGAACATCTATCTCTACGCCGCCAACAACCCGTCCGAGGGCACGCTCGCCAAGCGCCGCTCCGCCGCGACGCTGGTGAGCTACCTCACGCCGAGTCTCGCCGCCGCCGGGCTCTACCGCGGCTTGTGCGATCTCAAGGCCTCGATCGAGCGCTGGCGCGGCCTTGAGCCGGAAGCCACGGCCGAGCGCTCGGCGCTCGCCGCGATCATCCAGGCGCAGGGCGCAGCCGTCGATCTCGTGCCGGCCGATCCCGCCTGGGAGGGCAATCCCGCCCCGCATGTCACCGCGCTCGCCGCCGCTTTGTTCGAACTCGAACAGACGCTGATCCCGCACGGCCTGCACGTGATCGGCCAGGGGATGGCCGGCGAGGAACGCGTCGATCTGCTGCTCGCCCTGGCGGAAGCCTCGCACGGCCTCAAGCCGGCCCGCGCCGGGATCGAGCATCTGATCGCGGGCGCGTCCCTCAGCGAGTCGCTGGCTGCGGCCGGTTTGCCGGCAGACGAGACCCACCGGGGCGCCTTCGCCGACCTCGCCCGGATCGATGCCGACCTCGCCCAAGACAGCGAATTGCCCGCGCTGATGCGGGCCCTCGACGGGCGCTTCGTCGCCCCGGTCGCGGGCGGCGATCTTCTGCGCAATCCCGGCATCCTGCCTACCGGGCGCAACCTGCACGGCTTCGACCCCTACCGCCTGCCCACGGCCTTCGCGCTGGCGGACGGCGCCAAACAGGTGGCGCGGGTGCTGGATCGCCACATCGCGGAAGGCCGGGCCCTGCCGGAGAGTGTCGCCCTCGTCCTGTGGGGCACCGACAACCTGAAGAGCGAGGGCGGCCCCATCGCCCAGGCGCTGGCGCTGATCGGCGCCGCACCCCGCTTCGACGGTTACGGCCGCCTCGCGGGGGCCGAACTGATCCCGCTCGAAAGGCTCGGCCGCCCGCGCATCGATGCCGTGGTCACGCTCTCGGGCATCTTTCGCGATCTTCTGCCCCTGCAGACCAAGCTGCTCGCGGAAGCGAGCTTCATGGCAGCCAGCGCCGACGAGCCGATCGAGAAAAACTTCGTGCGCAAGCACGCGCTGGCGATCCAGGCCGAGCAAGGCTGCGACTTCGAGACAGCGGCGCTGCGCGTCTTCTCCAATGCCGAGGGGGCCTACGGCGCCAACGTCAACCATCTCGTTGAGTCCGGCCGCTGGGACGACGAGGACGAACTCTGCGAGACGTTCTCGCGCAGGAAGAGCTTCGCCTACGATCGGTCCGGCCGTCCGGCACCGCAGCGCGATCTGATGAAGGCGGTGCTGTCGCGGGTCGATCTCGCCTACCAGAACCTCGATTCGGTCGAACTCGGCGTCACGAGTGTCGATCACTACTTCGACGGGCTCGGCGGGATGGGCCGCGCGGTGGCCCGCGCCCGTGGCGAGGCGGTGCCGATCTACATCAGCGACCAGACCCGGGGGGAGGGGCGCGTGCGCTCCCTCGACGAGCAGGTGGCGTTGGAAACTCGCACCCGCATGCTCAACCCGAAATGGTACGAGGGCCTGCTCGGCCACGGCTACGAGGGCGTGCGCCAGATCGAGGCGACGCTGACCAACACCGTCGGCTGGTCCGCCACCGCCGGCGCGGTGCAACCCTGGATCTACGAGCGCATCACCGAGACCTTCGTGCTCGACGACGTGATGCGCGACCGTATGGCGACCCTCAACCCCACGGCCTGCGCCAAGGTCGCGAGCCGCCTGATCGAGGCTCACCGCCGCGGCTTCTGGACTCCCGACCCGGCGATGCGCGACGCGCTCGACCGTGCCGAGGAGGAACTGGAAGACCGGCTGGAGGGCGTCACACCCGGCATCACCGCAGGAGTCGCGGCATGAACATCGCCATCCGAAATCCGGTCCCGATCCGCCGCGAGGAGGGCAGCCTGCAGGTCTCGCTCGATCCGGACGACCGGATCGAGACCGCCAAGGTCTTCGCGGTCTACGGCAAGGGCGGCATCGGCAAGTCCACCACCTCCTCGAACCTGTCGGTGGCCTTCTCGAAGCTCGGCAAGCGCGTCCTGCAGATCGGCTGCGACCCGAAGCACGACTCGACCTTCACCCTGACCAAGCGCCTCGCACCGACGGTGATCGACGCGCTCGAATCGGTGAACTTCCACTCCGAGGAGTTGCGGCCGGAAGACTTCGTGGTCGAGGGCTATAACGGCGTGAAATGCGTCGAGGCCGGCGGCCCGCCCGCCGGCACCGGCTGCGGCGGCTACGTCGTCGGGCAGACGGTGAAGCTCCTCAAGGAGCATCACCTCCTGGAGGATACCGACGTCGTCGTGTTCGACGTCCTCGGCGACGTGGTCTGCGGCGGCTTCGCCTCGCCGCTCCAGCACGCCGACCGGGCGCTGATCGTCACCGCCAACGACTTCGATTCGATCTTCGCGATGAACCGCATCGTCGCGGCGATCCACTCCAAGTCGAAGAACTACGGCGTGCGCCTCGGCGGCGTCATCGCCAACCGCTCGGCGGGGACCGACGAGATCGACCGCTTCAACGCGGCGGTGGGTCTGCGCCGTCTCGCGCATTTCCCCGACCTCGACGTGGTGCGCCGCTCGCGCCTGAAGAAATCGACCCTGTTCGAGATGGACCCGTCGCCGGAGCTGAAGGCCGTCACCGACGAGTACATGCGGCTCGCGGAGACGCTCTGGGCCGGTGCCGACCCCTGCGAGGCCGCGCCGATGAAGGACCGCGACCTGTTCGAATTCCTTGGCTTCGATTGATCTTGGGTTCGACTGATGAGCACGCCCTACCTCACCCGCCGCTCCCAGTTGGAAACCTACTTCGACCGCACCGCGGTGGAAGCCTGGTCGCGCCTCACCTCCGACGCACCGGTCTCGAAGATCCGCGCCACGGTGCGGGCTGGGCGCGACACCATGCGCGCCAACCTGCTGAGTTGGCTTCCGGCGGATCTCACCGGCCTGCGCCTGCTCGATGCCGGATGCGGCACCGGCGCGCTCGCGGTCGAGGCCGCGCGGCGGGGCGCGGAGGTGACCGCGATCGACGTCTCGCCGACGCTGATCGGGCTCGCCCGCGAGCGTTTACCCACAATCCCCGGTCCGGGCTCCGTCGACTTCCGGGTCGGTGACATGCTCGACCCCTGGCTGGGCCGCTTCGACCACGTCGTCGCGATGGATTCGCTGATCCACTATCAGGCGCCGGACATCGTCCGGGCGCTCGCCGAACTCTCCCTGCGCACCGATGGCAGCCTGCTGTTCACGGTCGCCCCGCGCACGGCGCTGCTGACGCTGATGCACGCGGCTGGCAAGCTGTTTCCGAAGGCCGACCGGGCGCCCGCCATCGTGCCGATCACCGAGAGCGGCCTTCGGCGGCGCATCGCAGCGGAGCGAGCGCTGACGCGTTTCGCCGTCGAGCGGACGCATAGGGTGAACAGCGGTTTCTACCTCTCGAACGCGATCGAGCTGCGCAAGGATGCGTCGCCAGCGATTGAGAGCGGGGCCGGTCGATGAAATCCGGCCTCGCCATCACCCAGGCGCTGCTTCGCCTCGGCCCGGCGATCTTGCCCTTCGCCGACGCGGCGACGAAGGAGCTGCCCCTCGGGCGCCTGATGCGGCTCGCGCTGTTCCAGGTCACGGTCGGCATGGCCGCCGTGCTGCTGATCGGCACGCTCAACCGGGTGATGATCGTCGAGCTTGCAGTTCCGGCCTGGATCGTCGCGGTGATGCTGTCGCTGCCGCTGCTGTTCGCTCCCTTGCGGGCGCTGGTCGGCTTTCGCTCGGACACGCACCGCTCGGTGCTTGGCTGGCGACGGGTGCCCTACATCTGGTTCGGCACGCTGCTGCAATTCGGCGGGCTGGCGATCATGCCGTTCGCTCTGCTGATCCTGTCGGGCGACACCACCGGCCCGCTCTGGGTCGGCCATGTTGCGGCCGCGCTCGCCTTCCTGCTGGTCGGCGCGGGGCTTCACACCACGCAGACCGTCGGGCTGGCGCTGGCGACCGACCTCGCCCCGGCCCATGCCCGCCCGAAGGTGGTGGCGCTCCTCTGCGCCATGCTGCTCGCCGGCATGATGGGCAGCGCCGTGCTGTTCGGGCTGGCGCTGGCGAACTTCTCGGCCGTCCGCCTGATCCAGGTGATCCAGGGCGCGGCGCTGGTCACGATCGTGCTCAACGGCGTCGCCCTGTGGAAGCAGGAGCCGCGCGATCCGCACCGCACCGACCGGGCGGCGCCGCGGCCGAGCTTCGCCCAATCCTGGCGCGGCTATGCCGGGGAGCGCACCGCACAGCGGCGGCTTGCGGCGATCGCGCTCGGCACCGCGGCGTTCTCGATGCAGGACATCCTGCTCGAACCCTATGGCGGCCAGATCCTCGGACTCACCGTGGCGCAGACCACGGCGCTCACCGCGATGCTCGCGGCCGGTGGCGGCCTGGGGCTGATCGCGGCGGCGCGCTGGCTCAACCGCGGCGGCGACCCCTACCGGGTCGCGGCGACGGGCGCGGTGATCGGCATCGCAGCCTTCTCGGCGGTGATCTTCGCCGCACCCCTCGCCTCGGCCCGGCTGTTTGCAGCCGGCGTCACGCTGATCGGGATCGGCGGCGGATTGTTCGCCCACGGCACGCTCACCGCCTCCATGGCCAAGGCCGGGCCCGAGGATACCGGCCTCGCCCTCGGCGCCTGGGGCGCAGCGCAGGCGACCGCCGCGGGCCTTGCCATCGCCGCCAGCGGCATCCTGCGCGATCTCGGCGCCGCGGTGGCGCAGTCGGGCGCCCTCGGCGAAGGCATGAACGAGCCGGCCATCGGCTACCTCATCGTCTACCATGTCGAGATCGCGCTGCTCTTCGCCACGCTGATCGCGCTCGGCCCGCTCGTGCGCGCGGACGCCCCCCGTTCCACCCATCCGAACGAGCGGCGTTCCGGTTCGTTCGACCCCCTCGTCAACCGTCCCACCTGATCGGAGGCCTGCCATGCCCAGAGGCGAGATCACCGGTTACATCGATGTCGCGCAGGTCACGCTCTACGCGTTCTGGATCTTCTTTGCGGGCCTCGTCTTCTACCTACGCCGAGAGGATCGGCGTGAGGGCTACCCGCTCGAGAACGAGGCCGCCGGCCGTCTGAAGAGCCCGGACCCGATCCTCATTCCGTCGCCGAAGGCTTTCCACCTGTCGAGCGGCCACACGATGTACGCGCCGCAGGCCAACGTCGCCTACGACGCGAACGTGCCGAGTGCACGCCGCGAGGCCTTCCCCGGCGCCCCCTACTTCCGCACCGACACCTCGCTCCAGGCCGGCGTCGGACCCGGTTCCTGGGTGCCGCGCCACGACGAGCACGACCGGACCTGGGACAACGAGTATAGGATCGTCCCCTTACGCGTCGCCGACGCCTTCGTGGTCCACGAGGACGGGCCGAACCCGATCGGCATGCCGGTCTACGGCGTCGACCGGCAGATCGCCGGCACGGTCGTCGATCTTTGGCTCGATCGCGGCGAATCCTTCGTGCGCTACTACGAGGTCGAACTCGGCGCGGGCGGGCGCCGGGTGCTGATGCCGGTGACGTTCTGCACCACCGGCCGCTTCTCCCGCACGGTGAAGACCGAGGCGCTGCTGGCGGCACAATTCAACGATATCCCCGGCACCAAGGATCGGGACTCCGTCACCCTGCTCGAGGAAGAGCGGATCATGGCGTATTTCGGCGCCGGCACCCTCTACGCCTCGCCCGCTCGTGCGGAGCCGATCCTATGAGCGATTCCGACTTCCTGCCCGAAGGGACGCTGCGGGGTCTGCCCGGCCCGCTGCCTCAGGGGGAGCGCATCCTGTGGCGCGGCGCCCCGAGCCTCTCTGGCGTGCTGCTGCGCGCCTTCCACGCCCGGCTCGTGATGGTGTGGTTCGCCGGCACCGCCACGGTGCTGGCCATCGGCGCCGCCGCGAGCGGGGGCCCGGCGCACGCTCTTACCGTCGCGGGTCCGACCCTGCTGATCGGCGTCGCGGCGCTCGGCCTGCTGACCTTCCTCGCTTGGCTTGTCCACCGCACCACGGTCTACACGCTCACCGACCAGCGCATGGTGCTGCATGTCGGCATCGCCCTGCCGATCACCCTCAACCTGCCGCTCACCCGGATCGAATCGGCGGACCTGCGGCTGTTTGCCGACGGCACCGGCGACATCCCCCTGCGCCTGCCGCCGGGCGAGCGGGTCGCCTACCTGCATCTCTGGCCGCATGCCCGGCCTTGGCGCGTGAGCCGGCCGGAGCCGATGCTGCGCTCGGTACCCGAGGCCCGGAGCGTGGTGGCGTTGCTCGCACCGGCGCTCGCGGCGCAGACCGAAGGTTCGGCCGAGGCGGTCGCCAGAGGGCCGGCGCGCGCCGTGGAACCCGCCGCGACCGGACGCGCGAGTGCCGCCCCCGGCCGCCTCGCGACCGCCGGGGCCCGATAGCGGAGCATGAGACCGATGCCCGTCGAGCTGAATTTCCGCCGCCCGCCGCAAAAGCCGCAATCCCAGCGGCCGGCGCTTATGGCCGTCGCAGCCCTGCTTACGGTGGCGATTGTTGCCGTCGTCCTCGGCCGCGGACGGGAGACGGGGCCGGAGGCACCGGCCGCCCACCCGGTTCAGACCCTGGCCTTCCACGCCGAGGACCAGCCGGACGGCGCCATCGATCTGCGCGAGGCCGGGGACGGAAAGCTGGTCGCCCGGATCGAGCCGGGGCAGGACGGCTTCATCCGCGGCACGTTGCGAGGGCTCGCCCAGGCCCGGCAGCGCGAGGGCCTGAGCCGCGAGCCGCCGTTCACCCTCACGCGATTCGACAACGGGACTTTGTCGTTGGAGGATGGAGCCACCGGGCGGCAAGTGCCGCTGCTGGCCTTCGGCCCTTCGAATGCGAAGGCCTTCGCCCGCCTGCTGCCCGGCACGGAGCTGCGGTGATGGGAGAGGGGGCGGACATGGCCTGGATCGGCAAGACGGTCGTCGAGGTGCCTTGCACCGTCGAGATCGAACAGACGCCGGAGAGCCTGCACGCGCATGTGACGCTGGATGGCGGGTTCGAGATCGAGCCCGGCGATGAGGTCCAGGTTCACGATGCGCCGACCGAGGTGCCCTATGGCGAGCGCATCACCGTGCGCCGCACCGCCACCGTGACCCGCGCGGGCCGGCTGGAGCGGGCCTGGACCAAGCTGATCGCCCATCTCGAGCTGACCGAGCTCTACGAGGTGAGCTTTTCCGAACGGAGGAAGCTGTGAACGCCAACGTCCAGCCCCAAGCCGCTGCGGGAGTGCCCCTCCCGCGCCAGCCGCTCAACGAATCGACGAAAAGCGCGCAACAGACGACGTTCCTGAGCCCGCGCTTCTACACCACGGATTTCGACGAGCTCGACCGCACCGATGTCGAGCCCGTGCGCCGCGAGTGGGATATCCTGATCGAGGAGCTGCGCTCGGACCCGAACAAGCGCCATTTCGTGCGCAACGAGGAGTTCGACTGCGACCTCGCCGACATGGACCCGGAGCTGCGCAAGGAGTTCCTCGACTTCCTCGTATCCTCGATCACGGCCGAGTTCTCGGGCTGCGTGCTCTACGCGGAGATGCGCAAGCGCGCGAAGAACAAGGACATCAAGGAGCTGTTCGGCTTCATGAGCCGTGACGAGGCGCGGCACGCCGGCTTCATCAACGACACGCTGAAGGACTTCGGCGTCGGCGTCGATCTCGGCTTCCTGACGAAGGCGAAGAAGTACACCTTCTTCAAGCCGAAGTTCATCTTCTACGCGACCTACCTCTCGGAGAAGATCGGCTACGCCCGCTACATCACTATCTATCGCGAGCTGGAGCGGCATCCGGAACGGCGCATCCACCCGATCTTCAAGTGGTTCGAGAAGTGGTGCAACGACGAGTTCCGCCACGGCGAGGCGTTCGCGCTGCTCATGCGCGCCAACCCGCGGCTGACGACGGGCGTCAACCGCTACTGGATCCGCTTCTTCCTGCTGGCGGTGTTCGCGACGATGTATGTCCGTGACCATTGCCGCCCGGCCTTTCACAAGGCGCTCGGGGTCGATCCAACCGACTACGACTTCAAGGTCTTCCGGATCACCTCCGAGATCTCGAAGCAGACCTTCCCGATCACCCTCGACCTCGACGATCCACGCTTCAAGGCGGGCCTCGACCGCCTCCTGGTCTGCGCCGACAAGATCGCCGCCGCCAAGGCGGAAGGGGGCTTGTCGGGCCGGCTGAAGCACGGTGCCCAGACCGTCGTCGCCGCCGTGACCTTCGCCCGGCTCTACCTGCTGCCGGTCAAGCAGAACGCGATGCCCGCCGACATCCGCCTCGATCCGGTCTGGTAGCATGGGCGTCTACGCCGCTCCGGCGCTCTACGCCGTCCTGCTGTGGTGGTCGGCCACCGGGCTGGTGCTGGTGCTCCAGCACCTGCCGCGGCGGACGCACGCCCGCAGCATGGTCGCGGCGAGCGCCGTCCTGGCCGGTGCGCTCTGGACCATCCGCGCGGTCGCCGAGGACGACACGGAGACGGGCGCCTATCTCGGCTTCACCGCCGCGGTGGTCGTCTGGGGCTGGCAGGAGATGAGCTACTACATGGGCTTCGTCTCCGGCCCGAAGCCCGCCGCCTGCGCGCCGAACCTGCGCGGGTTCGACCGCTTCTTCGCGGCGCTTGCCACCAGCCTGTGGCACGAATTTGCGATCCTGATCGGCGGGCTCGCCATCCTCTGCCTCACCTGGGGGGAGGGGAACCGGATAGCGCTCTGGACCTACGGCCTGCTCACGCTGATGAACGCCTCGGCACGGCTCAACCTGTTCCTCGGCGTGCGCAACCTCCACGCCGAGTTCCTGCCGCCGCATCTCGGCTACCTCGCCTGCTACCTGAGCCGCCGGCCGATGAACCCGCTGTTTCCGCTCTCGGTGACGCTGGGCACCGCCGCGACGGTCCTGCTCGCCCGCGGCGCACTCGGGGATGCGGCCGCGCCGCAGACGGTGACGGGCTTTGCCCTGCTCGCAACCCTCGCGGCGCTCGCCACCCTGGAGCACTGGTTCCTGATGCTGCCGCTGCCCTCGGCGGCGCTCTGGAACTGGAGCCTTCCCGGCCGTGCTGCACCCACGGCGGCCGAGATGCCCGAAACCCGGGCAGTACACCGCGAATGAGGTGAGGCGGACGCAAGATCCGCCCACCGGCATCATCTTCTTCGGGGAGGACGGCATGGATTACGAAGCGTTCTTCGGCAATGCGATCACCGGGCTCCATCGGGAAGGGCGCTACCGCGTCTTCACCGATCTGGAGCGGCAGGCGGGGCGTTTTCCCTACGCGACCCATCACAGCCCCGGCGGTGAGCGCGAGGTCACCGTCTGGTGCTCGAACGACTATCTTGGCATGGGTCAGCACCCTTCGGTGCTGCGGGCGATGCACGAGGCGATCGAGCGATGCGGAGCCGGCGCAGGCGGCACCCGCAACATCTCCGGCACCAACCACTACCATGTGCTCCTGGAGCAGGAACTGGCCGACCTCCACGACAAGGAAGCGGCGCTGATCTTCTCGTCCGGCTACGTCTCGAACTGGGCGGCGCTCGGCACGCTCGCGTCGAAACTTCCGAATTGCGTCGTCTTCTCCGATGAGGGCAACCACGCCTCGATGATCGAGGGCATCCGTTCGAGCCGAGCCGAACGCCAGATCTTCCGCCACAACGATCCCGAGGATCTCGACCGCAAGCTCGGGCTGATCGAACCCGGCCGGGCCAAGCTCGTCGCCTTCGAGTCGGTCTATTCCATGGATGGCGACATCGCCCCGATCGACGAGATCTGCGATGTCGCCGAGGCGCACGGGGCGCTCACCTATCTCGACGAGGTCCACGCGGTCGGCCTCTACGGCGCGCGGGGCGGCGGCATCTCGGAGCGGATGGGGCTCGCCCACCGGCTCGACGTGATCGAGGGAACGCTGGGCAAGGCGTTCGCCGTCCATGGCGGCTACATCACCGGCTCGAACCAGCTCTGCGACTTCGTGCGCAGCTTCGCCTCGGGCTTCATCTTCACGACCTCGCTGCCGCCCGCGGTCGCCGCCGGCGCCGCGGCCAGCATTCGCCATCTCAAGGCCAGCACCGTGGAGCGGGCGCGGCATCAGGAGCGGGTGGCGCGGGTGAGGCAGGCGCTGGACGCGGCCGGCATCCCGACTTTGGCCAACCGCAGCCACATCGTACCGGTGATGGTCTGCGACCCCGTGCTGTGCAAGGCGATCAGCGATGCCCTGCTCGACGAGTTCGGCATCTACGTGCAGCCGATCAACTATCCGACCGTACCGCGCGGGACGGAGCGCCTGCGCATCACGCCCTCGCCGCTGCATTCCAACGCCGACATCGACCACCTCGTGGACGCTCTCAGCACGATCTGGCGGCGGATCGGACTGAGTAAGGCGGCGGCAGAGTAGAAGACAGGCGGGCCGCGCTACATCTTCTTCTCGAGCGCGGCCTTCACCTGCATGAGTTGATCCCACACCACGCCGGGGCTGGTGCCCATCGCCTCAAGCACCGCGTTCACGCCCCAGAAGAGGCCGAACAGGATCACCGGCACCAGGATCCAGCCAAGGATCTCCTCGCCGCGGTGACGGGCCTTGCGGCGGCGGCGGCGTCTCTCGCGGGATGTCAGCGGCTTCGGCCGGGCCGGAGCCGGCTGTGGCGCGACAGGCGTGAGGGGACCCTCCTGCGCGTCGCTCGTCATGTGACCCCCATTGCTGGCCGATGCCGGGTTCTCCGACGGAGAACGGCGCCGCCCATATCCGGGAGCCGGCGCAGGAACGCAACCCGCGCCGGCTTCGAAGGTCGCTCACTCTTGCGGGTGAGCGACCCCGTGCCCTCAGACCTTGAGCGGCACCTTCGGCACGGTGCGGACAGAGCCGCCTCCGGAAGAACCACCCCCGGACGGACCACCGTCACGCTTGGGTGTCTTCTTCCGCGGGGCCGAGCGCGGCTTCGAGCGCTTGCGCTTGGCCGCGTTGGCGACGTCCGTCTCGGGCTTGGGCGTGACGGGACCGGCGGGGAACTCGAAGGCGAGCTCGGCCTTGTCCTTGCCGTCCTCGGTCTCCGGCTTCTTCAGAACGACCTTGACGGCGCCGCCGTCCTTGAGGCGGCCGAACAGCACCTCGTCGGCGAGCGGCGTCTTGATCGTGGACTGGATCAGACGGGCCATGGGGCGAGCGCCCATCGCGTCGTCGTAGCCGTTCTCCACGAGCCAGTCGCGGGCCTCGTCCGAGAGTTCGATGGTGACGTTGCGGTCGGCAAGCTGCGCTTCGAGCTGGAGCACGAACTTGTCGACGACCTTGGCAACGACCTCCTTCGGCAGGTGGCCGAACGAGATGATCGCATCGAGGCGGTTGCGGAATTCCGGCGCGAAGAGCCGGTTGATCGCTTCCACGTCGTCACCGGTGCGCTTCGTCTGCGTGAAGCCGTAGGCGGAGCGCGCCATGTCGGAGGCGCCTGCATTCGACGTCATGATGATGATGACGTTGCGGAAATCGACCTGCTTGCCGTTGTGGTCGGTCAGCTTGCCGTGATCCATCACCTGCAGGAGGATGTTGAACAGGTCCGGATGCGCCTTCTCGATCTCGTCGAGCAGGAGCACGCAGTGCGGGTGCTGGTCGATCCCGTCGGTGAGCAAGCCGCCCTGATCGAAGCCGACATAGCCGGGCGGCGCACCGATCAGCCGCGAGACGGTATGGCGCTCCATGTACTCCGACATGTCGAACCGCAGCATCTCGACGCCGAGCGAGGCCGCGAGCTGCTTGGCCGCTTCCGTCTTGCCGACGCCGGTCGGGCCGGCGAACAGGTAGGAGCCGATCGGCTTGTCGGGATCGCGCAGGCCGGCGCGGGCCAGCTTGATCGCCGAGGTCAGCGCCTCGATGGCGTTGGTCTGGCCGTAGACGACCCGCTTCAGGTTCTCGGTAAGGTTCTTGAGAACCACCGCGTCGTCCTTCGACACGGTCTTGGGCGGGATGCGCGCCATCGTGGCGATGGTGGTCTCGATCTCCTTGACGCCGATGGTGCGCTTCCGGCGCGCCTCCGGCACCAGCATCTGCGATGCGCCGGTCTCGTCGATCACGTCGATCGCCTTGTCGGGCAGCTTGCGGTCGTTGATGTAGCGCGCCGACAGCTCCACCGCCGCCTTCACGGCCTCGGTGGTGTATTTGAGCTTGTGGAACTCCTCGAAATACGGCTTGAGGCCCTTGAGGATTTCGATCGTATCCGGGATCGACGGCTCGTTGACATCGATCTTCTGAAACCGGCGCACGAGGGCGCGGTCCTTCTCGAAGTACTGGCGGTACTCCTTGTAGGTGGTCGAGCCGATGCAGCGCAGCGCGCCGGAGGCGAGCGCCGGCTTCAGAAGGTTCGAAGCATCCATCGCGCCGCCCGACGTGGCACCCGCACCGATCACGGTGTGGATCTCGTCGATGAACATGATGGCGTTGGGGTGCGCCTCGATTTCCTTCATCACCTGCTTGAGGCGCTCCTCGAAGTCGCCGCGGTAGCGGGTGCCGGCGAGCAGCGTGCCCATGTCGAGGGAGAACACCGTCGCATCGGCCAGGACTTCCGGCACCTCGTGCTGGATGATCTTGCGCGCAAGACCTTCGGCGATCGCGGTCTTGCCGACGCCGGGGTCGCCCACCAGCAGCGGGTTGTTCTTCTGGCGGCGGCAGAGCACCTGGATCGTGCGCTCGACCTCGGAATGGCGGCCGATCAGCGGGTCGATCTTGCCGTCGCGGGCCTTCTTGTTGAGGTTGACGCAGTAGGCGTCGAGCGCATCGCCCTTCTTCTTGGGCCTCGCTTCGGTCTCCTCGCCGCCGGGACGCTCGGACGCGGCCTCCTCCTCGGCACCGCGCACGGGCTTGGCCTCGGAGGCGCCCGGCCGCTTGGCGATGCCGTGGCTGATGTAGTTCACCGCGTCGTAGCGGGTCATGTCCTGCTCTTGCAGGAAGTAAGCGGCGTGGCTCTCGCGCTCGGCGAAGATCGCGACGAGCACGTTGGCCCCGGTCACCTCCTCGCGGCCCGAGGACTGTACGTGGATCACCGCGCGTTGGATCACGCGCTGGAAGCCGGCGGTCGGCTTCGCGTCCTGGCGCCCGTCGCCCGTGAGGTTCGAGAGTTCGGTGTCGACGTACTCGACAAGGTTTCGGCGCAGCACGTCGATCTCGACGTTGCAGGCTCGCATCACCGCGGCGGCATCCTGATCGTCGACGAGGGCGAGCAGGAGATGTTCGAGGGTCGCGTATTCGTGGCGGCGCTCTCCGGCCAGGGCCAGGGCGCGGTGGAGGGCTTGCTCGAGGCTACGTGAGAAGCTGGGCAATGCTCTGGCCTTCGCTGGATGCCTATTTCTTTTCCATAACGCACTGAAGCGGATGTTGGTGCTTGCGGGCGAAATCCATCACCTGCGTCACTTTCGTTTCCGCGACCTCGTAGGTGAACACGCCGCACTCCCCCACGCCATTGTGGTGGACGTGCATCATGATCCGGTAGGCGTCGTCGTGGTTCTTGTTGAAGAACCGCTCCAGGATGTGCACGACGAATTCCTGAGGCGTGTAGTCGTCGTTGAGCAGCAGCACGCGGTACAGGCTCGGCCGTTTCGCGCGCGGCTTGGTGCGGGTGATGATGGCAGTGCCCGAACGGTCGTCGTCGCCGGGGCTGCGCGGGGTCGAGGCCGCACGCACCGGAACCCGTCCCCGACCCGCCTCCTTCACGTTGTCCTGGATCAGCTTAGAAGACATCTGAATCGAAGCGACCTTGGTCTGGCAGCCTTCGGCGCCGGTGTCCCAGTGAGGGACGCGGCACTCGACAGGCAATCTATAGGCCGATCAGCGACTGCGCCAGTGAGGTGCGTGAAACTGTCCGCCGCGATTGAACGCGCGGATGAGCACGTGGATGGTCCCACGCCCACGCGCACGAACCGGCGCAGCCCGCTCTCGGCTCCGAAGACGAAACGCCGCATGGCGGACCGGAAGTTGCCCTGACCGGGCGCGCCGGGCCGGACTCGTCAACATCGGCTTAACCCCTGTGGCGAAAGGACGATCTCGCACACGCATCGCCCGGCATTAACGGCCGCGTAACCGCGTTCATCCTACCGTCTTCGACAGAGATTGCGGACCCGATGGCGGCGTCCGTGAAGGGTGCCAGCCGGGCTTGAACGTCCGACTGTCGAGGCGAAGGTTTCGAGATGCGTCGCGTAGAAGGCCGGCCCACCACGGGGTCCCGCGCTGTCGCCGTGCTGCTCCTGGCGACGAGTTTTCTCGTCGCGGTGGCCGACCCGGCCGAGGCAAAACGCCGAGGCCACGCCCGCAAGGCGGTGAGCGGGTACAACCCGCCCTACGCCGCTATGGTCGTGGACGTGAAGTCGGGCCGCACGCTGCACGCGGTCAACGAGGACGCCCTGCGCCACCCGGCCTCGATCACCAAGGTGATGACCCTCTACATGCTGTTCGAGCAGCTCGAGAAGGGCCGCTACGACCTCGATTCGCCGCTCTCGATCTCGGCCAACGCCGCCGCCCAGGCGCCGTCGAAACTGGGCCTGCGCCCCGGCTCGACCGTCACCGTCGAGGAGGCGATCAAGGCGCTCGTCACCAAGTCGGCCAACGATGTCGCCTGCGCCATCGGCGAGAACATCGCCGGCTCCGAGCCGCGCTTTGCCGAGATGATGACCCGCAAGGCCAAGGCGCTCGGCATGAGCCGCACGCACTACGCCAACGCCTCCGGCCTGCCCGACCCCGACCAGATCACCACGGCCCACGACCTCACCCTGCTGGCCCGCGCGATCCAAGATCGCTTCCCGCGCTACTACCGCTACTTCCAGACCCGATCCTTCGCCTTCCGCGGCCGGACCATCGGCAACCACAACCGCCTGCTCGGCAATGTCGAGGGCGTGGACGGCATCAAGACCGGCTACACCCGCGATTCCGGCTTCAACCTGATGACCGCGGCCAAGCTCGGCGACCGGCAGATCGTCGCGATCGTGCTCGGCGGCAAATCGGGCGCGAGCCGCGACCGGATCATGGCGGATCTCGTCCGCGCCAACCTGCCCCGCGCCTTTGCCGGCAGCCGCCAGACGTCGCCCGTGTTCGAGGTCGCCGAGCGCGGCCGCCCGGCGGTCGTCGCCGAGGCCGATTCCCGCACCCGCACCGTCCTCGCCTCGGCGGATGATGACGAGATCGAGACGACGAGTTCCACCAGCAACGCCCCGCTCGACATCCGCCCGGCCACCACGACGCCGGGATCGCGCCGCACCGCCCTCCAGGCGCTGCCGGGCGCCGCCCAGGCCTATGCCGGCTCGGCGGCCCAGGCGCCGTTCCCCGGAGCGGCCGGTAAGTCGACCGCCCGCCTGCCTGCGGTCGAAGGCGTCGCCTCCCGCGCCGAGGGCCCGCCGAAGGATGCCCGCGGCGAAAGCGCCCGGCCCGTCACGCCGAGCCCCTGGGTGATCCAGCTCGGCGCCATGGACGACGAGGACAAGGCGAAATCGATCCTGGCCGATGCCCGCAGCCGCACCGGCATGCTCTCCAAGGCCGCGCCCTACACCGTGCGCGTTACCCATGGCGGCACCACGCTGTTCCGCGCCCGCTTCTCGGGATTTGCCGAGCAGAGCACCGCGCAGGATGCCTGCGCCGCGCTGAAGAAGAACGGTTTCAACTGCTTCGCGACCCGGAGCTGATCGTCTCCGACAACCATCCTCGGTGCGGCTGCCGGCGCGTTCGGCCGGCAGCCGCCCGATGACAGGGGCCGCGACACGCGGCGTCTACGTTTTTCGACACATCGACCCTGACAACGCGCGTGGAGTTCTAGCGATGTCGGTTCACAAGTCTGTCACGCGCCGCGTTCACGCGCGCCGCACGCTCGACGCTGCCGCCCTGGTCGGGATGCAGCCGCTTCATCAACGCCCGATGAGCCGCGCGGACGTCTTCCAGGGACGCCCCGCGCTCAAGCCCCAGGACCTGATAGGCCTCCTCCTCCGTCATCGACCCTGGCTTCGCCGGGCCGCCCGGCCGCGGGTCTCGGTTGCCATCAGCGTCTACACGCCAGCCGGGCTGCCAGCGGTCGAGATACGCCTCTAGCCCGCGTGCGCCCTCGGGATCATTGGCACGTAGCAGCGCGGCAAGCTCGACCAGCGCCTCCGGCGGCACCGCCGACAGGCGACGGCCGGCGAAGGGCCCGACGAGCACGGTCCCGTCCATCGGCTCGCCATCGGCGCGAAGGTCGAACTCAACGGCGGCCGTCCGCACTTGCCGTGCACCCCCTTGCCGCGGCTCCCGCTGCCCGCGCCACGCGCGGACCCGCCGGATCACGCCCGCCTCGCCCTCCGTCAGCCAGACGCCTCCACCGCCGAGCAGAAAGGCCAGGACGAAGCTCCCTTTGAGCGACAGTGCGAAGGCCGCCGCCAGCAGGGCGTAGCCGGCGAGCAGGCGCGGCGTCAGGCCGAAGGGCAAGCGCCCGTTGCGGCGGCCGAGCCACCAGAATCCGATGAGCGCCAGAAGGCCGAGGGCGATGAGCATCCCGCGGTCATCGGCCGGTTCGGTGCGCGCGTAAAGCGCTCTTCCGGCGCAGGGCAGGGTAATCGCTTGAAGCGATCACCCTGGTTTCCTTCCGGCCTCAAACGCCGGCGGCCGCCTCCACGGCGTCAGGCTGTCGCTCCGCTCGGAGCGGAATTACAACCGCGTCTGCGCCACGTCAGCGGTGTTCACCCGTACCGTCCGCACCCGGCCGTCGCGCTCCACCAGCAGGCTCACCGGGCGGTCGAGGCCCGCTTCCTCGACCACGGCGGTCAGGTCCGACAAGCGGTGGACCGGGCGGCCGTTGGCGCCGACGATGACGTCGCCGATCGTGCCGCTGCGGGGATCGACGCCGCGCAAGCCGGCCTGCGCCGCGGGCGAGCCGGGGAGCACCCGCAGCACCACGACGCCGTCGATGCCGAGCCGGGCGGCGGTCGCCTCCTGGCCGGCGATGATGCCGATGCCAGGATTGCGCACCCGCCCGTTCTTAATGAGGTCCGGCACCACCCGGTTGACGACATCGACGGGCACCGCGAAACCGATGCCGGCGCTGGCGCCCGAGGGCGAGAAGATCGCAGTGTTGACGCCGATCAGGCGCCCGGCGGAATCGAGCAATGGCCCGCCGGAATTGCCCGGATTGATCGCCGCATCGGTCTGGATGACGCCCGACAGTTCCCGACCCTCCTGCGTCGGCAGCCGCCGCTGGAGCGCGCTGATGACTCCTGTGGTGAGGGTGTGGTCGAGGCCGAACGGATTGCCGATGGCGAAGGCCGATTGCCCAACCTTAAGGTCGGCCGAGGTTCCGACAGCGAGCGGTGGGGGCATCTTGGCGACACGGCCGAGTTGGAGCACGGCGAGATCGTAGCTCGGTGCGGTGCCGACGACCCGCGCCCCGACCACTTCGCCCGAGGCGAGCCGAACGGAGATCGAGCCGCCGCCCTTCGTCGCGGCCTCGACGACGTGGTTGTTGGTCACGACATGCCCGGCCGCATCCCAGACGAAGCCGGTGCCGGTCTGCGTCCCGGAGCCCTGCTGCTGCTCGCCACCGCCCGGCCCTTGGCCGAACTCGTCGTCCGGCTCCATCAGCGAGCGCCCCTGCGCCGCCGCCTGGGCGAAGACGTGGACGACGGAGGGCGAGGCGCGGGCGAACAGATCGACGGTGGTCTTCTCCGCCGCCGAGAGGTCGCCGCGGGCGGCCACCGAGCGCGGCGCGTCCGCCGAATACAGGAAGGCGAGGATGTAGGGCTGCGCCACGAAGGCGATCAGCAGGCCCAGCGTCACGCCCAAGGCGATGCGCACGAAACGATCCGGCACGACAACCTCAGTTCTTGCTCGGCCCTTGTCCAACCATGAACCGCGCGACCCGCGCCGCGTCGGCGGTACGGGCCCCGTTCAGGTTCTCTCCACCAAACTCACAAGAGTCGGGTCCGACGCGCCGCCGAGCGCGCGAGTCCGGTGATTGAGACTTAGCTGTGTCCGGTGTGGCGTCCCGTCAACAAATCCCCGCTTTCCTACACAGCGAAGGTGGGTGCGGCACCGCACCGAGGAATGCCCCCACGAAGAGTAACCAATTGCATACTGTTTCATACGCAGTGTCGTCCTACTGATGAGAAGGCATCGGTGGGTGGGTCTGGACCAATTTTTGGCGAAACCAAGGCAAGGTTCAGGTGAGGAACTGCGACGAAACGGTGGTCGATTGGTCATCGAGCACTCGAATTGATCGCAAAGCCGCCCCAGAGATGCTTCGATCGCCCTAGAACTTTGAGCATACCGGCCCAGCGGCGCCCGCCGCCGCCGCGATCCTTTCGCGAACGGGCCCGGTTCGAACAGGAAGAGCAAGAGATGGAAACCGAAGCTCTCGAACGTCCTGCCGACCTGACGATCTGGCGCACCCTGCCGGCCTCGTCTCCCCTGGCCCAGCCCGAGCGCTACGACACCCTGCGCGAGGCGCTCCTCGCCGCGAAGGGCGCCCTCGGCGACCCCTCGAAGCAGCCCTGGATCATCACAGAAGAGGGCGAAATCCTCTCCCCGAACTGGATCCGCACCTACGTCAACTGATCGCGGCCTTGATGCGCCTTCCGACGAAGCGGGAACCGGTTCGTCGAAAGAATGCGCGTCAGAACAAGGGCCTAGAGATGCCGGCCTGATGCAATGGGGTCGGATACGGCTCTAGCGCGCGGGTCGCGGCTCAGCCGGATCGGCGGGCCGCGCGGGTGCCGCCTCGGGGCAAGGCTCCGGCCGGCTCACCAGTGTGACCAGCACGTAGGACACGATCATCAGCAGGAACCACGAGCCGAGCTTGGCCGCCGAGACCGGCGACCAGCCGGCCGCCTGGTTCGGGTAGAGCCAGACGCGGCTTGCCGTGCCGATGTTCTCGGCCAGCCAGATGAAGAGCGACACGAGAACGAAGCCGAGCAGCAGCGGCATTGGCCGATGCACGTGCCAGACCTTGAAATGCACGACCGTGCCCCCGAACAGCACGCCGGTCGCAATGAACAGCATCGCGCGTAGGTCGGCCACGTAATGGTGGCTGAAGAAGTTGAGGTAGATCGCGCCCGCCAGCGGCAGCGTGAAGGCCAGCGGCGGATGCCGGGTGAAGCGGAAGTCGAACAGGCGCCAGACGCGGGCGATGTAGGAGCCGATGCTGGCATACATGAAGCCGGTGAACAGCGGCACGCCCATGATCTTCAGCAGGCTCGCCTCCGGGTAGATCCATGAGCCGACGCCGGTCTTGAAGATCTCCATCGCCGTCCCGACGACGTGGTAGAGCGCGATGACCTTGGCCTCCTCCCAGGTCTCCATGCCGAGCGCCAGCAGCGCGATTTGGATCAGCACCGCCGCGAGCGTCAGGAAATCGTAGCGCGAGAGCAGCGCGTCGGCCGGGTAGAACAGGTGCGTGCCGATGAGCAGTGCGCAGATCAAGCCGCCGAACAGGCAGGCCCAGCCCTGCTTCACCCCGAACCTGACGAACTCGTAGGCGAAGGCCGGCAGACGGCCGATGGCCTGGGCGCGCTCGCCGAGCCGACTCTCGGCCGCGACGAAGCCAGCCAGGAACGGCCAGTTCCGTGCCGCACTCGGTGCCCTTCGCCCCGTCGCCATTCCGTTCGAACCTCCGCCGTGCGCTCAGCACGACCCGAGCCGCGGAAAGCGGCGGTTTG
Source organism: Methylorubrum extorquens (assembly GCF_024169925.1). Classification (NCBI taxonomy): domain Bacteria; kingdom Pseudomonadati; phylum Pseudomonadota; class Alphaproteobacteria; order Hyphomicrobiales; family Methylobacteriaceae; genus Methylorubrum; species Methylorubrum extorquens. The sequence goes on from NZ_JALJXF010000001.1 coordinate 887,248, forward strand.
ACGGTCACGCTCGCCTCAGCCCACACTCGGCGCGGCAAGCGCAGCGGGGAGGGGGCGTGCAGGCGAACGCGGTGGAGGATCGGGCACCCGCCCGGCGGCGGATGGAACGCGAACTGCACCGGCTCGAAGCGCTCATGGCGCGCAAGCGCTTTCGCAGGCGAAGCTTGCGGGCGCTACGCGGATCGGCCGGCGCAGCGGCGACCTTCGGCGCTCTCCTGAAAGTGAAGCTGGTCGGGACGCTGGCGGGCAAGGCGGCCATCGCCGTCCTCATCGGGCTCGGCCTCGCGTGGCCGGCGCTGGTGATCGGCGTAATCGGCGTGGTCGGCCTTGTGATGGCAGTGATCAGCCTTTTCTCGGGAGAGGGCGGTCCCCACGGCTTCGACCCCGATTGCGCCTGCGACTGCGCCCGCAAGGAAAAGCGGGCCGAACGGCTCAAGGCTCTGATCGCGCAGCGACGGGCGTGGCTCGCCGCGCCGTCGGGGCCGGCGCCGAGCGTGCGCTGGGATGCGCGTGGCCGTCATCACGTGACAGGAAACCGGCGCAAGCGCGGCCGCTGAGCCAAGCCTTCTGGACAGTAGCCGCGTTTGGTGGCTTGCCTATAATGCTCAAAAAAAATCACCGTCTCCGCCGACGCCGAGACTGACGCCAGGAACAGACGCACGATGAGCTCCCGCATCCCCGATTTCGCCTCCGTCGCCTATGCGGCCGACGGCTTCAAGGCGCCGCCGCCGCCGGCCGGGGAGCCGTGGATGACGCCCGAGGGCATTCCGGTGAAGGGCTTCTACGGCCCTGAGGACCGCGAGAGCTGCGAGGGGATCGACTCGTTCCCCGGCCTGCCGCCCTACCTGCGCGGGCCCTATCCGGCGATGTACGTCACCCAGCCCTGGACGATCCGGCAATATGCCGGCTTCTCCACGGCCGAGGATTCGAACGCCTTCTATCGGCGCAACTTGGCCGCGGGCCAGAAGGGCCTCTCCGTCGCTTTCGATCTCGCGACGCACCGCGGCTACGATTCGGACCACCCGCGCGTCTCGGGCGATGTCGGCATGGCGGGTGTCGCGATCGACTCGATCTACGACATGCGCACGCTGTTCTCCGGCATTCCGCTGGACGAGATGACGGTGTCGATGACGATGAACGGCGCGGTGCTGCCCGTGCTCGCCCTCTACATCGTCGCGGCCGAGGAGCAGGGCGTGCCGCCGGAAAAGCTCGCCGGCACGATCCAGAACGACATCCTCAAGGAATTCATGGTCCGCAACACCTACATCTATCCCCCCAAGGGATCGATGCGGATCATCTCGGACATCTTCGGCTACACCTCGAAGAACATGCCGAAGTTCAACTCGATCTCGATCTCCGGCTACCACATGCAGGAAGCCGGGGCGACGCAGGATCTGGAACTCGCCTACACGCTCGCCGACGGTGTCGAGTACATCAAGGCGGGTCTGGCCGCGGGCCTGACCATCGACCAGTTCGCCCCGCGCCTGTCGTTCTTCTGGGCGATCGGGATGAACTTCTTCATGGAGATCGCCAAGATGCGGGCCGCGCGCCTGATCTGGGCCAAGCTCGTCAAGGAGTTCGAGCCGAAGAGCGACAAGTCGCTGCCCCTGCGCACCCACTCGCAGACGAGCGGTTGGTCGCTGACGGCGCAGGACGTGTTCAACAACGTCACCCGCACCTGCATCGAGGCGATGGCGGCGACGCAGGGCGGCACGCAATCGCTCCACACCAACGCGCTCGACGAGGCGCTGGCGCTGCCGACCGACTTCTCGGCCCGCATCGCCCGCAACACCCAGCTCTTCCTGCAGCAGGAGAGCGGCACGACGCGGATCATCGATCCGTGGGGCGGCTCCTACTATGTCGAGCGGCTGACCCGGGACATCGCCGACCGCGCCTGGGAGCATATTCGCGAGGTCGAGGCGCTGGGTGGCATGGCCAAAGCCATCGAGGCCGGCATCCCGAAGCTGCGCATCGAGGAGGCGGCGGCGCGCGCGCAGGCGCGGATCGATTCCGGGCGCCAGACGATCGTCGGCATCAACAAGTACAAGCCCAACGACGAGATGAAGATCGACCTGCTGCGCGTCGACAACGCCGACGTGCGCGCCAAGCAGATCGACAAGCTCAAGCGCCTGCGCGCCGAGCGCAACCAGGCCGACGTCGATGCGGCTTTGGCCGCCCTGACGAAGGCCGCGGACGGCGAGGGCAACCTGCTCGAACTGGCGGTGAACGCGGCGCGGGCCAAGGCCACGGTCGGCGAGATCTCGGAGGCGCTGGAGAAGGCATGGGGCCGTCACCGCGCCGAGATCCGCTCGATCTCAGGCGTCTACAAGCGGGAGGTGGGCGGCATGTCGCCGGTGGTGGAGAAGGTGCGCGGCCTCGTCGAGGCTTTTGAGGAGAATGACGGGCGCCGCCCGCGCATCCTGGTCGCCAAGATGGGCCAGGACGGGCACGATCGCGGCCAGAAGGTGATCGCCTCGGCCTTCGCCGATCTCGGCTTCGACGTCGATATCGGGCCGCTCTTCGCCACGCCCGACGAGGCGGCACGCCAAGCAGTCGAGAACGACGTGCACATCGTCGGCGTCTCCTCGCTGGCGGCGGGCCACCTGACGCTGGTGCCGGAACTCAAGGCCGCCCTGAAGCAGGAGGGCCGCGACGACGTGATGATCGTGGTCGGCGGCGTGATCCCACCGGGCGATTACGACGCCCTCTACGCCGCGGGCGCCTCGGCGATCTTCCCACCGGGCACCGTGATCGCGGAAGCGGCGGTGAAGCTGCTCGGCGAACTCAACAGCCGCCTCGGCTACGGCGAGCGGCAGGCGGCCGAGTAGCGTTTCGGAAAGGCCAGGCGGCGGCTGAACCCCGCCGCTCCTCATCCGAGTTTCGAGCGCATCGTCCCGAAAGGTGGCCTCCGGCTTTCGGAAGAGATGATGCAAGACCAACGGGCGAAAGCATCGCCCTGGATCCGATATCCAGGACGATGCTTTCGCGAATTTACCTGAATCGCAGGCCGCATGGCCCGTATCGTGGTGGCGTGCGGGGGGATCGGCTAAGACGGCAGGGTCAATTTTCGCGCCCGCCGCTCCCGCACCTTTGTCCGACCGGCTGGCGCCTCTCGATCCGCGACGGGGCTGGGCCATGGCCGAGGCAGACCACGAAAAAATCCTGCCCGTGATCCTGTGCGGCGGCTCGGGTACGCGGCTGTGGCCGGCCTCGCGCGAGAGCATGCCGAAGCAGTTCACGCCGCTGGTCGATCCCGCAACCTCGACCTTCCAGGCCACCGTCCGCCGCGTCGCCGACCAGGCCGTGTTCGCCCGGCCGACGGTCATCGCCTCGGCCGAGTCCCGCTTCATCGTCGCCGAGCAACTCGCACAGAGCCGCATCAGCGCCGACATCCTGCTCGAACCCGAGCGACGCGACTCTGCCGCAGCGGTGGCGGTGGCCGCGCTGCATGGGGGGCGGCGCGGGCCGGAGACGGTGGTGCTGGTGATGGCCGCCGACCATGTGATCGAAGACGCCGCCGCCTTCGCGCGCGCCGCGCAGGAAGCCGCCCGCGGCGCGCGTCTCGGCCAGATCATGACGCTCGGCATCACCCCGACCCGGCCCGCGACCGAGTACGGGTACATCCGCACCGGCGGCGCACTTCCCGACGCGCCGGGCCTTCACAGGGTCGAGCGCTTCGTCGAGAAGCCGGATGCGGCCGGCGCCGAGCGCCTGATCTCGGAGGGCGCCCTGTGGAACTCGGGCTACTTCCTGTTCCGCGCCGACGTGATGATCGCCGAGTTGGAAGCGCACGCACCCGACGTGCTGGAAGCCGCCCGCGGCGCGCTCGCCAACGCCGCCACGGATCTCGATTTCGTGCGCCTCCAGGCCGAGTCCTTCGCGCGGGCGCCCAAAACCTCGATCGATTACGCGGTGATGGAGCGAACCACCCGCGCGGGCGTGCTCGCGGTCTCCTTCGCGTGGTCGGATGTCGGCACCTGGGACGCGGTGTGGCAGGTGCTGGAGCGTGACGCCCAGGGCAACGCTGTCCGCGGCCGGGTCGAACTGGTGGAGACCACGGGCAGCCTCGTGCACAGCGAGGGCGATGGGCTCACCACGGTGGTCGGACTCGACGACGTGGTGGTGGTCGCGACCCCGGACGCGGTGCTGGTCGCCGCAAAGGCGAAATCGGGCAAGGTCAAGGATCTCGTCACCGTCCTGCGCGAGAAGGCCCACCCGGAGGCAGATGCCCACCGCCGGATGTACCGCCCCTGGGGCTGGTATCAGCGCATCGATATCGGCGAACGCTTTCAAGTGAAGCGGATCATGGTGACGCCGGGCGGGCGGCTCTCGCTGCAGAAGCACTTTCACCGGGCCGAACACTGGGTGGTGGTGAAGGGCACGGCCGAGGTGACGCTGAACGACCAGATTGTCCTCGTCCATGAGAACGAGGCGGTCTACCTGCCGATCGGCTCGATGCACCGACTGACCAATCCCGGCAAGATCCCGCTCGAACTGATCGAGGTACAGGTCGGCTCCTATACGGGCGAGGACGACATCATCCGGGTCGAGGACGTCTACGGGCGCTGAGCGCCGGGATCGGCCGTTTGGGCGGCGAGGGTGCGCCCGAGCCGGGCGACATCCGCCCGGCCGATCCTGAGTCCGAGCTTCGAGCGTCGCCACAGGACGTCGTCGGACGTGCGGGCCCATTCGTGCCGCACGAGGTAATCGACCTCGCGCGCGCTGAGATCGCCGCCGAAGGTCTCGCCGAGATCGGACAGTGCGCGTGCATCGCCGAGCAGTTGCTCCACGCGGGTGCCATAGGCGCGGGCGAGCCGGCGGGCGGTCGCCTCCGGGAGGAAGGGACGCTCGGCCACCAGCCTCGCCAGGAACCTCTCGAAATCCGCGCCGTCCATGTCACCGCCGGGCAGGGGGGCGGTTCCGGTCCAGGCCGACTTCAGGCCGGGCAGGTGCGGCCCCAGCCGGTCGAGGGCGTGCTCGGCGAGCCGCCGATAGGTCGTGATCTTGCCTCCGAACACGGACAGGACCGGAGGACCGTCGGTGTCGAGTTCGAGCACGTAGTCGCGGGTGACTGCCGAAGCGTTGGCCGCCGCGTCGTCGTAGAGCGGCCTGAGCCCCGAAAAGCTCCAGACCACGTCGTCCGGGCCGATCTGTCGCTCGAACGAGCGGTTGATGCAGGCGCAGAGATAGCGCGTCTCCTCGGCCGAGATCCTGACCGGTCCGGGGCCGCCCTCATGTGCCACATCGGTGGTGCCGATCAGGGTGAAGTCGCGCTCGTAGGGGATGGCGAAGACGATGCGCCGATCCGGCTGCTGCAGGATGTACGCCTGATCGCCCTCGTAGAGGCGCCGGACGACGATGTGGCTCCCCTTGACGAGGCGCACCTTGGGCCGGGCTTCCACGGAAAGCGTTCGCAGCAGGGTCTCGCCGACCCACGGACCGGCGGCGTTGACGACGGCCCGCGCGCCCACGCTCTCCCGCCGCCGCCTGTCGGAATCGTAGAGAGTGACGGCCCAGGCGTCGGCATCGCGGCGGGCGGATTCGACGGCGGTCCGGGTGCGGATCTGCGCGCCGCGCTCGGCGGCGTCGAGCGCATTCAGCACGACGAGGCGGCTGTCCTCGACCCAGCAATCGGAATAGGCGAAGCCCCGCGTCAGTCGCTTTTGAAGCGGCGCGCCGGCCGTATCGCGATCCAGGCGCAGCGATGTCGAACCGGGCAGCGTTTTGAGGCGGGTAAGATGATCGTAGAGGAAGAGCCCGAGCCGCAGCATCCAGGCCGGCCGTAGCCCCGCATCGTAGGGCAGGACGAAGCGCAAGGGCCAGACGATGTGGGGTGCGAGCCGCATCAACCGCTCACGCTCGGCCAGCGCCTCGCGCACGAGCCTGAACTCGTACTGTTCGAGGTAGCGCAGGCCGCCATGGATCAGTTTGGTCGAGGCCGACGAGGTGTACTCGGCCAGATCGCCCCGCTCGCACAACAGGACGCGCAGGCCCCGTCCGGCCGCATCACGGGCGATCCCGGCACCGTTGATGCCACCGCCGATGACGAGGAGGTCGAAAGGTTCGCTCACCGCCCGCCTAGACCGCTAAGACCGAGGCTGACGACGATCCCGATCAGCACGGCGGCCCCGAGGCAACGCCGCCACGGATTGACCCCGCGGAGGATCTCATCGACCGCCCAGACGGTCAGACCCAGGAGCGCGACGATGCGGAGGCCCACGAAGACCGGAGCCGGCAGGCCGGGCATCACCGCCGCGAGCAGCCATTCCAGGGCCGAGGCTACAGCGAAGATCCAGAGCGGTCCGTTCGGCCATTGGCCGATAACGACGGCGCCGCTGCGCCGGTCGCGGAAGAACCAGTCGAAGGCCCGGCGCAAACGCGGCCTCAGATCGCGCTCGTGCCTCGGGCGGCCCGGATCGGCTCGCAGATCTTCGGACTGATCTGGTCGAGATGCGGACATGCATTGGTCTCGTACCAGCCCCGCAGTTCGGGCTGGTTCGGTGCGACGTACATCGCCGTCAGCACGAAGCCGCCTGCAAGCACGATCAAGAGCAGGAGAAGGTTGCGCACGGGACGTCTCCAATCCGACGAGCCTAGGAGCGAAGGCCAGTCCATCGCGGCAGACGCGCGAAGGGCCGGGAGAGTTCCCTGGCCGTCCCCCGCAGAGCTGTCATCGAGAGCTGTCATCGCCGGACATCATTGAGCGTCTGCGGCCGGGTGTGGGTCAAGGGTCCCTGTGAGCCGGGCACGAGGCCGAGATCCTGAAGCCAGAGCATGGCGAGCAGGGCCGCGATCAAGCTGCCCACACCCATGAGAAGGGTGAGGTGGCGCCGCCGAACGATGATGAGGATCACCACGACGAGAAGGGCGAGCGAGAGCGCGAGCGTCAGCATGGGCGTCCTTCTACGACGATCCGAACCCCGGCGTCTCATGGCGTGATGCGACCGTGAAAGCCGCAATCCACCGCGCCCCTCATCAATCCAGACCCGGTCGACGACGCGCAGAGACGCGAAGGGCCGCAACAGATCGCGGCCGACATCTGCATTTTCTCCCTGTCATCGAAACTTCATGGAACCTCTCCACTGAGCAGCATTTGTAAGCTCGGCGTTATCTTGGTCCACGGGCAGCCGCAGCCGCGCGACCGGTGGCAACAAGGCCCAGGACCGTATGGCCCGACTCCGGGCACAGTCGCGGGCCGCGGCCCTTCCTTCGAGGTTCGGATGTCAGACGCGCTCAGCCTGCCGGACCGGGGTTCGACAGCCACCGAGGCCCGCCCGTCCGGGGGCCCCGATCTCGACGGGCGGATGCATCCGGGCGGAACCATCCTCTTCCTGCTCGTGCTGGTGGGCGGGATCGGCTACGCGCTCTTCAACCTGATCATGGACATGCAGGCCGCCGGGCAGCCGCCGCTGGCAATCGGCGCCTTCGCGCTGCTAGGCCTCGCGCTGCTCATCGCCCTCGGCTTCGAGTTCGTGAACGGCTTCCATGACACGGCCAATGCCGTCGCGACGGTGATCTACACCCACAGCCTGCCTCCGGCCGTCGCGGTGGTCTATTCCGGCGTCCTCAACTTTCTCGGCGTCCTCGTCTCGACCGGTGCCGTCGCCTATAGCGTCGTCACCTTGCTGCCCGTGGAACTGGTGCTGAAGTCCGGCTCGTCCGCCGGCTACGCGATGATCTTCGCGCTGCTCATCGCCGCGATCGTATGGAACCTGGGGACATGGGCGCTCGGCCTGCCGAACTCGTCCTCGCACGCGCTGATCGGATCGGTCCTCGGCGTGGGTCTCGCCAACCAGCTCATGGCCTCCGAAGGTTCGGACACGTCCGGCGTGCAGTGGGATCAGGCCTGGAGCGTGCTGCGCGCGCTGCTGTTCAGTCCCCTCGTCGGCTTCGTTATGGCGGCCCTGCTGCTGCTGACGATGCGGTTCATGATCCGGAACCGCACTCTCTACCGGGAGCCGGAGGGCGACACGCCGCCCCCGCTCTGGATCCGCGCCCTACTGATCCTTACCTGCGGCGGCGTCTCGTTCGCCCATGGCGGCAATGACGGGCAGAAGGGCATGGGCCTGATCATGCTGATCCTGATCGGCGCCGCGCCCACCGCCTACGCACTCAACCGCACCATGGCGGAATCGGCGACGCCGCATTTCGTGCAGGTCTCCGAACGCGCCCGGACGGTGTTCCAGAACCGGGCGGACCAGACTCCAATGCCGAGCCCGGCCGAGGGGCGCGCGCAGATCACCGCGGCGCTGGGAAAGAAGGATCTCGACCGGGCGGAGACCTATGCAGCCCTCGCCGCCCTCTCGGACGACATCGCCACGAAGGTGAAGGAGTACGGCGCGATCCGCCACGTTCCGGCGGCGGCGACGCCAAACCTGCGCAACGACATGTACCTCGCCTCGGACGCCATCCACAGCCTGAAGAAGCACGAGGGGCTCTTCGTCGGCGAGGAGGCCGAGACGCTGAAGGCCTACGAGGCGAGTCTGAACGACGGCACCCGCTACATTCCGACCTGGGTGAAGGCGTCGGTCGCCCTCGCGCTCGGCCTCGGCACGATGGTGGGCTGGAAGCGCATCGTCGTCACAGTCGGCAGCCGCATCGGCAAGAAGCACCTGACCTACGCGCAAGGCGCGTCCGCCGAGATCACGGCCGCGGGCACGATCGGCCTCGCGGAGGCCTACGGCCTTCCGGTCTCGACCACCCACATCCTGTCGAGCGGCGTCGCCGGCACCATGGCGGCCAACGGCTCGGGCCTGCAATGGACCACCGTGCGCAACCTCGCCGCCGCGTGGCTGCTGACCCTGCCGGCGGCGATCACCCTGGCCGGGCTGCTCTATGCCGGCCTGCGGTTCGTGTTCTGACGCGAAGCGAGGGTCAGACGCCTGCGTACATCCGGCCGGGGTTGAAGATGCCGGCGGGATCGTGCGCGGCTTTGATGCCGGCGCTGATGCGCATCAACGGCTCGGGCAGCGGCTCGAAGACGGGGACGGCCGCGCGCAGGGTCTCGGGCGCGCGCACCAGCGTCGCGTGCCCGCTGCCGGTGGCCTTCACCGCGGCGCGGATCACCGCGGCGCCGGCATCGTCGGAAGCATCGGTGGCGAGCCAGATCAGGCCGCCGCCCCAATCGTAGAACCAGCGCGCGTCGCGCTCGGCAGCGATCGCCGCGGTGACGGCCGGCCCGCGGGTCGGAGCGGTGGAGATGCGCCAGATTGCGGCCTCGCGCGGCCCGGCGAGCGGGATCACGTCGCGCACGGCGCGCCAGAGTGCGGCGCTCTCCTCGCCTTCGACGACTTGTGGCTCACCGTAGCGGCGCAGCAGGCGGCGCAACTCGCCAAGGCGATAGCCGACCGACTTGGCAAAACCTTCGACGCGCATCAGCGTGCGCGGCGCCGGGCCGCCGACACCGGCGGGGAGGTGGGCGGCGCCGGTCAGCTCGAACGGTGAGCCGAGGGCGGTGGCGAGCGCCTCGACTGCGGCGGCGTCGGCAAGGCCCGACAGCACAAGGGTCGCGACCTGCTCCTGCACCGGCAGCACCTTGAAGGTGACCTCGGTCAGCAGGCCGAGCGTGCCCCAGGAGCCGGCCATCAGCTTCACGAGATCGAGGCCGGTGACGTTCTTCATCACCCGCCCGCCGGATTTGATCGGCTGGCCGCGTCCGTTGACGAAGCGCACGCCGATCAGGCTGTCGCGGGCCGCGCCCGCATTGATGCGGCGGGGGCCGGAATTGTTGGCCGCCGCCACCGCGCCGAAGGTGGGCTCGCCGGTGGAGCCGAAGAGCGCGCGGTGATCCATCGGCTCGAAGGGCAGCATCTGCCCACGCCCGGCCAGCAGCGCCTCGACCTCGGCGAGCGGCGTGCCGGCACGGGCGGCGACCACCATCTCGGCCGGCTCGTAGAGGGTGATGCCGGTAAGACCCGTCGCGGCGAGCGTCGCCTCGTCCTGCGGTGGGCGGCCGAACGCCGCCTTAGTGCCCCCGCCGACGAGCCGCAACGGTTCCGACCGGCCGGCGGCCTGCGCCACGATGGCCGCCGCCTCCTGCTCGCTCGCCGGCGCGTATGAGGTCATCGTTTCCGTCCCGTGGGATTCTTTTGGAGCGTTCAGACGCGACCGGACTCAAACCCCGTTTGGACCGAAGTGGCAAGCCGGCTCTACCGCGCGGCGGCCGGCAGCCGCTTCGGGAAGCGCTGGCGCACGGCGCTGCGCAGGCCGGCGATGTCGAGGAACCAGACAAGGCCCCCGTAGACGAGCATTCCGGCCGCGATGCAGGCGGGCAGGGCGAGCGCCGGCTCCAGGCCGCGGAACGGCAGCACCGCCAGCACCATGGCGAAGCAGGCGGCGGCCGTGAGGGCGAGGTCGCGGCCCGGCAGGCGCAGGCGCTCCCCCCCCGTCAGCGCCCGCAGGCCGAGGATGGCGACTGCCGCCACGAGACCCAGGGTCTGCGCGACGGCGACGCCCTGCGGCCCCATCATCCGCGGCAGCAGGACGAGGCCGAGGGCATTGACGGCCAGCCCGATGAGGGCGGCGGCGACCACCGGGCTCGTCCGGCGTCGGATCTGGAAGATGGGATTGAGGGCGAAGTTCATGATCGAGAGGCAGAACAGGCCCGGGATCAGAAGGTCGGTATAGTCCGCGAACGGCCCGCGGAACTCCTCCGGCACGATCAGCGCCTGGAGGGCGGGCGTGACGGCCCAGTAGCCAGCGGCGCAGGGCAGGAGCAGTGCCACCACGATGGCGATGTTGCGCGCGACCTGGGTCTCGGCGGCCTCGCGGCCATGATGCTCCTCGGCCTGCACGGCGATCTGGAACAGCAGCAGGTCGAGCGCCGCGCCGAGTGTCGAGAAGGCCCGCGAGCCGAGATCGGCCGCGAGTGCGAAATAGCCGGCCTCTGCAAAGCCCGCGGTGCTGGCAATGGCGGCGCGGTTGAGGAAGGGCATGATCTGATAGACGGCGTTGGCCGCGATCAAGGGCAAACCGTAGGCCGCGAACAGGCGCAGGGTTTTTCGCAACTGGCCGTGGGCCGAGGCGGGCGCGTGCCCGAGAGCCTCATCCCCGAGAACCTTGCGCATCGGCAGCACCGCCAGGAACTGGCTCAAGCCCCCCGCGATCAGCACCCAGACCGGCTGCGGAAACAGCCACGCGGTGCCGGCCATCAGCACGAAGGCCAGAACGTTCTTCCACACCACGAGCCGGAGATAGGCGCTGCCGATGAAGCGGGCGCGGGCAAGCGCCGCGTGATAGTCGAACAGCCCGATGCCGATGGCTGCGACCATGGTGCTGGCGGTCATGACGAGCCGGCCCTCGGGGGTCGGATTGACGGCGATCCCGAGACCGGCACAGAGGGCGGCGGCGGCAAACAGCGCCAGCGCGATGACCATGTAGGCCCGGTCCAGCCCCCGGCGGATCCATGGCTCGGCCTCGCGCACCCGCGCCGAGTAGAACCGCGTCGCCGAGAGCCGCAGCCACTCGAACAGGATGGTGTTGAGCACGACCGCACCGGCCGTCGCCAGGGCGAACCGACCGAAATCGGCCGGACCCAGCATGCGGGCGATGGCGATGCCGAGGATGAAGTTCAGCCCGGCATTGAGGACGAAGGCGGCGATGACGGCCATAGGATGGGGTGCGCTGCTCGCTCGGCCTTGAGGCCGGACGGGGGAGCCTCGCAGCTAGCCGCCAACAAAGCCTGAATTGTGGGGCGCCCTCCGCCCGAAAGCGGATGGTCCGGCGCCGTTGGAGCACCCTCCGATGAGATGGTTGCCGGTTCGTCGGAGGGTACTTTAGAGCCAGCCCTTGGCCTTGAAGTAGAGCAGCGGCACGATCGCCGAGATCACGATCAGCACCAGACCGTAGGGGTAGCCGTAGGCCCAATCGAGTTCGGGCATGTGCTTGAAGTTCATGCCGTACACCGAGGCCACCAGGGTCGGCGGAACGCCGACCACGGACACGACCGTGAGAACCCGGAAGGCGTTGTTCTGCTCGATGTTGATGAGCCCAAGCGTCGCGTCGAGCAGGAACTGGACGGTCTCGGAGAGCCGCGTCTCGAACTCGTCCAGCGAGGCGATGTCCTGCGCCAACGTGTCGAAGCGCGGCGCGTCGCCCTCCGCGAGGGTCTGCCCGCACTCGCCCTTGGCGAAGGCGGTGATGCGTGCGAGCCCGAGCAGGCTGGCACGGACCTTCGACAGGGACTTGCCGTGGCGCCCTACCGAACGGAGCAGGCGGCGCAGGGCGAGGTCGCGCCGCTTCGGCGCGGTGGCGTCACCCTTGCGGGCGCCGGGCCGGGCACTGGAATCGAAGTCGAAGATTCGGGTGGAGAGCGTATCGAGGTCGCCCGACATCTCCTCCAGCAGGTCGGCGAGGTTGTCGACCAGTTCCTCGACCACGAGCAGGAACATGCGGGTGCTGGTGCTACCGTCGCCGTCGCGCTCGTCCACACGCTTCCGGACCGCCGCGATGGCGCGCATGTCATGGAAGCGCACGGTGACGAGGTGGTCCGCGTTGAGCAGGAAGCCTAGCGGCTTCAGGCTGAAATCCGAGCGGTCGAAGGTCACCATCGGCGTCGATAGGGAGAGGCCGTCGCGGTTGCGGCGCAGGCGGCTCGACGACTCGACCTCGCTCAGTGCCGCGCGCGAGGGCACCCGGATGCCCGTCTTGCGCTCGACCTGCGCGGCCTCCTCGGCCGTCGGATCGTTCAGGTCGATCCACACCGCGTGATCGGGCAGGCTTGCGCCGCCCCCCGCGCCGCCGTGCTCGACCGCGCCGTTTGCCCCTTGAAGGCTCATCATGGGGAAGGATCGTCCGTGTCGTCCGGAGTGGACGGGAAATTCGTGCGAGAACGCCGCAGCGGGAAAGACGCTGCGCCTTGACTCAAAAACGCCACGCGCCTATCTCGCCAGCGTCGTTAGCACTCACTTGCTTGGAGTGCTAACAATCAGGTGGATCGCGGTCGTCCCGGCCGCATGAAGACCAACCGCCATTCCGAAGCAAGAGGGCAGCTCATGAAGTTCCGTCCGCTGCACGACCGCGTCGTCGTCCGTCGCATCGAAAGCGAAGAGAAGACGAAAGGCGGCATCATCATCCCGGATACCGCCAAGGAGAAGCCGCAAGAGGGCGAGATCGTCGCCGTCGGCCCCGGCGCTCGCGACGAGCAGGGCCGCATCAACGCCCTCGACGTGAAGGTCGGTGACCGCGTGCTGTTCGGCAAGTGGTCCGGCACCGAGGTCAAGATCGACGGCCAGGATCTCCTCATCATGAAGGAATCCGACATCATGGGCGTCGTCGCCCTCTAAGGCGCGCATCCTTCCACCGCCCTTGGAGGCCGCCAGGGTACCGCCCTCGGCCGGCTTCGGGGCCCCTTCCATCATTCGAGGTAAACTCACATGGCAGCGAAAGACGTACGTTTCTCCGCCGATGCTCGCGACAAGATGCTGCGCGGCGTCGACATCCTCGCGGATGCCGTCAAGGTGACGCTCGGCCCCAAGGGCCGCAACGTCGTGATCGAGAAGAGCTTCGGCGCGCCGCGCATCACCAAGGACGGCGTCACCGTCGCCAAGGAGATCGAGCTCGCCGACCGCTTCGAGAACATGGGCGCACAGATGGTGCGCGAAGTGGCCTCGAAGACCAACGACATCGCTGGTGACGGCACCACCACCGCGACCGTGCTGGCCCAGGCCATCGTCCGCGAAGGCGCCAAGTACGTCGCCGCCGGCATCAACCCGATGGACCTGAAGCGCGGCATCGACCTCGCCACGGCCGCCGCGGTGAAGGACATCACCGCCCGCGCCAAGAAGGTCGCCTCTTCTGAGGAGGTCGCCCAGGTCGGCACGATCTCCGCCAACGGCGACAAGGAGATCGGCGAGATGATCGCCCACGCCATGCAGAAGGTGGGCAACGAGGGCGTCATCACCGTCGAGGAGGCCAAGACCGCCGAGACCGAACTCGACGTCGTCGAGGGCATGCAGTTCGATCGCGGCTACCTCTCGCCGTACTTCGTGACCAACGCCGAGAAGATGGTCGCCGAGCTCGAGGATCCCTACATCCTCATCCACGAGAAGAAGCTCTCGTCGCTGCAGCCGATGCTGCCGGTGCTCGAGGCCGTGGTGCAGACCGGCAAGCCGCTCGTCATCATCGCCGAGGACATCGAGGGTGAGGCGCTCGCCACGCTCGTCGTGAACAAGCTGCGCGGCGGCCTGAAGGTCGCGGCCGTGAAGGCTCCGGGCTTCGGTGATCGCCGCAAGGCGATGCTCGAGGACATCGCGATCCTCACCAAGGGCCAGACGATCTCCGAGGATCTCGGCATCAAGCTCGAGAACGTCGCCCTGCCGATGCTCGGCCGCGCCAAGCGCGTCCGCATCGAGAAGGAGACCACCACGATCATCGACGGTCTCGGCGAGAAGGCCGACATCGAGGCCCGCGTCGGCCAGATCAAGGCGCAGATCGAGGAGACCACCTCGGACTACGACCGTGAGAAGCTCCAGGAGCGTCTGGCCAAGCTCGCGGGCGGCGTCGCGGTGATCCGCGTCGGCGGCGCGACCGAGGTCGAGGTCAAGGAGAAGAAGGACCGCGTGGACGACGCGCTCAACGCCACCCGCGCTGCGGTGGAAGAGGGCATCGTCCCGGGCGGCGGCGTCGCGCTGCTGCTCGCCAAGAAGGCGGTCGCCCAGCTGAAGTCCGAGATCCCGGACGTCCAGGCCGGCATCAAGATCGTCCTCAAGGCGCTCGAGGCCCCGATCCGTCAGATCGCCAGCAACGCGGGCGTCGAGGGCTCGATCGTCGTCGGCAAGATCACCGACAACGGCGGCGAGACCTTCGGCTTCAACGCCCAGACCGAAGAGTACGTCGACATGATCCAGGCCGGCATCGTCGACCCGGCCAAGGTCGTGCGCACCGCCCTTCAGGACGCGGCCTCGGTCGCCGGCCTGCTGGTGACCACGGAAGCCATGGTCGCCGACGCGCCGAAGAAGGACAGCGGCGCCCCGGCGATGCCGGGCGGCGGCGGCATGGGCGGCATGGACTTCTAAGTCCACGCACCCAGACGCAGAACGGGGGAGGGGTCGCCGAAAGGCGGCCCCTTCTTCGTTGGTGGAGCGCGCGGACTGCCCATGACGCGGTGCCGGTGCACGGCGCTTACCCGTGAAAAGCGGGTACGGTTTATCCTATGCAATGGCCGGAGGCGCCCAGCCTCGGGCAGCGTCGGAGCGTTGTCGGCCTGACGTCTGCGAGTACCGTGACGGACCGTATACCCGCCCCATTGCCCTCTTACATCCGCTCCCGTGAGGCGATGCTGAATCTGATGCAATCGCTGACCGAGGGAATACGGATCGATAGCCTGATGGCCGATCAGCTTTCTCAGATCTCCGAGCGCGCCCGGCTCTGCGGCGAGGCGGAGATGGCCGATGGGCTGCTCGACGTCACGCGGCAGCACCGGGTTGCGGTGCTGGAAGGGCAGGGTCGGCTCGCCGCCCTCAAGGCCCGTTACGCGGTGCTGTTTCCGGAAGCTTAGGCCGCCGCTTTGCGCGGATCGATCCCTTCGGGATCGCGGATTTGGACCTCGCTCAAGTGCCGCGTGGGCGTGCTGATCCGGTCCCCGCTTGGATCGAGCGGCAACCGTATCAGCCCTTCTTCTTCTTGCCCTTTCGGTCCTTCTCCTTGTCCTTCTTCTCCCGCACTTCCTTCGTGGGCGGTGCGTCGTGATCCTTGCCGTCCCACACCGCGGAGAAGGGGCGGCTGGCAAGGGCACGCTCCGGCGGCGCCTCGGCGGCACGCAGCTTTGCCGGGCTGTCCTCGATGCGGGTCTCGCCCTTGCGGAACGGCGCATCGCCGGCAGCCAGGGCGGTGAGGCGATGGCGATGCCAGCCCGGCGTCGCGGTCTTCAGCGAGGGATGGTGCGGGTCGAGGCGGGTCACCAAGCCCTTTACCTCGGCCTCGGACATCCCGTCGGCGATCAGGGCGAAGCTCTCGCTTCCCAGCACTTCGCGGATCAGGCGCAGCGACGCCACGCGCAGGGACCGGGCCTTGAGCTGCTTTACGACCAGGGCACGGGCGGCTTTGGGAATCTCGGTGCGGATGTCGGGAAACGCTTCCGGCGCGGAGGCCATCGCCTGCAAGACGGCATAGCCATCGACATCAAGGGCCATGGAGAAGTTCCTTCACTTCCGCGACCAGCGGGATCAGCACGTTGGGAACATGGGCGCCATACTTGGCCGAGAAGGTCGGGGGCGCCCCGTCGGCCGGCACCAGCGCGTCGGCGAGTGCCGCCGCCTGAGGAATGCGGGTTTCGAGCAGACGGAAGCCGGCATCCTCGGCCCCCGCCTCTGCCTGGAGCCGCGCCAGGGTTCGCTGATGCTGGCGCACCTGGGCCTGGAAGCGGGTGACCAGAACGTAGGGCGCACTCTTCGGTGCGATATGGCTCGCCTGCCGGCTGGAGCGCCGCCAGATCGTCTCGACGAAGGCGTTGAGCCCGTAGGTCGAGAGAAAGTCCGGGATCGAGGTGACGAGGACGAGGTCGGCGGCGCGCACCGCCACCTCGGTCATCGGCGAGATACCCGGCGCGCAATCGAAGAAGACGTAATCGTAATGCCTCGCCAAGGGCACGAAGTCGTCGTGAAAGACCTTCCACAGCTTCTCGTCGATGGCGTGCATCGAGAATTTCCGCTCGGTCAGCTCGTAGAGGATCTCCCGCTCCACCAGCCGCAGATGCGGGCCCGACGGCAGCAGCGAGAGCGAGAGCGGTGCGTTCTTGTGGGTGGTCAGGCTCACGCCGGGTTGGATACGGGCGGAGAGGTCGGGCTTGTGGCGGGTGATCAGCTTGAGGGCGAGATAGGCCTCGAGCGTGCGCCCGCGAACGATCATCTCGCCGAGCAGCGTATCGCCCGCGAGGCAGACCGACACGCTCGCCTGCGGGTCGAGATCGACCACGAGCACCCGGGCCCCGTCGGCGGCCAGCGCCTCGGCGAGCATGACCACGGTGGTGGTCTTGCCGACCCCGCCCTTCATGTTCGCCACCGCGATCAGCTTGCCGCCCACCGACATCCTCCTGAACGACCCTCGCGCCCGGTCACGCTCCGCCGAGCGGACCGCATCACGCCATCCTAGCGCATCGCCTTCCGCCGAAGGCCGACGACACCTTTCGGTAGAATGCTTAATCTCGTCCCATCGCCCGCCGCGCCGAGCGGCATGTGAGGACAATCCGCGACCGCCGTGTCGCAGATACGCCTTCGTGATCGCCGGTACGGGCGGAACACGGCGCCGATAATCCTACTTTGCGAAGCGCCAACGACATCCGCCGTCCGGCGGGTTGCCCATCCTATCTGAGGTTCTTCACTGTGATCTTTCCGACCACCACGGCTTTCTACGCCGCGATTCTGGGCCTGATCTATGCCGGATTGTCCGGATGGGTGATCGGCGGCCGGCTCTCCGGCAACGTCCTGTTCGGCGATGGCGGGCAGGACGCGCTCCAGCGGCGCGTCCGCTCGCATGGCAACTTCCAGGAATACGTGCCGCTGACCCTGCTGCTGATCGCGCTCTACGAGGCGGCTGGCGGCTCCCATGGCTGGGTGCAGGGCCTGCTGATCGTGCTGGTGATCGCGCGCATCCTGCATCCGATCGGCATGTTCGCTCCCACGAACTCACCGCGCCAGTTCGCTTGCCGGGGCGGCGGCATTATCGCGACCCTGGCGATCATGACGATCGCGTCGATCCTGCTGCTGCTGCGGGTGAGCTGAGCGGCGGGTTCTCCGCCCCGGAGCATCGTTCAAGATATCGGATCCGGGACGATGCTCCGGCCTTTTGTTCTCGCATCATCTTCTTCCGAAAGCCGGCAACCGGCTCTCGGGATGATGCTCTAGGGCGCGGCGGCGATCCGCGGTGCCGTCGGCTCGGCGAGCGCCGCGGTTCCGTTGCGTTCGAGGGTCGCGACGGCAAGCGGCTGCCCGCGCCCGCGCAGGGCGTGGGTGCCGAGCGGCCGCACGACGACGCCCTCGGGCAGCCGCGGCAGCCGCTTCAGCAGATCCTCCGAGATCAGCGTATCAACGCCGAGCGGGCGGCACAGAGCCTCGACGCGGGCGACGACGTTCACCGCGTCGCCGAAATAGGCGATCTTGTGTCGGTCCACCCCGACTTCGGCCGTCACCACCGGGCCGCCGTGCAGGCCCGCCCGCAGGCGCGGCACGGTACCGAAGCGGGCCTCCCAGCCCTCCGCCTCCGCCTCGATGCGCTCGCGCACCGCGAATAGGCATTCGACGCAGCGCGCATCCTTCAGCCCGCGCTCCATCGGCCAAGTGATCATGGCCAGATCGCCGATATAGTCGTCGGTCGAGCCGTAGAAGCGCCGCACCGGCTCGGCCAGCGTCGCGAAGACGGCGCTGAGATATTCCTGCGCGCGCAGGTCGCCGTGCGTCTCGGCGAAGGCGGTGGAGCCGACCACGTCGAGGAACAGGAAGATGCGCTCCTCCTCCACCGGGCGATGGTAACGCCCGACGAGGAAGTTGATGAACACCTCGCCGCCGATCAGGTCGCGCATGCGGATCACGAAGACGAGGAGCGCCGAGACGGCGAGCGCGTAGGCCAGCACTCGCGGCGTGGTGCGCACCGCCTCTTCCAGGCTGTCGCCGGTCAGGCCGAGCAGCCAGACAACGAAGCCGCCGAGCGCGTTGCCGACGACGATCATCGCCACGTAGGAGAGTTCCGCCGCGACGACGTAGAGCCCGGCGGGCAGGCGCCGGATGCGCGACTGGACGCCCGCCAGGAGCACGCCCCGGTCGAAGGCCAGCGCCGAAACGCCAACACACAGGCCGTAAGTAAAGCCCGCCGCCGGGCTCGCGCCCCCGGCGAAGATGACGTTGTAGAGCAGCCCGGCGCCGCCCGCGGCGAGCAGGATGAGAAGCCAGAACCAGCGATGGTGCGGCAGCATCAGATCGGGCTCCGGCGGCCGGCGGAGGAAGATGCGCCCGGCCCGTTCGCAGAGGCCACAGGGCCATGCGGGCAACGGTCGGGCAGGCGGGTCGACACGGGGGCTCCTTCCGTCGGCCATCAGGAAGCGCGGGCGGAGCCCGCGATCCTCTCCAGACTGTCGGAGGGTCATGCCTTCAACGTGGCGCGAATGTGGCGCCCGGCCGCACGGCCGGCTCAGGCCGCGCCCGAATTTTTGTCAGCCGCCGCTCGACTGGAGAGATTAACCGACCCCATCAGGCAAATCGGGCAGCGCCTACTCGCCGACCCCGAACAGTTTCTCGAGGAAGTTGCGATCGTCCCGGCTCGGACCACGCTCCCGAGAGACCGAGCGCGGGGGGAGGGCGGAAGCGGTCTGCTCCGGCTCGCCAAGCAGTGCGCCGATCAGGCCGCCAGGGCCGGAATCCCGCTCAGGCTGCGACTCGGGCCGGGGCGCCCGCCAGCGGTTCATGCCTGGCAGGCCTACCGGCTTCTCGCCCTTGAGCGCCGTCGTCATGTAGGCTTTCCAGATCTCCACCGGCAGGCTGCCGCCCGAGGCGCGCTTGGTCGGCTCGCCGTCGTCGTTGCCGAGCCAGACCCCCGTCACCAGCGTGGCGGAGTAGCCAACGAACCACGCGTCGCGGAACTCCTGGCTGGTGCCGGTCTTGCCCGCCAGCTCCCAACCGGGAATCTCGGCCTTTTTCGCCGTGCCCATGGTGAAGACGTCGTGCATCATGGCGTTCATCATGCCGACGGCGTTGGGGTCGATGACCCGGCCGAGCCCGCCCTCGCCGCGCTTGTAGAGAACCTTGCCGGTGGCGCTCTTGATGCTGGCGATGACGTAGGGAATCACGCCGGTCCCGCCATTGGCGAAGGCGCAGTAGGCGCCCACCAGTTCGAGCGGCGTCACCTCCGATGTGCCGAGGGCGATCGAGCCGTTGGCCTGGAGCGACGAGGAGATGCCGAGCCGCTGGGCGGTCTGCACGACCGCCTTCGGGCCGACCTCCTGGCCGAGCTTCACCGCCACCGTATTAAGCGAGAGCGCCAGCGCCTCACGCAGGGAGACCGGGCCGCGATAGTTGTGCGAGTAGTTCTCCGGCGCCCAGTTGCCGATTCGCACGGGCGCGTCCTCGCGCATCGTGTCGGGGGTCAGGCCGCGCTCGACCGCCGCGAGGTACACGAAGGGCTTGAAGGCCGAGCCCGGCTGGCGCTTGGCGGTGGTGGCGCGGTTGAACTGGCTCTGGGCGTAGTCGCGCCCGCCGACGAGGGCGCGGATCGCCCCGTCCGGCCGCATCGAGACGAGCGCGCCCTGGGCGACGTTGTAGCGGGCGCCCTTGGCATTGAGCTCGTCGGTGAGCGCCTTCTCGCCCGCCGTCTGCATGCTCGCATCGACGGTGGTGGCGACGACGATGTCCTCGTCGAACTTCGGCAGGAAGTCGTCGAGCACGTCCATCACGAGGTCGGCGACGTAGTTCGGCGAGCCGCCGCCGCGGGTCGAGGCGGGCCGGGCGGGTTGCGCCAGCGCGACTTTCGCGTCGGCGCTCTTGGCGAAGCCCAGCTCCTCCATCGCCGCAAGCACCTGAGCCGCGCGGGCCTGCGCCGCCTTCAGGTTGCGGTTCGGCGCAAGTCGCGACGGCGCCTGCACGAGGCCGCCGAGCATGGCGGCCTCCGCCAGGGTCACGTTCTTGGCGGGCTTGCCGAAATAACGCTGCGCCGCCGCCTCGACGCCGTAGGCGCCGGCACCGAAATAGACCCGGTTGAGGTAGAGTTCGAGGATCTCGTCCTTCGAGTACTTGTGCTCCAGCCACAGCGCCAGGATCGCCTCCTGGATCTTTCGCGAGGCGGAGCGCTCGGGCGTCAGGAACAGGTTCTTGGCGAGCTGCTGGGTCAGCGTCGAGCCGCCCTGCGCCACCCCGCGCCGGGTCAGGTTCTGGGTGATCGCGCGGGCGATGCCGACGGGATCGATGCCGAAATGGTCGTAGAACCGCCGGTCCTCGATCGCGACGAAGGCGCGGGGCAGGTAGGGCGGCAATTCCTTGATCGAGACGACGCGTCCGCCGGTCTCGCCGCGGTTGGCGAGCAGGCTGCCGTCACTGGCCAGGATCGCGATGTTGGGTGGGCGCTTCGGAACGGCGAGCTGGTCGATCGGCGGCAATTGCGAGGCGTGGTAGGCGATGAGGCCAGCGAGCCCGATCGCCACCCAGATGCCGAGGACGACCCCGGCATAGACCAGACGGCCGAGCCAGGAGCGCCGCCGCGGCGGACGCTTTCCACCGCCTCCACCGGACGCCTTGCGCGCACGCGCCTTCGACGCCGAGGCGGGGCGGCTGGCCGAAGCCCGCTGGCCGCCCGCGGACCGGTCGCTGCGCGACAGGCGCACGTCGAGGCGGCCGGGCTCGCTCCCCTCCGGAATGTCGAAGGTGGGTTCGCTGCGTGGTTTGCGTCCGCGAGACTGCGCCATGCGTTCCATGCGTCAGGGGCTGCCGATCCCCGAAAGGATCTTGCCTCCCGCGACCGTGCTCCCCTGCTCGGGATCCGCGCGTCGGTATTCCGCCGGATCGATCCCCCTCGGACGCGCCGGCTGGCCCTGCGGCACGGCGGGTCGCCCCCTTGCGTCAGAGACAGTAATTGCGGCGGGTTTAAGGGTTGTTAAACCAGCCGCAGCACGCCCGGCCGGCCTTCACCGGATCTTCACGCTTGATCGTGTCGCGCACGATTGAAGGGTCGGCTAAGGGGTAGCGTATGGACGTGGCAACCTTTATCGACGGTCTTGCCCTCGCCGCGCAGGCATGAGGGCCTGCACAAGGGACTGACCGGACCGGGGCTCATTCGTCCGAGGGCCGGATCGCCTTTCCTTCTCCGACGTCGGCCGGTCCGTCGCGGCAAGAGGCTCGAGGGTTGATGGCGCGCTCCGTTTTCGTCCTTCTCCACCGCTGGGCCGGTCTGGCGATCGCGGCATTTCTGCTCGTGGCGGGGCTCACCGGCGCGGTGATCTCCTGGGACCACGAACTCGACGATTGGCTGAACCCGCATCTGCACGCGGTCGAGAGCCGTGGTGCGGCGATCCCCGCCCTCGACCTGGCACGGCAGTTCGAGGCGCGCGATCCCCGCGCCCGCGTCGCCTATCTTCCGCTGGCGGCCGAGCCCGGCGAGTCGCTGTCGCTGTTCGTGATGCCGCGGGTCGATGCGGCGACCGGCACGCTGCACAAGCTCGGCTACAATCAGGTCTTTCTCGACCCCGTGACGGGGACCGAACTCGGCCGGCGGGAATGGGGTCAGGTCTGGCCGATCACCCGCGAAACGCTGATCTCGTTCCTGTACAAGCTGCACTATTCCCTGCACCTGCCGGAGATGTGGGGCGAGGAGCGCTGGGGCATCTGGCTGCTCGGGATCGTCGCCATCGTCTGGACGCTCGATTCCTTCGTCGGCTTCTACCTGACGCTTCCAGCGCGCAAACCCGCCAACCCGGAGCGTCCGGCGGCAGTCGAGCGGCAGCTCGGCCGGGGCTGGTGGTCGCGTTGGAAGCCGGCCTGGAAGGTGAAAACTTCCGGCAGCCCCTACCGCATCACCTTCGACCTGCACCGGGCCTTCAGCCTCTGGACCTTCGCGCTGCTGTTCGTGCTTGCCTTCACAGCGTTCTCGCTCAATCTCTACCGCGAGGTGTTCCTACCGCTGATGTCGAGCGTCTCGCAGGTTACGCCGGAGCCGTCGAACACCCGCCCCTTCGTTTCGCCGCTCAAGCCGATCGAGCCGGGGGTGGATTACGCTCGCATCCTGGAGGCGGCGCAGGCAGAGGGACAACGCCGCGGCTGGAAGGAGCCGGTCGGCGCGCTGGCCTACAGCACGATGCAGGGCTTCTACACCGCCCGCTTCTTCGAGCCCGGCGACGACCACGGCGCGGCGGGCGTCGGCCCGGCGGCGATCTATTTCGACGGGGGAGACGGCCGGGTGATCGGCGACCGCCAGCCCTGGGTCGGCACCGCCGCCGACATCTTCGTGCAGGCGCAGTTCCCGATCCATTCAGGCCGCATCCTCGGCCTGCCCGGCCGCATCCTGATCTCGCTCATGGGGCTCGTCGTGGCGATGCTGTCGGTCACCGGCGTGGTGATCTGGTGGCGCAAGCGGGCGGCGCGGCTGTCGGTTCGGCGCAAGGCCGTGGCGCTGCCCGTCCGGCCCATCAGTCGGGCGGTGCCGGCGGAGTAGGCTCAGCGCCCGGCCGCCCGCACACGGCGGCCGGCCCGGCGGGTCGGCGCCAGTGTCGCGAGGTCGTCGTGGTGAAGGAGCAGGACGCCGGTGGTGCCGGCGAGCTTGCGGGCGGCGGGCGTGAAGCCGGCATTCGAGACCACGGCGGCCATATCGCCGGACCAGTGCAGGGCGGCAGCGGCTACCTCTTGCACCGCGGCATTGCCGACCGGGCGATTGTAGCGCTTGCACTGCACGATCAGGCGCAGGCCCGCCTTCTCGGCGACGACGTCGCAGCCCTGGTCGCCGCTCGCCCCCGTGGGCCGGGCATCCCAGCCCGCCTCGCCCAGAAGTTCGGCGCAGTATCGCTCGTAGGCGATCCCGTCTTCCGGCGTCTCCATTTCGTCGGGCAGTTCGTGCGCGCAGGCCACCCGCTCGACGATCTCCACCATCTCATCGAATCGCGGCTCGGCGTCATCGGAGAAGCCGCGCTCCTCGACGAGCGGAAGGACGGTGCGCTCGACGAAATACTCGCGCTCGCGCAGCCAGCCATCCTCGATCGTGTTGCCGTAGGCGTCGAGGAAGCGCTCCTGCCGCCGCCGCAGGGCGAGCGTCGCGGCGTGGCGGCGGGCGATGCGGCGCACGAGCGAGCGGAAGCGGCGCGGCCGGTCGAGGCGATGGAGGAGGATCGCGAGGCAGACCGCACCCGTGGCGGCGAGAGCGGGTGCTCCATAGCGGATGGCGGCAGCGCCCCCGAGGACGACGCTCCAGAACAGGCGCGTGGCGATGGTCGACCGGCCGGACATCATGTCTCCCGCAAGAGACCGGGACGATGCCCGGACCTCACAGGAACTGTTCCCGCCGAGCGGTTGCCCGACTTCTAACGCCGGGTCCGCATCCCGCCCCCGGCGAGGGGCGGCGCCACATCGCGTGTGGATAAGCGGCTTCGCCGCAAACCAGCCGCCAGGCGGCCGAGCGATCGATGGCGGCCGGACCTTCTACGATGTCGGCCGGTGCGATGCGCTCAGACCGTGTCCGCGGAACGGGCCCGGCCACGGCGACGCGGCGTCGAGGCAGCGGCGTCGGGGGTCGGTTCGGCGGCCGACTCCGTCGCCGTCTTGGAGGGCCACTTCCGGCGCTGCTGGCCGAGGCCCATGGTCCGGGCCAATTCCGACCGGGTTGCGGCGTAGCTCGGCGCGACCATCGGATAGTCGTCGGGCAGGTTCCAGCGCGCGCGATACTCGTCGGGCGAGAGGTTGTAGCGCGTCCGCAGATGCCGCTTGAGCGATTTGAACTTCTTGCCGTCTTCGAGGCAAACGAGGAAATCCTGCTGGATCGAACGGCGGATTGACACAGCCGGAGTCAGGGCCGGCTCTTCCGGCTCGCTCGGCTTATTCGACAATTGCGCCAGCGCACCGTGAACCGACGTGATCAAGCCGGGCAATTCTCCGACCGCCAGGGAGTTGTTCCCGACATAGGCCGACACGATATCGACAACCAACGCCACGTGATCGCCAGCGGAGGCATCCTCAAGCGACATCCTCAATATCCCTTCTGGTATCTGCAAACGACGAACTGCAATATGCGCCGCAATCAGGACGCCATCATTGCCGGACACGGTGCGACTGCGCGGAATGACGCAGGACTTAACCTTTGATGGAAACGGCTGCAAGATGGTTTTTAGCGTCGTCCAAAAAACAATTGGACTTTGGTCTGTTTGCCAGGGCTATTGCGACAAAAGTCGCATTGAAGACTCCACAAATTTGCCCCGATATCCGGTACAATTGCGAAACAGAAGGTGGGACGATTACGTAGATTGTTCGGGCAAAACTGCCTGACAGCGCCGGTTCAGACTCATATGCAAACGCCAGGTAACAAGGTTAAAAGACGATCAAAACATATATTGCCAAACCTGATCTAACAGCGATGTAGCAGAAAATTTTTCCGAATTTTAAACTCAATATATACGGAAAATATTAATTGAAAAATTCTAATAGTCATACTCGTATCAGATCTATGTAATACTGCGAAATACCTGACATTACTATGGATATGTTTGATGCATATTTTAATTATGATCGATCGATATCTTCGAAAACAGTAAAAATCGAAACTGCTCGATAATCGGATTCAATGCCCGGATTTCTCCCGGGGACCGTAGGATTTGAATCGCTCCACCGTCTCGGCGACCTCGGCATCGGACAACACCACCGGTGCGCCGACCTGCAACGCAATCGCATATTGGCGGCACAGAGCTTCGACTTCGACGGCGAGCCACATCGCCTTCGAGAGATTCGGCCCGGTGGCGATCATGCCGTGATTGGCGAGCAGGCAGGCGCTGCGGCCTTCGAGGGCATCGAGGGCGAAATTCGAGAGACCTTGCGTGCCATAGGGCGCGTAGGGGGCGCAACGGATGGTCGGACCGCCGGCCATCGCGATCATGTAATGCACCGCCGGAATCTCCCGGCCGCAGATCGCAAAGCCGGTCGCGTAGGGCGGGTGGGCGTGGACGACGGCGCCGATCTCGGGCCGGGCCGCCAGGATGTCCCGATGGAAGCGCCACTCGGAGGAGGGGGCCAGCGGATGCTCCCAGCGCCCGTCGAAATCCATGGGGACAAGGTCATCGGGGCTGAGCTGCTCGGCTGGAATCCCGGAGGGCGTCACGAGGAAGCCGCTTCCGGTTCGAACGGAAAGGTTGCCCGAGGTTCCCTGGCTGAGACCAAGATCGAGCATCCGGCGCATCGCCTCGACCATCGCTTGACGGATCGCGAAAGTCGGCACGGACAACTCCTCTGACGGCGGATCGATCATGCGATGCGGAGCGCGCACGGAACGGGCTTTGTCGGGCACGATTGCTCCGGCAACCATCGAGACCGATTCGAGACACTACCGGCAGCAGCGGCCGGGTGAAACAGGGGAAGGTCGAGCCGGATAGGGATTGCCGGGCCGCGACGCTTGCGCCTGATACGGCAGGCACGCTCGCCGAACACGTGTATGGGAGAGAGGCATACGCGCCGCACGAGCTTCAGGTGCGGCCCCGTCGCGCTGATTGCGGTCGATCCGCTCCGTCGGACGGCGGTTTGACGCTCGGCCTCGGGCCCTGAGATGATATAGCCGGCCCATGAGCACCTATCGATTCGAGGCTCTGCTCGCCCCGCGCCGCATCGCCGTGGTCGGAGCGGGCGATCGACCCGGCTCCGTCGGCCGGGCGATCATCGACGGCCTGCGCGCGGGCGGATTCACCGGCGATATCGTCCCGGTCCATCCGCGCGAGACCAGCGTCGATGGATTGGCCTGCAGCCCGCGCCTCGCCGACATCCCGCAGGCTCCCGACCTCGTCATGATCGCCACGCCCCCGGCGGCAGTGCCGGGCATCGTCGAGGAGGCGGGGCAGATCGGCGCCGCCGCGGCGGTGATCCTGTCCGCCCATCTCGGCGTCGGCGAGGCAGCCCCGGCCGGTGCCGCCCAGGCGGCGGCACGGCGGCACGGCTTGCGGCTGATCGGGCCCGACAGCATCGGCTTGAGCGTGCCGGCGCGCGGCCTCAACGCGAGCCTGCTCGCTCGCCCGCCGAAGCCGGGGGATCTCGCCCTCATCTCGCAATCGGGCACCGTCGCCTCGGCCATCGCCGAATGGGGGTGGCGGCACGGGGCCGGCTTCTCCGCAGTGATGACGCTGGGCCGCTCCGCCGATATCGACATCGCCGACTGCCTCGACCACTTCGCCGAGGATTTCCACACCCGCGCGATCATCCTCTCGCTGCACCACGTGGCCGATGCGCGGAAATTCCTCACGGCGGCCCGGGCGGCGGCCCGTGCCAAGCCGGTCGTGGTGCTGCGCACCGGGCGCCACGATGCACCCGGCCACCGGCCGGAAACGCATACGGGCGCGCTCGCCCGGCCCGGCGCCGTCTACGAGGCCGCCTTCCGCCGGGCGGGCCTGCTGGCAGTGGACGGGCTCGATGCCATGTTCGCCGCCGTCGAGACCCTGGGGCGCCAGCGGCCGTTCCCCGGCAACCGGCTGATGATCGTCTCCAACGGGCGCGGCATCGGCGCGCTCGCCGCCGACCGGCTGGCCGATCTCGGCGGCACGCTGGCGGAGCCCGCACCGGCAACGCAGGACTGCCTGGCCCCCGTGCGGCACGGCCGGGGCGCCAACCCGCTCGATCTCGGCATCGACGCGGTGCCGAGCGATTACGTCGGCGCCCTGGAACCGCTGCTCGCCGGGCGCGACAGCGACGCGATCGTCTCGATCCACGTCCCCACCGCGCGGGCGGGCAGCCGAGAGGTCGCCGAGACCGTGACCGGTGCCGTCGCCAAGGCGCGGTCGGCGGGGCGCCGCAAGCCGGTCTTCGCGGTCTCGATCGGCGAGGACGAGGCGATCCGCGCGATCTACGCCGAAGCCAAGATCCCGCTTTTCGCGACCGATGCCGACGCGGTCGAGGGCTTCCTGCACCTCGTGCGCTACCGCGAGGCCCAGAACGACCTGATGCGCACGCCCGACGCCCTGCCGCGTGCGTTCACGCCGGACGTCGCCGCCGCGCGCCGCATCGTCGAGGAGGCGCTGGCCGAAGGCCGCACCTGGCTGGACCCCTACGCGGTGACCGAGTTGCTGACCGCCTACCGGATCGTCTCGCTACCCGTCACGCTGGCGCCCGATCCCGACGGGGCCGCGGCCGCGGCCTGGCCGCTGATCGCGGGCGGCGGCACGGTGGTGCTCAAGCTCGTCTCACCGGACGTGGTGCACAAATCGGAGGTGGGTGGCGTACGCCTCGGCCTCACCTCGGAGGCCGACGTGCGCGAGGCGGCCCATGCCATGATCGCGCGCGTCCGGGAACTGCGCCCCGACGCGCGGGTGGCGGGGTTTGCCGTGCAGCCGATGCTGCGCCGGCCACAGGGGCGGGAGCTGATCGCGGGGCTGGCCGAAGATCCAGTCTTCGGCCCCGTGGTCGTGTTCGGGCGCGGCGGCACGGCAGTCGAGGTGATCGACGACCGGGCCCTGGCGCTGCCGCCGCTCGATCTGGCCTTGGCGAGCGAACTGATCGGCCGCACCCGCGTCGCCCGCCGTCTCGAAGCCTATCGCGACGTGCCGGCGGCGGACCTGCCGGCCATCGCGCTGCTGCTGGTGAAGCTGGCCCAACTCGCAGCCGACCTGCCGGCGGTGCGCGAACTCGACATCAATCCCCTGATCGCCGACGCCGACGGCGTGGTCGCCCTCGACGCGCGCGTACGCATCGCGCCGGAGCCGAGCCGACCGGAGCGCCGCCGCGGCAACTGGCACCCGCGCTTCGCAATCCGGCCCTATCCGTCCGATTGGGAGCGGCGGCTCAATCTCGGGGAGCGGTGCATCCAGGTCCGGCCGGTTCGGCCCGACGACGAGGGCATGTTCCGCGCCTTCTTCGCGCAGGTGGACCCCGAGGATGTGCGCCTTCGCTTCTTCGCCCCGGTGCGGGACTTCAGCCACGCCTTCCTCGCCCGGCTGACCCAGCTCGACTATTCCCGTGCTATCGCCTTCGTCGCCCTTGACGAGACGGCGGAGGAGGACCGGCGCATGCTGGGCGCCGTCCGCCTGCACGCCAACGCCAACCACGACACGGGCGAGTTCGCGATCCTCGTGCGTTCCGACATCAAGGGCACAGGCCTCGGCGTCGCCCTCATGCGGATGATGATCGATTGGGCGCGGGCCGAGGGCATCGCCGTGGTCGAGGGCAGCGTGCTCGCCGAAAACCGGCCGATGCGGGCGGTCTGCCGCCACCTCGGGTTCGTCGAGAAGTCGGTTCCGGACGACCCGAGCCTCGTGAAGGCAACGCTGACCGTCGGGGCGTAGAGCATCGTCCCGAAAGGTGGCCACCGGCTTTCGGGGAAAAAGACGATGCCCCGGCGATCGCGGGTGGCTCCGCGTAAATGGAAAAAGACCGCCGACCCTTTCGGATCGGCGGCCTCTCGGCATCGCGGAAGAGCTCAGTGCCCGCTGTCGGTGGCCTCGCGGGTCGACTCGTAGAGGAACCACGTGCGCTCCTCGGACTGGTCGATCCACTCCTCGATGAGGCTCGTGGTCGAGACGTCGTTGGCTTCGTCGGTGACGCTGTGCAGCTCGCGCATGTTGGCGGTGAGCGCCTTGTTGTCGTCGCGCAGCTCCTTCAGCATCTCCAGCGGGCTGACGTAGTCGGCATTGTTGTCGGGGACGCGCTTGAGCCCATCGGCCTGTCCAAGCGAGCGAAGGGTCGTACCGCCGATCTTGCGGGCGCGCTCGCCGACGGCGTCGATGATCGCGAAGATCTGCTCGGACTGCTCGTCGAGCAGCAGGTGGTAGTCGCGGAAATTCGGGCCGCTGACATGCCAGTGGAAATTCTTGGTCTTGATGTAAAGCGCGAAGAGATCCGACAGGAGAACGGTCAGACCCTCGGAGATCTTCTTGACGTCGTTCGGGTCGAGATCAGTCGGGGTATTGAGCCGGTCGCTGGGGACGCGCAGCTTAGCCTTGGCCATGGGGTGATATCCTTGACACTCTGCAATCGAATTTTGACCGGCGACAAGAACGCCGGCACTCGATCGGCAGAATGAGAAAGCGGGAACCTTTGTTCCGCTCCGCATGGCAGCGCTGCTGTGGATGGGACACGGCGCCGCGCGGGCGCCTCAGCCCCGCCCGCCGACGAGGCCGGGTGGCATCGGGACCGGCTCGCTCTCGGGCCCACGGACGGGCGGCGCGGCTTTCCGGGCCTGCGGCTTCGGCGGAGCGGGCAGGGCGGTCGCGGGTGTCGGAGTGGAGGGCGACCCGACCGGTGCAGGCTTGGCCGATGCGGGTTTGCTGGGTGCAGCCTGCGCTGCGGGCAGGGGGCGCGGCGCGGCGCCCGCTGCGGCCGGCCGGGGTGTCGGCACCGCGCGGGGCGTGATGGCGCCGGTGGTGGTCACGTCGGGGACTGGCGGTGTCGCGGCGGCCGGCGCCGGGGGCGTATCGAGGCCGTAGATGTCGTCGCGGAAATGCACCCGGCCGTCCGAGGTCGCGTAGCCGGTCATGTAGACGAAGGCGACCGGGGTCGGCTTCACGAGCTTTACGTCACGCCGCTCGCCGACGGCGATGGCGGTCTCGATCTCGATCGGCCCCCAGGCGGAGCCCGGCCCGTTCGGTCCCTCGGTGCCCTGAAGCAGCCACGCGGCGAACTCCTTCACTTGGCCGACGCGCACGCACCCATGCGAATGGAAGCGCACCGAGCCGGCAAACAGCGATTTCGAAGGGGTGTCGTGCATGTAGATCGCGTGGCGGTTCGGCATATCGATGCGCACTTGGCCCAGCGAGTTGTCGAGGCCGGAATCCTGGCGCAGCGTGTAGTTGGTCGCTTTCTGCGTGTTCCAGTCGATCGCGGTCGGATCGACTTCGACGCCGCCGGGGCCGAGAATGCGGATACGGTTCTTGGCGAGATAGCCGGGATTCTTGCGCATCGTCGGAATGATCTCGTTCTTGATCACCGAGACGGGCACGGTCCAGGTCGGGTTGAGGTTCACGTCGGTGATGCGGGTCTCGACCGCGGGCGTCTGCTTGTCGGGCGAGCCGACCACGGCGACGTAGCGGCGCGTCACCACACCGTTCTCCACCGCCTCCACCGTGGCGGAGGGGATGTTCACGGTCACGTAGCGCTCGCCGAAGCCGAAGCCCGACCCCAGCAGACGCTGGGCCGAGGCGCGCAATTGCCGCTGCCGCACGTCGGCCGGCACATTGAGGGCGTTCAGCGTCAGACGGCCGAAGATGCCGGCATCCGGCAGGCCGTGGCGGGCCTGGAACGACTTCACCGCCGCGACCAGCGGCGGATCGAACCGGTCGGAGGGCGGCGCGTCGGCGGGAAGGTCGCCGGTCAGGGTCAGGTGATGGCGCAGCGAGGGGATCGCGGCGTGGCTGTCGCCGGGCTTCGGCGCGAAGTCGGCGGGCAGCGTCTTCCAGCCGCCGGCCTCGGCGTAGACCTGATAGCGCTCGGCGGCGCGCATCGTATCGACGAAGGTCTGCGCGGTGTAGCTCGGCAGCGGATCCTCGGACACGCGGGCATAGACGACCGGCGGCAATTCCCGCGAAGCCTTCTTGGCCGGAGACGTCTCGGCCGGAACAGCCACCGTGTCGGCGGTCGGACGCTCCAGTTTCGGCGCGGTCTTCACCTCGGGCTTCGGATCGGCCTTCGGGGCGACCTTGACTTCCGCCTTGTCCGCCCGCGGCTCTGGCTTGGGATCGGCCCTCAATTCGCGCTTCGGCTCCGGGGCGGCCTCGGCCTTCGGCTCGATCCGCAGGTTGATCCGGGAATCGAGCTGCGGCTCGGGGACGGGCTCGGCCCGCAGCGGGGCGGCGAGCAGCAGGGCGAGGGCGGCTCCGGTGCCGCCGATGAGCCGGGCGCGGCGGGGCCTGCGCGGGGTGGGGATCACATTCGGCATCGCGGATCTCATCGGGTGCACGGCCCGATCATCGGCGCGGTTGGTTACCAACTCGCTCACCCCCTCGCCGTCGGCGTGTCCCGGAGCACGCAGGGCTCGGCGAAACGGACCGTCCTGCCGCGGTGGTGCGGGCGTGCAGGATGTGCAAAACGCGGGGTCGGAATGCCTCACGAGACGCCCGGTCGCCGACCGTTTCCCCTCGGGGCGACGGCGCCGCGGACGTTTTGCGAGAGTCCTCGGCCGACGCCCCGCGAGACCCCCGTGAGCGAAGACAAGACACCGAAGCCCGGCAAGACCCTGCTGAGCCCCGAGCGCCGGCCGGACGACGCCGACCAGTCGATCCGCCCCCTGAACCTCTCCGAGTTCATCGGGCAGCGGGCGGCGCGCGCCAACATGCAGATCTTCATCGAGGCGGCCAAGAAGACCGGCCAGGCCCTCGATCACGTCCTGTTCGTCGGCCCGCCGGGCCTCGGCAAGACGACGCTGGCGCAGATCGTCGCCCGCGAACTCGGCGTCAACTTTCGCTCGACCTCCGGCCCGGTGATCGCCAAGGCCGGGGATCTCGCCGCACAGCTCACCAATCTGGAGGAGCGCGACGTCCTGTTCATCGACGAGATCCATCGCCTCAACCCGGCGGTGGAGGAGATTCTCTATCCGGCGATGGAGGATTACCAGCTCGACCTCATCATCGGCGAGGGCCCGGCCGCCCGCTCGGTGAAGATCGAGTTGCCGAAATTCACCCTCGTCGGCGCCACCACCCGCGCGGGCCTGCTCACCACGCCGCTGCGCGACCGCTTCGGCATCCCGATCCGCCTCGAATTCTACGAGATCGACGAGTTGGAACTCATCGTCCGCCGCGGCGCGCGGGTGCTCGGCCTCGGCATGTCGGAGGAGGGCGCCAACGAGATCGCCAAGCGCGCCCGCGGCACGCCGCGCATCGCCGGGCGCCTGCTGCGCCGGGTGCGCGACTTCGCCATCGTCGAGGACGCGACGACGGTGAGCCGCGCCATCGCCGACCGGGCGCTGCAGATGCTCGACGTCGATCCCGTCGGCCTCGACGTGATGGACCGTAAGTATCTCACGCTGATCGCGGCCTCGTTCGGCGGCGGCCCGGTCGGGATCGAGACCATCGCGGCGGCCTTGTCCGAGCCGCGCGACGCGATCGAGGATATCATCGAGCCTTACCTGATCCAGAAGGGCTTCGTGCAGCGCACCCCGCGCGGGCGGGTGCTGACGCCGCACGCCTTCCGGCACATGGGCTTTGCCGAACCCCGCCGCGATCCGGGCTCGCAGTTCGGCCTGTTCGGCGGCAGCGATGACCCGGATGCCTAACGGTGCGAGCCCCGTCTCAGTTACGCGACGGACGGTGCTGATTGGGCTCGGCGCAACGGCGCTGACCGGGGCGGGGACGGGCGCCTATGCGGTCGGCATCGAGCCGATGCGGTTCGCGGTGACGCGCTACCGCTTGCGGCCGATCGGCCCCTGGCCGTAGGGCCTGACCTTGCGGATCGTCGCGCTAGCCGACATCCATGTCTGCGAGCCCTGGATGCCGACTGCGCGCATCGCTGGCATCGTCGCAGCGGCTAATGCCCTTCGAGGCGACGTAATCGTGCTGCTCGGCGACTACGTCTCCGGCATGCGAGTCGTCACGCGTTACGTGGACGCTGCCGAATGGGCGCCGGTGCTCGGACAACTCGCCGCGCCGCTGGGCACCTACGCCATCCTCGGCAACCACGATTGGTGGGAGGACAAGACGGCCCAGGCCCGTGGCGCCGGCCCGACGATCGCGGGCGAGGCGCTCCGGCGCGCCGGTATCCCCGTTCTGGAGAACGATGCGCGGCCGCTCTCGGTCAGGGGTCATACGGTGTGGCTCGCCGGGCTCGGCGACCAGCTCGCGCTACTGCCGGGTCGGAAGCGCCACAGTCACCCCCGCATCGGCCTCGACGACTTGGCCGGAACGCTGGCGAAGGTCCTCGACAGCGCGCCCGCGATCCTGCTGGCGCACGAGCCCGACATCTTTCCGCAGGTCCCGCCGCGGATCACGCTCACGCTCTCCGGTCATACCCATGGCGGACAGGTGCGCTTATTCGGGCGCTCTCCGGTCGTCCCCTCTCTCTACGCCAACCGCTTCGCCTAAGGCCATGTCCGCGAGCAGGCGGATCTCATCATTTCCGGTGGGCTCGGCACGAGCATCGCGCCGGTGCGTCTCGGCGTACCGCCGGAGATCGTCGTCGTCGAACTCGGGGCCGATGGTCCAGGGAACTGAGACATGCGTCGACCACATAGCAACCGCGACATAATCGACGAAAAAGTGAGCATATTTTAACTATTCAAGGCTGCATCGGCGATAATCCCCGCGATGCAAATGCGAAACAACCATCTGTCATACAACGATTTATTTTGAACCTGCAGATTCTTCCAGCGGCAATCCGGCGCATCTGCGGCCATCGAAGGCAGCGTCGGCGGCATGCGGAACAGGCGTGCACCGCACAAGTTGAGGGCCCGACCCCGCTCTTCGGGAGCGCCGGCCCAACGAACGATTTCAGCACGACCTTCAAGGAACTCTCCGCCATGAAGACGACCGTCCTGGCCGCCCTCGGCCTGTCCGTCGCTACCCTCGCCACGCCCGCCCTGGCTCAGGACGCCCTGCCGCTGCGCATCGGCAGCGACGCGCCGATCGGGCGCGCCGCAACTGACACCCGCGATTTCCGCGCCGAGGCTTTGCGCTCGGATGCTACCAGCATCGAAGCGAGCCGGATCGCCCTGGAGCGTTCCCGCAACCCGAGGGTCCGCAACTATGCCAACCGGATCCTCGTCGAGCGTGAGGCCACCACCCGGGCGCTGCTGCCCGAGGGCACCTCGCTGACCGCCAGCGGTCGCGTCGTATCCGACCAGCAGGGTATCCCGACCCGCCTCGACAACCCGCTTGGCGTGGTGCTGGCCCCTGTGACGCTGGCCGCCAACATCGGCACCGGCATCGTCGGTGGCGTGCTCGGCGGCGTTGGCCTCGTGGACAACAGCCCGGGCGAGCCCGGCCGTCGCGTCGCCCTCGGCCCGAACGGCCAGCAGCGCCTCGAGCGCCTTCGCTCGGCCCGCTCGGCCCGCGAGTTCGACCAAGCCTATGTCGCCGGTCAGGCTCGTTCGGATGCGCGCACGCTGGCCCTCTACAGCAGCTATGCCCGCAACGGCGACAGCGCCGACGGCCGCACCTTCGCGAACCAGGCTCTGCCCTACATCGCCGACGAGCACGCCCACTCGGCGAGCCTCGCCAACCGCATCGGCGGCTGATCCAAGCAGACCCATCCCATCTGGCAGGGCTGTTCCCGAAAGGGGGCGGCCCTCGCCTCATGACGCCGATCGACGACAGGCCGCGCGCTCGTCTCGCCATGCGCGGCCTGAACCTCTAGACACCGGTTCTTCCTCGCAACCGGATTTCCATGACGACAGCGGCACCTGAGAATGCGCACCGGCTCCCGGTGCGGATCTATTACGAGGACACCGATTTCTCGGGCTTCGTCTATCACGCGAGCTACCTGCGCTTCATGGAGCGGGGCCGCACCGAACTCCTGCGCACTCTCGCGGGCGACCAATCCGAGATGCACGCGGAAGGCACAGGCCTCGTCTTCGTCGTGCGGAAGATGACCCTCGACTTCCTCAAGCCCGCCCGCATGGACGATTG
Source organism: Methylorubrum extorquens (assembly GCF_024169925.1). Lineage (NCBI taxonomy): Bacteria > Pseudomonadati > Pseudomonadota > Alphaproteobacteria > Hyphomicrobiales > Methylobacteriaceae > Methylorubrum > Methylorubrum extorquens. Next base: position 922,442 of record NZ_JALJXF010000001.1, read on the forward strand.
GATCGACGTGCTGACTTGGTCGAGCGAGCTGCGCGGCGCCTCGATGCATCTCGCTCAGGAAGTGCGCCGCGGCGGGGAAACGCTGGTACGCGCCGAGGTCGTGGTCGCCTGCGTCAGAAACGGCCGGGCGATCCGCCTGCCGGACGGGTTGCGCCGGGCGCTCACCCCACCCAACACCTGAACGAAACCGATCCTTAACCTTGAGAGGTGCTTAACGATCCCTCGCAGGGAAAGCCTCATCGCCACGAAAGTGCCCGGAGGCGACCCTTACTTTCGACAGATTCACGAGTGATCTCAAGCCTCATCGCTCAAAGGATCAGTCGGCAGTCCGGTGCGCCTCGGCGCGGCCCTGACGACGCGAGGATCGTTCGATGACCCCAGCCGATGCCATGCAGGCCGCGCCCGTCGCAGACATGAGCCTGTTCGGCTTGTTCTGGCAGGCGCACTTCGTCGTCAAGCTCGTGATGGTGGGCCTGCTCGGCGCCTCGATCTGGTGCTGGTCGATCATCGTCGACAAGACCCTGCTGTTCCGCCGGGTCGAGGCCGAGATGGACGCCTTCGAGGAGGCGTTCTGGTCCGGCCGCTCGCTGGAGGAACTCTACCGCTCCTTCAACGACCGCCAGCCCACCGGCCTCGGCGCGCTGTTCGTCGCCGCCATGCGGGAGTGGAAGCGCTCCTTCGAGGGCTCGGGCCGGCAGATCCACTCGCTGTCGCAGCGCATCGACAAGGTGCTCGACGTGACGATCCAGCGCGAGGTCGAGCGGCTCGATTCGCGCCTCCTGTTTCTCGCCTCGATCGGCTCGGCCGGCCCCTATATCGGCCTGTTCGGCACGGTCTGGGGCATCATGACCGCCTTCACCTCGATCGCGGCCTCGAAGAACACCTCGCTCGCCGTCGTGGCGCCCGGCATCGCCGAGGCTCTATTCGCCACCGCCATCGGCCTGTTCGCGGCGATCCCGGCGGTGCTCGCCTACAACAAGCTTCAGGCCACCGTGTCGAAGTCGCAGTCGCGGTTGGAGGGCTTCGCCGACGAGTTCTCGGCGATCCTGTCGCGGCAGATCGACGAGCGCCTTTCGGTCGCCGCCTGATCCGGCCGTTACAGCAGCGGGAGCCAATCCAATGGGCATGACGCACGGCGCGGCACAGGGCGGCGGCAAGCGCCGCCGCCGCGGACGGCGCGGACACGGCGCCATCAACGAAATCAACATGACGCCGTTCATCGACGTCGTGCTGGTGCTGCTGATCGTCTTCATGGTCGCGGCACCGATGATGACCGTCGGCGTGCCCCTCGACCTGCCACAATCGAAGGCGAGCCCGCTCAACTCCGACGTCAAGCCGATCACGCTCTCGATCCGCCGCACGGGCGAGGTCTATCTCGGTGAGGTCGAGCTGAAGGACGACGACATCGTGCCCCAGCTCATGCAGACTTCGAAGACCGGCACCGAGGAGCGGGTGTTCGTGCGCGGCGACAAGCGCGTCGATTACGGGCGCGTGGCCCAGGTGATGGCGATCGTGACCGGCGGCGGCTTCAAGAAGGTCGCCCTCGTCACCGAGCCGGAATCGAATTAGCGGAGCAAGGCACCGTGGCTCTGCGCTGGCCCAATTCACTCACCGAGCCTTTCCGAAATCGCGAACCCGGCGTCTGGATCTCGGCCGCGGCCCATGCTGCCGTGCTGGGCGCCGCCCTGTTCGCCGTCGCCGCACCGGCCATGCCGGACGCGCAGGAAGGCGTGCCGGTCGAGGTGCTGACCGAGCAGCAATTTTCCGAGCTGACTCGCGGCGAGCGCAACGCGGAGAAGCCCGAGAACACCCCGAACCGCGCCGATCGCGTGGCGGAGAAGCACGAGCAGCGCGAGCCCGAGAACGCCAAGACCGACGCACCCGCAGCCCCCACCCGAACCGCCGATACCCGCCTCGCCGCCGTCGACGCGATGCCGCTGCGCGCCGACTCCGCCGACCCGGTGAAGGAGGAGGCGGAAGCCGCAGCGGCCAAGGCGGAGGCCGCGAAGGCCGAAGCCGAGAAGGCGGCTGCGGCCAAGGCCGCCGAGGCGAAGGCCAAGGCCGAGGTCAAAGCGAAAGCGGATGCCGCTGCCAAGGCCGAGGCGGCAAAGGCCGAGGCTGTCAAAGCGGCCGAAGCGAAAGCCGTCGCAAAGGCGGAGGCCGAAAAGCGCGACGAGTTGCAGAAACTGGTCGAGCGCGAGCAGGCCGAGGCGGAAGCCGCCGCCAAGGCGGCCGAGGCGAAGGCCAAGGCGCGCGCCGAGGCGAAGGCGAAGGCCGACGCCAAGGCCAAAGCTGAAGCGAAGGCCGAGGCGGAAGCCGAAGCCAAGGCTGAAGCGAAGGCCAAGGCCGAAGCGGCGGCAAAGGCGGAAGCCGAGGCCGAGCACCGCAAGCAGGTCGCCGAAGCCAAAGCCAAGGCGGATGCCGAGGCGAAGGCAAAAGCCGAAGCCGCCGCGAAAGCCAAGGCCAAGGCGATGGCCGACGCCAGGGCGAAGGCCGATGCCGAGGCCAAGGCGCGCCAGCAGGCGGAACTCGCCAACAGGGCCAGCCCTGGCGACAGCCGCGAGACGCAGACCCGCGCCGCCTCGCAATCGACCGGTTCGACCGGCCGTGAGGTCCAGCGCACGGCCTCGCTCGGCGCGGCCTCCGGCACCGCCCAGCGGCTTTCGCCGTCCTTGCGCGACGCCCTCGTCGGCATGCTGCAACAGCAGATCGAGCGGTGCTACTCGGCGCCGCCCGGCGCGACGCAGGGCGTGGTGCTGCCGATGCTCGACATCCGCCTCAATGCGGACGGTTCGCTCACGACGGAGCCGCGAGTCATGCGCGCGGGCAACAACTCGGTCGATCAGTCGATCGCACAGGCCGCGCTGCGGGCGGTGCGGCGCTGCGCGCCCTTCAAGATCCCGGCCCAGTACGCGCCGTATTACAACGACTGGAAGGCCATCAACGCCGAGTTCGAGTTCTCGCCCGTGTGATCCGCCGGCTCGACCCGCCGATCCACTGCGTCATCGGCCTTTCTTTCTCGCATTCCCCGAACGACCTGGACTTGTCCCATGCCTGGAACAGCCTTCACCCGGCGCGCCCTTCTGCCGGCCTTCGCGGCCGCGCTCGGCGTCCTCGCCCTGGCGCTGCCCGCCGCGACTCCGGCGCAGGCGCAGCTTCAGCTCCGCATCGGCAGCGGCGCCTTTCAGCCGATGCCGATTGCGATTGCCGACTTCGCCGGTGATGCCAGCCTCGGCACGCTGGTCGCCAGCGTCATCACGAACAACCTGCGCCGCTCCGGCTACTTCACGCCGCTGGAAAAGGGGCGCTTCCCCGAGAATCCGAGCTTCGACGCGGCGCCGAACTTCGAGGCCTGGAAAGGCGCGGGCGTCCAGGCGCTGGTGACCGGCCGGGTCGGGCGTGACGGGTCAGGCCGGCTCACCGTCGCCTTCCGCCTGTGGGACGTGGCCTCGGGCCAGCAGATCACGGGCCAGCAATACGGCACCGACGTCGCCAATGCCCGCCGCACCGGCCATCTCGTGTCGGATGCGGTTTACACCAAGGTCACCGGCCTCGGGGCCTGGTTCGACAGCCGCGTCGCCTATGTCGACGAGTCGGGTCCGAAGGAGAATCGCCGCAAGCGCCTGATGGTAATGGATCAGGACGGCGCCAACGTCCGTGCGCTGACCGGGAGCGGCGACGTCTCGGTGGTGGCGCCGCGCTACTCGCCGGCGGGGCAGGACATCGCCTTCATGACCCAGGCGACGGGCCAGCAACCCAAGGTCCAGATGATCGATCTGGAGACCGGCAAGCGCCAGACGGTGGGCAACTTCGCCTCGATGAGCGCGAGCCCGCGCTTCTCGCCGGACGGTCGCCGCCTCGTGATGAGTGTGCAGCAGGGGGGCAACGCCGACATCGTCACCGTCGACATCGCCTCGAAAGCACAGACCCCGGTCACGCAGGGTCTTGCGATCGACACCTCGCCGAGCTACGCGCCAGACGGCAGCCAGATCGTGTTCGAATCCGACCGCGGCGGCTCGCAGCAGATCTACGTGATGGGCGCCGACGGCTCGAACCCGCGCCGGCTCTCCTTCGGCGAAGGCTCGGCCTCGCAGCCGGCTTGGTCGCCCCGCGGCGACCTCATCGCCTTCACCCGCCAGCGCAAGGGGGGCTTTGCCATCTGCGTGATGAAGCCCGACGGCTCGGGCGAGCGGGTGTTGACCGAGGGCTTCCACAACGAGAGCCCGACCTTCGCGCCGAACGGCCAATACGTGATGTTCTTCCGCGATCCCGGCGGCCAGGGCGGCGGCAAGCTCTACATGGTCGACATCACTGGCAAGGTGGAGCAGCCGGTACCGACCCCGTCCTTTGCCTCGGACCCGACTTGGTCGCCGCTGCTGTCGGGCAAGTAGGCGAGCCGGGCGCGGCCGGTTTCGTCGCCGCGAGACCGGCGACGAACATCAGCCGGACGCGCACAGAGCGCGACCGAAGTCTCGCAAGGGCGGACCGGCAAACCCACACCGCCATTGCAAGCCGAACGGCTTCGCTGCGACGGCACGGCCCGCGCTGAAATCCGCGCGAGCCTCGACGGCCGGCACGGTGAAGACCTTCGCACTGACGATAGAAACCGCGGCGGAAGCGGTCCGCAGGTGGGGCTGATGCGTGTTCGAAGTCGTGCCGTGTCGGCCGCTTCTGCGCCCCTAGGGATCCGCTTCCGTCCGGTGTTCGTGGCGGGCCACTCAATCCGAGACCGAACGGGTTCTCAGACTATCGTTGCGGCTTCGTGCTGCGGTGGAGTCATCCCTGTCTCCTCCAGCTTTCGTCAACAAACCACGCGAAGATCACGCGGTTACTTGGCCGATGTGCTTGCGAATGCGAAGCACGAATGTAGACTGCGTCCGTATTAGCAGGCCGTCAAGCGGGAATTTGCCGCCAAGCCTTCTGATTTTCGTGTCAACGAATGCTTGGTGGGTAAAATCATTCGTCGGCAACGGCTTACGGCCGGCGATGCGAAAGGGCTGTCCGCATCGGGCGGGAAATCCGCGCCGGATCGGTCGCGACCGCAAGCCGCGTCCCCTCGCGGGCGGTTCTCCGGCGAACCTACGACGTCACCGCGCGCGGCGGCAGGCAACCCGATCACGGGGGATCGCTGCCACCGGCGGACACAAAGCAGCATCAATCGTCGGCGAGATTGGGGAGCCTGTCCTCGCCTCTACCCCCCGGCGCCAGGACGGGCCCGCGGGCCGGCCTGAAGCTCCCCGGCAGGTGTGCCGGCCCGCGGACAAACAGGCGTTGGCCGGCAAGCCCGGACCTGTCGGATGCCCCCGGCGTCAGATCGCGGTGAGGCCGCGCTGCACCGCCGGCCGGGCGAGCAGCGCGTCGAGCCAGCGGCGGACGTTCGGCAGTTCCTCGATCGCGATCCCCTGCTTGCCGTGGAACTTCGCCCAGGTCAGCGCGGCGATGTCGGCGATCGAGTACGCGTCGGCCAGATATTCGTGGTCGGCAAGCCGCCGGTCGAGAACGCCGTAGAGGCGTTTGGCTTCCTCCGTGAATCGATCGATGGCGTAGGGGATCTTCTCTTGCGCGTAGATGCGGAAATGGTGGGCCTGCCCCAGCATGGGCCCAAGTCCGCCGACCTGCCAGAACAGCCACTCGTCCACTGCGGTGCGGGCGCGCTCGTCGCTCGGATAGAGGCAGCCGGTCTTGCGTCCGAGATATTGCAGGATCGCGCCCGACTCGAACACCGAGATCGGCGTGCCTCCCGGCCCGTCCGGATCGACGATGGCCGGGATCTTGTTGTTGGGGGAGATGCCGAGAAAGTCGGGCGCCATCTGCTCGCCCTTGCCTATGTTCACCGGTACGACCCGGTAGGGCAGCCCGCACTCTTCGAGCATGATCGGGATCTTCCACCCGTTCGGCGTGCTCCAGGTGTAGAGTTCGATCGGCTGCGCCGTCGTGACCGCCATGCTGGCATCCCGGAAAAGCGGGCCCGCGCCCATCCTCGGTTCACGAGGTAGCGCGGAACGGCCCGGCGGCTCAAGCCGAAGGCCAAGCTCGCGCTCAGTCGTGCGCAAGTTGTAGAGGGCGCTTGCTCTTTGGCCCTTGATGCGGCTGTGATGCGGCGTGAACGGCGAAGCCGCCGAATCCAACCCGCCGGAGTCGCCCGATGCTCTCTCGTCTCCTCGCAGCCGCCCTGCTGGCCGCGCCGCTCCTCTTAGCCCAGGCCGCGGTGGCCAAAGAGACCGGTAAGGAGACGGGCAAGGAGCAGAGTGTGGCCCAATCTGCTGCGCGCGAGCGGCAGAAGAAGTGCGGCGCCGAGTGGCGCGCGCTTTCTGCCACCGAGAAGGCAGCTCAAGGGCCGAAGTGGCCGCAGTATTATAGCAAGTGCGTCAAGCGCCTGAAGGAACAGAAGGCCTGACGCGACGGCAGCAGGGCTCTGCAAATTTTCGAGCCGAGCCCCGCGTGAACCGAACGGCCTTGGCCGTGTTGCCTCGCCGACCCGTCCCCACGGGCTCCTGCGCGGAAGCAGATGACCGGTTCCGCGCGGGATCGCATTCACTCGAAAAGCGAGAGCCGCACCGATATGGAGCGTGAACGCCGCATCCTGCAGCGCACGGTGGCGGTCGTCGCCATCGTCCCCGTCCTGGCGGGGCTCTACGGCGTGCTGTTCGGCATCGACGGCATCGGCGGCGGCACGCTGGTCAACGTCTCGGCCGACAGCCATTTCCGCTACCTCTCGGGCCTGCTGACCGGCATCGGCATCCTGTTCTTCACCTGCGTGCCCGGCATCGAGGACAAGTCGCGGCTGTTCCGCTTCCTCACCCTCGTCGTGGTGCTCGGCGGGCTGGCGCGGCTGCTCGGGCTCGCTCTCACCGGCGTGCCGTCGCTGACCATGCTGGCGGCGCTCAGTCTCGAACTCGTCGTCACGCCGCTGCTCTGCCTGTGGCAGATGCGGGTCGCGCGCCAAGCGCGGGATCAGCGGCAGGAACTGACAACCGGCATCGAGACGACGCGGTGAGCGAAGCGGCGCAGCGGACCGGCGGCGCCGGCCTCGGCGAGCGCCTGATCGACACCCTCGACCGTTGGGTGCCCAAGCCGACCGCCTGGGCTTTCGCCGTCCGGATCTGGCTCGCCATGATGCTGGCGCTCTACGCCGCGTTCTGGCTTCAGCTCGACAGCGCCTCCTCGGCCGCGGTCTGCGTCGGCATCCTCGCCCAGCCCAAGCGCGGCCAAGCCCTGTCGAAGGCGGGCTACCGCTTCCTCGGCACCGTCGTCGGCGGCATCGTCGGCATCGTGTTGATTGCCCTGTTCGGGCAGGACCGCGTGCTCCTGCTCGTCAGCTTCGCCTGCTGGCTCGGCCTCTGCGTCTTTGCCGCACAATTCCTGCAGGATACCCGTGCCTACGGGGCGATGCTCTCCGGCTACACCGTGGCGATCATCGCGGTCGCGCATATCGATGCGCCGCAAACGGTGTTCGATGCCGCCATCGGCCGCGTCGCCGCGATCGCCGTCGGCATCGTCGCGATCACCTTCATCAACGATGCGCTCGCCTCGCCGAGCACGTGGCGTGCCTTGCTCCCGCGCCTCGCCGCAGCCCATGCGGCGGCCAAGGCCTTTGCCCGCGAGAGCCTAACGCAGGGCGATCCCGGACCCGAGCGCACCGCCGCCCTGATCCGGCAGATCGCACCGATGCGGGGTGACGCCAGCGCCATTGCGGGCGAACTCGACGACGGGGTGCACCGCGCCGCGGGTGCCCGCAGCGCCATCGCCGCGCTCTACGTCCTGGCCGCTGCGAGCCGGGCGCTCGCGGCCGCGATGAGCCGCATCCCCGAACCCGGCCCGCGGGTGCGGGAGGCGCACGCGCTCGCCCTGCGCGCGGTCTCGGAGGGCGAGGGAGGGGCCCCCGAGGCGCTGGCCCGCGACGGCGCGCGGCTGCGCGACCTCGTGGATGCCGGCATGTGCGATCCCGGCGCCGTCCTCGACGAGATCATGGCGCTCCAGCGCGCCCTGGACGTCGTCAACGCCGCGACCTTCGCCGAGGACGGGGTGCGCGCCCTCTCGGACGGCCACGAGCCCCTGCGCGACATCGCCCTGCCGACACATCGCGACTTTCAGGTCGCCCTGCGGGCGGCGTTGCGCGTCATGATCGCGTTCGGCCTTGCCGCCGGCCTGTTCATCCTGCTCGGGCTACCGCAATCCTCCTTCGCGCTGGTTCAGGTCGCGGCGACCTGCTCCCTGTCCTCGGTCACGCCCGATCCGCGCAAGTTCGCGCAAGGCGTCCTGATCGGCATGCCGCTGGCCGCCCTCTGCGCCGGGCTCATCCTGTTCGTGATGCTCAACGGTAACCAGGGCTTTCCCCTGCTCGCCATCGCCATGGCGCCGCCGGTCTTCTTCGGCTGCCTCGTCTCGCTCCACCCGCCGAGCTTCACCGTCGGGTTCATCACCCTCGTGTTCACGCCGGTGCTGCTGGCGCCGGAGAACCCGCAATCCTACGATCCGCAAACCTTTCTCGTGAACGCGCTGCTAGTCGTCTTCGCGGCGGTGATCCTGTTCCTGACGATCCGCCTCGTCCTGCCGATTTCCGCCTCGCAGCACCGTGCCTTCGCGCTCGAAGAGGCCCGTGAAGACCTCGCCGAAGCGCTCGCGGGGGAGGGGGGCGACGCCACCACGCGTACCAGCCTCAATGCCGACCGATTGTACCAGTTCACGGCCTGGAATTCCGGCAGCGGCGCGGTCCGCCGGGCAAGCCTGCACCATGCCTTCGCCGTGGCGCAGCTGGAGTCCGCCGCCGCGCGCGCGCACGCCCAACTGCGCCCGTTGAGCGAGGTGCCAGGTCTTGCCCCGCTGATTGGTCAGGCGCGCGAGGCGCTCGCCGCCGCCGGCTCGGCCGATCTCGACCGGGCGGCGCGGGCGTTGATCGTCGAGGCACGCGTGCAGGACCGCACCGTGCGCATGCAGATCGCACGCGCCGCAACCGACCTCGCGACGGCCTCGCGCGTTATCGGGCGGCACGCGCGTTTCTTCCGGCGCCTCTCCCTTCCCGGTTCCTGACGTTCCCCATGCAGCACGACCTCGCCATCGGCGGAATCCTGATTTCGCCCTTCGTCGCCTACGCGCTGATCGCCTTTGCGCTGCTGGTGGCACTGCGGGTCGTGTTTCGCTGGATCCGGTTCGGGCGCTTCGTCGCCAACCCGCCTCTGGCGGAAGCGGGGATCTACGTCTGCCTCCTCGCGCTCGTGGTGGTGCTCCTGTGAAACGCGACGACGACGGGCTGGCCGATCCCCCGCAACAGGATCACATCCCGACCAGCGAGGCGCAGTCCGACGAGCCGCGCAAAGGGCAGAGCCCGGCCGAGGCAACCCCGATCAGGCGGCGTCGGCGAGGAGCACGCCTGCTGAGGCTGGCTGCGACCGGCCTCGTCCTCGCCTTTTCGGCGGTGGCGGCCACGATCGTCTGGCAGTTCTATGTGACCGCGCCCTGGACCCGCGACGGGCGGGTCCGCGTCCAGGTGGCCAACATCGCCCCGCAGGTGGCCGGCACCATCGTCGAGCTAAGGGTCACCGACAACCAGGAGGTGAAGAAGGGCGACGTCCTCTACGTCATCGACCCGTTCGACTATCAGGAGGCGGTGGTCTCGGCCGAGGCCGAGATCAAGAACCGCGAGGCCGACCTCTCGGTGAAGCAGGCACAGTCGGCCCGGCGCGCCGCGCTCTCGACGGTCTCGACCTCGGTCGAGGAGAAGCAGCAATACGCGGGCACCGCCAAGATCGCCGAGGCGGCGCTGGAGACCGCGAAGTCGCAGCTTTCGCAGGCGAAGAAGAATCTCGAACGCACGCAGGTGCGCTCGACCGTGAACGGGCGCGTCACCAACCTGCTCCTGCGCGTCGGCGACTACGCGCAGACCGGCACCGCCAACGCACGGGTGATCGACACCGATTCCTTCTGGATCGACGGCTACTTCGAAGAGACCAAGATGGCGCATATCCGCGTCGGAGCCCCCGCCGAGATGGCGTTGATGGGGTACGACGCCTCGCTGAAGGGCACGGTCGAGAGCCTGACGCTCGGCATCTCGACCGCCAACGCCGCGACGAGCACGCAAGGGCTGCCGAACGTCGATCCGGTCTATACCTGGGTGCGGCTGGCCCAAAGGGTGCCGGTGCGCATCCGCATCGACCATGTGCCGCCGGAAGTGACCCTGGTGGCGGGCATGACCGCGACGGTGGTGGTCGGCGACGGCCGCGAGGGCCAGCCGGCCTGGGTGAAGGCAGCGCGCGACTGGATCTTCGGTCGGACCGAGCCCAGGGCGGAGCCGAAGAACTGATGCCGCGACTGCGCGTGGACGGTGCGATACCCAAGAAAATTGGGTAAGGCGGCAGCATGGCCGCTTCCCCCCTCGTCCGCTTCGCCCCCTCGCCGACCGGCTTCCTGCATATCGGCAATGCCCGGCCGGCGCTGCTGAACGCGCTGTTCGCGCGCCGCGAGGGTGGGCGCTTCCTGCTGCGCCTCGACGACACCGACCGGGAGCGCTCGACCGAAGAGTTCGCCACCGCCGTGGCCGAGGATCTCGGATGGCTCGGCATCGAGCCCGACCTATTCTTCCGCCAGAGCGATCGCACCGCCCTCTACGACACGGCGGCCGAACGGCTGAAGGCGGCCGGGCGGCTCTATCCCTGCTACGAGACACCGGAGGAGCTGGATCGCCGCCGCAAGCGCCAGCTCGGCCGCGGCCTGCCGCCGATCTACGACCGCGCGGCACTCTCGCTGACCGAGGCCGAGCGCGCCGCCCTGGAAGCCGAGGGCCGGCATCCGCACTGGCGGTTCAAGCTCGACCACCGGATCGTGGCCTGGAACGACCTCGTGCGGGGCGAGAGCCACGTCGATTGCGCCTCGCTCTCCGATCCGGTTCTGGTACGGGCGGACGGCAGCTACCTCTACACGCTACCATCGGTGGTGGACGACGCGGAGGTCGGCGTCACCCACGTGATCCGCGGCGAGGATCACGTGACGAATACCGGCGTGCAGGTGCAGCTCTTCGAAGCGCTCGGCGCGCAGGTGCCCGCCTTCGGTCACCACAACCTGCTGACGACCGCGGACGGGGAGGGGCTGTCGAAGCGCCTCGGCCACCTCTCGCTGCGCTCCCTGCGCGAGGCCGGCTACGAGCCCGCCGCCGTGCGCTCGCTCGCGGTGCTGACCGGTTCAGCCGAAGCCGTGCGCCCGATCGCCTCGCTCGACGAACTGGCGAGCCTCGTCGATTTCGCCCACCTGTCCCGCGCGCCGGCCCGGTTCGACCCGGCCGAACTCGACGGGATGAACGCCCGCCTCGTCCACGACATGCCGCTCGAGGATGTACGCGGGCGGCTTGCCGCCCTCGGTATCCCCGCGGAGGCGGCGGAAGCCTTCTGGCTGGCAGTGCGAGCCAATCTCGGCCGCGTCTCGGACGCCACCGCATGGTGGCAGGTGGTGAACGGGCCGGTGACCCCCGTGATCGCCGAGCCCGACTTCATCGCCAGGGCGGCCCGCCTCTTGCCGGAGGCGCCGTTCGGCCCCGGCACGTGGAAGGCCTGGACCGACGCGGTGAAGGCGGAGACCGGTGCCAAGGGCCGCGCCCTGTTCATGCCGCTGCGCCTCGCGCTGACCGGCCTCGACCACGGGCCGGACCTCGCGGCTTTGCTGCCGCTGATCGGGCGCGAGCGCGCCGTGCGGCGGCTGGCCGGCGAGACGGCTTAGTCCAAAACCCCATCGGGTTCGGCCTCGATCATCATGACGTCGAGGGTGAAGCTGCCGTCGTCCTCCAACGCGAAGTGGAATCGCACGGGCTCCGGCGCGCCTGTTTGAAGCGCGCGGATGGCGGCGACGCTCGCCTCCGGTGTGCCCATCCGGGCGACCCACGACGAAAACTCCATGCGCACGCGCCAGCGCCGGACGGCACCGGGGACGAAGCCGGCCTCCGCCAGCATCCGGCGCCATTCCGCTTCGCCGTAATCGCGCACATGCGAGGGGTCGCGCAGAAGCTCCCAGGCCTGGAGATGGGTGTCGAGCAGCGGCGACCCGGGATGCACGACATCGACGAGGCCGAGGCGCCCGCCGGGCGCGAGCACGCGGTGCGCCTCCCGCAAGGCGGCGGGCACGTCGCCCCAATGGTGGGCGCTGTAGCGCGAGAGCACGCAATTGAAGCTCGCATCGGCGAAGGGCAGCGCCTCGACGCTGGCCTGCCGCGTGGCGACGTTCGCCAACCCGCGCCGCTGCGCTTCCGCCGTCACCGCGTCGAGCATGGCTTGCGATAGGTCGAGCGCGGTGACGGAGCGGACCTGCGGCGCCACCGCGTAGGTGACGTGGCCGCCGCCGCAGCCGAGATCGAGCACGGCCGCATGGGGGAGGGCGCCGAAGCGGGCCAGAGCCGCGAGATCCTCGCCCGCGGCATGGACGGCGCTCGCGACGTAATCGGCGGCGCGGCTGCCGAACTGGCTTGCGGTGTGGGCGTCGTGGCTCAGCGGCGGGCTCATGGCGTCTGATCTGCCCCGGCCGCAGCGCGTTCGAGAGCCGCGACATCGAGCTTCACCATTCCCTGCATGGCGGTGAAGACGCGGGCGGCCACCGTCGGATCGGGATCGGCAAGGAGGTGCGGCAGCCTCTCCGGAACGATCTGCCAGGGCACGCCCCAGCGGTCACGCAGCCAGCCGCAGGCGATCTCCGCGCCGCCCTCGGCCGTGAGCGCCGCCCACAGGCGGTCGACCTCGGCCTGATCCCGGCACGAGGCCGAGATGGAGGCGGCGGTTCCGTAATCGACGGACATGCCGCCGTTCAGCGCCTGGAAGCTCTGCCCGCCCAGGGTGAAGACGATCAGGATCGGCTCGCCGGTCTCGCCGCCCGGCCAAGGGCCGGGCGCGCGCTGGATGTGATCGATCCGCGAACCGGGCACGAGCGAGACGTAAAGGCGGACAGCCGCCTCCGCGTCTTTGTCGAACCACAGGCACGTGCTGACGCTGGCCATGTCGCGCTCTCCCACTCCGCTGCCAGGATAGCGAGCGCGCCGCCCGAAATTCAATCGCGTCGCCCGAGCGTATCGACGTCGCCCAATGTCAGCCGCCCGTGGGTGGGAGCGGCGCGAGCCGCGTCAGGCGAAGCGCGATGAGCAAAGCCGCCACGTAGAGACTGCCGAAGAAGCCCGCGACGCCGGGCCAGCCGTGATGCAGGAAGAACCAACCGCCCGCCGTGCCGAGCAGGGACGAGCCGAGATAATACATGCAAAGATAGATCGCGGAGGCCTGCGCCCGGTCGCTCAAGGCTCGGCGCCCGACCCAGCTCGACGCCACCGAATGCGCGCCGAAGAAGCTGACCGTGACGACGACGATGCCAGCGATGATGAGGACGAGGTTGTCCGCCAGCGTCAGGGCGATCCCGCCGATCCCGAGCAGGATCGCCAGCCACAGCACCTTGCGCCGCCCCAGCACCCCGGCGATGTGGCCGGTGATGGCCGAACTCGCCGTGCCCGCGAGGTAGACGATGAAGATCAGGCCGATCACCGTCTGGCTCAGTGAGAAGGGCGGATCGAGCAGGCGGAAACCGATGTAGTTGTAGACGCAGACGAAGCCGCCCATCAGCAGGAACGGCTCGAGGAACAGCCAGGGCAGGCCGGCATCGCGGAAATGGTGGGTGAAGGTGCCGGGCACCTCGCGCCAGCGCATCCGGTGGGCGAGGAAGTGCCGCGAGGGCGGCAGTGCGAACTGGAAGGCGAGGGCCGCGAACAGCGCCAGCACGCCGATGATGCCGAGGCCCCAGCGCCAGGAGGCGTGGTCCGCGATCACGCCCGCCAGCAGCCGCCCGACCATGCCGCCGAGCGCATTTCCGCCGATGAGCAGCCCCATCGACAGGCCGATGGCGCGCCCGTGCATCTCCTCGCTGAGATAGGCCATGGCGACGGCGGGCAGGCCGCTCGCGGCGATGCCGGTGAGCGCCCGCAGTACGAGGAAGCCGTGCCAGCTCGGCATCAGCACCGCGCCGATGGTGAGAAGGGCCGAGGCGAACAGCGAGACCGCCATCACCCGCTTGCGCCCCCACACCTCGGAGAGCGGGCTGACGATCAGCAGCGAGATCGCGAGCGTGGCGCAGGGCAGAGACAGCGCGAGGCTGCTCTCGGCCGGTGACACCGCAAAGGTGTCGTGAAAGATCGGCATCAGCGGCTGAACGCCGTAGAGCACCGCGAAGGTAGAGAAGCCCGCCGCGAACAAGGCGAGCGTCGCCCGGCGAAAGGTCGGCGTCCCGGCCTCGATGAACCGGTCGCTGTCGTCCGCCATCGCCGTCCCGTGTTGCTCACGCGTAACCCTCCCCCACCTGCGCCGCAGGTGGAGGAGGGTCAAGAGCCTCGATTAACGCGGTGCCGGGGGTTGTTGCCCCTCCGCCTGCTGCTGGAGCAGCGGGGTGATGCGGCGGACGGTGACGCGGCGGTTCTCGCGGTTGGCCTCCTGGGTGTTCACCTTGAGGTACTGCTCGCCGTAGCCCTGCGTGGTGAGGTTCTCCGGCGGCACTTGGAAGTTCTGCGTCAGCACCGCGGCGACCGACTGCGCCCGGCGATCGGAGAGCGAGAGGTTGTCGATGTCCGAGCCCACCGCATCGGTGTAGCCCTCGATCAGGAACACCTCCTGCGGGTTGTCCTTGATCGTCCGGTTGATCGCCTCGGCAATGGTTGAGAGGCGCTTGGCCTGATCGGGCGTGACGGTGAAGGAGCCGGTGTCGAAGGTGATCGTATTGATGTCCACCGACGGCATCCGCGCACGGAGTTGCGGGCTGTAGCGGACCTGATCGAGCGTGTAGCGTCGATCGAGCTTCTGCACCGGTGGGGCCGAGAGCGCCTCGTAGACGGCGCGGGGATCCGCCTGCTCGTAATCGACCACGTAGCGGTCGCGCGGGATGCGGATATCGGGCGGGGGCAGCTCCACCACGTCCTCGTAGATCGGCCGGGGTGCACCGCCATAGGCGTTGTTGATGATCACCACCTCGCGACCGTCGCGGTAGCGCCGGGAACGGCGCAGGAGCCGGCCGTCATCGTCCACGACGGTGATGATCTGGCCACCCGCCGGGCTGTCGACGTAGCTGTAGATTTCGCCGCCGCGCCGCTCGCTGCGATAGCCGCGGTCGCCGTAGATGGTGCGGAAGCGCTCGTTCTCGTCGTGGCGGATGAAGGTGGTGTCGCGATCGCGCACGATGATGCGACCGGGCTCCCGGTAATAGGTCCGGCCATCGACATCGTACTCGCGACGGTCCCGGCGGATCGTGTCGTAGTCGCGGCCGCGATAGTCGTCGTCGCGGAAGCCGCCGGGAACGTAGGCCGGCGTGCCGGGCACGTTGAAGCGTTCGCGACGATCGCCCCGGCGGTCATCGAAGCGGCTGTCGTCGCGGCGATCACCGTCACGGCGATCGTAGCGGTCGTCGCGCCGGTCACCGCGACGGTCGTCGTCGCGACGGTCATCGAAGCCGCGCGGATCCGGCCGACCGCCGGGCTGGCCGGGTTGGCGCAGGTCCGGCTGCGCGCCGGGCGCCGGCTGGCCGGGAACAGTCTGACCGGGCACGACAGCGCCGGGCTGAGCCGGGGCTGTGGCGTCGGGCGGCGTGCCGGGGGCTTGAACCGGGCGACCGGGAACACCGGGCTGCTGGTTCGGTGCCACCGGGCGGCCGGGGACGCCCGGCTGCTGATTCGGCGGTGTGCGACCGCCGGGCGCCTCCCGCGCACCGTCGGGCTGTGTCGCGGAAGGCGCGTTCGGCTGATCCGGACGGTTGGGCTGCTGCACATTCGGCGTCGCCGGACGGCCCGGAACACCCGGCCGCTGGTTTGGCGGGGTATTCAGCTGCGCCGGGTTCGGAGCCGATGGTGGTGTCGGCTGCTCCGGCCGGTCCGCATTGGGTGGCGTCGGAGCACTCGGAGCCCGGCGCTGGGTCGGGGCGCTGTCGGGGCGATCAGCCTCGCGACCGACAGGACGGCCCGGACGGTCCTGGCCATCACGGTCGGGCCGCTCCGGGCTCTCGCGCCGGGCCGGCGTCTCGCGTTCGGGCGCTTCGCGCCGTGCGGGTGCGTCGCGGTCCTGCGTGCGCTCGCGGGACGCGGGCGCAGCCGGCCGCTCCTCGGATCGATCAGGTCGCTGGGGCGGTGTCGCGCGCTCGGGCCGGTCCGGGCGCTCCTGACGATCAGGACGCTCTTGACGTTCTTGGCGATCAGGCCGGTCCTGGCGCTCGGGCCGCTCTTGACGCTCCTGCGCCGCCGGACGTTCGGGACGTGCCGGCCTCTCGGCAGGTTCGGGCCGCTCGCGGGCGGCGGGCGCTTGGCGCGGCTCGGGCCGCTCCGGGCGTTCGGGTCGGTCCGGCCTCTCCCTTGTAGGCTCCCTTGCTGGCGGGCCGCCGCGCTCGGCGCCGCCTCGCTCCGCCGGGCCGGGACCACCGGGTCCACCCGGTCCGCGTCCACCACCGCGTGGTCCCTCGCCGGCATCCTCGCGCTGCGCCAACTCGATCCGCCCGGCGTCGCCGAGAGACCGTGCCGCGGACAGATCGGACAGGACGAGTGCGGGCAGCATGGTGCCGGCAAGGAGCAGCGAGCGGGTCATCCGCATGAAGTCGGCCTCGTAAAACACAATCGGCGGTTCCGAACACGGTCGGGCCGAATTGGTTCCCGATCGCGCCGACGTCCGACGGCGACCGGCCGAGGCAGGCGCTTCGTGGGCGGCGCTTCGAACGACGAGGCCGGGCTTTGCACCCGACAGAGTGAATGTCAGGGAATGGGAGTCAGGGCCGGGGGTGGAAGCAGGCTCGGCACGATGACCCGAATGGCGCTACGGCTCTCGCCGGTCGAGCCGGTCTGCTCGGCGGCGTCCTTCGCGGCCGGAGCCAGGGCGCCCTCGCGGTTGGCGGCGTCGGCCGCGAGGCCCGCCGCGGTCCGGTCGGCTCGGCCGACCAGGGTCAGGCGGACCTTGGGCGCGCGCGAGAGCTTCTCCGCCGTCATCGGCGTGACGAAGATGTCGCCCTTGTGCCGCACCAACATGCTCTCGGCCTTCACGAGCGACTGTGCCCAGGTCTGGCCCTCCTGCTTGCAGGAGCAGTCGGCGGTGAAGCTCTTGCGGAACTTGAAGGCGGTCGGCAACGCCGTATAGGCGCGGCTGCCCTTGAGCGTGGCGGCGTACTTCAAGGCGTCGTCGCCGTGGGGCATCGAGTAGGCGACCGCTTCCGTGCCGGGGCAGAGCGCCTGGCACATTTCGTCGGCCCCGCCGCGACCGTCCGGCAGGTTGCCCATCGGGAAATAAGAGCCGTCGCAGGTCTTCACGCAGATCACCTGCGGACCGCCGCGGGCCGTCTGGCCGCCGCCGGGGCTCTCCTGGCCTTCGCCGGGAATCAGGCCGGTGCAGGCGCTCGACACGGCGGCGACCAACTGCCGACGGCGGGCGGCGACGACCTCGCCATCCCCACCGCCATAGGTGGCGTTGAGCGAACGGATCCGCGCTTCGACGGCACCGCATTGCGGGGGCCGCGTATCGAAGAACAGGAACTTGCCGCCCTCGCAGTTGAGGCTGCGATAGTAAGCCTCGAGACGTGCGACCTCGCTCTGGAGGGCCGACGCGGTCGAGGCGCTGGCGTTGAGGTTGGCAAGTTCCGTCCTGTAGCGCTGGCAGGCCCAGACATCCGGCGCGGCCGTAGCCGGCGAAGCTCCGGCAAGGGGAAGCGCGGCGAGCACGGCGCCGATCACGCGGCGAAACTGCGGTCCGATCATCGGCATGTGCGGATGCTGGGAATCTCGAGCAGGAGGTCGCGGGGGGAGGTCACGTGAGGATGCCGGGCCGCACGAAGCGGCACAAGCGATCACCGACATGTGTTAGAGCCCCTCGCCCTTTCGGGACAGAGACACCATGTCTTTGAGGCCAAGCTTTGAGGGGATTGCGTGGATGATGTGGCTCACGGGCACCAATGGGAGCGGCCGGCCGGTAGCAGCCTGCCTCGTCGCGGGCGTCGCAGCCCTCGTTGCCTCTTTCGCAGCATCCGCCCCGGCGCAGGCACAGGAGCCCGACCGGATCTTCGACAAGTCGACGGTCTGGCGGCCGCTGACACCCAACGACAAGCTCGTGGTCTACGGCATCGACGATCCGGCCGTGGCCGGCATCGCCTGCTGGTACACCCAACCCGAGAAGGGCGGCATCAAAGGGACGTTCGGGATGGCGGAAGATGTCTCGGACATCTCGCTCGCCTGCCGGCAGGTTGGCCCGGTCCAGTTCAAGGACAAGGTGAAACAGGGCGAGGTGGTGTTCAGCGAGCGCCGCTCGCTGATCTTCAAATCGATGCAGATCGTGCGGGGCTGTGACCTCAAACGCAACACCCTGATCTACATGGTCTATTCCGACAAGGTGGTTCAGGGCTCGCCCAAGAACTCCACTTCCGCCGTGCCGCTCGCTCCGTGGGGAACCGAGCCGCCGCCGAAATGCGCGGAGTTCGTGAAGTAGGGCGTCCGCCGAATCAATCCTGGCAGGTGATGCGCACCGGGCGCGGGGTGCTCTTCACCGGAGCGGCGTCGCCGATGGCACCGGTGTACTCGTCCTGCGCGGCGACACCGTAATCGGCCGCGCTGGCAAAGCCCTGCGACTCGCACCACGCGTTGGCAACGACCTGCCCGCACTCGCTCGGGCCGCCGCTGAGGCACTCGCCGACGCCGTAGCCGTCTTCGGCCGGAAGCAGGAACGTCTTCTCGACATGCTTGGGCGCAGGCTCACTGCCGGCGATGGCCGGGAGGGCGGCGGTGGCGAGGACGAAGAGGGCGGCGACCGTGCGGCGCATGGTGAAAACCTTGTGAACGGGTTCGTTCGAGTGCGGAGTGTTCGGACGGCGCGGTAAACAAATCCTTGCCGGTCCGCTTACGGTCGGTTGAGGGAGGGCAGATCCGCCGCCCCGCTCGAATTCATCACGGTTTTGCGGTAGCCCAACCCTGGCGCGGCGACCGTCGCGGCAGTGCAACAGCGGCGGCCGGCAGCTCCGGCGACACTGTGGCAGCGGTGCCGTTCGCTGCCATGGGACGGCCGGCGGAAGATGCTGGGCCGCAACGACAAACGACGAGGGCGGCACAGGCCGCAGGGGAGGCCGGGCGAGCCCGGCAGGAACGCAGTCGATGACGCCGATGTTGCGCCTCTACAACACGCTGACCCGCGAGAAGGCGGCCTTCGTTCCGATCGATCCGGCGAACGTGCGGATGTATGCCTGCGGGCCGACGGTCTACGACGCGGCGCATATCGGCAACGCGCGGCCGATCATCGTCTTCGACCTGCTGTTCCGGCTGCTGCGCCTCCTCTACGGGCCGGGCCACGTCACCTATGCCCGCAACGTCACGGACGTGGACGACAAGATCAACGCCCGCGCGCTGGAGCGCGGCATCACCATCCGCGAACTCACCGACGGAACGCTGGCGCAGTTCCATAAGGATGTCCGCGACCTCGGCGTGCTGATGGCCGACGACGTGAACCGCGCGGGCGAGCCGGCGCGCTTCATCGAGCCGCGGGCGACCGACCACATCGCCGAGATGCACCGGCTGATCGAGGGGCTGGTCGCAGCCGGCCACGCCTACGTAGCGGAAGGGCACGTCCTGTTCGACGTACCTTCCATGCCCGATTACGGCGCGCTCTCGAAGCGCCCGCTCGACGAGATGGAATCGGGCGCCCGCGTCGAGGTCGCGCCCTACAAGCGCTCGCCGCTCGACTTCGTGCTGTGGAAACCCTCGAAACCGGGCGAACCGGCCTGGCCCTCACCCTGCGGGATCGACGCGGCGGGCCGGCCCGGCTGGCACATCGAGTGCTCGGCCATGTCGTGGAAGCATCTGGGCGAAACCTTTGACATCCATGCCGGCGGCCTCGACCTGATCTTCCCTCACCACGAGAACGAGGTGGCGCAGTCGCGCTGCTGCTTCGGCACCGACGTGATGGCCAATGTCTGGCTCCACAACGGCTTCCTGCAGGTCGAGGGAGAGAAGATGTCGAAATCGCTCGGCAACTTCATCACCATCCGCCAGGTGCTGCAGGATTGGCCGGGCGAGGTCGTCCGCCTCAACATGCTCAAGACCCACTACCGCCAGCCGATCGACTGGACCCTGCGCGGCCTCGAGGAATCGAGCCGGATGCTGGACCGCTGGTACGAGGCGGCTGGCGAGGCAGCCCCCGACGCGGCGCCGCCCGAAGGCGTGATCGAGGCGCTTTGCGATGACCTGAACACGCCCGCGGCCCTCGGCGAACTGCATCGCCTTGCCGGCACCAGCCCCTCGGCGCTCAGGGCCGGCGCGGGATCGATGGGCTTCCTGACCGTGACCCAGGCGCAGCGCGAAGCGGAGCGGGTCGGCGCGGCCGGCATCGACGTCGCGCGGGTCGAGGTGCTGATCGCCGAGCGCAAGGCGGCCCGCACCGCGAAGGACTGGGCCGCCTCCGACCGGGTGCGCGACGCGCTCACCGCCATGGGCGTGAGCGTGAAGGACAACAAGGACGGCACCACCACCTGGACGGTAGCGGGCTGAGGGGCCGCCCGACCCTCGGGGATGGCCTCGCGGCGCGCACATCGCGTAGGCTCGGCGACCTGCTTCCGCGTTGATCGCACGGAAGCGAATCAGCCCTTCAGCCGCTGCAACCAACCGCCGCGATGGGCGTAGGAACGCCCGCTCAGGCGGCGCAACGCTTCGGTCGTCGGCACGATGGGGTGCTCGGCATAGACCTGCGCGATCTCGGCAGCCGTATTGGGCAGCCGCGAGAACTCCTCGACGATCGCGTCGTAGTTCGTCTTGAGCGTGCGCGAGGATGGATCGAGTCCCGTCACGATCACGAGGCCGGTGGGCGCGGCGTCCACGAGCATCACGTCGAGATCCGGCCGGTAGCGCTTCAGGATCGGCACGATCTTCCAGACGTCGCCGGTCCACCAGTCCGCGAACGGAGTGCCGCGCCCGCGGATGCCGGCCTGCATCGGGTCACGGTCGGCCATCGGCTCGGCCACCGGCAGGCAGTCGTGCATCACGATGATTGAATCCCGCCGGCAGATTGCTTCCGTGTTGAAGAAATCCCGCAGCAGGAATTCGAACAGGTGCATGCCGTCGAGAAAGGCGAGATCGATCGGGCCGCCGACGTGGCGGCGCAGGCTCAGGTTGGCGAAGAACACATCGCTCATCACCTGAAACAGCGAGACCCGGGCTTTGTTGGCCGCGATGTTGGTCTTGAGCTGGAACTCGGGATCGACGGCGATGCCGTGACGGCAGGCGATGCCCGAGAAGATGTCGCCGAAGGCAACGCCGACTTCCAGGTAGCGCTGGACGGCGGCATTGCGCGAGAGGCGGGCCAGCACCGTCCCGTAATGCTCGCCCTGGTGCTCGCCGGCGATGGTCTGTCCGGGCTCGATCGTGGCTGTCATCAGAAGCGCTTCTCGATCAGTTCGTCCGCCAGCGGCGCCGGCTCGACCCGGGCCAGAACCTCCCGCAGCGTTTCCACGACAAGGTCGGGATCCTCGCCGACGAGGTAGTTCAGGTCGAGTCCCTCACGGATGAAGCCGTGGGCGCGCATGTGGTCGATCAGTGTGATCAGCGGATCCCAAAAGCCGTTCACCGAGAGCAGCAGGATCGGCTTGCGGTGCTGGCCGAGCTGGGCCCAGGTGAGCTGTTCGACCAGTTCCTCCAGCGTGCCGATGCCGCCGGGCAGGGCGACGAAGGCGTCGGCGCGGTCGAACATCAGCCGCTTGCGAGTGTGCATGTCAGAGACGACGATCGTCTCTTGCACCGCGTCGAGCATGCGCTCGCGCGACTTCAGGAAGTCCGGGATGATGCCGGTGACGTGGCCGCCCGCGTCGAGCGTCGCACTCGCGACGGTGCCCATGAGGCCGACATTGCCGCCGCCATAGACGAGCTTGATCCCCTCATGGGCCAACGCGGTGCCGAGCCGCCGGGCGGCGTCGGCGAAGGCCGGATCGCCGCCGAAGCCGGATCCGCAATAGACGCAGACGGAGGTAAGATGCGCCATCACGCGTCTCCCCGGCCGCGACGGCGGGATAGAGCCGTGCCTTTATCCAAGCGACAGAATGCTGAGTTTGCCGAGGAAACGACGGCACGGCCGTGTTCGAGCTTTGGTGTTCTTCTCATGTTCGTTAATATGTCACCGGATTTAGACGGGTTGTCGACAATCGGCGGCACATCGTGCGCACCCGCGGCGGCCCGAAGCGTACAGGAGTAGGCGGCCATGACGGCTGAGGTACGGCGAAGCATCGTCCTCGCGGCTGCGGGCCTGCTCGGCGGCTTCGCCATGGTGGTCGCGTTGTTCGGGACCGGAGAGCTTCTCAAGCGCAACGCGGCGGTCAATCCTTCTGCCGAAACACCGGCCACGCCGGACAAGCCTTCGGCCGAAACGGAGACCGGCGACCGCGCGGGCCAGGCGCCCTCATCGGATTCCCCTCATGCCGCCCTCGGAGCCCTCTCGCAAGAGGGGATCGGGCAGGAAGAACCGAGTGCGGCCAATACACGGCCGCGCGCGGATGACGGTACGCCGACCTTCGACATCGTGCGCGTCGAGCCCGACGGAGCGAGCGTGATCGCCGGGCGCGCGGCACCGAACAGCCGTGTCGAATTAATGCGTGACGGAAAACCCTTCGCCACCGCTCAGGCCGACGCCGCCGGGCAATTCGCCCTGACGCCGCCGGACTTGCCGCCGGGCTCGAGCGAAATCGCCCTGCGCGCCAGCGGCCCCGACGGAAAGCCGCTGCCGGGGCGTGAGAGCGTGACCGTCGTCGTAGCCGAGACGCGCAACACCAAGCCGCTGATCGCCCTCACGGCCCCGGACGCGCCGACGCGGGTTCTGTCCCAACCCGACGCGCCGGAGGCTTCGGGCAAGCCGCCGGCCACCGTGGCCGCCGAAACGCCCGACCGGGCCGCGCCTGAGCCGAGAGCAGCCGACGGATCGCGGGGGGCCGGCAAGACGGCTGCAACGAGCCGGCAGGCAACCACGCAGAGTCGTGGGGCCGACGCACCGGCAGGCAAGGCGGCATCCGGGGCAGGTGCCCTCCGCATCGTCAGCGTCGATGCGCAGGAGGGCGGGCGCCTGCACGTCACCGGTCAGACGACGGCGTGGAGCAGCCTGCGCCTCTACCTCAACGACACCATGGTCGCCTCGGGACAATCCGGAGCCGACGGGCGAGTGGCGTTCACGATCGGGCGCGGGGTGAAGCCCGGTGCCTACCGCATCCGTGTCGATTCCGTCGATTCGGGGGGCGGAACGGTCAAGGCCCGCGCCGAGGTCGCCTTCGCCTATCCCGACAACGTGCCGTCGACACGCTACGCCGACAACAGCCCGGCCGAGAAAAAGGCATCTACAGCGGCGGGCAAGTCTGCTCCGACGGCAGAGCCTGCGCCGAACACCCAGACGGCACCCGGCCGGGCGCGATCGGCATCCCAGACGCCCGCGACCGCGACGGATCAGCCGGTGGCGGGTGGCCCGGCGCAGCCTGCGCCGAAGCTTAAAGCCGGGGAAATGGGGACCGCACCGAGCCCCACGGCCCCCCCATCCAGGGCAAGCGGCGCGGCTGGGTCCGAGCCGGAGCGTCCGGCAGCGGCCGGCACCCCGTCGCTGGCCGCATCGACGCCGGCGCCCGCAGCGGATGGCAGAGCCCTCGCGCTCTCGCCGCCCCGTCCGGATGGGACCGGGGCGGGCGCCGTGTTCGTGCCGGAGGTGGCCACCGCCCGGATCACGCGCGGCGACAGCCTGTGGCAAATCAGCCGGCGCACCTATGGCCGTGGCAACCGCTACACCGTGATCTACGACGCCAACCAGGATCAGATCCGCGACCCGAACCGTATCTATCCGGGCCAGATGTTCGTTCTGCCGAAGAACGAGTCCCCGACGAGCACGCCGTCCGCCCGAAGCGGATCGGACCGCCGAACCTGACGAAACGGGCGGGAGGTCAGCGCGCGCGCAGGATGCGCGATCCGGTGCGAGCGCCTATATGCGCCTCGCGACGGCCGCCTCGCGCCGAAAGATCTCTTCGAACCTCATTATGGCAAATGCACCCGTGCCGGCGGGGGAGGGCGCGTCCGCGCCCCTCGATCGCCCTGGCCTGCTGACGACCTATCGCCGGCTCTGGCCCTATCTCTGGCCTCACGGCCGCGTCGATCTTCAGCGCCGGGTCTTCCTCGCCTTCGGCCTCCTGTTCGTCGCCAAGGCCGCGACGATGGTGATGCCCTTCACCTTCAAATGGGCCACCGACGCCCTGGTCGCGGCCATCGGCTCCAGGGACGGCGCCGGGGAGGCCGCCGCTGCGGTGCCGGCTGGGCTCCTTTCGGCGCCCTTCCTCCTGATCGCCCTTTACGGCCTGTCGCGGATCGCCATGGCGGGGCTGACGCAGGTCCGCGACGGGCTGTTCGCCAAGGTCGCGATGCACGCCGTGCGCAAGCTCGCCCTCCAGACCTTCGAGCACATGCACCGCCTATCCCTGCGCTTCCACTTGGAGCGCAAAACCGGCGGCCTCACCCGCGTGCTGGAACGCGGCCGCTCCGGCATCGAGGAATTGTCGCGCCTGATGGTGCTGACGCTGGTGCCGACCATCGTCGAACTGGTCCTCGTGATGGTCATCCTCGCCTACGAGTTCGACTGGCTCTACTCGGTGGTCGTGGCGACGATGATCGCCAGCTATCTCGGCTTCACATGGAAGGCGACCGAGTGGCGGATCGGCATCCGCCGCCGGATGAACAACTCGGATACCGAGGCCAACACCAAGGCGGTCGATTCGCTGCTGAACTTCGAGACGGTGAAGTATTTCGGCGCCGAGCGGCGCGAGACCGAACGCTACGATGCGTCGATGGAGCGTTACGAGAAGGCGTCGACGCAAACCTACGTCTCGCTCGCCGTGCTCAATGCCGGACAGGCGGTCATCTTCACGCTCGGCATGACGGCGGTGATGCTCCTGGCCGCCCGCGATATCATGGCGGGCAACACCACCATCGGCGGTTTCGTGCTCGTCAACACGATGCTGGTGCAGCTCTCGATGCCCCTGAACTTCATGGGCATGATCTACCGGGAGATCAAACAGGCGCTGATCGACATCGACGACATGTTCCTGATCCTCCACCGCAACCCGGAGATCGCCGACCGCGCGGGCGCGGCCCCGCTCAAGGTGGAAGCCGGCACGGTGCGCTTCGAGGACGTGCGCTTTGCCTACATCCCCGAGCGGCCGATCCTGCGCGGCGTCTCGTTCGAGGTGCCGGCCGGCAAGACCGTGGCCATCGTCGGCCCCTCGGGGGCGGGCAAATCCACGCTGTCGCGCCTGCTCTTCCGCTTCTATGAGCCGGGAGCCGGCCGCATCACCATCGACGGCCAGGACATCACCGCCGTCCGCCAGGACAGCTTGCGCGCTGCGATCGGCATGGTCCCGCAGGACACGGTGCTGTTCAACGACACGATCGGCTACAACATCCGGTACGGGCGCTGGGACGCGACCGAGGCCGAGGTGCGCGAGGCCGCCCGCCTCGCCCAGATCGACCGTTTCATCGAGAGCCTGCCGGAGGGCTACGACACGCCGGTGGGCGAGCGCGGGCTCAAGCTCTCGGGCGGCGAGAAGCAGCGCGTGGCGATCGCCCGCACCATCCTGAAGGGGCCGCCGATCCTTGTGCTCGACGAGGCCACCTCGGCGCTCGATTCGTTCACCGAGCGTGAGATCCAGACCGCCCTCGACCGGGTCAGCCAGGGCCGCACCACGCTGGTGATCGCCCACCGACTCTCGACCGTCATCAACGCCGACGAGATCCTCGTGCTCGATCAGGGTCGCGTCGTCGAGCGGGGCGATCACACGAGCCTGCTCGCGCGCAGCGGCGTCTACGCCGCTTTGTGGAACCGCCAACGCCAGGCGGATGCCGCCCGCGAGGCGCTCAAGCGCGCCGAGGACGAACGTCTCCTTCTGGAAGAGACGCGGCGCTCGGAGCCGGTCGCCTGACGGTCGGTCACGACACACCCGCTGCGCCGCCGCACCCAAGCGGGCGGACGATCGGTCATCGGGCGTTTTGTGAAGACTTCAGGCGGGCCGATCCAGACTGTCCTTCACCTCGCGGAAAGCGTGTTTTGTGTGAGCCAGAGCATCGTCCCGAAAGGTGGCCTCCGGCTTTCGGAAAAGATGATGCAAAAACAATAGGCTAGAGCATTCAACCGCAACGAGGCCTCCCGATTCGCTCAGTCGACCACAGGCACCCGGATCCGCTGCGAGCGGGACCGGGCGAAAGCGCCGAAATCGAGCGCTTGCGGACGCAGTTGCGTATCCAGGCCGCGATCATCGGCGCGCAGCGGGCGGCCCTGGCGCAGGCCGAGGCACCGTTCGAACCGGCCCTACGGGTCGCCGGCATGGGATTGTGGACCTGCAGCCTGCCGGATGAGCGGCTGACTTGGAGCAACGGCGTCTACGATCTGTTCGGCCTGCCCCGCGGGGTTCCGGTCGGGCGGCCCGACACGCTCGCCCTCTATAGCGAAGCGTCGCGGCGCCGGCTGACGGCGCTGCGCGACCGGGCGATCGCGGGGGCAGGCGGGTTCAGCCTCGACGCGGAACTCGTACCGCCCGGTGGTGGGCATCGCTGGATCCGCATCACCGCCACGGTCGAAACGCGGAACGGCCGGCCCATGCGGCTCTATGGACTGAAGCAGGACGTCACGGAGGAGCGCCGCCGGCTCGAAGAGCTGCGTCTTCAGGCAGAGACCGACGCGCTGACGGGACTTGCCAACCGCGCCTGTTTCGACGCCCGCCTGCGTGAGCCTGTGAGTGCTTTGCTCCTGATCGATCTCGACGGCTTCAAGGCGATCAACGACACCCACTGACATCCGGCCGGGGACCACTGCCTTCGCGAAGCCGCCCGGCGAATCAGCCTCACCTGCCAGCGCGCCGAACTCGTGGCACGCATCGGCGGAGACGAGTTCGCCGTGATTCTCGACGCCGACGCGACCGAGGCGGCGACCTGCGCCGAACGGCTCGTCGCGGCCCTCAATCGTCCGTTCGATCAAGGGGGACGGCGCTACCCGCTCGGCGCCTCCGTCGGTGCGGCCCTGTGCCGAGGCGTACCGGACCCGATCGCACTGGCGGACACCGCCCTCTACGCCACCAAGGCGGCGGGACGGCGCACCTACCGCCTGTTCGACGCGGGCGGCCTTGCCGCGGCCTCATGGGTCGAGCCCTCGCCAAGGGGCGGTTGACGGATGCCGAGGCCCCTGCCATCCGGCAACGAAGCGCCCCGCGCAGAAAAGCTACAAGAGACCATGACCGACCTCATCGAGACGATCCGCCGGACGCTCGTGCCGATCCACAAGGAGGGCTACCCCTTCATCCTGATCGGCATCGTGCTCACCGTGGTGCTCGGCTACTTCTCGCAGTTCTTCGGCTGGATCTTCCTGATCCTGACGCTCTGGGTCTGCTACTTCTTCCGTGATCCCGAGCGGGTGGTGCCGGTCGGCGACGGCCTCATCGTCTCTCCCGCCGACGGGCGGGTGAACCTGATCTCGACCGTGCTGCCGCCCGCCGAACTCGACCTTTCGCACGAGCCGATGCTGCGGATCTCGGTGTTCATGAACGTGTTCGACTGCCACGTGAACCGCGTGCCGGTCTCCGGCAAGATCGGGCAGATCCACTACACGCCGGGCCTGTTCCTCAACGCCGAACTCGACAAGGCGAGTGAGGACAACGAGCGCAACGGCCTCGTCATGGAGACGAGCCATCGCGGCCAGCCGGTGCGGATCGGCGTGGTGCAGATCGCCGGCCTCGTGGCCCGACGCATCGTCGGCTTCGTCTCGGCCGGCGAGTCCAAACAGGTCGGCGAGCGCTTCGGCCTCATCCGGTTCGGCTCGCGGGTCGATGTCTACCTGCCGCTCGGCACCCGTGTGCTCGTCGGCCTCGGCCAGAAGGCGGTGGCCGGCGAGACCGTGCTGGCCGATCTCGGCGGCGGCTCGGAGCGGGCCTTCCGCCGCATCTGATCTCTGTGCAGAAGAGCGACATGGCGAGAAGCGACGAGCCGAAAGACACGTCGAGAGACGAGTCGAGGGACGACATGGACGATCTGTTCCCGCCCTTTGCGCCGGACGCGAACGATCGGCCGCGCCGGTTCCGGCCGGTGCCGTTTCGGATGATCGCGCCGAACATGATCACCCTGCTCGCGCTCTGCCTCGGGCTGACCGCGATTCGGCTCGCCTTCGAGGGCCGGTTCGAGCCGGCGGTGATCGCGGTTATCGTCGCCGCCGTCCTCGACGGGATCGACGGGCGCGTGGCGCGCCTGCTCAAGGGCACGTCGCGCTTCGGCGCCGAACTCGATTCGCTCGCCGACTTCGTCAATTTCGGCTGTGCCCCGGCACTGATCCTCTACAGCTTCACCCTGCACAATCTGAAGTCCGTCGGCTGGATCGTGGCGCTCGTCTTCGCCATCGCCATGTGCCTGCGGCTCGCGCGCTTCAACGCGATGCTCGACGATCCCAACCGCCCCGAGTGGAAGAAAGACTACTTCGTCGGCATGCCGGCGCCGGCCGGTGCGATCACGGGTATGCTGCCGCTCTACCTGCACTTCCTCGGCCTCGACTTCAGTGCCTGGGGTCGGCCGGTCATCCTCGTCTACGTGCTCGCCATCGCGCTCCTCGTCGTCTCCACCGTGCCGACCTTCTCGGGCAAGACCTGGGGCAAGCGCGTGCCGCGCGACCTCGTGGTGCCGATCTTCCTCGTGGTCGTGGTCGTCTTCGGCCTCGTCATCAGCTTCCCGTTCGAGGCGATGGCGGCGGTGAGCTTGGCCTATCTCACGGGCCTTCCCTTCGGCGCCGCGCAGTACCGCAAGCGCCTGAAGCAGGAAGCCTCGCGCACGACCGCCTCCGCGACGGTGGAACATCCGGCGGCGCCGGGGGCGTAACGCTCCGCCCCTGCGAAGATCCCTCCACTGACCGGGATCCGGCCCCGAGCCCCATCCGCCCTCGCCCCGTCACCCGTATCGGGGCGAGCGAGGAGACAGCCATGACAGGCGAGACGGATTTCGTCCGGCGGATCGGGATCGTGCATCCGATCATCCAGGCTCCGATGGTCGGCCCGAAGGCGCCACTCGCCGCTGCCGTCAGCGGGGCGGGCGGGCTCGGCTCCCTTGCCTGCGCCGCGCTCACACCCGATCAGATCCGCGCCGAGGTGGCCGCGATCAGGGCCGTGACGGAGGCGCCGTTCAACCTGAACTTCTTCTGCCACGAGCCAGCCGCCCCCGATCCGGCGCGCGAGGCCGCGTGGCGGGCCGCCCTCGCGCCCTACTACGCGGCGTTCGGGCTCGACCCGGCGGCGCCGGTGGCGATGGCCAACCGCGCGCCCTTCGACGCCGCGATGGCCGAGGTGGTGGAAGAGCTGCGTCCGGCCGTCGTCAGCTTCCATTTCGGTCTGCCTGCGGAGCCGCTGCTGCGGCGGGTGCGGGACGCTGGCTGCCTGATCCTGTCCTCGGCCACCACGGTGCGCGAAGCGCGCTGGCTTCGCCAGCGCGGCGTCGATGCGGTGATCGCGCAAGGCGCGGAGGCCGGCGGTCACCGTGGTATGTTCCTCACCGACGCGGCCGCCTCGCAGGTCGGCACCATCGCCCTCGTGCCGCAGATCGTCGACGCCGTGGATGTGCCGGTGATCGCGGCCGGCGGTATCGGTGATCCTCGCGGCGTCGCGGCGGCCTTCGCGCTGGGCGCCAGCGCCGTGCAGGTCGGCACCGCCTATCTGCGCTGCCCCGAGGCCGGCATTTCCGCGCCCTATCGTGCGGCGCTGGCGGCAGCCCGCGATGAGGACACGGCCCTCACCAACGTGCTGACGGGGCGCCCGGCCCGCGGCCTGCTCACCCGTGCCGTGCGCGAGCTCGGACCCGTCAGCCCGCTCGCTCCGGCCTTTCCCGGCGCGGCGGTGGCGCTCCAGCCCCTGCGCACGGCCGCGGAGGCGGCGGGCTCGGGCGATTTCTCGCCCCTATGGTCCGGGCAGGCGGTGGGCCTCTCGCGGGAACGGCAGGCGGCCGAACTGACCCGCCTGCTGGCGAGCGGCGTATCGAGCTAGCGCATCGTCCTGGATATCGGATCTAAAACGATGCGCTAGGCTCTTGTTTTTGCATCGTCTTTTTCCGAAAGCCGGCAACCACCTTTCGGGACGATGCTTGAGAGCGCAACGAAAAAGGGCCACCCCGAGGGGCGGCCCTTTCACATTCCGAGACGATCTCGAAAAATTAGCGCGAGTAGAACTCGATCACGAGGTTCGGTTCCATCTGCACCGGGTAGGGCACCTCGGTGAGGCCCGGGATCCGGGTGACGCGGGCGGTCATCTTGTGATGATCGACCTCGATGTAGTCCGGCACGTCGCGCTCGGCGAGCTGCGAGGCCACGACCACGATCTCGAGCTGGCGGGAGGCTTCCTTCACCTCGATCACGTCGCCGGCCTTGACCTGGTAGCTCGGGATGTTGACCCGGCGGCCGTTGACCTTGATGTGCCCGTGGTTGACGAACTGGCGCGCGGCGAACGGGGTCGCGACGAACTTCGAGCGGTACACCACGGCGTCGAGGCGGCGCTCGAGCAGGCCGATCAGGTTCTCGCCGGAGTCACCGCGCAGGCGGATCGCCTCGGCGTAGTAACGGCGGAACTGCTTCTCGGTGATGTTGCCGTAGTAGCCCTTGAGCTTCTGCTTGGCGCGCAGCTGCGTGCCGAAGTCGCTCATCTTGCCCTTGCGGCGCTGGCCGTGCTGGCCGGGGCCGTATTCGCGGCGGTTCACGGGGCTCTTCGGGCGGCCCCAGATGTTCTGGCCCATGCGGCGATCAAGCTTGTGCTTCGCCTGGATGCGTTTTGACATCGCTGTTCCTCTGGAACAAATTTTTGAGGAACGCGCCCTCCTCTCCCTCTTCGCCGGAGCGGCGAGGGCGACAGGGCGGCTGTTACCGCCCACGGGTGCGCAGGAAATGCGACGGGGCCCCAAACCGGAGCCCCGTACACGAGCGGGTGCCTAGACGAGAACGTGAGCACGGTCAATGCCGGGCCCCGTGCAGCGACTCCGTCGCACATCGATCCTCACCCTTCATTAACCCTCGTATCGCCTGAATCGCGCGAGAGAATCCCCGAACTCTGACGGAGCGCCGACCCATGCCGACGCCAGCCACCCGCGCCAGCCTGATCGGGCTTGCCCTTGCCAGCGGCCTTCTCGCCGGCCCCGCGCGAGCCGACTTCCAATCCTGCCTTGCCGGCATCCAGGCGCAGGCCGCCGGGGCCGGCGTCTCGGCCCAGACCTTCCGGGCCGCGACCGCCAACATTGCCTACGACGACAAGGTGATCGAGCTGTCCCAGGCACAGCCGGAGTTCAAGACGCCGATCTGGGATTACATGTCGGCGCTGGTCGACGAAGAGCGGGTCGAGGACGGGCGCGCGGCCATGCGCCAGCATGCCCAGGCGCTGGCGAACGCGGAGGCACGCTACGGCGTCGATCGTCACACCATCGCCGCGGTGTGGGGCGTGGAATCCAATTTCGGCAAGAACCTCGGCAAGATGCCGCTGGTGCAATCGCTCGCCACGCTGGCCTGCTCGAGCAACCGCCGGCGCGACTTCTTCCGCACGGAACTGATCGCGACGCTGAAGATCATCGAGCGGGGCGACATCGAGGCCTCGCGGCTGACCGGCTCCTGGGCCGGCGCCTTCGGCCAGACGCAGTTCATGCCGACCACCTACCAGCGACTCGCCGTGGACGGCGACGGCGACGGACGGCGCGACGTGGTTGATTCGGTGGCCGACGCGGTCGCCTCCACCGCCAACTTCCTGCGCGTCGCCAAGTGGTCGAACGGCCAGCCCTGGGGCTACGAGGTACGGCTGCCGCGCGGCTTCAACGTCGCCGCTGCGGGCCGCAAGAACAAGCACGCGCTCAGTCACTGGGCCTCGCTCGGCGTCACCCGCGTCGACGGCAAGGCGCTGACCGGGGAGGGACCCGCCGGCATCATCGCGCCCGCCGGCATCAACGGCCCGGCCTTCCTCGTGACGAAGAACTTCGACGCGATCTACTCCTACAACGCCGCTGAATCCTACGGGCTGGCCATCGCCGTCCTCTCGGACCGCCTGCGGGGCCGCCCCGGCGTCCAGGCCGATTGGCCGACCGACGACCCGCCGCTCTCGCGTGCCGAGCGTCGCGACCTCCAGACCCGCCTGACTGCCCGCGGCTACGATGTCGGCGAGTCGGACGGGAAAGTCGGCTCCAAGACCCGCGATGCGATCAAGGACATCGAGCGCCAACTCGGGATGCCCGCCACCGGGCGGCCGGGGGGCAAGGTGCTAGAGGCGCTGCGTCGGGGATAACGCTCACCCTCCACCATTCTCGCGGGCCGCGTGGTGTCCGTGCGCTCAGCCGCACGCGTCACCCGCGGCCTTTTGATTCACGGGGCACCGCCCGCATCCGGCTTCGACCGGTTGCGCTTGGCCGACAGCAAGCGACGGTGCGCGCCAGCTTCGTCGTCACTGCGATGCGGTGCCGAGGCTATCGAAATGACCGGACTCGTGCCGCCTCAATGTCGATGATGCAGCCCGAGGGGCAACAAAAAACCCGCCCCGATCGTCTCGGGACGGGCACATCGGCAAAAGCGGCCCCGCAGGGCCACTCTCGGATAAGGATTACTCCGCGGCGGTCGCGGCAGTGGCCTTCTGGGCCTTGGCGGTCTTCTCGGAGCGGTCCGAGCGCTCGACGATACGGGCCGACTTACCGCGACGGTCGCGCAGGTAGTAGAGCTTGGCGCGGCGGACCTTACCGCGGCGGACCACCTTGATCGAGTCGATCATCGGGGAGTGCACGGGGAAGACGCGCTCCACGCCCTCGCCGTAGGAGATCTTGCGGACGGTGAAGCTCTCGTTGAGCCCGCCGCCGTTCCGGGCGATGCAGACGCCCTCATAGGCCTGGACGCGGGTACGCTCGCCTTCCTTGACGCGGACGTTGACGATGACCGTGTCACCCGGCTCGAAATCCGGGATGGTCTTGGCGAGGCGGGCGACTTCTTCCCGCTCGAGCTGCTCGATGATGTTCATTGGAAACGCTCCGGCCGTTAGCGCCCGTCCGGTGAAGTCCGGGCGTCAGGATTTCGGCATCCTGTTGTGAGTTGGCCGGGGCTCTACAGGATGTGCGCGGCTTTGTCGATGGGGTTCGCGCCACGCTCCGACGGCCTGACCGCGCCGGAGAAGTCACGGCGTAATCACGGCTCTTGGCCGCCACCGCGCCGAGCCGTCAGGGGCCGTCAGTTCCGCAGGGAGCCGGTGGTCGTGACGGCAGCCTGCGGCTTCGCGGCGGCGGATGTCGCGTCCTTGGCCGCCGGCTTCGATTTGTGGGCCTCGGACTTGGACGCGTCGGACTTGGACGTCTCAGACTTCGGCGCTTCGGCGGCCTTCTCGTCCTTGCCGGGCTTCTTGCCCAGAACCTTGCTGAAGGCGCTCACGTCGCCGTCCGCATCGGCCACGGCGATCCGGTGCGGCTTGGTCGAGCCCGGCTTAGCCTCGCCCGCCTTGCCGTCACCCACCTTGGCTGGCTCCTGCACCGCGACCACCGTCGTCGACTTGGTCTGCTCCTTACGGGCGGCGGCAGCCTTGGTCGGGCCGGGCGCGTCGGCGGGGGCGGCGGCGATCAGGACGGGCTTACCCTTGGCATCGACCTCGAACTCGTTCGGTCCGAGCGCGAGGCTCTCCGGCCGGCTGACGTCACCGAGGTGATAGCGCCCGTATTCCTTGGCCGTGTAGGCGAGCTCCTTCTCCTTTTCCTTCTCGTTCTCGATGAGGGCCGCGAAGGTCGGCCCTTCCGGCTTCTGAGGACGGAAGACCGGGTTCTGGCCGCCGTCGTCGTAGACGACACGGGTCGCGGGCGTGCCCTTTGCGATCAGCTCGGCAACCTCGTGGCTGTCGCGGTCGCGCTTCTCGGCAACCAGCGGATCGACCCGCGGCGTGCAGTTGCCCGCCGCCACGTCGGCACCGCCGAACACGTATTTCGTGCCGCAGGCCGCGACACGCGGCTCCTCCTTGAGGGTCTCGAAATAGTCCGAGCCTTCCTTGAGGTTCTTCCAGAACGGCGTGTTGGGGTCGTTGCGGAACTTGGCGATGTTCGAAGCCGTCATCCGGAACGGGTAGGATTGGAACTGGAAGGCGCGCTGGCCGCCGTTGAAGGCCTCGCGGGCGATGGCGTAGATTTCCGACATCGAGGCGTCGGTCATCGCGAAGCAGCCCGAGGACGAGCAGGTGCCGTGCACCATGATGTAGTTGCCGGTGCCGCCCTTGGCTCGGTCGATGGCGTTCGGGTAGCCGACATCGAAGGAGAGATAGTAGCTGGAGTTCGGGTTCATCTGACCCGGCGTGATCGCGTAGAAGCCCTCCGGCGCCTGCCGGTCGCCCTGCTTCAGCTTGGGGCCGAGCTGGCCCGACCAGCGGCAGATCGGGAAGGTCTTCAGCAGGGCGTACTGGCCGTTGGCGCCGCGCTTCCACACCTCCATCTCCGCTTCCTTCTTGAAGGCGCGGATCAGGATCGGGTCGGATTGGCTCATGCCCTTGGTCTGCATGAGCGCGAGCGTCTGGGGGGGAACCGGGGTTAGGCTGCGGGTCGAAGCGCCACCGAGCATGGCGCTGTCCTGGCAGGCACCGAGGGTCATCGCCAGAGCAACGGCAGCAGCCGCCACAAACGGACGCACAGCCATGGGGAACCCGTCCTTACGTGTCCTCGCCCGCAGGGCAATTCCTGCCCTTTTGCGGACGTCACTCCCCGAACCCTATAGCCTCGCTAAGCTTACCCAGAACTTACCGCAAGGCAGCAATCCACATTGTGGACAGGCGTTGCAGATCCGTCACGGTTCCGCAGGAAATAGACTGCGCTCGCGCATGACAGCCTTCAAGAACGCGTCATCGGCGGGATCGGCGAAGCGGACACCGACCGATGGCGAACGAACCTCGATTCGGAGCCAGTCGAGATGCGGCTCCTGCGCGAGCACGCTCACCGCTTGGCTCTTCCCTTGGTGCAACTGAAGCATCAGAAGGTGATTGTCCGCAGCCCGCGCCGTCAGCGCGTCGTGGATCGCACGAACCGTCGCCGCTTCGGTGGGAAGAGCGGTCATCAGGTAGAAGCGGTTGCGGGCACCGGGCCGGTCCAGGGCCGCACGCAGCCGTCGTACGCCGGCTTGCAGGAAGCGGTAATCCTCGTCGCTGGCCGCCGGATCGTGGTGGTTGAACACGAACGGAATCGCGTGCCGATCCCGATAGAGGAGATGGCGGCAACGCGTCTCGTTCGGCGCCTGCCGCTCGTGCAGCGGTGTGCTTTGATAGTGGCGCTGCTCGAGCAGATCGGAAAAGTCGTCGGCGAGACAATCGCGGACCATTCCCGGTGAGGAGAAGATCCAGTCGAAAGGCGCCGACCACCTGCGCAGGCCGAGCCCTTTCAGGATCTGTGCGGTATGGCAGTGGCTGCCGAGCGAGATGTGGTTGACGGCACGCGGTTCGCGGAGGTCGCGCCGGCCGAGGCGGCGCAGGCCGTTCAGCAGGCCCGCGCCGAGCCCCCATTTCACAGCTTGCGGCCGATCTCGAGAAACTTCTGTGCGCGCCGGTCGCGGATCTCATCCCGGCTCAGGCCTTCGAACTCCGCCAGCGCGCGGGCGATGGCGTCACCGGTCGCGTCGAGGGCCGCCTGGCGGTCGCGGTGGGCGCCGCCGGTGGCTTCGGGCACGATCGAATCGATGATGCCGAGGCGCAGCAGATCCTGCGCGGTGATCTTCATGGCAGTGGCGGCGTCGTGCGCCCGGCCCTGGTCGCGCCACAGGATCGAGGCGGCGCCCTCCGGCGAGATCACGCTGTAGATGGCGTGTTCCAGCATCATCACCGTGTTGGCGGTGGCGATGGCAATGGCTCCGCCCGAGCCGCCCTCGCCGATGACGACGGCGACGTTCGGCACGCCGAGCGCGAGGCAGGCTTCCGTGGAGCGGGCGATGGCCTCGGCCTGACCGCGCTCCTCCGCCTCGATGCCGGGGAAGGCGCCCGCGGTGTCGACGAAGGCGAGCACGGGCAGGCCGAAACGGTCGGCGGTCTCCATCAGGCGCACGGCCTTGCGGTAGCCCTCCGGCCGGGCCATCCCGAAATTGTGCCGCAGGCGCGCCTCGGTGGTGGCACCCTTCTCCTGGCCGAGGACACAGACCGGGCGGCCGCGGAAGCGCCCGAAGCCGCCGAGGATCGCCTCGTCCTCGCCGAAGGTGCGGTCACCGGCCAGCGGCGTGAACTCCTCGATCAGCCCGGCGCAGTAATCGACGAAATGCGGCCGCTGCGGATGGCGGGCGACCTGCGTCTTCTGCCAGGGTGTGAGGGCGGCGTAGATCTCAGCGAGCGCCTGGGCGGCCTTGCCCTCGAGGCGCCCGACCTCCTCGCTGATCGAGACGGCGCCGTCGCGCTGGCCCAGGGCCCTGAGTTCCTCGAGCTTCGCCTCGAGTTCCGCCACGGGCTTCTCGAAGTCGAGATAGGAGCGCATCACCGCCATCGATCGTCGGTCCAACTTCTTGCTCGGCAGCCGTGCACCCGCCCGGCGCCCTGCGACCGGCGCGAGGTGTTCGGGGAAGCAGGCATAGGTGTCAACCGCCGCTTAGCGTCAGCGCGTGCGGCGCAGCAAGATCGACTTCGCCGAACCATTGGGGCAAGTCGTGGGGCGAAAGGGTCCGCGTGGCCCGTGAACCGGAGGGAATTCATGAGCCTGCAAGGGAAATCCGCCGTCGTCACCGGCTCGACCAGCGGCATCGGCCTCGCCATCGCCAAGAGCTTCGCCAAGGCTGGCGCGAACGTGGTCCTCAACGGATTCGGCAACGCCGAAGACATCGAGCGGACCCGCAGCGGCATCGAGAGCGAGTTCGGGGTCAAGGCGGCCTACTCGCCTGCCGACCTCACGAAGCCCGACGAGATCGGCGGGTTGATCGCACTCTCGGTCGAGACGTTCGGTAGCATCGACATCCTCGTGAACAATGCGGGCATCCAGTACGTCTCGCCGATCGAGGACTTCCCGGTCGAGAAGTGGGACCAGATCATCGCGCTCAACCTCTCCTCGGCCTTCCACACCCTGCGTGCAGCCGTGCCGCACATGAAGGCGAAGGGCTGGGGCCGGGTCATCAACACCGCCTCGGCGCACTCGATGGTCGCCTCGCCCTACAAGTCGGCCTACGTCGCGGCCAAGCACGGCGTCGTCGGCCTCACCAAGACGGCTGCGCTCGAACTCGCCACCCACGGCATCACCGTGAACTGCATCTCGCCGGGCTATGTCTGGACGCCGCTGGTGGAGAGCCAGATCCCGGACACGATGAAAGCGCGTGGCCTCACCAAGGAGCAGGTGATCGAGGACGTGCTGCTCAAGGCGCAGCCGACGAAGGAATTCGTGACGATCGATCAGGTCGCCGCGCTCGCCCTGTTCCTGTGCACGGACAGCGCCAGCCAGATCACCGGCGCGAACATTGCCATGGATGGCGGCTGGACCGCGCAGTAGCGCCGACGAAGAGCGGAGCGCGGCGAGGGGAATGCCGCGCTCCGAGATCTTTGTTCAGCGGCGAGAATGCAGCAGCAGCGCGAGGCCGTAGCCGACGGCACCGGCAATCAAGAGTGCGAGGAACGGGTTCTCCCCGACCTGCGTCTCGACCCGCTCGCGCCCGTCGCGCAGATACGTACCGCCGTTACGGCTGACGCGGTCGTAGGCGTCCTCCGCATAGCCGCCGACGTCGTCGGCGATGTCGCGCACGGTGTCCTTGGCCTGCCCGTAGATGCGCTGCGCGCGGCCCTCGGCCTCCCGGTAACGGCCTTCCAGCGAATCCCGGTCGGAGCCGAGCGCATCGCCCACCACGCCCTGCGCCCGGCCGCCGAGATCCTTCGCGGTGCCGACGATGCGATCCGTATCAACCATGGCGGAACTCCTGTTCTTGTCAGGCCCGCCACCTCGAGAGTTTCGGGCGGGCGTCGGACAGGAGAACGTGCGAGGATGGAATCGGTCCCGCGCCGCAGCGAAAAAGCGGCGTCCGCCGCTCCGCCGAGGACGCGACTCAGCCCGCCTCGGCCAGCACCACCGCCCGCGGGGGCGGCAGGTTGGAGCGCAGCTCGCGGCTGACCGCCGAGGAGGTCGCGACGGTGCCGAGATTGACGTAGGTCTCGTGGTTCTTCTCGATCGCTGAGAGATCGTAGAGGTAGTTCACCATCAGCCCATAGGACTGCTTCAGGCCCTTCCTCGAGGTGTCGCCGAGAAAGTTCATCCGCTCCAGCCGCGCGCCATTGCCGAGATGGAAGCGGGCCACCGGGTCGAGCGGGCGGCCCCGCTCGTTCTTGGCGCGCAGGAAATAGGCGGCCGCTGCAGGCAGCATGGCACGCCGAACCGCCTCGCACTTCGTCTTGTCGGCCCGCCAATCCTCGGTATCGAGCAGGCGCAGCGCCTCCACATCCTCCCTCGTCAGGGCCTGCGGCGCGTCGGCACCACGCTCGCGATCGAGCCAAGTGCGGAAGCCGGGCACCGGCGAGAGGGTGACGAAGGTCTTCAGAGAGGGAATCTCGCGGGCGAGGTCCTCGACCACCTGCTTGATGAGGAAGTTGCCGAAGGTGACACCGGCCAAGCCCTTCTGGCAGTTCGAGATCGAGTAGAAGATCGCGGTCGTGGCGCTGCGCGCCGGCACCGGCTCGCGCCCATCCGCAAGGATCGGCTGGATCGCCGGAGCGATGGCGTTGGTGAGCGCCACCTCGACGAAGATCAGCGGCTCGTCGAGCAGGGCCGGATGGAAGAAGGCGAAGCAGCGCCGGTCCGTCGGCTGGATGCGGCGGCGTAACTCGTCCCAATCGGCGATCTCGTGGACCGCCTCGTAACGGATGATCTTCTCGAGGATGTCGGCCGGCGTCGACCAGTCGATGTGGCGCAGCACGAGGAAGCCCCGATTGAACCACGAGGCGAACAGGTGCTCGAAATCGCTGTCGAGGCTCGCCGCCGCGTCGATTGTCTCCGGGGCGGCCTCGCGGTCTTTCAGGCGCTTGCGCAGCGCGAACAGATCCTCGCGCATCCGCACCAGCGCCAGGGTACCGCCGCGGGCGAGATTGAGCCGTCGGATCAGTTCCTGCGATCGCGGCTCGGCCGCCACATGCAGCAGGCCGAGACGGGCCCGCGTCGGATCGGTGCGGTAAGCAGCGATGGCGGCATCGACCGCGTCGTGGTCGGCACCGAATTCGGTGGCGATGAGTTCGAGGAAGGCGAGCCGGTCCTCAAGCGGGAAGGCGGCGTAGCGATCGAGGATCAAGCGGGCGAGCGCGACGCCCGAGGCTTCGCCGCGCCGGGAAATCAGGTCTTCGCAGAACCGGGCGAGGTCGGCCGCGCTCGCCGTCCGTGCCAGATCGGAGCGGGCCAAGCCGATGAGGTCGCGGCCCCGGTCACTGATGGTCTGGATGAGATCGCCGAGGAACGAGATCGCCGCCATGACCGAACAAGCCCTTGGATCCGCCGAGCCGACGCAGACGAGGCTCGGCCGTTACGGGAACCTAAAGCCTACGCCGCCTCGGCGCCAGATATGGGAAGCAGGCAGCAGGCCTGCCGGGCGCCTCCGGCAATACCATTCCGCTGAGAAAATTGCGCTGCGCCGGCATGCTCGGATCGGCCAAGGCCGATCCGCCGGGGGCCGTCAGAACTCGGCCTCGGCATGCGGCGCGAGATCCACAGTGTCGGCGCGCTCGCGCCAATCGTTCACACCGCGTGAGCGGGCAAAGCGGATCTCCGCGGCCTTCAGGGCGCGCTCCGGATCGCGGGCGCGGGAAATTTCGACGAAACCGACCGTGAAGGGCACTCCGAGGATCTGCTTCGCGAAGTGGACGCGGTAATTCGGCATACACGACTCCTCATCTTGAAGCGGCGGCCGGCCACCGGGGGAAAATGTGCGCCATCACGCGCCCATCTGCAAATGGTTGCAGGGCCAAGCTGCTGCAAAGGCTGTGCGTTTTTCTTACAATTGATCATATAGGCAGTCTTTTGAGGGTTGCTACCGTCGCGCGTCAGGCTGTCCCTCGCGGCACATCCGCCTCGCATTCGCCCTTTGCGCCGATGCGGTCTTCGACAGGGCATCTCGTAGGGCAGTCCGAGCGAAGCCGGACATTCTGCCGCGCGACGGCTGCGGCTCGCCGTGTCGCCAGGGCTGGCGGTCCGGCTGCGGCCTGCCGTATGGGGCGGTCCATGTCGTTTTTCCCGCCGCTAGCTGCCTATCCATCCCAGCCCTCCGAGATCCGGACGGCACACCGATGAGCGGTGATGCGGGCGGCGACCGCGCCCTGTCCCCCACGACGCGCATCGGGCTGACCCTGATCGCGGGTGGGGCCGTCGCCAACATCTACTATAATCAG
The DNA here is from genome assembly GCF_024169925.1 of Methylorubrum extorquens. Classification (NCBI taxonomy): domain Bacteria; kingdom Pseudomonadati; phylum Pseudomonadota; class Alphaproteobacteria; order Hyphomicrobiales; family Methylobacteriaceae; genus Methylorubrum; species Methylorubrum extorquens. Next base: position 962,780 of record NZ_JALJXF010000001.1, read on the forward strand.
CCTCTGCTCGCGGTTCTCGTCGCCGAGTTCGGCGAGCGCGCGGCACTCCTCGTGCCGACGGCCAGCCTCGTCGGCTACGGTCTGGGCATCCTGTTCCTGGTGCCCCTGGGCGATGCCCTGCCGCGGCGCGACCTCATCGTGTGGCAGTTGCTGGGGCTGGCCGTCGCCCTGGTCGCCGCAGCACTCAGCCCGAACCTCGCGGTGCTCACAGGGGCCAGCCTCGTCATCGGGGTGCTCGCCTGCGCCGCGCAGCAGGCGGTGCCCTTCGCCGCCGAGCTCGCGCCCGATGCGAGCCGGGGGCGGATCGTCGGCGGGGTAATGACCGGCCTGCTCTCCGGCATCCTGCTCGCCCGCACCGCGAGCGGCTTCGTCGGCGCGCAATTCGGGTGGCGCGCGGTGTTCTTCGCAGCCGCCGGCCTCGCCGTCGCCATGGCGGGAATCGCGTGGCGCACGCTGCCACGCAGCGCACCGAAGCAGCGCCTGCGTTATCGCGCGCTGATGATCTCGCTGCTGCATCTCGTGCGCAGCCAGCCGATCCTCCGCAATGCCAGCCTGTCCCAGGCCCTGCTGTTTGCCAGCTTCAACGCGTTCTGGGCGACGCTCGCCCTCCTCGTGGAGGCGCCGCCCTTCGACCTCACCGCGGCGGGCGCGGGCTTGTTCGGCGTCATCGGCGTCGCAGGCGCGCTGATCGCCCCCTATTCCGGCCGCTACAGCGACCGGCGCGGCGCCCGGCCGGTGGTGATCGTCGGCAGCGTTCTGGTCGCGGCGGCCTTCGTGGTGCTGGCGCTGGCCGGTGAGGTATCGCTCCTCGCCATCGCGGCCGGCGTGCTGCTCCTCGACATCGGCATCAACGGCGCCTTGATCGCAAACCAGACCCGCGCCTACGCCCTCGCGCCGGGCGCCCGCGGACGCATCAACACCGTGCTGTTCACCGCGGTCTTTATCGGCGGAGCGGCCGGCGCCTTCCTCGGCTCGCGTGCCTTCCTCCTCGCGGACTGGCCCGGCGTCTGCGCCGTCGGCGGCGCCTTCGCGCTCGCCGCGCTCGTCGTGTCCTGGCTCGGCGGCAGATCCCAGCCTACCTGAGCACCCGCGAGAGGCGGCACCATGCCGCCTTGTCCGGGGGCAGGCCGAAGCGCAGCCGCTCCGGCGCCTCGGGGAAGCGCCGCACGTAGATCCCGGCCTCACCGAGTTTCCGGGACAGGCCGGGCCCGTCCGGGAAATCCGCCGTGCGGAACAGGGCCGTCCCGCCGACGATCCGTCCGCCGGCCCGTTCGATCATCCGGTCGAGGCGGCCCGCGTCCTTCGCCCGATCGGCGGTGGCCACGCGGCGCCACGCGGCATCCGGCAGCGCCGCGCAGCCCGCGGCAATGGCGGGGCCCGAGACCGCCCAGGGACCGAGGGCGGATTCGATGCGCCGCGCCAGCGCCGGCTCGGCGAGAGCGAAGCCGAGCCGAAGGCCCGCGAGCCCGTAGGTCTTGCCGAACGAACGCAGGACCACGAGGCCGGGCCCCGGCCGCGCGGCCTCCACGGGCTCCAGGTCGGCGAAGGCCTGATCGAGCACGACGAGGCCTCCCCCGGCGACGCGCGCCAACGCCTCGGCCGAGAACACGCGCCCGTCGGGATTGTTGGGGCTGACCGCCACCACGACATCGGCGCCCTCGGCCTCGCGCGGATCGCCCACGCTGCGCACCGTATGGCCGGAGCGGGTCCAGGCGGCGGCGTGCTCGGCATAGGTCGGGCCGACCACCGCGACGCAAGACGGCGGCAGGAGCCGCGGCAGGGTCTCGATCAGGATCTGCGTGCCGGGCGCGGCAACGACATGGTCCGGCCCCGGCGCGCCGTAGGCCGCCGACGCCGCGGATTTGAGCCGGGCCAGGTCGGCGGGGGAGGGCAGGCGGTGAAGGGCACTGGCTTCAAACGGCGGCAGCGGATAGGGCACCGGGTTGATACCGGTCGAAAGGTCGATCCACGGCTCGGGCGCGCCCGGAAACAGCCGGCGGGCCGCGTCGAGATCGCCGCCATGCGCAATACCGTCCGTCAGCACCCCGCGCCCTTCCATCCCGCCCCGCACCGACCCTGCCAACGATGTCCTGGATCGCCCTGACCCATCCGCCCGACACCCTCGGCATCCTGGCCATCGCCCTGCTGATCGAGGCCGTGGCGGGCTATCCGGACCGCCTCTACAGGGCGCTCGGCCATCCTGTCACCTGGATCGGCCGGCTGATCGCCGCGCTCGAACGTGGGCTCAACCGGGGCGCGCCGCGGACACGCCGGCTCGGCGGCATCCTGGCGCTCGCCATGCTGCTCGTCACGGTGGCCGCCCTCGCCCTCGGACTGACGGCGCTCGCCGCGCTCACGGGCCACGGGTTCGGCCTGGTGATCCTCGCTGTTCTCGCCGCGAGCCTGCCGGCGCAGCGCAGCCTGTTCGTCCATGTCCGGCGCGTCTCCGCCGCCCTGCGGACCGAAGGGCTCGCCGGGGGTCGTACCGCCGTGTCGATGATCGTCGGCCGAAACCCCGAGAGCCTGGACGAAGCCGCCGTGTGCCGAGCCGCGATCGAGAGCTTGGCGGAGAACTTTTCCGACGGCATCGTCGCGCCGGCCTTCTGGATCGGCGCGGGCGGACTCACCGGCGGCGCGCTCTACAAGGCGATCAACACTGCCGACAGCATGGTCGGCCACCGCACGCCCCGCTACGAGGCATTCGGCTGGGCCTCCGCCCGCCTCGACGACCTCGTGAACCTGCCGGCTTCGCGACTCACCGGGCTCCTGCTGATCGCAGCAGCGGCGCTGAGCCGGGATGTCTCCGCGGCGGGCGCGTGGCGGGCGATCCGCCGCGACGCGGGCCGCCATCGCTCGCCCAATGCCGGCTGGCCCGAAGCGGCCATGGCCGGCGCGCTGGGCCTACGGCTCGCGGGCCCACGCATCTACGGCGACACCCGCGTCGAGGATGCCTGGATGGGCGACGGGCGGGCCGAGGCCAACGCCGACGACATCGTGCGTGCGTTGAAGCTCTACCGCACGGCTTGCGCGCTGCAGTTCACGCTGGTGGCGGCCGTGACTGGCATCTGGCTCACCTTCGGCCGGTAACGATCCCTCACGCCAAGCGCAGCAGCCCATCGCAATCGAGATGCGCTTCGAGGTGGTCGGCGAAGCGGTCGAGCACCGTTTCGATGCCGGCCTCGTAACGGGTGAGGCCCGGCGCAGCGCCAAGCCGGGCGAGCCAGGCGGCGCGCTGGCGGTCGTCGGCGAACAGGCCGTGGACATATGTGCCGGTCACGAGCCCGTCGGGTGAGACGGCCCCATCGGCCCGGCCGTCGGCGAAGCGCAGCAGGGGCCGGGCGGTGTCCGGCCCGGTCGTGTCGCCGACATGCATCTCGTAGCCGGAGAACGGCTCGCCATCGGCGAGCGTCGTGCCGCTGGCGGCGACGAGGCGCTTCGCGTCCGTCATCACCGTCTCGACGTCGAGGAGGCCGAGGCCCGGCAGGTCGCGCGGCGCCCCCTCGATCCCCTGCGGGTCGGCGATGGAGCGGCCAAGCATCTGGTAGCCGCCGCACAGCCCGAGCACGCGACGACCGCGGCGCAGATGGGCGCGGATATCGATGTCCCATCCTTCTGCGCGCAGACATTCGAGATCGTCGATCGTGGTCTTCGAACCCGGCAGGACGATCAGGTCCGCCTCCGCCGGGACGGGTGCACCGGGCGGCACGAAGGTCACCGCGACGCCGGGCTCCTGCCGCAGCGGGTCGAGGTCGTCGAAGTTGGCGATGTGAGGAAAGCGCAGCACCGCGATCAACGGCACGGCACCGTCACGGCGCGCCTGCGGGGCATCGAGCGCCACCGCGTCCTCCGGCGGCAGGCGGGCGGCGTCGGGAAAGAACGGCACGAGGCCGAACGGCGACCAGCCGGTGCGCGCGGCGATCAGGGCCATGCCGTCGGCAAACAGCGTCGGGTCGCCGCGAAAGCGGTTGACGATGAAGCCGCGGATCATCGCCGCATCGTCGGGCTCCAGCACCGCCTGCGTGCCGACAAGGCTGGCGATGACGCCGCCGCGATCGATGTCGCCGACGAGCACCACCGGCGTCCCGGTCGCCCGGGCGAAACCCATATTGGCGATGTCGCCCTGTCGCAGGTTCACCTCAGCCGGCGAGCCCGCGCCCTCCACGAGCACGATGTCGGCCTCAGCGCGCAGCCGCTCGAAGCTGTCGAGCACGGAGGCCATCAGCCGCGGCTTCCAGGCTTGGTACTCCCGCGCCTTGGCGGTGCCGATCATGCGGCCCTGCACCACCACCTGCGCGCCGACCTCGCTCTGCGGCTTCAGGAGCACCGGGTTCATGTGGACGGATGGCGCGACCCGCGCGGCGCGGGCCTGGAGCGCCTGAGCCCGGCCGATCTCGCCGCCATCGGCGGTAACGGCGGCGTTGTTCGACATGTTCTGCGGCTTGAACGGGCGCACCGTAAGCCCGCGCCGGGTGAAGGCGCGGGCAAGGCCGGCCACCAGCAGCGACTTACCGACATCGGACCCGGTCCCCTGGATCATCAGGGCGCGGGTCATCGGCGGATCCTTGTTCGAGGCGCGGGCATCACCCTGCCATGGCATCGGGGCCGGGCGGCGTCGAGCCGGATTTAGGACAGTCCGCGCGCGGCGAGCCGCGCCTCGAGCCAGGGCAGCACGCCCGCGGCATCGGGCACGGCCGGCACATCCGGAAGGGCAGGGCGGGCGACGATCACCACGGGCAAGCCCAGCCGGCGCGCGGCCTCGATCTTCGGATAGGTCGCCGCGCCGCCGGAATTCTTCGTCACCAGCACCTCGATGCGCGCCTCGCGCATGAAGCGGATCTCGTCATCGAGCGCGAAGGGGCCGCGGGCGCTGACGGTGACGAGGTTCGGCACCGGCAGCGCGTCGCCGACGGGCTCGATGGTGCGCACGACGTAAGCGTGCTGCGGCGCGCGGGCGAAGGCCGCCAACTCCTGTCGGCCGATGGTGAGGAACACCGTTCTCGGTGCGGCCCCGAGCGCATCGAGACAGGCCGGGACGTTCGCGGCTGCGATCCAGTCGTCACCGGGCTCGCGCTCCCAGGCCGGGCGACGCAAAGCGAGCAGCGGCACCGCGACAGCCCTGCACGCTTCGGCCGCATTGGCCGAGATCCGCGCGGCGAAGGGGTGGGTCGCGTCGATCACCGCCGCGATGCCGTTCTTGGAAAGCCACCGCGCCAGCCCTTCGCCGCCGCCGAACCCGCCGATGCGGGTCGGCACCGGTTCGGGCCGCGGCGCAGCGGTACGTCCGGCCAGCGACAGTGTCACCGAGACATCCGGCTCACGCGCCAGCCGGGCGACGAGCGCGCTGGCCTCGGTGGTGCCGCCAAGCACGAGGATGCGCAGGGGCGGCGCATCGGGATTCGGCGTGGGATGGCGCGCGGGAGAACCCTGGTCGGCGGCTCCGGACATTCGTACAACCTGTCTCGCCCGCATCAGCCCGGCAAAGGCCGGGCGAGGTTTTCGACGTGAGACCCTTCTGCCGCGATTGCCTGACGATGCAAGCCGAGGGCGCCCTGCGCTGCCGCGGATGCGGCTCGCCGCGCCTTCTCGCGCACGCGGCCCGCGACGCGTTGAGCATCGCCCACGTCGATTGCGACGCCTTCTACGCGGCGATCGAGAAACGCGACGACCCTTCCTTGCGCGACAAGCCGCTCATCATCGGCGGCGGCAAGCGCGGCGTCGTCTCCACCGCCTGCTACCTCGCCCGGATCTCCGGGGTGCGTTCGGCGATGCCGATGTTCGAGGCGTTGAAGCGCTGCCCCGATGCCACCGTGCTGCGGCCGGATATGGAAAAGTACGCCCGCGTCGGGCGCGAGGTTCGGGCGATGATGCTGGCGCTCACGCCGCTGGTCGAGCCCGTCTCCATCGACGAGGCGTTCCTCGACCTCTCCGGCACCGAACGCCTGCACGGGACGAGCCCGGCGGTGACGCTCGCCCGCTTCGCCGCACGGGTCGAGGCGGAGGTCGGCATCACCGTGTCGGTGGGTTTGTCCGCCAACAAGTTCCTGGCCAAGATCGCCTCGGACCTCGACAAGCCGCGCGGCTTCTCGATCATCGCGGGCGAGGATGCCGCGACCTTCCTTGCCGACAAGCCGGTGGGCATCCTGCCCGGCATCGGCGAGAGCGCGCGAAACCGCCTCGCCTCGCTCAACATCCACCGGGTCGGCGACATCGCGCGCGCCGACCCGGTGCGTCTCCAGGCATCCCTCGGGCGGGATGCACTGCGTCTCATCGATCTCGCCGCCGGCCGGGACCGGAGGCCGGTGCGCCCGACCCGCGAGGCCAAGAGCGTCTCGTCCGAGACGACCTTCTCGACCGATCTCACCCGATTCGAGGATCTGCGGCCGATCCTCTGGCAACTCTGCGAAAAGGTGTCGGCGCGGCTCAAGCGGGCGGAGCTCGCCGCCGGCAGCGTCACGCTGAAACTGAAGGACGCCCGCTTCCGGCTGCGCACCCGAACCCGCAGCGGCCTGAAACCCACGCAGCTCGCCGACCGGCTCTTCCGCGAGGGCGAGCCGATGCTGTGGGCCGCCTGCGACGGTACCGCCTTCCGTCTGATCGGCATCGGGGGCGGCGATCTCTGCGGTGCGATCCATGCCGACCGTGGCGACCTCGCCGACCAGGGCATCGAGCGCGTCGCCCGCCGCGAGGCGGCGCTCGACCGGCTGCGGGAAAAGTTCGGCAACGCCGCGATCCAGCGCGGCCTCGTCTTCACCGGCGAGCCGGAGCGGCGCCGAGGCTGAAGCGCGACGGCTACTTCTTGCAGTCCGCCCCGGATTTTGCGTCGGCCTTGGCGAGATCGAGCCGCGTCAGATTCCCGTCGATCGCGAAATCTCCGTAATCGAGGTGGAGCCGCCCGCTGACGCCGTCCTCGTAGAGGTCGAAGGTGAGGGTGTAGATCGGCGTGCGCTCGCCCCCGCCGGGGGTGAAGTAGCTCAACGTGACCGGCCAGCGCCGCATGGCGCCGTGGTCGCCCTCGCGCAGCGGCTTGTCGCGCTGGGTGTCGGCGGCGGGTGCGGCGCTCGGGCGGCCGATGATGCCCAACGTGTCGTAGACCTTGCGCCCGTCATCCGAGCCGTCGAACACCTTGGCCGAGACCGTCGTCTCGCCCGCCTTGGCCGCCTCGATCAGGCGGATCATGTGGTGGATCGGAAACAGGACGGCGCCCTCGGCCTGGAACCCGTCGCGCTTTGGCTCCTTGAGCTTCACCTTGAGCGCCTCGGCCGCCTCCGCCGTCCCATCGACAGCCGGGGAGGGCGCATTGTTGAGGATGGTCGTGGTGCGGAAGCGGAAACTCTTGCCGTCGCCGTTCTCGAAGGTGGTGCTGCGCAGGTCCGAGGTGCGGTCGCCGGACTCGCCGGAATTGAGCATCGTCACTTGGCGCGTCTGCATGGTGTAGCCGCGGCAGGCGTCACCCGAGAAATCGATGACGATGCGCCCGCGCACGCCCTCGACCGCCCGCGTTCCCTCGGAGCGCGCCAGCGACAGGTCGTAGACCGCGCGGTGATTGGTCAACCGGATCGCCGCCTCGTTCGGAACCGGCGCGGCCGGCCCCGCGGCCATCGCGCTTCCCGGCATCGCGGCAAGGAGGAAAAGGGCCGGCGCGAGGCGCAGTCGCATGCGATCTCCCAAAATCCGATCGAGATCCGATCGAGGACGGTTGTCCACAGGCGGCAGGCCGGCGGACGACGTCCGTCACATAGTCATCCCGACCGCCCGGACAATCTTTTTCGATCGCGCTCCCGACGCGACCGCGAATATGCCGGCCGTCCGCGCAACCGCCCGCCCCCTCGGCCAATCGGACATGGCTTGATCCGCTTGCTCGAAAAAGATCAAGTTTACGCAATGCGTTAACGACTAGCGGAGGATTCGCTCGCCCCGCCGCCGGAACCGATCCGGACCGGCGTCATGGGAGCCGGATTGCCGGGGGAAACCGGACCGCGAGACGCACGGACCCTTGCTCCGCGGCCGAGCTGTCCTGTAGTCTCCACAGCGTCGCCAACGGCATCTTTGGCGTCTGTTAACCGACATGTGCAGGGCCGGATTGCGGCCCCTGGCCATGCCTGCTGTCGCCATGCGTGGCAGCAGAGCCGCGCTGTCGGTCGGTCTTTGCGTTCAAGGATGTTTCGACGTGGAGGGGACAATGACGGAAGCGGTCCCGAGCTGGACGGATGAGCGCGTGGAGCTGCTTCGTCGCCTATGGGACGACGGCTTGAGCGCCAGCCAGATCGCCCTCCAGATCGGCGGCGTCTCGCGCAACGCGGTCATCGGCAAGGTGCATCGCCTCGGACTCTCCGGCCGCGTCAAGCCGATGGGTTCGTCGTCTCAGGGTCGGCGCCGGGACGAGCTGGCCGCCGAGGTCGAGATGCAGGCCGTGGTGGTCGAGGAGCCGACGCTGCCGGAGCCGCCCGCGATCGTCGCGCACAGACCGGCACCGGACTTTCCGCTGCCGAAAAAGCCCGCCCCGGAGCCGGTGGCTCTGGCGGTCTCCGAGCGGGTCACCATCATGGACCTGCGCGAGTCGATGTGCCGCTGGCCGATGGGCGACCCGACCTCGCCGGACTTCCGCTTCTGCGGCGGCCGCGCGATCACGGGCCTGCCCTACTGCACCCAGCACGCGCAGATCGCCTATCAGCCGGCCGCCGAGCGTAAGCGCGACCGCCGCGTCGCCGGCTTCCGCTAAAGGCTCCGGCCGGGCACGATCTGCAGGGGTCGTGCCCTGAATCGCCTCGGCTTCGCCTTGCGGTGACGGAGAGGTGCGGAACCGCGAAATGACCGGCCGGAGGCCGTATCACTCCGCTCCGGCGAACATCTCGTCGAACGAGTATCCGGAGCCGCGCACGGTGCGGATCGGGTCGCTCTGGCGCGGGCGGTTGATCGCCTTGCGCAGGCGGCCGACATGAACATCGACCGTGCGCTCGTCGATGTAGACATCGTGGCCCCACACGCCGTCGAGCAGCTGCTCCCGCGAGAAGACCCGGCCCGGGCTCTGCATCAGGTATTCGAGCAGCTTGAACTCGGTCGGACCGAGATGGATCTCGCGGCCCTGCCGGCGGATGCGGTGGCTGACGCGGTCGAGCTCGATGTCGCCGGCCACGAGCATGTCGGAGACGTGGGTGGGCTTGGCACGGCGCAGGAGCGCACGGACGCGGGCGAGCAGTTCCGGCACGGAGAACGGCTTGACGACGTAGTCGTCGGCGCCGGTCGAGAGGCCGCGCACCCGGTCGGTCTCCTCGCCGCGGGCGGTCAGCATGATGACCGGCAGGCGCTCCGTTTCGCGGCGGGCACGGATCCGCCGGCACAGCTCGATCCCCGAGAGGCCCGGCACCATCCAGTCGAGGAGGACGAGGTCGGGCGTCGTCTCATGCAGGCGAAGGTCGGCCTCGTCGCCGCGGACCGCGACATCGACTTGGAAACCCTCCGCTTCGAGATTGTAGCGCAGCAGGGTCGTCAGGGATTCCTCGTCCTCGACGATCAGAATGTGCGCACTCGTCATCGCCCGTCTTTCCATCCGTCACGCCCGGCCCTCGTGAGAGGAGCCGGAGGCGTCTCTTGATCGCCGCTCCGCCTAACCCTTAGGCGCCCGGCGTAATCGTCGCGTAGTTCGAAGCGTCGTTCTTGGGCCGCTCGGCCGTCGGCGTCTCACCGGTGACGAGGTATTCAATGGTTTCGGCGACGTTGGTGGTGTGATCGCCGATCCGCTCGACGTTCTTGGCGCAGAACAATAGGTGCGTACAGAACGAGATGTTGCGCGGATCCTCCATCATGTAGGTCAGGAGTTCCCGGAACAGCGAATTGTAGAGCGCGTCGATGGCGCTGTCCCGCTCCCAAACCTCGTGGGCAGCGGTCACGTCGCGGCTGGCATAGGCATCGAGCACGTCCTTGAGCTGCTCCTGCACGAGGTCGCTCATGTGCTGGACGCCGAGCACGATCTTCTGCGGCTGGGCCTGATCGCTGATCGCCACGACGCGCTTGGCGATGTTCTTGGCCAGATCGCCGATCCGCTCGAGGTCGCCCGAGACGCGGATACCGGAGATCGTCTCGCGCAGGTCGATGGCCAGCGGCTGGCGCCGGGCGATGAGGAGAACCGAGCGCTCCTCGATCTCCCGCTGCAGCAGGTCGAGGCGCTTGTCGGCGACGATCACCGCCTGGGCGAGGGTGGTATCCCGGCGCACCAGCGCGTCGGTGGCATCCGTCATCATCTTCTCGGCCACGCCGCCCATCTCGGCGATCGAGCGGCGCAGGTTCTCGAGGTCGGTGTCGTAGGAGGAGACGATATGGTCGGCCATGTCGCGAATTTCCCGATCAGGCGGTCGGACGAGGGCGCACTCAAACTGCGATGGACACGGGTCCGGCGGAAGAGGGCGCGTCTCAAAGAGGGCGCAGGGGGGCCGCGACTGCCTTGCAGTCGCGGTCGATCTCAGCCGAAGCGGCCGGTGATGTAGTCCTGGGTCTGCCGCTTGGCCGGGTTCATGAAGATCTTCGTGGTCGCGTCGAACTCGATCAGCTCGCCGAGATACATGAACGCCGTGAACTGCGAGATGCGGGCGGCCTGCTGCATGTTGTGGGTCACGATGACGATCGTGAACTCGGTCCGCAACTGCTCGATCAGCTCCTCGATGCGGCCGGTGGAGATCGGGTCGAGCGCCGAGGTCGGCTCGTCGAACAGGATCACCTCGGGGCGCTGCGCCACGGTGCGGGCGATGCAGAGGCGCTGCTGCTGACCGCCGGAGAGGCCGGTGCCGGACTGCTTGAGCTTGTCCTTGACCTCGTCCCACAACGCGGCCTTGCGCAGGGATTCCTCTACGCGCACGTCGAGCTCGGCCTTAGGAAGCTTCTCGTAGAGGCGCAGGCCGAAGGCGACGTTGTCGTAGATCGACATCGGGAAGGGGGTCGGCTTCTGAAACACCATGCCGACTCGCGAGCGCAGTTCGTTCAGGTCGATCTTCGGGTCCAGAACGTTCTGGCCATCCAGCAGGATCTCACCTTCCGCGCGCTGCTCCGGATAGAGGCTGTAGATGCGGTTGAAGGTGCGCAGCAGCGTGGACTTTCCGCAGCCCGAGGGGCCAATCAGCGCCGTCACCTGCCGGTCGCGGAAATCAAGGTTGATGTCCTTCAGGCCGTGGAAGCTGCCATAGTAGAAGTTGAGGTCCTTGCAGGCGATGCGCACCGGCGCCTTGACGTCGGCCGGGCTTCGGCCTTCGAACTGGCTGCGGATCGCGGGGGAGGCGCTCATCGGATTGTCTCGCAGGTGGGAGGTCTGTCCGTGGGGCGGCCTCAGCGCGCCCGCTGGTCCTTGATCACAAGGCGGGCCACCACCGACAGGGCCAGGATGGTGACGGTGATGAGGAGGGCGCCCGCCCAGGCCAGGCTCTGCCAGTTCGGATAGGGCGACAGCGCGAACTGGTAGATCATGACCGGCAGGTTGGGCACGCCGCCGAGCAGGTTCGCGTTGAACCAGCTGTTGTTGTTGAGTGCCGTGAACAGCAGCGGCGCGGTCTCGCCGGCGATGCGGGCGAGCGCCAGGATGATGCCGGTGACGACACCCGCACTCGCCGCACGCCAGGTGATCGCGCGGATGACGAGGGAACGCGGCGCGCCGAGGGCGGCGCCGGCCTCGCGCATCTGGCTCGGCACGAGGCGCAGCATGTCCTCGGTCGTGCGCACGATCACGGGGGTGGCGATGATGGCGAGCGCCACCGCTCCGGCCCAGCCGGAATAGGTCCCCATCGGCCGCACCATCAGCGTGTAGACGAACAGGCCGATCAGGATCGAGGGTGCGGAGAGCAGCACGTCGTTGAGGAAGCGGATGATGTCAGCGACCTTCGAGGTGCGGCCGTACTCCGCCAGGAAAGTGCCGGCCATCAGCCCGATCGGCGTTGCGATGACGATGCCGATGAACGTCATCACGAGGCTGCCGAGGATGGCGTTGGCGATGCCGCCGCCCACGGAACCCGGCCCCGGCGTCGGCTCCGTGAGCAGGGCGGGGGTGAAGCCCTTCACGCCCTCGACGATCAGCATCAGCAGGATCGAGCCGAGCACGACGATGCCGAGCAGCGTCGCGAGCGTGCTCGCCAGGATCAGGATGCGGTCGGCGATCCGGCGGCCGGAGCGCACGCGGCTCGCACTCCGGGGGCGTTCGGCCGTTGCGAGGGGCGTGCTGGCATCCATGGCGCGTCGTTTTCCGTAGGCGGGCAGCGTTGCGGACGTTTCGTTCAGGCGACCTTAGTGCGCCGCACCAGCAGGCGCGCGATGATCAGCACGAAGAAGGTGATGATGAAGAGCAGGCAGCCGAGCGCCATCAGCGAGGAGAGCTGGAGCCCGTCGGCCTCGTTGAACTCGTTGGCGATGCGCGAGGCGATGGTCGAACCCGGATCGAAGATCGAGGCGGAGAGGCGGTTGGCGTTGCCGATGACGAAGGTGACCGCCATGGTCTCGCCGAGCGCGCGGCCGAGGCCGAGCATGATCGCGCCGATGATCGAGACCGAGGCCTGCGGTACGAGGACGTGGCGCACGACCTCCCAGGTGGTGCAGCCGATGCCGTAGGCGCTCTCGCGCAGCACGGTCGGGATCTGGTCGAGCATGTCGCGGGTGATAGAGGCAACGAACGGCACGATCATGATCGCGAGGATGATGCCGGCGGTGAGCACGCCGACGCCGGAGGGAATGCGCGCGTACAGGATCGTGCCGACGATCGGGATCCCCTCGACGACGTTCGAGACCGGCACCTGCACGAAGCGGGCGAACAGCGGCGCGAACACGAACAGGCCCCACATGCCGTAGATGATGCTCGGCACGGAGGCGAGCAGCTCGATGGTCATGGCGACGGGCTTGCGGGCCCAACCGGGGCAGAGCTGCGTGAGGTAGATCGCGATGCCCAGCGAAACCGGCACGCCGATGACGAGGGCCAGCAGCGCGGCGGCGACGGTGCCGATCACGGCCGGCAGCGCACCGAACTGCTCGGTGCCGATGTTCCAGGCGCTGGAGGTGAGGAAGCCGAAGCCGAACTCGGTGAAGGCGGGCAACGCCCCGTAGATGATCGATCCGAGGATGCCGGCGAGCACCAGCAGCACGAGCAGAGCCGAGCCGTAGGCGGCGCCCTGGAACAGGCGGTCGGCGGTCTTGCTCGGGGCGGTGCGGGGCACGCCGCTCTCGCTGGCCAGGGCGATGGACTGGGTCAAGGCGGTCATCCGCGGAAGGGCTCTTCGAATGGAGGGCGTTTAGCGCGCCGTGGCGCGCGATGCGAGCCGGACACTCGGAGAAAGACCCTCTCCCGAGTGCGGGAGAGGGCCTGAGAGGATCGCTTACATGCCGAAGACGGGTTTGCCGTCCTTGCCCTTGATGCCCTTCCACTCCTCGTGGATCAGACCGACGACGGTGTCGGGGAGCGGCACGTAGTCGAGGTCGATGGCGAGCTTGTCGCCGTTCTTGTAGGCCCAATCGAAGAACTTCAGCACATCGCCGGCCTTCGCCGCATCCGCCGCATCCTTGTGGACCAGGATGAAGGTCGCGGCGGTGATCGGCCAAGCGTCGTCACCGGCCTGATTGGTCAGCGTGATCCCGAAGCCGGGGGTGGACTTCCAGTCGGCGCTGGCGGCAGCGGCCTGGAACGCCTTGTCGTCGGGCTGCGGATACTTGCCAGCCTTGTTCTGGATCAGCGCGTAGGCGAGCTTGTTCTGCTTGGCATAGGCCGACTCGACGTAGCCGATCGAGTTCGGAACCTGCTTGACGGTGGCGGTCACGCCCTCGTTGCCCTTGCCGCCCTGGCCGACCGGCCAGCTCACCGTGGTGGCAGCACCGAATTCCTTCTTCCACGGCTCGGAGACCGAGGCGAGGTAGGTGGTGAAGATGTTGGTCGTGCCGGAGGCGTCCGAGCGGTAGACCGGGGTGATGTTGGCGTCGGGAAGTTTCACGCCCTCGTTCAGCCCGGCGATCTTCGGATCGGACCACTTCAGGATCTTGCCGGCGTAGATGTCGGCCAGGAGCTCACCGGTCAGCTTGACCTTGCCGGCCTCGATGCCCGGAACGTTGATCACCGGCACCACGCCGCCCATGACGGTCGGGAACTGGACGAGGCCGTCCTTCTCGAGTTGAGCGGGCTTCAACGGCGCGTCGGTGGCGCCGAAATCGACGGTCTTGGCCTGGATCTGCTTGATGCCCCCGCCCGAGCCGATCGACTGGTAGTTCAGGCCCGTTCCGGTTTCCTTGCGATAGGCTTCGGCCCACTTCGAATACACGGGGAAGGGGAAGGTGGCACCGGCGCCGGTGATGTCGGCGGCCAGGGCCGAGGTCGCAAGCTGGGCGGCCGCAAGGCCGACGGCCAGAGCGTAAGTGAAAGGCTTCACGAGCATCTCCGTAAGGTGTCGGGCGCATTGTCGGGGCCGGGCCTATTCTGGAACCGGTCTCGCTGCGACGCTGCTGCCATCTAGTGCACCGACGCGCCGCCTCTATGACGGCGACATGACGGTGACATGACAGGCCCGGGGACGGCCTCGGAAAGCCCTTGGGGAATTTGAAATTTTGCTGAGGATAAGAGCGCAACGGAGCAATCGGCCCCTGGGAGCGTTTTGCACCCTGGGAGCGTTACCAGAGCAGGTACTTGGGTCCAGGTACTTGGGTCCGTGTCTCTCACGAAACGTCCGCGGCACCACCGCAGCCAAGGCAGCGGTGATCAGCGCCTGGATGGTTCGGGGGGCGCTCTCAAAGTCGCCACGAGAGTGATCTTCGCGAGATCTTGCGCGACACCCTGAGTGGCACCGGACCTGCGCTCGAAACGTCCGAGGAGACCGTCATCGTGACGGAGCCAAATTCATCCCACGAGGAGGAGCCCCTCCTCGATCCGGCAGATCCTCAGGGAGCGGCCTACCTCGCGCTCCATGCGGAGCGGGCAGCCCTCGAGGAAGAGCTGACGCTACAGCAACAGCGTCAGCGCTTCGGCAGCGATGACCGGGAAATCGCCTCGGCACGCGCGACCGAGTCATCTCTGCTCAAGGATCTCGACCGGGTGCTGACGATGATCCGTGCCGCCGAGGTCCGGCGCCAGCAGCCGAAGGCCCGACGCTGGCAGTGATCCTTGGGAGAGAGGTCTCCTGAGGCTGAGGGACCCGATTCCTAGGCGCTGCGGCGGCGATCGCGCTCTTTCTGCCGAAGTTGCAGCAACAGTTCGACTTGCGCGTCGGTGATCGGCTGCGCGTCGCAGCGCTCGACATAGGCGTCACGCAGGCCCTGTCCGATCCGATCGCGACTCTCGCCGTTCAGAGCGGGCATGGCAGCTTCGACGATCACGCCAGCGGGGTAGTCCGTCGCGAGATGTACCATGAATCGACCAGGCCGAATCTGAAGGAACCGTACCGCAACCGGCAAGAGGGAGCGATGGTGACGAGGATTGCATCGAGATGGTTAATAAAAACTTACCGTTGATGACGGGGCTGGCACTCGTGGGAGATGATTTGCGGTTCGTACGCAATCCGTGACCTTACGACGTCCACTCATGCGCCATGGAAAGCCGGATTATTCGGTTGGCCAAGCGCCCTTCGGCTAGACAAGTTCTTCCGCCGTCCAACTCGTAGAGAGCAAATTTCGTGTGCTAGCGCACACAATGACGACGAAATTTTTCTCCCACGGCAGGCGTTTTCAGAAATGACACGCCTTGGCAGTGAGTTGACGATCCCGCCGGAGCCAGTTCACCGTTTACATCGCGGGATGATCGTCCGCGTCAGGCCCGTTTGAATCAGTGTCGTTGGGCTGCCAGCCCCCCATGCGGTACGCAGGCGACAGGCGGGTCGGTCTTCTCCCGAGAAACCGGCCCGCCACTCGCCGGCCCTTAGGGATAGCAGGCAGCTCACCGCAATTTGGGCTGATCTCGGTTTGGCACTTACGGCTCGCGTCGCTCGCCTTCCGCCTTATCGCCTTGCCCCTGCTTCGCGCCACCTTGCTGATTGATCCTGTCGTCCCTGGAGACCGTCCCGCAGCTATGACCCTAGGGCGTCAGACGGGGCTGACCGGGGCTTCGACTTTGTACGGCTGTTTCGTCTCGGCCATGAGGCATAGCCGGCAGGGTCGACCCGGCAACGGCCCACGAGGTTCGTCGAATACGGATCGGTTCCCGCCTTGCGTCGAACTGCGAAGACGGTCCTCACCTCATCGGATCAAGAGAAACGTCAAGCGATGGCGAGCCTTCGGGCGGACCGATGCGCTTTCGGGAGCATTCTTATCGCGCCATTTTTCGAAAGCCGGAGACCACCATCGGCACGACGCCTACCGATGCCGTGCGCCGATCATCTCATCGGTCCGCCACAAGGTGCGGCATACCTTGATGGCCTCCTGATCCGAGGATGTCAGCATGAACACCTCCGGGACAACGGAGGTGTCCGGAACGACGATCTCGACGTCCTGCGCGGAGATATCGTGGACCCAGCACCCAATCGAGGTGTGTTCATCGACTGCGATCAACCCGGCTTGGCCGGGCGTCGGCGGGGCGTCGATTGGGAATCCTGCAAGCCTGGACATGGATGTCCTCACGTGAGCATCGAAGCATGGCAGGCGCCCGATAAGATGGCGTTGCGCCATCCCGTAAAGTTGGAGCAATCACGCATCGATCCGAGCGGGGAGAGCGTTCGAAGCGGACTGGAGCCCCGCCGACTGGGATCAACCGTCTCACGCGCCCACGGGGATCGCCCGGTCGCAGCGATCCGCCGGATCAGCGCACCAGCCACACGACGAGCCCGATCGCCAGGGCCACCACCATGACCCCGTAATAGGCCGGCATAACCCAACGGGTGGCGCCGTGCCCGGTCTGCATTCGGCTGGCTCTCCGGCGGCGCGGCCGGGTTTCCTCTTCGCGCGCCAACGAGACGCGAGACGCATCCGCAGGTGTCCCGGCGGCCTCGTCGTCGGTCCCGAGGGGCGACAAGCCGGGATCGTGAGCGGGGATCTTATCGCCGGTTCGGCCAGAATCGATCTCGGCCTTCAGTTGCGCGGTGGTCGGACGCTCCGATGAAACGGGAGCTTCCAGGACATGGTCGCCCGGAGGGGGCGGAGTCTCGGAACGGAGTGCCATCGATCACACACTTCCCTAGAACATCATCCCGAAAGGTGGTTGCCGGCTTTCGGAAAAAGATGATGTAAAAACAAAAAGCTAGAGCATCGATTGTGGTCGTGATCGCCGCCCGCGTCGTATGCCGACACCGGACCGGCGTTACTGTGCGCCGCCGCTTCCGCCACCACCACTACCCTGCGGGACCGCACGCTCGGGCTGATTGGCATTGCCGCCCGCCGCGGAATTTCGGCTGATGGTGCTGGCTCCCGTGGCGCCACGGGAGATCGTTTGGCCCCCGCCGCGTCCGCCGGTCACGCTACCGTCGCTCGTGACGGACCCGCGGTTCTTGTGACGAGAGCGGGCATCAGCCGATGTCGCCATCAAAGGGGTGAGGCTCGCAGCCATGAGTCCGGCCGCGCTCGCGAGAGTGAAAAAGGTTTTCATGGGGATTTCCGATGATCTTTCCATCGAGAAACCCGATGCCGCGATTTTGTATCCAATCGCCATTGGGAGACAGTGACGCATTCAACCCGGCGTAGTCGAACCAAATCCCTCGTCATCTGAAAGGATCGGGACGCGTCGTCCCAACTTTTCCCTCCGGCAGCATTCTGGACTTGCGAAGGATGACGCCGCGACGTTGGAGGGCGGGATCGATCCCGCCCCGGCCGTAGCACGCCTGCAGAGCTTTGGTGGGGCACTGCCCCCCTTCTGATCGCCCCGGGGCTGAGCGCCGGGGACACGGCAGACGCGCTCGTCACCGTACTTCTCCCGGCACGCACCTCGTCGCCGCTCTTGCTCGATGCCGGCGTCATGGCCGGCCTCGGCGCGCAGTCAGGCGCGGATCGATCGCGCGGTGATCACGCCGCATGCCGACGACATAGCCCGGCTCCTGAGCGTCGACAGAGGCGCGGTCGAAGCGAATCCTCTGGCAGCAGCTCAGCGGGCCGCCGAAAGGCACGGATGCGTCGTGATGATGAAAGTCGCGCAGAGCTCGATCGTGTCCCCCTCCGGTGAACCGTGGCTCTACGGCGGCGGCGGACTCGGGCTAGCGACCTCCGGCCCCGGCGATGTTCTGGCAGGCGTCGTTGCAGAGGTGTTCGCTCGCGGCATGGAGGCGACGACAGCGGCGGCGAGGGGGTCTATTTGCATAGGCAAGTGGGGCGACGGCTCGCCGGGCGCGTCGGACCGATCGGCTTCCTGGCGCGCGATATCGCCGACGAAGTGCCCAACATCCTGCGTGCGGTCGATGCGGGCCAAGATCGGAGCCCGCAAAACCCGGCGATGAAGCGTCGCCCGGACCGTCCGGAACGGATGAGAACCTATGCCCGCGCTGTCGCGGAAGCGGGCGGATCGAAGCCAAGAATTGCCCGGACTGCAACGGCACCGGAAAAGTCATCAGCGACATCGGTGGCGGCTGATCGCTCCTACGGCAGACAATCACTCGACGAGCGTGTCGGCGCTGCAAAACAGGCTCACGCGAAGCCGTCTTTCGTGCTAGAACGAAAATAGAACAAGCGGGCGGCCGATTTCCGGCTCGGGCTTCCGAGATCACGACGGCTTGCCTGACGTGTGAATGGCGGCCGGCTCGGCCCTGGTGCGGGAGAACGACGGTGACGATGCGGACGACCTACCTCGTGCAGACCTTTATTTTGAAGCGCAAACGCCTGTGCCCCGGCGACCAGCAGGTGTCGCCGACGGTGAACGGGGCGCTGAAGCGGGCCGAAGCGATGGCCACGCGGCTGCCGGGCACCGCCGCGATCCAGATCGTGGCCGACGACGAAACAGGGGAATTGGAAAGCGCGACGATTCTCGGCCGGTTCGGCGAGGTTCCGGAAGACTTCGCCGAGACGCTGCAGGCCGCCTGACGAAAGCATCGAGAAAAGAGGCATCACATGGCTTTCAAGCCGAAATCGGCCGCGGAGACGAAAGCGCGCGACCTGGGCCTGGCGCTTGCGCGGATCGCTGAGAACGAGGGCATGCCGGCCCATGTCGGGGTGGATGCCCTGCGCCGGTCGAGCCCGCGCCTGACGCCGCTGGCGATCGGGCAGATGGTGCGCAAGCACCGCGACATTCTCGAAGGGACGCTGATCGAGCGGGGGCTGACACTCGTGGATTATGCCGACCAGGGACCGGGACGCGGCATGGAGTTCGAGGTCGCGAGCGCCTGAGGCGCATGAGTCGTGAGGCAACGCGTGCCATTCGGGTTCACGTGGCACGTTCTGTGATGACGCTTGCCGAGGTCTTGGTGAGGGCGGCGCCCGCGGGGGGGCACGCGACCATTGGGGCGGGTGCCGTCTAGGAACGATCAGGGCGCGCAGGTCTTGTCCCGGCACTTCGAGAGCCTGAGGAGGCCCGCCGTGGACGATGATCGTGTTTGGTCGTTCGAAAAGAGCCTTTGGACCGGTGACCCGGGTCATTACCGCGAACTTGTCGATGACGAGTGCCTGATGGCGCTGCCGCAGCCGCCTTACGTGCTCGGTGGCGCTCAAGCGATCGAAGCGGTCGCAGACACGCCCCGTTGGTCCGACGTCGCGTTCGACGATGGCCGGATTGCGCGTCCCCAAGAAGGCCTGATCGTCATCGCCTATTCTGTGAAAGCCTCACGGGGTGAAGAGACCTACGAGGCCCATTGCACCTCGACCTACCGGCGGCTGTCGCACGAGGAATGGCGGGTCGTCCAGCACCAGCAGACCCCGCGCATTCTCGCCCCCGTCGTTGACGAGGAACGCTGACGCGGCAGTCGCAGGGGACCCACTCGGGTTGAACGGCCGAGTGCGGATCGACCTGACCGGCTGGCTTTGGACCGGGCTGATTGAGAGGATCAGCCGGGACTGAAAGTTTCGGTCATGCGGCGAGGTCAAAAGACGAGTGCGGAGCAGGTGGTGCTCGAACTGCGCCAGATCGAGGTGCAGACAGCCCAGGCCAAGAGCTTGGCGCTGGCGTGCAAGAAGGCGGAGATCTCCGCGCAGAGTTGTTACCGGTGGCGCGAGCGGACTTTAGTGACATCATCGCGTCGACGCGCTCGATCAAAACCTCGCTTCCACCTGCCAGCGCACTTAGCCTATGCCCTCTGCAACGCTACATGATTGGCAAAGTCGAGCTGATGTTCAGTCCCGTTATGTGGTGATACGTCGGAGACCGCATGCAAGGCTGCACTATGGGATAGGTTCTCCACGGCAGCGCCCGCACGACGGAGCGGCAGTGTTGAAGGTCAAGCGGTGAGTGGCCGCCATGGCGTACGATCGCGGACGATAGCGTTGAGCGTCACCAAGAGCTTTCGCATCACCGCAACAAGGGCAACCTTCCTCGGTCGGCCGCGCTGGGTGAGCCGCTCATAGAACGGCCGGAAGGGAGAGCCTCGCCGGATCGCGATCAGCGCAGCCATGTACAGCACACCCCGAACAGATGTTCGCCCGCCTGCAATGGATCGAGTCGCCGTTGCTCTCGGCGATGAAGCGTTTGATGGCCGCCTGCACCTCGATCAGCGATCCGAATACGCCGCGCCGCAGGCGGCGTTTTGCGAGCTTGGCGAAGAAGCCCTCGACGGCGTTGAGCCACGAGGCTGAAGTCGGAGTGAACTGGAAGGTCCAGCGCGGGTGGCGGTCGAGCCAAGCACGGACCTTCGGGTGTTTGTGAACGGCGTAGTTGTCCAGGATCGCGTGGACGATTTTGCCCGCCGGAACCGCAGCCTCGACAGCGTTGAGGAAGCGGATGAACTCCTGATGCCGGTGGCGCTGCATGCAGCGGCCGATCACCTTGCCCTCTAGGACGTCCAGGGCGGCAAACAGGGTCGTCGTGCCGTGGCGCTTGTAGTCGTGGGTTGCGCGTCGTCGGCTGGCCTGGCTTCATCGGCAGCGGGTCCGACGTGCGGGCGAGCGCCTGAATTTGGCTCTTCTCGTAGACCGAGAGCACGACGGCATGGGCGGGCGGGTCGACGTAGAGCCCGACGACATCGCGCAGTTTGGCGGCGAAGGCCGGGTCGGTGGAGAGCTTGAACTGCTGGACCCGATGCGGCTGCAGCCCATGCCCACGCCAGATCCGTTGCACTGACGAGACGCTGATGGCCGCGACCTTGCTCATAGCGGCGGCCGTCCAATGCGTGGTCTCGCTGGGCGGATCTTCCTGCGTCAGAGCCACCACGCGCGTCGCCACCTCCGGCCCCAGCGCCGGGATGCGCACCAGCCGCGTCTTATCCTGCAGGAGCCCTACGACGCCGTCCTGCGCGAAGTCGGTCCTGCCAGCGCCAGACCGCCGTCTTTGAGACGCCCGCCTCACGCATGATCGCGTGCGTCCCGAGCCCATCGGCGCTTAGCAACAGGATGCGAGCCTGCCAGACGTGCTTCTGTGGCGTGTTTCGATCCGCGACCAGGGCCTCCAACCGAAGGCGATCCGCGGCGGAGAGCTTGAAAGAGATGCCACTGCGCATCCTGCGAGACTCGCAGGGGGGACTGAAACTGAAACCCCGAACGGACTCAAATGTCAGGGTTCAACACTAAGGCCTGTTGTCACTTGAGCCAATCGAGCGTTTCGGCGAGGCAGAGGACAGCGGCGAAGCTGACGGCGGTCTTCTCGTAGCGGGTGGCGACGGCGCGCCACTCCTTGAGACACGCCCATAACCGCTCGACGATGATGCGGTTGTTGTAGGCCCAGTCCGGGCAGGCGAGTTGCTCTTCGTTGCGTTTGGTCGGGATCGCGGGACGCGCACCGGTGGTCCAGATGTGCTCGCGGAAGCCGTGGCTGGAATAGCCACGGTCGCCCACGCCCCACTTGGGCACGCCGGGCAATTGGTCGAGGAGCGGAATGGCGTGAGGCAGTTCGTGGGCCTGCCCCGGAGCGATGCGGAAGGCGACGGTGCGGCCTCTCCCGTCGGCGATCACGCAGGCCTTGGTGCCATAGCCGCCACGAGAGCGGCCAAGTGCTTCACGAGCGTCTCGCTCGGCCGCAGATCCCCCCTTTTTGCTGCACCCGCCGCCTTCTGGTGAGCCCGAACGTTGCTGCCGTCGAGGAAGACCATGCCCAGCGCGACGCCGCGCTCCTGCACGCGATCGAGCAGCCGCTCCCACACCCCGGCGCGTGCCCGGCGGATGAAGATCTGTGCCGCCTGCCACCAAGGACCCAACTCCTCGGGGATGGCGCGCTACTTCGCCCCGTTCTGATGTCGCCAGAGGATCGCAGAGATCGTGCGCCGAAGCTCCTCGGGCGGTGTCTTGGCCTTCGGGCGAGAGGCCTCGATCAGCGGCTGTAACTCACCCCGCTGCGCGTCTGACAGCATCACGTCTCCTCACTGGAAAACGAGAAAACGCCAAAATTCGAAATCCGTTCAGGCGACGACAGGCCCTAGTGCGCAGGCCGCGGGGCCGTCATTGGTGGCTGGATCACGAACAAGCAGGATCCGGTTCAATTCCTCAGCCGGAAGGTGCTGACGCCCGTAGTTCGGCCGGGCGACGACGTGAAGATCGAGCCCGATAACTACCGCGTCCTCCGCTGCCCGCAGACGACGTATCGCATCATCAACAAGCCGGTCGGCAAGCGTAGCGTGCAGACCGACGACAAGCCGGCCGCGTTCGGCAAGCTCGGGCGGGACAAGTACATCGGCAGCGTGCCGACGCCGTCCTCGACGCCGTTCGGCAAGGCGACGATCTACAGCTACACGGTGCGGATGTGTAACCCGTGGGAATGGATGTTTCCGGTGGAGTACGCCGAGTCGTGGCTCGATGATTTCGAGTTCGGCTCAGAGACACGGCGCATCCCCCCGGAGCAGGCGAAGAACTCGCTTACGCGTTAGCCACTATCGAGCGCATGCGGCCCTGGATCAACAATCGGTGACTACGCGCGGCGTCCGTAGCGGCGGGGCGGCGAGTTGATCGCTACTCGCTATTTTGGCAACGGAATATGATCGTACGCGGTCAGGTCGCAAGATCGGCTATAGTCTTAGATCCAAATAATATTGGATGGAAATTTTGAGGTATATCTCGTCGCGCCAATTCGTTGCTTCGACGACACACTCCGGCTCAAATCGCCTGTATACTGATCGGCGGCCGAAAATTTCCCTCAAATGTTGTTTGATCGAAGTTGCCACCGAAGAAGATTTCCTAGGCTGGCCGCACGAAGACGTGCCTCGCGCCCGCCGATGATGTGATGGAAACGCGCTAACGGAAAGTGGAGGCAGCAATGGCACTTCCGATTGTTTTCAATAACCAGACCTATAACACTAACTTTTTGTCTCAGGACAATGATGGGGTTCAGAATAACGTTTTCGAAAATGAGGACAATAATCCGCAACCATACACCCTCAATGGCATCGTCAACGCTGTCGGCGACCCTGTTGTATTTACCTCTTCCAATGGGTCGGATCAATTCACAGCTTACGCAACAAATCTCGATAATCCAAATCAAATCGTTTTCAGCGACAATGCCGATGGATCAGGCATTGCAATCATTGCCTCGAATACGCAGCTTGTAGAGGGGGGCACTGAGACATTTTCTGAGACGAGCCTGGGTGATTACATACCTGTTTGCTTCACGACCGGCACGCAGATCCGAACGGTACGCGGTGAGATTGCGGTCGAGCATCTGCAGGCGGGTGACATAGCGATGACTGCGACCAGCACCGCGCGACCTATCGCATGGATTGGATCTCGCGAGATCGTGGCCGATAGCGGCTCGCTTCCCTTCAACCAGCAGCCGGTGCGCGTGCGCGCTGGCGCCTTCGGCGGCGGCCTTCCGGTTCGCGATCTCATCCTCTCGCCTGGTCACCCGGTGCTCGTCGGCGCGGATGCCGGCAACGAGGGCGGCG
Organism: Methylorubrum extorquens; assembly: GCF_024169925.1. Classification (NCBI taxonomy): domain Bacteria; kingdom Pseudomonadati; phylum Pseudomonadota; class Alphaproteobacteria; order Hyphomicrobiales; family Methylobacteriaceae; genus Methylorubrum; species Methylorubrum extorquens. Next base: position 986,650 of record NZ_JALJXF010000001.1, read on the forward strand.
TGCTCGTGCCTGTGATGTGCCTGATCAACGGCACCACGATCACCCGCGAGCTGGTGAGCAGCGTCACCTACTGGCACGTCGAACTCGACGGCCACGACATCCTGCTCGCCGAGGGGCTTCCGGCGGAAAGCTACATCGACGGTGGCGATCGGGCCTTCTTCACCGAAGGCTTGGACCATGCCCTGCACAACCCGGACTTCGTCGCTCCGGGTTGGAACGGTCGTTGCCGGCCGGTGGTGGTGGATGGACCGCTCGTCGAGGCTGAGCGGCAGCGGCTCGACGCCGTGTTTGCCGGCTCGCTGAACGCGGACTGCTCTTGGTGCGCGGACGAAGCTTTCCTCGCTGCATAGGAATGCTTGTCAGTCCGAACGGTAGCAGCATGGCCCGCGCTGCTTGGACGATGGCGCTTCGTGCCTGCCCGACATCGCAGCGCCTACCCAGCCCCGCCGGCACTCGCCGCGCGGGGTTTTTCGTGCGCGTGGCGGACGGGGGCGCTGGGGATCGGCGGGCCGCCGCCCTGGTGAAAGGCGTCTGGCGGCCAGACAGTCTCGGCACATCGAAACAGGATGTGCCATCAGATGCTATGCAATATATGATTGTCTGTGCAGTCTCGTTCCGTCGGAGGATCCCCGCCGCTGGAGGCGCACCATGGTCACCACCAATCCGACAGCGAACGTGGAAAGCGATCCCCCGACTGATCGGTGTGAGAGCGCCCTTGCTGAGGCGATCGACGGTCTCGAGACCATCCGCGATGAAGGGCCCGCGGTCGATCCGGCCTATCCGACTCACGGAGGGATTGAGGCGCACGAAGCATGGGGTTTCGACTCTGCTCGCACGAGCGCGCGGAGACCGCTCGGGGCACCCTGGCGAACGTAGAGGCGATCATGAAGGAGTGATCGGCGTGGGGGCGCTGATCTGGACTATCCGCCCGCCACAGCCCGTCTGCCCTATACCCGCCCTCCAGCGGGCTCTTCCATCTCGATACCCACCTTGCCCCGCCCGGCTCAGCCGCTGCGGGGTTTTTCATACTCCAAGCTGAACGAGCGGCCGTGCGTGATCCGACCTCACGATTGGTCCGCTGACGAGCTTCGTGCGGGAGACGCCAGAGGAAGTGGTGCGGGCGCCGTAGTTAGAGTGCGAAGGATCGTGATCCGGAATTATCGAGGATTGCATATGAACCATTGCGGACCATGGGAGGGCAAGTTCCCGGGCTGGCGAGAAGGCAATCGCTAACGTCCAAGTTGAGTGGGGTTCCGCCCGTCCACTTCCGCTCGTAGATGGGGCGGAAGCGGACGTTCGACGCAAAATCGACTTACTGCGCACACCAGCGGAGATGGGGATGGGTCAGGCTGCCCGGACCGTGGCGAGGAAGCGGGTGACCTCGGCGCCGAGATGCTCGGATTGCCGGGACAACTCGGAGGCCGCCGACAGAACCTGAGTGGCCGCAGCCCCCGTCTCCTCCGACGCCTGCGCTACGCCCACGATGTTGCCCGTCACCTCGTTGGCGCCCGCCGAGGCCTGCGCGACGTTGCGCACGATCTCCTGGGTTGCCGCGCCCTGCTGCTCGACCGCCGCCGCGATCGAAGTCGCTACGCTGTCGATCTGGCGGATCCGCCCGGTGATCCCGCCGATCGCCGTCACCGCCTGCTCGGTCACCCCTTGAACCTCGCCGATCTGGCGCGCGATCTCCTCGGTCGCCTTGGCGGTCTGCTCGGCCAGCGCCTTGACCTCTGTCGCCACCACCGCGAAGCCCCGCCCTGCAGCCCCTGCGCGCGCCGCCTCGATCGTGGCATTGAGCGCCAAGAGATTGGTTTGGCCGGCAATTCCCGAGATCATTCCGACCATGTCGCCGATCCGGGCGGCGTTCTGACTAAGCGCCTGGACGAGATGCGCGGTCTGGTCAGCCTCGCCCACCGCCGCTTGGGCGAGATGGGCCGAGCCGGTCACCTGCCGGCCGATTTCCTGCACCGACGAGCCCAGTTCCTCGGCGGCCGCGGCGACCGTGTTGACATTGGTTGACGCCTCCTCGGCGGCGGCCGCCACGCTCGTGGACTGCGCGGCCGTCTCCTGGGCGGTGGCGGTCATCTGCTGCGCGGTGGCCTGGAGCTCGGTGGCGGAGGACGAGACCATGCCGACGATGCCGCCGACGGCGCGCTCGAAGCCGTCTGCAAGCTCGATCATGGTGCGGCGGCGTTCGGCGGCGGCGGCTTCATCGGCGCGGCGCTTGACCTCGGCCTCCTCGATGGCCTTGCGGGCGACCATGGCTTTGATGGCCTCGACCGCCTTGCCGACGGCGCCGATCTCGTCGCCGCGGGCGGCCTCCCGGATTTCGGCGTCGACCTCGCCGCGCGCCATCCGCTGCAGCACGCCGACGAGACTGTGGAGCGGGCGGGTCAGGAGGATCTGGGCGGAGACGAAGATCACACTCAGGACGACGAGGAGGATGACAAGACCGGCCAGCGCCGTCTCGAGGACGCGGGCCATGATCGGCTGCGAGAACGCCGCGTCCGGCACGTCGAGGACGAGGGCCCAGGTCGTGTTCATCCCGGGCGCCGTGAAGGGATAGACCAGGCGCCGCGCGCGGTCCGTGCCGTCGCTCAGGATCCGCATCCGGCCGTCACCGAGGGCTGCCTTGATCTCCGACGCACCGACGTCAGTATAGTCCTTCATCATCAGATCGGCCTGGGGCGGAACGATCCACCGGCCGGCCTGCGAGAGCATCATCACGCGACCGCCCTCGAAGGGACGCAGCGCCGCGAGCATCTCGGACATCTTCTGCAGGCTGATGTCGACGCCCGCCACGCCGATCGTCGCGCGGTGAATCGTCAGCGGCACGCTGATCGAGGTCACGACGTCGCCTTTGGTTGTCACGTAGGGCTCGATGAGGAGGCTTTTCCCAGACTTGATGGCCGCCTCGTACCATTGCTTGGTCGGATCGACAGTGAAGGTCGATTGCTCCAGCTTCCCCGAGCCGCTCTTCGTCCAGTACGGTGTGAAAAGGCCCTTGTCGTTGTTCGAAGCCGTTCCGCCGAGCACCTTGCCGAGGCGGCCATCGGCGGTGTCTGAGATCCAGGCACCGAACAGATTGGGGTAGCCTTCGAGGACGGCCCTAGTCGCCGCGACGGCATCTTCCCTCCGGGCTGTGCCGCCATCGGCAAAGCCCGAGAGCGCGGCCGCCATGGAGATACCGGCCGACATCGCCTCGGTGATCTGGGCCGTGACCTGCCCGGTCGTGCTCGTCGCCTTCTCGCTCGCGAGCGCCAGGATTTCTCGATCGGTGCGCTCGGCAGCCTTCCATCCAGCCAAACCGGTGAACCCGATGAGGGTTAGGCTGACGGCAGATCCTGCGATCACCACGAGTTTTTTTGATATGCTTCCGGCTATAATATTTGAAAACACTACCCCACTCCGAGAAAATAATTCGCAAGTGGTATTTTGGCAGTTCGAATTAATTTCATGTTAAAATATACTTGGACTGGGATGATATAAAATTCTCCTAGCGATTTTTTTCGAACACAAATGGTCGCTTTTAGACAAGCGCTCAGGCTTTGGTTTGTCCTCTGCGTGCGGTCATTGAGGGGCAAGCCGCTTAGTACCTGACCGCCTCGAGTATCCGCTTCCGCACCTTGGCGAGGCGGTCGTCGTCGTTGGCGCCTGTCACCATAGCCTCACGCCCGACGGCCTCGTAGATCTCCCGCACGGCATCCTCGTCCAGGCCGAGGCCTTGCGCGAACCGGAGCAAGCCGCGCATCTCGGCGGCGGATCGTTCGGTGGTCGCGCTCATCGGCCTAGCGGACCGCGATCTCGCGGGCGCCGACGACGACCTCCGCGGGCTCGGTGGGGTGCCGCTCGACGGTCCGGTTGATCCCGTAGGGCTGTGGGCGGTCCCAAGCCGCATCGCTTCCGGTCATGAGCGCGCGGGCCAGGAGGTCCGACAGGCCCTTGCCGCCGTCGCTGATGGCTATGGCGCTGCCGTTATCGACTTTCGACGATGGTCCGCATGGTTACGCCGTCTGCAGGCTCTAGGCAAAATCGTCCGGCACCTCGCCAAACTGGCCGAGGATCGTCGCGCTCTCGAATTCGCCCGTCTCGTCATCGGCCACGATCTGCAGGACGGTCGTCCCCAGCATCCGCTCGGCCATCGCCTCGGCCCGCTTCAGCGCCCGGCTGCAGGACGCCGACACCTGCCGATCGCCAGGGATGAGCCGCTTCCGCTTCACCGCAAAGGTCTGCACGACGAAAGTCGTCCGCATCGTCATAGCTGATACCCTCACCAAGCCCAGATTGTGCGTGGTCCACGTTTTCCATAGGGCGGCAAGGTCACGTTTATGCTCACGTTGACCCGGAACCGTCGGGCTGCTTATTCTTTTTTCGTTCCATAACGTGAGAGGGTACGGCGTGAGCCTGTTTTGATCGGCCCCCACGGGGTGGTCCAAGTTCAAAGTTAGTGCAGGGTCGGCCTCTGATCCACGGTTAGCTTGGCCGGCGGAGCCGGTCGGGAGAGGCGGGCACGAACACCTCCGGGGCTGGCGGCCGGTAGCCGAGTGAAGCGTGCGGACGCACGCCGTTGTCCGTATCGTCGCCAACTCTCGATCACGATCTGCGCCTCCTCGAGCGTGTAGAAGATCTCGCCGTTCAAGAACTCGTCTCGTAGCCGTGCGTTGAAGCTTTCGACGCAACCGTTCTCCCATGGCGATCCGGGTGCGATGCAGGCGGTCTTCGCGCCGACGCCGGTGATCCAGGCCTGTACCGACGTGGCCATGAACTCCGGACCGTTGTCCGAGCGGATGTGGCCCGGCACACCGCGTAGGATGAGCAGGTCGGACAGCACGTCGATGACGTCCGCCGCCTTGAGTTTGCGCGCCACCCGGATCGCCAGGCACTCACGCGTGAACGCATCGACCACGTTGAGCATCCGGAACTTGCGCCCGTCATGGGTGCGAGCCTCGACGAAGTCGTAGGACCAGACGTGATCGCGATGCTCTGCTCGCAGTCGCAGGCAGGAGCCATCCCCGTCCCAGATGCGGTCACGCTGGGGCTGCTTGGCCGGGACCTTCAGGCCTTCCTGCCGCCAGATCCGCTCCACGCGCTTGTCGTTGACCAGCCAACCGGCGGCCTTCAGCAATGCGCTGATCTTCCGATAGCGGTAGCGGCCATACCGCGCCGCCAGCTCGACGAGATCGGCTGTCAGGGCGGCCTCGTCGTCTCTGCCCCGCGGCGCCTTGCGCAGCCGCTGTTTCACACCTGGACCGAGGAAGAAGTCGCGCGCTTCGAGGCGCATTGGCCCGTCGGCACCCGCGAGCGCCTTGCGCTCGACATCCTGCTCTACACGGGGCTGCGCCGGGGCGACGCGGCGCGTCTCGGCCGACCGCATGTCCGCAACGGCGTTGTCCGCATTCTTACGGAAAAGACCAGCCAGGAGGTAACGATTCGTATCCTGCCGCCGCTGGCTGCTTCGATTGCCGCGAGCCCGACGGGGGATCTGACCTTCATCGCGGGCGAACGTGGCCGGCCGATGACCAAGGAGAGCTTCGGCAAATGGTTCAGGGACGCGTGCGTCGCTGCCGGCGCGCCGGGCCAAGCGCACGGCCTGCGCAAGGCGGGGGCACGCCGCGCGGCCGAGAGCGGGGCGGCGGAAGCCGAATTGAACGCATGGTTCGGGTGGGCGGACGGCAGCCGGGAGAGCGCGACTTATGTGCGCGGCGCCAACCGGGCGAATCTCGCGGAGCGGATCGCCGGGCGCTGGAACGAGGACGCTATCACCGCACATTCCGACCCAATGTGGGGCTCGGAGCTAAAAGTGCAACATTCTCAAGATTTAAGAAGGTTGTTGGCTCCCCGAGCAGGACTCGAACCTGCGACAAAGCGATTAACAGTCGGGGTGATGCCATTGATTTCATTGGACGACGTTACCGCGGGGGAGGGCTTTCGCTCTGACGAAACCTGCCCCGCGGTGACCCATTGCCTCGCTTCCCTAAGGAGGGCGGGATAGGGTCGGAAAATGGCTGATCCCAACCCCACCGTCGGCGAACTCTTCAAGGCCAAGGCCGTCACCGACGACCAAGTCAGCGTCGCGGTCGCGGCCTACTTCGCGAACCCCGATGCCAGCGCGTACCCGATCGCGGACGGCTACAGCCTCGACCTCGCTGCGGCTGTCGCTGGCCATAGCTGGGCGAGCCAAGTCGTCGCCAACCCTGAGAGTAGCCCCGGCTTGAAGCGTGCCGCCACCCGCACCGCTATCCTGCTGGCGCGGGCTAGCAAGAAATGAACACTGATCGTCTCACGGGTGGAACTCGACTGGCCTGGACGTCTTAGGTGCTGGCGCATCTCTCCAGGCCGATCGAACCATGAACATTGATCTGCCTACAGTTGATACGCTGCGCAAACACAGGATTGTTCTCGCAGAACAGATAAATAGCGCGGTTGAGGCCTACTTAGATAACCCAGACATTACCGCGTATCCCATCGCTACAGGTTACAGCATCGACCTCAAAGCAGCTGTCAGAAACCACGAATGGATCTGGAAGATCGCTCGTGATCCTGCCGCAAGCGCGAGGTTGAAGCGGGGCACAATTTGGACCGCGATCCTGCTGGCACGGGTGCAAAAGGCGTAAGCCCGATCGGCCGGTAAGCTTGAGGCAACCGGACACCCCTATGCCGTCGGCCCCGCCATCAGCCGGCAGTCGTAATGCTCCTTCCCGAACTCGCGCCCGATCATCTGCCGCCTGAGGCGGCCGAGTGGCGGAAAGCCTTCGGCGCCCTGCGCCCTACCTCCTCGCCGTGCCGCTACCTGAACCCCACTGTCTGGACGAACATTCACGAGGCCTGCACCGACTTCATCGAGCGTTTCGGCGCCGACGCCGTGCGCCTCGGCTGGACGGCACCGCAGCTCTTCGGCGTCCATCCCCAGCACGGAACGTTGCGCGTGGATTGGTGCGGGGTGATGGTGACGGGAGGGCACAAGGCGATCGGCATCGAGCCAAATCGGGTCTTGTTCGGCAACGTGAGCGGCTACCGGGATACACCCGGTGCGCCGGTCGGGATCCCGATCTGGGAGTTTGCGGCCCGTCGCGAAGGGAAGTAACCGAAGCCTTTGGCGACGCGCTAGCCGCGCTCCTCGCGCACAGTTCGATGCGCGCTGCAGCACCTCAGCGCCCACGCCAGCGTCCCCACATTTGTAAATGAATTATATGTTCAAAATGCCAATGCTGCGCCCTGTACCATGCTGCAGGGCGGGTGTTGTGGTCGGGCTGTTGCTAATGGTCGCGTTCGCATCGGACGCAACGATGATGGCTTCGAGCGATCGACATGCCAGTCTCGTATGGGCAGGTCTCGCCGCGATTGGCATTGCAGTTTTCACGCTGGGCTTCGAGTAATGGGTGCTGCGCGTTTGCCCCGCATCATCGGCCGCGGTGATGCCATCTCCGCCATCAGTCAGGAAACACCCTGATCAGGCTTGCGCTACCGGAAGCTCCTCGACCTGTGTCGTGTAGCGCGGCGTGCGCATCTCGAACTTCGTCGTCCAGGCCCGCCGCTGCTGCGCCAACCCGGCCCGTGCCGGCACAACGGTGCCGCGGCCGAAACGGGCGTTGCAGGCGTCCATCGCGCCCATGAGCCGTGTCGAGCGCTCACGATCGAGCCGGCCGATCAGCGCCCGTTGCGAGGCGGCGAGCGGCACGAGATCGACGGTCACCACGCCCGCCTTCGAGTAGCGCCAGGGCGGGCTGCCCTGCTCGCGCCAAGTGCGGGCCACGCCGTGCAGCGCCGCGGGGATCAGCGCCAGCGTGTCGTTGGTCGCCTCCGGCAGCGTCACCACCGTCGAGACCGAGCGCATGGGTTCGCCGCGGTCGTGCTCGCTCGTGTGATAGAAGACCGTGATGTGGTCGGTGCCGAGGCCTTCGCGCCGCAGCTTTTCGCCGAGCCGTGTCGCATGGGCGGCCACCGCCTGCTCCAATTCGGCCCGCTCCGTCACCCGGCCTGAGAACGAGCGGGTTACGGCGCAGCCCTTCCGCCGGGCCGGCACCAGTTCGAGCCCGAGGCAGGACACGCCGCGCAACTCGTGGATCATGCGCTCGCCGACCACGGTCAGAGCCTTGCGCACCGGCCGCGGGTCGATGTCGCGCAGGTCCGCTACGGTGTCGATGCCCATCGCCTCGAGCTTCGGCAGCGAGGCGCGACCGACGCCCCACAGCTCGCCGACATGGATCCGGCAGAGCCAGTGATCGTAGGCCGTCGGCTCGGTCAGATCGCATACCCCGTCGAGTTCGGGCACCGTCTTGGCGATGTGGTTGGCGAGCTTGGCGAGCGTCTTGGTCGGGCCGATGCCGACGCAGGTTGGGATGCCGGTCCAGGCTCGCACGGTGGCGCGGATATCGCGGGCGAGCGCAACGCGATCCCGGCGGACGAAGCCTGTCAGGTCGAGGAAGCTCTCGTCGATCGAGTAGACCTCCACGTCGGGCGTGGCGTCGCGGTAGATCGCGTTGATGCGCGCTGACATGTCTCCGTAGAGGGTATAATTTGACGAGAACACGCGCACGCCCTGCGTCTCGCAGAGCTGACGGATCATGAAGTAGGGCGCGCCCATCTTGATCCCGAGCGCTTTGGCCTCGGCGGTGCGGGCTATCGCACATCCATCATTATTGCTCAGCACGATCACCGGCACGCGGGCGAGCTTGGCGTCGAACACGCGCTCGCACGAGCAGTAGAAGCTGTTGCCGTCGATGAGGGCGAGGGCTCGCCCGCCGCCGATCCGATCCCGCAGGCGCGCCTCGGCGCCGCTCATCGACCCTGTCCAGCGCGCGCGACGTGCCAGCGGATGGTGAAGCGCACCACGCCCCAGACATCGACTTCGGCCAGTTCCTCCAGCGCGTAGACCGGCAGGTCGGCGTTGTCGAAGGAGAGCCGAGCCGTGTTGCCCTCGACCACCATGCGCTTGATCGACATCTCGCCATCGACAGCCGCTACGACGACGCTGCCGTGCGCGGGCTTGAGGCTGCGATCGACGCAGGCGAGATCCCCATCGAAGATCCCGGCATCGCGCATCGAATCGCCCGCGATGCGCCAAAGGAAGGTGGCGGGCGGGTTCGGTACGAGCCAGCGCGGCAACTCCAGGGCGTTCTCGACGAAGTCGTCGGCCGGCGACGGGAAGCCCGCGCAAAGCGACGGCCCCATCAGCGGTACGCGAACGGTGGAGAAGCCTTGGTCCGGTAGTTCGTTGACCCGAAACAGGCTCACGCCGTGCCCTCTCCCGTGATAGAACGAAAAGAGAACAAGCAGCCCGACGGTTCCGGGTCAACGTGAGCATAAACGTGACCGTGCCGCCCTGTGGAAAACGTGGACAACGCCCGATCGGGGCTTGGTGAGGGTATCAGCGATGACGATGCGGACGACCTTCCTGGTGCAGACCTTCGTGCTGAAGCGGAAGCGGCTCATCCCCGGCGATAGGCAGGTCTCAACGACGAGCAGTGCGGCGCTGAAGCGAGCCGAGGCGATGGCAGCACGGATGCCAGGGACGGCCGCCCTGCAGATCGTGGCCGATGACGAGACGGGCGAATTAGAGAGCGCCACGATCCTCGGCCAGTACGGCGAGGTGCCAGATGATTTTGCTGAGAGCCTGCAGGCGGCTTGACCGTGGGGGTGAGCATGGGCCTTCCGACCCATCCCTACTTGCTCCTGGCCCTGCCTGACGACCCGCCATCGCGCGAGGTAGTCAGGTTGAGCGTGGGCGAGTCCGACGGTCAGATCGAGATCGGCGGCACGGATCATCCTGAGTCCTTCGATCTCCGGACGCTCATCTGCGCACCGATCAAGGGGCAGACGACCATGGGCAAGGTGCTGGCGCTTCCACCACGGCACCCGCTCTGGCGCGAGGCACGCAGGCTGACGGGTGTGTGGGCTGAGTTCGATGCGAGCTCGGAAGCCTGACGGCGGCGAATGGTTCGCACCACCGCCACGGCATCTGGACTACTTCAGCGTGCGTGCGCATCCTCTCGAAAACAGGAGGAAATGCCCGTGATTCGGACTGCTATCCTGGCGCTGTTCGGCGCCGGTGCACTCATGCTTGTCGACCTGTCTCAGGCGCCTTCCGCGAGCGCGACGCCTGGCATGGTCCGAGCCGACGGCTGCCATGGACGTCCACGCCACTGCCACAGCCGCGGCGATCTTCGCCCCAACACAAGAGGAAGACTCTATGTCCCGGGTGCGTTTGACGGCGGTCGCGGCCATCATCACCGTCGCGGTCGGCGCCGGTAGCGCTCGCGCCGAGACCGTTACAGGCCGCGCCTCCGTCATCGATGGCGATACGATCGAAATCCGGAACGAGCGGTTCCGCCTGCAGGGCGTCGATACGCCAGAGAGCGCTCAGATGTGCGGCGACGCGGCCGGCAAGGACTATCCCTGCGGCCGGACGGCGGCGCTCGCCCTCTCCGACAAGATCGGTCAGAGCAACGTTGCCTGCGAGCCGATTGAGAAAGACCGGTACGGGCGCACCGTTGCGGTCTGCCGCCTCGGCGCGCTCGACCTCAACGGCTGGCTGGTCGAGGAAGGGCTCGGCATGGCCTACCGGCGCTACTCCACCGCCTATGTTGCGCAGGAGGATGCGGCCAAGCGGGCAAAGCGCGGGATTTGGGCCGGCCAGTTCACTCCGCCATGGGATTGGCGGAAGGGCGAGCGGGTGCAAGGTGTGGGCATGGCGGCGTCTGGCGGCCCGGACGGACCGATCCCCGCTCCGAAGACGCCGCCGGCCGCAGCGGTGAGTGCCTGCGCCATCAAGGGCAACATCTCGCGCAAGGGTGATCGGATTTATCACCTGCCCGGCACACGCGACTACGAGCGCACGCAGATCGACGAAGCCTCGGGCGAGCGCATGTTCTGCTCGGAGGATGAGGCGAAGGCGGCCGGTTGGCGGGCACCGCGAGGCTGACGATCGCACGGCCGAGGTGCGGAAGCGGATGCTCGCAGCGGCGCGTGACAGGTCGAATTTGCTTAGGGGAGCACAATGAACGCGAATGGGTATGAAGCTGCAGCGACCGCACTGAGACGGGCCGAAGAGGGCTTCGTGCGGCTCAAAGGCTCGAAGAGTATCGCCGAGCTAAAGGATGCCTGGTCGGACTTCTTAGTACAATACAACAGAATTTTTACAAAACTCGAACAGGCAAGCAAGACAGGTGGCAGCTCTCCTTGGTACGGGAGGATCAAGCATGAGCGTAAAAAATCAGTATGCCTAGCTTATCTTCTGCATGCTCGTAATATTGATGAGCACGGCATAGTGCCAATCTATGAAGAAGCAAATGCTGATATGCGAATTGGTGCCCCTACAGACGACCTGAGCAACGTCAGCATCACTATTATCGGCGGAGTGATTACTTGGAGTTCTGGTGGGGACGGGAAGCCGCTGAGCGTAGTTCGGCGTCCAGCGCGGATTGAGCTTAGGTCGGTAATTGATAGAGGCGAGGAATATGCTGCGCCGATCAACCCCAACTCGAAGTTCAGAGATAATTATAGCCCGGTTGAGGCCGCTGAAATTGGGCTGAACTTTGCAAGGAAAGTCGTATCAGAGGCGAAGGAAAGGGTGGCGCCTGACGAGGCTCCAAGGCCCTGATCCGTTGAGCCAAGTTCGCCGTCCGCCATCGGTTGCTGGTTTAAGGCAGCGTCCGCTTGATCGGTCGCCCCATTTCCGGGCAGGTGTGCGTACGAAAAACCCCGCCGCGGCGAGCCGGGCAGGGCAAGGTGGGTATCGAGATGGAAGGACCCGCTGGAGGGCGGGCATGAGGCAGACGGGCTGCGGTGGGCGGATAGTCCAGCTCAACGCTCCCAGGCCGATCACTCCTTCATGATCGCCTCTACGTTCACCAGCGTGCCCCGCGCCGTCTCCGCGCGCTCGTGCGAGGCCGAGTCGAAGCCCCATGCTTCGTGCACCTCAATCCCTCCGTGGGTCGGATAAGCCGGATCGGCCGCGGGCCCTTCATCGCGGATGGTTTCGAGACCGCCGATCGCCTCGGCGAGGGCGCGCTCATATCGATCAGTCGGGAGATCGCTTTCCACGTTCGCTGTCGGATTGGTGCTGACCATACTGCGCCTCTACCGGCGGGGATTCGCCGAGGGGACGAGACTGCATAATCAATTATATGTTGCATAGCGTCTAACAGCACATCCTGTTTCGATGTGCCGGGACTGTCTGGCCGCCCGGCGCCTTTCGCCCCGGCGGCGGTCCGCCGATCCCAAGCGTCCCCGTGCGCCAAGCGCACGAAAAACCCCGCGCGGCGGGTGCCGGCGGGGCTGATATGGGCGCCGAATTTGGGGCTATGCGGCTACGAGATCAGGAGGCAACGAATGGTCTGAGCGAGTGACTTCTCGGGCTGCCACCGATGCAAGATCCGTGACCTGAGCCTGCCCTTTGTAGAGGCGGGCCATCGCACCGCGCGCACGTTCGCCAGACCGTAAATCTGCGTAGCTGGTGGCCATTATGGCCGCGAACAACGTCTCTGAGACCAGTTGGGCCAGAGCGTCGTCGCCCTCGTAGAACGGCGTCCCATCGGAGTTCAGCGCCGTTGATTGAGATGGGCGGTCAGGCGAGGTGAAGACCTTGTAGAGCAGCAGCGTGGAGCTTCGATCAAGCATGGCCGCATTGAGCCCGGCCAAGGTCTCCAAGAACGACTGAGGCACGCGATCATCGTCCATCAGAAGGCGCGAGCCCCGAGCGAAGCGCCCGACCCAATGCTCTTGCTGGCGAAGTCGATCGAGGTCCGCACACGCGAACGCGTGCCACTTGCCAACGGCAAGAGCCGCGGCGGCGGCTGTGACAATAATCAAGAGTGCGAGTTGCAAGCTCATGGGTTCAAGTCCTGCCGTGCCTCCAACCGTCTAACCCCTTGGTTCTGGAACTCTAACGCAAGGCGGTCACGTTCCCGCGCCGTTTCGTCTTTGATGCGGCGGCTTTCCCGCCGGTGTTCCAAGATCGTACTCAAGACTCCATTCAACGCGCTCACGAATTCGGGCCCGCGGGTTGCGAGCCCTATTGCAGCGCCGATAGCCAGAACGAGAATGACAGCACCGCCCAGGCCGATCTTAAGCGCAACATCCGCCCAGGCTCCCGCGTCAATCCCCGTCATTCTCGCCACGCTACTCATCAACCCATTGCGAAAATATGGCAGAACCGGGGCAAATTCCATAGGACAAAAGAGTTGGGCGCTAAGTCGCTGAGAAGAAGACGAAACTCGGCGCTCCTTTTCGTCCTCGCACTCACGGCTTCCGCTCGATCTGGAACTGCACCACGTTCTGTGCCCGCGTGATCGGCCAGTAATATCGCTGCAGTGGGTTGCAGGCGTATTCCGGCGCCGCGTGGTACTCGCCTGGGCCGGGCTCGAACTCGTCAGGCACCGTGAAGCATGTGGTGATGACGCGCAGCCCGAGCCCCTGCGGCGGGCGCTCGTATTTGATCGGAGGCAGGATCACCCGGTGCGTGTGGGCGTCGAACAGCGCCCGATCGACGTTCCCGCGGCAGTCGCGGAGGTAGTCGACCCTCTGCCGGATGCAAAGGCGTCCGCCGGGTCGGACGGTGGGCGTCAGCACGGTGGTCTCGGGCACTTCGACGGGGAGGCCGCGGTCCGCGATGAACCAAGCCATTACGCCTGCGGTCGCAAGGATCGCCGCCGAGATGATGCCAAGGCAGGCGTAGCCGAAGAGGCGCAGCCCCATCATCGCCCCCCTCTCACGATCGAGAACAGGTCGATGCCGTTCTTCGCGAGCGCCGTGACGCCGGCAACGAAGGCGACCGCCGTGCCACCGATCCAGATCAGCACTTTCGCTGCGGTCCGCGATGAGGTGATGAAATCCACGGCCCCGTCGAGGTTGCGCAGCTCGCGATCGTTCTTGCCGTCGATCCAGGCGACCGTCTCGGCCTTCACCGCCATGAGGCGTTCCAGCTTCATCACGTCCGCCTCGCTGAGCGTGTCGAACCATTTGCGGAGGTGAGCTGGGAACATATGGATGTCCCGGCCATCGCGACGGCCTTGGCTTTCCATCAGCTGCCGGTCGAACCGTTCGCCGAGTTCGGTGTTCGGTGGCGCCGGCATCCGGTCAGGCATCTGCCCCTCGAGGAGACGGACGAGTTCGCGCGCACGCTCAAGGGACACCTCTTTTCGATCCGGCATGCCATCTCTCAGCGTCCACCCGCAGCCGGGGCTTCACACGCCGCCCGCCACTTCGCGTTCAGGCCCCGGAGCTGCCGGCGGGTCTCCGCCGTGTCCTTCGCCGAGTAGAGGACCGGCGCCGTCATCGTCCGGCAGAACCGGGCGGCGGGCGGCGTCGGGTCGGGGCTCTGGCAGGCGAACACGAAAAAGCCCGCTACGGTGCAGGTGATCAGCACGGCTCAGTCCTTCCGGAGGTCTCGGGAGTCGTCGGCCTCGTCCGCTGCGGCCGCACCAGCGCGTTCGGCGGCGGCTTCCTGGCGCTCGGCCTCGGCGCGGGCGGTGTTCGCCTGCGTTGCCGCGCCGAGGTCGCGCAAGACCTCCTCCGCGCGCTGGCGGGCCGCCCAATCGTTGACGGCCCGCACGAGGAAGGTGATGAACGCGGACGCCCACCACGGGAGGGTGAACGGCACGTCAGCGCACCGTCACCTTGGCGTCGTCCACGCGATCGACGAGCTTCGGGGCAGCCTTAATCGCGGACACCTCGGGGAGCTTCGCGGCGGACGCGACGATGCCGGCCGGGCGGCGCATCCACACGCCGTAGACCGCGGCGGCAAGGGCTGCGACGCCGCCGATGACGGCGGTCAGCAGGGTCGCGTCGCTGATGAAGTCGACCTGCTCCTGCGTGGCCCAGCCACGGCCGACGAGGATGCTGCCGACGGCAACGATGAGGATACGCGCCAGGGACGCGATTTGCGCGGTGTTCATCATGGTGATGTCCTGATGGTGGGGATGCACGGCGGGCCCGGCCGGCTCGGGATCACGAATTGGTCAAGCAAGGTCGAGGCGGCTTGAGCGCTGGCGGTCGGTCGCGCATGAGGCGACGCCGCTGGCTCTGCCCGATCAGTCCTGGGTCAGCGGCCGGCGGGCCGGCTCGTACCCCCCTAGCGGCCGGCTCGCTGAACTATGCTTCGCTCACGCCCGAGCGCGCCCCGGCGATCGTCGTCGGCAGCGTGTGCGGCGCCGGCAGCGGCACGTCGGCCGGCCAGCGGAAGGCGGTGAACTCCTTGCGGGGGAAGGCCGCGACGGACCACGCATCGCCCTGGTTGCCGCCCAGCAGGAAGATCTGGCTCGCGTTGGCGCCGACGACGAAGCCGACATGCCCCTGCCAGGACGAGTTGCCCCGCTTCTTCGTGGCGACGGCGCCGAGGGCCGGCTCCTTCAGCCCGACGCCCCACGCCTCGTAGGACCGCGCCGCGAGGCTGCCCGACGGCTTATGGCCGGCCCGCTTGAGCATGGCGCCGACCGCTGCCGCGCACCACGCGACCGAGTCCTGCTTGATGCCGGAGAAGCCCGCATCGGCGAAGAGCTGCACGACCCGCGGGTTGTTGGCCGCGCCCGGTCCCTCGCGCACGCCGAGTTCGCCCTCGGCGAGCACAAGCCAGCCGGGTTTCTCCGGCGCCTCGCGCCGTTCGCTGATGTCCGCCTTCTGCAGGGCGGCCTGCGTCTTCGGCCCGGCAATACCGTCGGCCACGAGCCCCGCCGAGCGCTGGAACGCGGTCACGGCGGCGATGGTGCGGGGACCGGCATCGCCGTCCGCACCCGAGGGTCCGAGGTCATACCCGCGCGCCAAGAGAGCGCGCTGAATCACAGCGACGTCCATGAGGGTGTTCTCCGATCATGTTGGGGGGTCGTCTCAGGCTCGGGCCGGGTGGCGCGGCGAGCGAGTCGGGATCAGGCGGCTTCGAGGTTCGCCGTCTGCACTGGGAATTGGATCGTCATCCCGGTGGTGTTCACGCCCATCAGGGTGGTGAGCGGCGAGAACTCGGGATCGCACAGCATCACCGTGCCGATATCGCCGACCATGAACTCGGGCGGGATACCGTCGCGGCGGGTGATCCGGACCCGGTCGCCGAACTTGAACGGCGCCGCCTCGACGCGCCGCAGGAACTCGGCGTGCACGTGGTCGGCGATGGCCTCGGGCGTATCGAGCGTTTCCGTCGTCGTGACGGTCTTGGTCAGGGTCAGCATGGATCGCTCCTCACAGGGCGGCGGCGCGGGACCACAGCGCATCGAGCGCCGCGGGGTCGTAGGGTTGGCCGGTGGCCGGGTTGGTGAGCAGGCCGCCGAGCTGATCGGTGAGCGGGTGGTCGCGCTCGAAGGTGGTCGCGCCGGCCAGCATCATGCGCGCGCCGAAGCGGTGGCCGCCCGCCTCGGGGATCTTCGCCAGCGCGGCTTCCATGGCTTCGGGAAGATCGCCCCGCGCGGCCCAGGCCAGCGCCTCGACTTCGGAGATGGTGCCGGCAAGCGCGAGCGCCTGCGCGAACTGGCGGTCCGAAATCGCGTTGGCCGGCGCCGTCCAGAGCGGAGCGTCATCGGCCGGCTCGATCGCCCATCCATCCGGCAGGGCTGGCTGGGTCTCCCCTTTCTCGATCACGAGGCAGGTGATCTTGCGGCCCTGGTCGTCGCGGATCTGAAGGAACTCGGGCATCAGTCGGTCGCCTCGAAGAGCATGGAGAACAGGATGTTGCTCGCGTCCGGGGCGCCCGCGCTGGCTTCGACCTTGATCGACCAGCGCTCCCCCGCCGCGAACTCGACGCTGTTGACGAGATCGGACGCTTGGTTGGAGCCGGAACCAGAGATCGTGCAGGTCAGCGCCGTGTCGGAGAACAGCTTCTCCAGCGTGAACTTGTAGGTCTGGTTGGCGCCGGGCGCCCCGCCCGTGATGACCCGCAGGTTCTTGAAGCGGCCCGCACGTCCCGCCGGCACGTAGGCGAGGGCCGCGTTGATGCCGACCAGGGCGTTGGTGAAGTAGCGGGTCGTGCCGGCCGGCACCGGCGTCGTACCGCTGTTGCCCGAGACCACCTGCGGCGCGATCACCGGATAGCCGCTGGCTCTCTGATAGTGCCGCACCGTCCAGTTGCCGGCGGCGTCCGACGTGGCCAGGGCCGTGTCGCCGCCCTGCGTGACGATGTTGCGCCCGCCGGGCAGGACGAGGCTGGGGGCGCTATGGGTGAGGGTCGCGCCCTCGGTGAAGCGCAACAGGCGCACGAGGTGCTTGCCCGGCCCGAACGACGTGATGACCGCCCCGCCGGTGATCGTCACCTTGCCGGCCGGGGCCGAGCCGAGATCGACCATCGCCGCCGAGGCCATCGTGGCGCTGCCCTGGCGCAGATCCCCCGTGCCGTTGGCAAGATCGATCAGCAGCGCGTCGCTCGGCGTGGCGCCGTCGGGGAAGGCGCGCAGGGCCAGCGTCTCGATTGTGGCCACCTGCCCGCCGGTCGGGGTGTAGCTGAGGCTGCGCTGGGAAATGTCGCCCCAGGTCCGGCCGGCGATGGCAAAGGCGATGCGCCCGATCGCAGTGCTCGCCACCTTGTCGAGCACGAGCTGACGCGATCCCGCAAACAGGTTGGTGGCGGTGCCGAGCAGGTTGGTGAGCGTCGCCAGCAGCTTCAGGCTCACCGCCGCCGCGAAGCTGGAATCGGTGCCGTTGAACCCCCGCGTGTCGATCAGGAAGGGCACGCTGTTGTAGGCGGTCGGGATGCTGCCCGCGGTGGTGAGCGTGCCGCCGTTCGTGCCGTTTGGGACCACCGTGTTGATGATCCAGGCGTCGCCGACAGCCCGATCGCGAGCGCCGAAGCTAATCGTCATGCCCTGCTGGACGACGGCATTCAGATCCATGCCGGTGATCGCCACCGAGTTGGTGTTCGCGGTGACCGTCGCGGTGGCATTCGAAGGACCGTAGAGAGGCATAGGCGAGCGTCCTCAGAAGCGAGGGGATGGCAGAGCGGAGTTGTTCGCGGGGTCGGGCGGAAGGCGCTCAGAGGCGCGGCGGCTCAAGAGCCGGTGATCTCGAAGAAGGTGTAGGCGACGCCGGCTTGGCCGTTGGTTGCGGCAATCGTGTAGGTGCGCTCGCCGGGCGGCGGCACGTCGCGGTAGAACGCCTCTGTGCCGAGGGTTTGGACCGTGTTCCCGTTGGCCGCGCGCGTTACGTAGTAGTTCATGCCCTTATCGCGCAGAGCGACGCCATCGCGCGCGATGCGCAAGATACCTTGCTGGCCCGGCGCCAAGGGTTGGTCCGGTTGTCCGTAGAACTCGGCAAAGATCAGCACCGCGGACCCAGGCCGAACATTCACCTTGAAGCTAATGGAGTTGGAGTTGGGGTCGAAGCCGGCATTCGACTGAGAGATACTGTTCGGCAGCAGATTGCCCGGCCCGACACGAAGAGTGTCGATGTACGTCTCGGCACCGGTAAAGCGGAACGGATAGGTCGTCCCTCCGTTGGCGGTGAAGGCGATCAGGTTTGCGTCGAACAGGATCCGGGACGAACCATCGCCCAGGATGTCCATGAACAGGCCGGAGTTGCGGTAGAAGCCATTCCGCTCGGTCGAAAGCTGGATCGAGAACCGGACCGCCACACCGGCCGGCGCCGACACTCCCTCGAACCTGATCCGGCCGAACGCGGTGCCGGCATCCGAGCGCGCATACAGATCGATGTTGGTGCCAGCCTGCGCCTGTACCGTGTTCGAGAGCGCGGTGGAGACTTGGTTGATCGTGCCTTCGTTGTTCCCGACCCGCGCGCCGAGGCCGCCGATCTGCTGACTGAGCGCCCCCTCCGTGTCGATGCGAGCACGCTCCGAGGCGAGAAAGTAGGCCCGGTCGCTGTCCGTTTGCCTACCGAGGCCTTGCAGGAAGTTCCGGTCACCGTCGGTCTGCGCCTCCAGACGGGTGGTGCGCTCCGCCTGCGCACTGACGGCGTCGGCCCGCGCCCTCTGTTCCGTGACCAATCCTGCCTCGACGCCGCCGACACGCGCATTCGTCGTGTCGATGCGCTGGCTTAGCGCGCTGTCGCCGTCGGCATAGGCCCTGAACAGCGTCTGGATGTTGCCTTCGGCCGTAGCGACCTTGCCCTCCACGGTCCCGAAGCGCGCGTTGACGCCCTGGAACTGCGAGGCGGTGGCGCTCTGATTATCCGTAACGGCCCTGCCGAGGCTCGTGATGCCCGCCTCGTTGGTGCCGGTTCGGGCCTCGAGGCTGGCGGCACGCTGCGATAGGGCGCCGGTCTCGCTGGCGCGTGTCTGCTCCTCCGTCACGATCCGCGCTTCGGCGGTCCCGATCCGCGAGACCGCCCCGTCGATGCGGGTCGTCTGCGCCGCATCGGCCGCGGCCCGCACCTGGATCTCTGAGGTGACGTCGGCCGCGACCTTGCCGACCTGCGCCGAAAGCAAGGTCTGGCTCTGCACCAGGGCTTCGCCGTTGCCGGCAATCGCCCGCGTGACGGTCACGAACTGCGCCGCCGTGTCGCCCTGGAAGGCGAGCAACCGCGTGGACACCTCGGCGACGGACCGGCCCGCCTCGTCGAAGTTGGCGGAGGTGGCGGTCTCGGCGCGGGCAACGTGCTCGTACAGGCCCCCGGTTTGCTCGCCGAGGTAGTCGAGCATCTGCGCCAGCGTGCCGACCATCAGCGGCAGATCGACGGCGCTCGTGCCGGCGGCGGTGACGACGTTGCGGATGCTGCCCTCTGTCGCTGAAATGCGGGTCTCGGCGCTGCTCAAGCGCACGCCTTGCGCATTGACCGTAGTGAGCGTGGCCCGCTGCTCGATCGCCGCGCCTTGTGCGGTGATGGTCTGCTCGGCCGTGCCGAGACGTGCACTCACCCCGTCGAACTGCGCCGAGGTCGCCAGCGTCGAGACCGTCGCGGCCACGGCATCGAGGCGAACGCGGACGGCGTTGATGTCGGTGACGAGGCCCGACACGTCCTTGCCCTGGACCGAGCCGTAGAGGTCGATCTGCCCCTTGAGCGCATCGACCAGCACGGAGAGCGAGGTCAGGCGCTGGCCGGTCTCGGCCTCCAGCTTCGCCACGGCAGCGATGCGGACGCGGCCTTCGTCCGGCAAGATCTCGATGCCGGCCGCCGCCTGATTGTCGCGCAGGGTCGCCACGTCGGCGAGCAGCCGGAAGGTCGCCTCGTTCAGAAGCGAGATGTCCTTGCGGACGTCGCCCATGACGGCATCGACGAACCCGATCCGCACGGACGGGTCCGCAGCGAGCGCGCGGCGCAGGTCGTCGAGACGGCCATAGGCGCTGGCGAGGGCGCTGGCCGCTTCTTGGCTCGCGGCGTCGGCGGCTTCCTGCGCCGCATCGGCCGCGGCTTGGGCGGCGGTGATGAGCCCCTGCGCATCCGGACCCAGCTTCTCGTAGGGGAGCGGCTCCAAGTTGGTGACGTCGATCAGACCGCCGTCGATCACGAGGCTCGGCGCTTCGACCCGAACGATCGACCAAGCTCCGCGCGGCCCGGCGACTGTCACGCCACGGACGCGCACCATCATCTGGTCCGAGCCGCCGACGACAGCCTCGAACGTGGTCCGGTCGCCCTCGTAGGCCCCGATCCACGACCCGCCGTTATCGTAGGAGACCTGCGCCTCGTAGCTCACCGCGTTCTTGGCCGGCTGCCAGCCGGCGGTGAGGATGAGCGCCGCCTGCCGCTGGGCGATGTTCGCCATCAGCGCGGCAATCACCGGCAGCGCGGAGGAGAACAGGTCGGGGATCTGCAGGAGCGGCGGAACGCCGTCCTCGTTGGTCGTGTAGACCTCGGCGGCGTCGATCACGCCGGACAGGTGGATGTGCTCGCCGTCCTGATCGGGATCGCCGTCGGTGATCAGCACCGGGAACGAACGGGGCTGGCCCGGCGAGAAGGCGAGCCATGCCGGCTCCTGTGTGTCGGAGCGGCCCACCGCATCCGCCAGGGTCACGCCGCCCGCCTGTGAGACGCTGACGATCGCCTCGGCGTCGTTGGCGCCGCGGGTCACCCGCACCGGTCCCCACGGGCTTCCGTCGCGGCGGCGGATCTCGGCGTAGTGGTTGGCGCCCGCCTCCCATGCCGGGGCCGGGTCGAGCGTCAGGCGCCGCGACGCCGACTGGAACCCCACGACCTCGCAGGACTGCCCCCAGGTCTCCGGCTCCTCGGTCGTGATGCGCACGAGGTCGCCGCGCTTGAGCAACCGCCCTTCCATGCGGGCGGTCCACGACACGGTGATGCGGCGGTACTGGCTCTCGGCCGCCATCATCCGGACCATGCCGGCGGCCTGCTTGCGGTTGACCACGCCTTCGAGCTGCACGCGGGCCGGCTTCAGTAGGACCACGCCATCCGGCGCGGACGAGACCTCCGCGAGGCGCCACGTCGTCTCGTCGACGTACTCGCCCACCATGCCGTCGGCCCAGGCCTCGTCCGAGAGCGCGTAATCGATTTCCAGCGTGTCGCGGACGATGTCGTTGTCGGTGAACAACATCCGCGGCAGGGCGCGCGGTTCGTCACGGGTGATCGTGAGCTTGTCGCCCACCGGCGCCGGGAAGGCGCGACCCGCCTTCAGCACGGTCTCGAGTACGTCGTCGAGGAGCGGAACCTCGGTGAAGCGGTGATCGAAGGTGTGGCCGAGTGCGTCCCAGAGCGCGGCGTGGCGCACGAAGTCGGAAAACTCGATATCCGAGATGCTGAGCCCGGCCGCGTAGTCGCCGTTGCGCCACCAATCGAGCGCGGCCCAGGCGATGGAGCGCGTCGGCTCCTCCACGAACTGCCCGTCCCGCCAGACCGGCAGGATGCGGGTGCCAATTACGCGCATCTGGCCGCCCGAGACGCCGGATAGCTGTTTCGAGGCGACGCCCTTCACCGCGAGCGTCGTGACGCGCGGGAAGGACTGCGGCCCGTCGATGTGCGCCCGCAGCGCGGTCCACGTTACGTCGTCGGTGCCGCCGATCTTGGCGATGCCGCTGTCGTTGACGCTCGGGTTGCGACGGCGCCCGCGGACCTCGTACCGGCCCGGCGCTACGTCGACCCGTTCCGTGACCCGGATCTGGCTCTGCTTCGCCTGGCTGTAGACCTTCTGGAAGACGGTGACCCATCCGCCGGTGGCCGCGCCGGCATCGTTCACCGTGCGCGCCTGGACCTCGATGTCCGTGTTGGCGGCGAGCGTCCGGTCCTTGAAGGTGACGTAGGCGCCGCCCGGCCAGACGAAGTCGAGCAGGAGCTGCTTGGCCTGCGTGCCTGCGGCGTTGACGATGTAACCCGGCGTGAACTCGGTCGCGAGTTCGGCCCCGCTCAGCTCGTCGGCCGTGACAACGTTGACCGGGTAGAGCGTGACCTGCGCGCCGGGCTCGACGATCTGGATCTCGATGCCGGGATAGTCGGGGCTGGGGCCGCTCTCGTAGTGCCAGATCGGGGTGTCGCCGATCAGCAGCTGCTCCACCCGCATCCGACCGCAGGTCAGCGCGTAGAGCGCGTAGTCGGTCATCGCGTCGCCGGCATACTCGCTGTAGGTCGGCGCGGCGTAGTCGGGGGCGAAGCGCAATCGGCCGTTCAGCACCGGGATCGGCTGCATGGGTCGCGCGGCGTTGCCTTGGAGCCCGAACGAGTAGAGCGCGTCGGTGCTGTTGGTCTTGCCGCCGGACTTCGGCTGGAGAAAGTGCGAAATCGCGAGCGAGCCTGCGCCTACGATGACGGCCGACGCAATTGAGGTCGCGACCGTCAGCGCGGTGCCCGTGAGGCCCGCAGCCCCCGCGATGGCGCCCCCGAGCGGCCCGGACACCGCGGTGAGCGCGACCAGAGCGACGACGGACAGGATCGTCTTGCCGGCAGAGGGGCCGTTCGAGCCTCCGCCGAGCGGACGGCTGACGAACTCGACGTTGTCGTTGACCGCCAGCGCCCGCGTCTCCCACTCGGCCCGTGCATAGAACTCGCCGTTGATCCGACATACGGTCGGCAGGTCGAACCGCCACGCGACGCGCGCGAGGTAGGCGGCCACGGTCTCGCCCATGGCGGCCTGCGCCTCGGCGATCGGCAGCACGATGGCGCCGCTCTCGCAGAGCGAAGGGTCCGCCGGGTCGAAGACCTGGAGGTTATGGCGGACGGCAATCTGCATGGTATTGGCGGCACAACCTGGGAGGCTGAGATGAAGTACGCGGTGGCGGCTATCGTGTGTGCCGCGGCGCTGGCGGGGTGCGCGGGCACGCAATCGCAGATGCGCCTTCTGGAAAATCAAAACGCTTTGCGTATCGAGCCGACTAGCGGTCCGGGTTACGACTACACTGTCGTCGTCAAGAATGTGAAAGATGTCGGCTACAACCCAGACAACAAAGCTGACCGCGACGACATTGCTCTGCGCGCTATTGCCGCCCAATGCCCGAACGCAGCAATCACTAAGGAAGAAGCGATTGAGACGGGCACTTACCTGCTAGGTAATCCGTCGCGAGATTACTTCATGCGGATACGGTGCCGGCCCACCTGAAGATCCGCAGGTAGTGGAAGCCGATCGCGCGCAGCGATGGCAAGTCGTCCGCCACCACGCCGGCCCGCTCGTTGATGTGCAGCACCACGCCCGCGGTCGCCGGCACGACGTAGGTGCCGAGGTGGAAGTCGCGGCCGGCCACGTTCCCCATCAGCACGAGGTCGCCGTCTTGGGCCTCGTGCTCGGGGATCTCGCGCCAGTTCTTCCGCTCTGCGTGGCTCAGCATCGCCTCGGCCTGCTGCCGGGTCGTAGCTGCCACGAAGGGCAGTTCCGGCATCGGCACGTCATACAGCGCCGCCTGGACGTGACGGGCGAGGCCGTAGCAGTCGAAGGCGTCTGGTCCCAACGCGCCGATCAGGTAGGGGCGGCCGATCAGGTCGGAGAGGAAGGCGATGCGATCGGTCATGCGCCGGCTGCCACCATCAGCGCCGGGAATCGCTGGCTGTCGTAGATCTCGCGCATCACGCGCAGCTTGGTCGGGTCGGCCATGGTCAGCGTCCCGTCGAGTCGCGCGCCCTTGCGCTTCACGCTGCGCAGCAGGAGCCGGAACGGCCCGTGCCCGACGGTGTCCGGGTCGCTGGCAAGGTAGCCGCGGAAGATCACCACCACGCTCTCGTTCAGCTTGGTCGCCGGTTCGAGGTAGCGGGCCACCTCCCGGTTCACGTTGTCGATCCAGATGGGCGCCTCGACCCCAAGCTTGCCGATGCGCGGGTACTCGATACCGAAGGGCACCGCCTTGAACAGCACGCGTTGGCCGGCGTTCAGCGGCGCGCCCTCGTCCAGGCGGAAGGTCTGGTCCTGCGTGTCCATCACGGCCCGGATCGGCGACGGCTGGCCGTTCTCGATGAACTGTGAGTGGATCATCTCCAGGGTCACCAGCATCCGCTGCGACACGTCCACGGTCGCGGCGGCCTCGGCCCAAGCCTGCGTTGCGGCGATCGGCATGCGTCAGAGGTTCCGGACGTCGAGCGTGAAGGTGACGCGGGTCTTCGTGATGCCGTGTGGCTCTTCCGCGATGCCCTCGGCGCCGTTGCGGATCTGGACGAGGCGATCTTCGTGCGCGTTTCGATCCGCGACCCACACCGGCATGGTGAACTCGGCGCTGGCGTCGCCGGTCTGGCGCACAAAGTCGTGGAAGGCACCGAGTTGCGCGGGCGTGAACAGGATCGAGACCTGCATCGCCGTGATGCGAAGGGTGAACTGCGGGCGCTGGCGCACCTTGCCCGACTGCATCGGCGAGCGGGCGGGGGCGAGCCCGAGGCTCGACACCTTGTGCGCATCGCGTTGCCCAGCAAAGGGCAGGCGGTTGGGCCACGCAAGGGGCATCAGCCGGTCCGCCGCAGACCGTAGGCCCTCAGCGCCTTCTGCACGTCGGGATCGTTCGCGATGGCGCCTGCAATGGTCTTCCCGATCACGATGGTATCCCGTGGCCCGCGCGGACCCGTGGCGCGCTCGGTTTGCACCGGCTGTCCCGTCATGTTGATGATGACCGGCGGCTCGGCGGCGATTGTTGCGGCGTTGCCGTTGGCCGCGCCACCCTGCATTGCCACCGGGATGCGCCGCCCGTCCGGCAACGGCACGTAAGCCTCAGCCATTGATCCCTCGCCGTAGATCGCGGCCTGTGGGGTGTCGGCGATGCCGCCACGAGCATAGGTTCGCAGGGGCACCTCACCGAGCGGGGTCATAATGCCGCCGTTGGCGAACAAGCGGACGCCACCGGTGGGGGACGCTGCGCTGGCCGCGCCGCCGCCGAAGATCGAGCCGAGAAAGCCGCCAATCCCGTTGCCGCTGCCGGAGCCGCCCCCAAATGCCGCACCGATCGCCGAATCCAGTGCCGAGTTGATGAGCTTATCGGCAATCCGGCCTAAGGCGTTGGTCATGGCGTCGGCCGCCGTGGCGCCGCGGCGCAAGTCGGAGGCAAAGCTCGTCGCGGCGTCGGTGAGCGTATAGCGCGCATCGGCCAGGATCGCGTTCTGCCTCGCCTGCTCGACATAGGCCTGCGCTTGGGGCGTGGTGACGTCGCCATAGATGCTGCGGGCGCGGCCGTAGGCGGTCTGGTCGTAGCGGTCTCGCCCGAGCTGGTCGCGATCAAACTGCAGATCGCGTCCGGCGCGCGTGGAAGCGAGGGCGCGTGAGGCAGCCGCCATCGCCGCCGCGCTGCGCTCAACGCTGGCGCGGTACTCGGCCGTGATCTCGATGCCGCTCGCCTGCGCGGCGCTCAGCATCTGCTGCGCCCGGGTGGCCGCGTCATAGGCCTCGCC
The DNA here is from genome assembly GCF_024169925.1 of Methylorubrum extorquens. Classification (NCBI taxonomy): domain Bacteria; kingdom Pseudomonadati; phylum Pseudomonadota; class Alphaproteobacteria; order Hyphomicrobiales; family Methylobacteriaceae; genus Methylorubrum; species Methylorubrum extorquens. The sequence continues at coordinate 1,012,318 of NZ_JALJXF010000001.1, forward strand.
GTTGCGATCGAGATACCGATTGGCGACGTCGATCTTCTGCCGCTCGTCATCGAGAGCGGTGTTCCGCTCCACCTGCGCCTTGATCTGCTGTTCGGCATTTGGCGGAGGTGTGGTGATATTCCTGACGTAGCCCCTCGTTTCGTCTGGGAGCGTCGAGACATCGCTGCCGCTGGCAAGGAAGCGGTCAGCGCGGCGCGGGCCTGCATTGTAAGCCACCAGGGCGGCGGTCTCGTTTCCGTTGTACCGCTGCAGCAGGTCGCGCATCAGGCGCCCCTGCGCGTCAATCGACGCCGCCGGATCGAACGGATCATTCAACCCGTATTGCCGAGCCGTGCCCGGCATGAACTGGGCGATGCCCTGCGCGCCCGCTCGCGAGACCGCGCGCGGATTGAACCGGCTCTCCTGATAGCCCTGAGCCACCAGCAGATCTGGGTTCACGCCGTACCGGGTGGCTGCGTCGTAGTAGAGGCTCCGATACTGCTCCGGCGCCTGTCCAAGCCCCCGCGAATAGCGACCGCTGCCGGACGAGGTGTCGTAGACCGCCTGCTGCCGGGCGGTTTCGAGCTCCAGGCGCTGCCGCTCTCGGATGGCGTTGACCTGAAAATCGCGTAGGAGCGGATCGTTCGGGTCGGCGTTCAGTCCCCGGATTTCGTTCTCAGCGCGCTCGTTGATGCCGGCGACGCGCTGCGCCTGTGGGGAAAAGCCGACCGTGCGCAGGGAGAACTGAGCCTCGCGGATCGCATTCGCGAACTGGCTTCCACCCTGCGAAAGCTCCTCGCGGATACGGCGCGCTGAGGCCTCCAGTCCGTCAGCTGTCCGCCTCGACTCGCCGGTTGGGTCCAGCACCCCGGCGGCAAGCTCGGTCCGGATGCGCGTCGCGCCCTGCTCGATCTGCTTCAGCCGCTCCTGGGCCGGATTGAACTGCTTCACGAGGTCATCGACCGCCGTGCTGCGCTGCGCGAGATCTGCCTGTCGCGATTGTGCCTGCCGGCGAGCCTGCTGAGCGAGAAGCGTGTCGAGATATGCGGTCGCCGTACCGACGTCGCGCTCGCCGAGACCGAATGGGAGATAATCCTGGCGGGCTTGGGCGTTTGCGAGCGCCTTCCGCGCTGTCTCGATCTGCGTTTCGAGATCGCCGCCGGAAATAACTCGATCAACGCTGCGCCCGACCGCATCCCATGCATCCGAGATCGTTCTGCCAGCAGCGCCTGTTACCTTCGCCCAGCCGCTGGTAAGCTCCGTCGCGTTGGTTAAGCTTCCCTTGTATGCCTCGAACAGAACCCGCTGAGCGCCAAGCCGATCCCCCTGCGCCGAAAGCGTTTCAATGCTCTCTCTGGTTGCTGCGTCAAGAAATCCGAGCTGTTTGTTGAGCGCATCGGCGCCCTTTACAGGATCAGAAAAGGCTGCGGCAAGTGCCTTGGTTGCATCCGGCAATTCTTGTCCGGTCGTTGCCGCGTAACTCTTGGCCGTCCCGATGAGGCCGACGTACATCTCGGAGCCAATCCGACCCGTGGCAGCGAACTCGCCCGCCATCTCGCGTGCAGACCGGACTGAGACGCTGCCGGCGGCTGCAGCTGCGGGCGCCAGCGCGTTGATTTGTCCCGCGGTCACGCCCGCAGCGCGCCCCACCCCAGAAAGCTGCTGAGCCAGAGCGGTCTGCGTCGACGCATATGATTGCTGCGCAACTACACCCGCAACCACGACAGCGGTTAACCCGCCAATGGCTCCACCTACGACACCAATCCGAGATGCAAGGCGCGCCGCAGCGCCGCCCATCCTCTCTGTTGACTCGCCAAATCGGTCGGCGCCGCGAGAGATCACCTCCTCTTGCAGCGCGCCTGATGCCGTACCGCTGTTCTCACCTTCAGGGCGCGCCTGCTCCCGCTGACCAATCTTCAACTTGTCGAGAGCACCTTCAATGGTGCCGGCGACGCGATTCCCGATATCGCGCAGGGCCGCGCCGATACCCACTCCGCCCTCACCCATGAACATCGGGGCGATTTGGCCTCCCTGTTGCAGCGCGACCGTCAGGGGGTTCATGCCGCCCTGAAGGGACGTGACGACATCAATGCCCTGAAACGTCAGGTTCTGAATCTCATCCGCACGGAGGCTTCGATTTTGCTGGGAGGCTGAAGCGCTCGGAACGGCTGAGGCCGAAGCCATACGTCTAGCGACGTCTAATCGCTGCGCCGTTGCAGCACCCATCGCTCCGAGGGCGGCCCAGGCGGCCGTCGCATCGCGTGCCGTGGTGGTGACGCTGTTCAAATCGTCTCGAGTCTCGATCAGCGATCGGTCGAGGCGCACGACGTTGGTGGTCGCCGTCGCCGCGCTCGTCCCGACCTCTGAGATGGCACGCCCAGCCCGGCCGCCGGCAGCCTCGACTTGCGCGAGGGCGGCCGTCACGGCGTTCGTCGCCACCGTGTTTCGGTTCAGCGCCGCGATCAGCGCATCGGCGGCCGTCCGAATCTGCCCGACCTTGCTCTCGCCACGCGCAGCCGCTTCGCCCATCTTATCAAGGGCGTTTGCAGCCTCGACGACCGGACGGCTGTCGATCGCAAGAGATAGGGTAGCAAGATCGGTCATGCGTCAGGTTCTCTTCATGGCAGCGGCCATCGCTATGGCAGCAGGCACAGCCTCGGCCGCACCGCCGTCTGCTGACGCTGAGTACGAGCGCCTGCAGGCCTTCTGTCGGAAAGGAGACGTCGGACAGGACAGGATCACGGGCTGCATGTTCGACAGGGTTGACCGATTAAGGAAGGACCTCGCCGGGGCCGTTCGGAAGAAGCTGTTCGAGATCAGCGAAGTGGAGAAGGAAGAGGCCGGCCCAGGTGTCCTTAGTGGAAAGGAGGATGCGGATCGGTGGCGGACCGCCTTCGAATTGGAGCAGTCGGCATGGGCGAACTATGAGCGCGCGCGATGCAAGAACATCCTCGACTTTGAGCGCTATGGCGGTAGCGGCGCTGGACAGGCCCAGGCGGCGTGCTCGATCAGACTGATCCTGCGCCGCATCCATGAACTGCGCGAGTAGACGCTAAGCGTCCCGCACGTCCCCAAACCCGTCCAGCATCCGCTCGACCGCGCTTGCGTTGCTGAACGACACGACGTGCCGCGGCGCCTCGCCATTCGGCCCCTGGGGGCGTCCGTCATCCTCGTCCCGTTGCTGCCCCCACACCTCGCGGCGGGCGCTGTCCATCGCCATCAGCGCCTCGACCTCCCAGGGAGCGAGAGCCTGATTGGCAAGCCGGGTCCAGGCCTCGACCTCGGCATAGGTGAAGGCCTGTGCCCCGCCCATGCCGCCCTGACGGGTGCGCTCGATCGCCCAGAACGCCGCCCAGGCGCCTTCCCCAAGGGGCGGGAAGCGGTGGGCGGCAGCATCGGTGATGCGGCCTGCGGCCTGGTCCAGGGTGACCCTGCGCACGGCGGCGCAGAGCCGTTGGATCAGACCTTGCCGAAGTTTCCCCGGTTGGCCGTGTAGGCGAGCACCTGATCCGCGAGCCAGGGATAGGCCTTCAGCACTTCGACGGCGGCTTCCGGCGAGTAATCGACGGGCTCACCCTTCAGGGCGATGCCGGACCAGCCGGTGATCGCGGCGGCGGCGGACCGGGCCCGGCCCAGGATCAGCGCGTCGTCCTCGTCGGTGGGCTCGCGCTCCATCTCGCGGGCGGCAGCGTCGCGGATCCGACGCAGCGCGACCCGGTAGGCGCGGGCGTCGGCGCCGTAGACCTGCAGCGTGGCGCCGGTCTTCTCGCCGGTGCGCGGGTTGGCGACGGGCATGGCCGCGCCGCGCTCCGCCTCGCTCTGCAGGTCGAACTCGGCAAGGTCCAGCATGGCGGGCGGGGCGCTCTCGGTGGCGGGTTTGGTCATGGGGTGCGCAGGGCTCCTCAGGTCGCGGCGACGCGGAAGATCGGCGTGTTGATGCCCACGCTGATCGTCATGGTGACGGGGTTGTTAGCGGCGCCGACGCTCTCGCGGCAGGACATGACCTGCCCCGCGAAGTAGCGCTTGCCGTTGGTGCCGCCGGTCGTCTTCTTGTTCGGAAGCTCGACGTAGAAGGCGTAGTCGAAGGGCTGAGCTTCGGCCGCGAGCGCGGCGTCCTGGCCGGGGTCGCCCTCCTTGCGATCGACGACGAAGCCCGGCGTGCCGGCGTCGCGGGTGCCCTTGGCCTTCAGCGTGCGGTTGGCGCCGAGTTGGTTGGAAGTGATGGCGGCCGACTCGTCGCCGAACGCCGCGAGATCCTTCAGGCCCTTCACTTCGGTGAAGCCCGTCAGGCCGGAGAGGTCGGTCGCGTCGTCGATCTCGTCGATGTTGATCACGGGTCCGATGAAGAGCTTGGAGCCGTTGGAGGGGGTGAATCCGGCCATCGCGGTATCCTTTCGGGCAGGGCTGGAAACCGCGCTGAGGCGGCGGGTACGGGCGAGGCCCGGATCGGTGAAGGGTCAGGCGTCGGCGGCGATGCCGGCGCGCCAGCGGATCGTGACCGGGATCTGCACGAGGTCGCTCTCCTGAAGCGGACCGGCGACGGTCGGCAGGACATCGATGCGGACGACGATGCCGTTGCGCTCGAACGCCCGACCCGGCGGAAAGGCGTCGACGATCAGGGCGGCGGCCTCGAGCGGCTTCACGATGCCGTCGCCTGAGGGCCAGAACACCGAGACCTGAAGCAGGCCGATATGCGTCTCGTCGCTGTCGAAGGGCAGCCCGTCGAGGCTGGCGCCGTTCGGCATGTAGGTGACCGACAGGTACTCTTTCCGCTTGCCGCCGGCGCCCTTGGGCGGGGTGAAGCCGACGTTCGGGAGAGCGATGCCTGTCTTGGCCGGGAAGCCCGCCGCCTCGCCGGCTGCGACCGCCGCCGCCATCAGCGCGTCGTAGATCTTCGCTTCGGCGCCCGTCACCGGCATGTGCTACCGTCCTTCGCGATGACTGAATCGCTGCGCCCGCTGACCGACAATGAGGTGCATGACCGCCTCGTAGCGGCAGTCGAAGCACTGGGTACTCGGCCCGGAGCGACCGTCCGTGGCGACACCTCCCTCTTGGCCGCCCGCCGGGCCCTCTCCCTGTTCCAGCTGGCCCTTCTGATGGCCGTCGAGCAGGAAAGTGACGAGATGCCCGCCTATCGGCCGCCGGGTGCCTGACGCGCCTCGACCCGGCCCTGCAGCTCGGCGCTGACCTGCGCAACGATCGTGGGCCACCGCTGCGCTGCCATGGTGACCCACTGGCGGCCCGGCCGGCCCTCGCGCCCGTAGTGCACGAACCCCGCATAGTTGGCCGTGTACGAGGCGAAGAGCGTGTCGCCGATGCCGGCCCCGGCGAGCACGAGCGAGGCTGCGGTCGGGTTGTAAGCGTAGGTTTTGGCGTCGTCCGGCCGGCCCGCGCCCATCGGTAGCGGCGCGTCCTTCGTGATCCGCAGCGATGCCCGCAGGAAGCCGGTGTCGACCGGCATGTTGCCGCCCTGCGCGACAGGCGTCTGCATTTCGGTGATGACCCGCTGCGCGCTCTCGCGGAACACCGCCTCCATCCGGCGCTGGGTCTGGCGCACAAAGTCGTTGACCTGGGCGGCGAAGCTGACTGTCTGGACCGCCATCAGTCGACGTTCGCTAGGAAATCGATCCGGTACTCGCACCAGCACCGGCACTGGATGATTTCGGCCGCCGGGGCGCGGGCGTCGCCTGGGTAGCGCAGACGAGCACCAGATGGGCTGGCGAAGGACTGCGTGAAGCCGACCGATTCCCCGTTCAGGATCCTGTGGGTGTCGCGGACGCGGCGGTCGCCAGCCGAGTGCCAGATTTTGCGCACGTCGCGGGCATCGACCTGACCCGCGGCAATCGCCTGCCGGAAGCTCTCGTCCTGCGCCTGATGGAGCGCCGCCATCGCCTCGGTTCGGCCGATTGCCTCTCCTCGGTAGCGGAGCGCCCTGTTGCGATAGGCAGCCACCATCTTCGCGAGCGTCTCGGCCGGGATCGGCGTGCCCTCGCGGATCGCCTTCGCCACGGTGCGGTCGAACCGCTTATCGCGCAGGGTGCGGGTCAACGCCTTCGGATCGCCGGCAGCCAACTCGGCCTCATAGTTCCTGACCCACGCCTCCTGGGTTGCCGTGAGCCCGATCGCGCCGCCCTCGCGCCGCCGGGTCGTCGCGTTGATCCGGCCGACAAGGTCGAGCGCCACGGTGCGCGGATTGCGGCCCGCCCCCATACCAGCGGTGAGTGCCGCGCGGATCATCGAGCGCTGATCCTCAACGATGTCGCTCACCAAGGTGGCGGAGTGGCTGCGCAGCCAGTTCTCGGCCTCAGGGTTGCGGGCGTTGAACAGGATGTCGAGCCGGTGCCCGACCGCCGTGCGCGAAGCCGGGATTTTGGTCGTGGTCGCGTTGCCGCCTGCCTCGAACGCCTGCGCGACCGCCACATCGAGGCTGCGGAAGGCGGACGGGTCGAGCCCAACGGCCCGCAGCGCGCCGTCGACGTCGCCGCGCTCGAGCATCGTCGCGATCTGGCCGATCTGCGCGCGGTCGCGGATGAGGGCGATCGCTTCGAGGAACGCTCGCGCCAGCCGGGGCGCCCATGCCTCGACCAGGGCACCGATATCGGGACCGGAGGCCATCAGCGCGAGATGGTCCGGACTTCGCCGAAGGCGTTCGGCCCGTGCGCCAGCGCGGCCTGTATCGCCTGGGCTGCCGTCGCTCCCATGAAGAGCGCGCCGAATGCCGTGACGGCCGCCGCCCCAATCGCGAAGTACGGCGCGTCGTAGCTCTCCACGCCGTGGGCGGTGACGAGTTCTACCGGACCGCCCGGCCGCACGCGCAGGACGATGAACGAACTGTCGTCGTCGCCCTTGCTGCGCGGGCCGGGCATGTCGCCCTGCTCGCCCTCATCAACCCACCGAAGGAATGCCTCGCTCTCGGCTGCACTGCCAGCGCAACCATAGAGCGCGCCGTCCGCGCCGCGAGCCAGCTTCCGCGCCCAGCCATGCGACGCCTCGCCGTACCAAGCGCCGCTATCGGCTGCCATGGTGCCGTTGCGATAGGCGATGACCGTCATGCTCTGCACCTCAGCACCCACGTTGCATTCGCCGGGTCGCTCGTGACCGCCGGCTGCGAACCGCCCTCCGAGACCACGGTGAGTGTGATGCCCTCCAGCACGATCCTGTCACCCTCCACCGGCTCCACACCGAGCGTCGCGGCGAGCACGAGGATCTTCCAATCCTTGCCGGTCACGAGGCCGCCCGAGCGGTAGGAGGCGCCCCACTCGTCGTGAATGGCCCGGCACGGGTAGCGTTGCTCGCTCGGTACGCCGGGGTTCCACGGGCTGTCGCCATCGGCCGCGGCGCTGCGGATCAGCGTCGCCTCGCGGAAGTCGTCGCCCAGCGCGTCGGCCAGGATCTCAGGCAGGTCGTCGAGGAAGGACATCAGCCCCTCACCGCCCGCCCGCTGTACTGGCTCCGCGGCATCAGCAGCGGCCCGAGCGCGAGGTCGATCGTTTGGAAGGTCGTGCCGGCCGGCGCATTGCCGAAGAACTCGACGCGGGCCGAACCGGCACCCGCGCTCTTGATCGCGCCGCCGCGCTTCAGGTCGGGTGCGAGGCTGCCGGGCTTGGCGAGTTCGCGCACCGCCGCTTCGCAGACTGCGGCGCGCAACTCGCGCGGGATCTCGTTCACCGGCAGGTAGGTGTAGCCCTGATCGTAGGCAGCGCCGGTGTTGGTGTCGAAGTAGGCCGCGGACCGCCCGTCGTCGGGCACGTAGGTGAAGGCGCCGCGACGGGGCCACTCGAGCGCCTGGGCCCGCCCGCGGCTCGGATAACCGGAGAAACGAGCGCGGTACGTGGCGTCGATGAAGGCGGTGGCGCGGATCAGGGCCGAATCCCGAGCCGCATCCGTCACGCCGTCGGCCTGCCACGCAGAGAGGCCCTGCGCGGTCGCATAGGCCGCCGCGTCGTCGAGGCTGACGTAGCTCTGCGCATCGGCCCGGCCGGCGCCGTCTTCAACGACGAGCGTCATCAGTCGGCCGCCCGCGCTTCGTCGATGGCGGCCTGCGCTTCGGCCTCGTTGGCGAAGCCCTTCGACACGCGGTCATCGCCGCGCATCACGTACCAGCGCCCTCCGGGGCCTTTGCCGACACGCAGGGGCTCGGGATCTTCCTCGGGCGGCGGGGACGGATCGTCAGCGACCTCCTGCGCCTCGCGCTCGGCGCCGTCCAGCGCTGCCGCCTGCTGCTGCCCCAGGACCTCGCGCTGGCGAGCCTCGTAGGCCGCACGCTCGCGCTGGTCGTCTTCGTAGGCGGCCTCGGCTGCATCGAGTTCGAACCCGAGCGCCTGAACGACCGCCAACCTCTCGGCCGCGGGCAATTCGTCGAACGGCAGCCCCTCAGCGCGACGCCGGAAGCCGACCATGCGCAGGCACAGCGCCGCGGCGGCGTCGCGCAGGGCCGGGTCGAGCGCAGCTGGCACGATGGCGCGCCGGATCTGCGCCGGGTCGAAGTCCTCGCCCTGCTCAGTGTGCAGCTCGTGCTGTCCGGCGTCGAAGTCGGCGGCGTTAATGGTGACGAAGCCCAGCACGGGGTGCGTCACGCGGACGGTCGGAATGCGCATGCGGGCCTCGCGATGTCATAAAGCAGGGCCCCTCCCGGCGATCGGGAGGGGCGGAGCGGTTCAGCCGCGCGACCAGCCGGCGCGCAGGTAGTCGCCTTCCATGTCCGGATGGACATCGGTGGTGACGACCTCGCCGGGCTTGTCCGGAGTGGTGCGGGTCAGGCGAACGGTCGGGCCGTCGTAGTCGGCCGGGATGCCCGGCAACGGTTGCGGGTTGGCCGGATCGTTGCCGCGCTTCACCGCCATCACGTCGCCCGCGGGCGTGTCGGCGGGGACGTGCGGGGCGATGACACCGGCCTCACCGACGGTCTTCAGCCCGCCGTCCGGCTCGCCGCCCTGCGCCTCGGCCGCACGAGCGCGGGCGTTGTCCGCCTCCTGCTCGGCCTTGTCGGCACGCTTCTCGGCGGCGGTGCGATCGTCGCGCTCGGCCTTCTCGCGCGCCTCCTGCGCCTTCTCCTCCGCCTCGTGAGCCTCGGCAGCCGCGCGGGCGGCGTCGTTCTGGTCGGTTCCGGCCATGATGGCCTCCTGTGTCGAAGTGATCGGGGACAGTCCTGAGAGCCGCCCAGGAACGGTGCGGGCCGGCGCGAAGCCGGCCAGCGTCAGGATCAGCCCATCAGGAGGGCGATGTGCTCGGGGTTCGGTGCCGCGACGCCCCAGGACAGGGCCACCTCGAAGCGCACTTGTCGGTACATGTCGTAGACCCCAACATCGAAGGCGATGCCGGAGAACTCATCGACGATGATCTGGTGCACGCCGCCGTCGCCGTAAGTGCCGTCCAGGCGCTTCGGCAGCGCGGGCGCGCGGGTGGCGAGCACGAGGCCGTCCGAGGTGAACGCGATGTTCGGGGTGAAGCTCGCGCCGATGGTGACGGTGTCGTTGGCCGCATGCGCCTGCTTCAGGCCGGGGCTCTGGATCACCACGGTGCCCGGCGCCGAGACGCCGGAGGCGACCACGTAGCGGTTGTTGTCGCCCGCCAGGGTGATGACGTCGCCGGGGTTCACCGTGCCGGAGCCGGTGGCGAGCGCCAGCGTGCGGGTGCCGACCGGGTAGGAGCCCGCGCCGAGCACGTAGCCGGAGCCGGTGCCCTTCACGACCTGCTTGATGCCGGGCGAGTAGCCGATGTTGAAGCCCTGGACCTCGCCGACCTTGCCGCGGCGCAGGGTCTCGTCGGTGCCGGCCTCGTTCACCTTGAACAGGACCGACTGCTTGCCCCGGAGGTTGGCCATGGAGTCGGAGCTGACGACCATGCTGCGCGGCGCGGCGGGTGCGCCGTTCTCGTCGAGCACCTTGGCGGCCTGGGCGAAGTCGCTGAGGTCGCCTGCGGTGCCGAACGGTGCGGTGCCGGGGGTGCCGGCGGCGCGGCTGGCATTGCGGTAGGCGATCAGCGCAAGATCCTGCTCGACCTCGTTGACGGCCGCGCGGAACGCCTGCTGGAACTGCATGCGCAGGATCGGCGGCAGCATGGCGCCGCTGTTCTCCAGCGCAAGCTGCTCCTCACCGTTCCACTTGATCGGGAACGCGCGGGACTTGGTGATGGTCAGGTCGACGTTGCCGAAGATCTGGTCGCCATCGTTCGGCGGGGTGACGCCCGGCACGATGTCGGCGCCGATGATCGGCGGGACGATCGGCACGGTGACCTTCTGGCCGAGGGCCGCGCGGGTGAAGTTGCCGTTGTCCCGCTGCACGCCGGGGATGAAGCCGACGAATTCGCGGGAGACGGAGTTCAGCGCCTCGTACAGAGGCGCGACAAGAGAGCCGAGGGTATTCGCCATGACGGCCGATCCTTCGTGATGGGGGAGGGACTGAGGGGATGGGCCGTCCAGCCCGGGCGCCGTGCCTCATCCGAGGCGATGGCCGTGCACGACGCGCGTGCGTGGTGGTGGTGCAGAGGCGCTGGCATCCGCCGAGCGCCCGCGCGAAAGGGGCGTCAGGGAACGATGGTCGGGCGATCCTTGCCGGACATCGTCTTCGCCTGATCCATCGGGTTCAGGGCGTCGAACTGCGCCTGCGTCATGGTTTTGCCGCCGGCGCCGTTGCCGCCGTGGTTCGGACGCGCGCCGGAGCCCGAGGAGCCGGAACCCTTCAGGATGTTGTCCCGGTAGGCGTAGGCGTCGACCATCTGCTCGAGCGCCTCCTCGAAGCCGGCGACCTCGCCGGGCTTGGAGCGGGAATAGAGCTTGTTGCCGGAAGGGTCGTAGCCGACCACGCCGCCGTCCTCGACCTTGAAGCGGCTGCCGAACAGCGCCTGCAACATGTCGGCCGGCACCGCGCTCTTGTCGTTGATGAACTTGGAGCGGGAGAACGCGCCGCCGACTTTCTCGGCGAACAGGGACTCGCGGAAGCTGTCCCGCTCGCCCGTAAGCTTCTTGATCTCCTCGCCGCTGGCACGCGCCGCGTCGGAGACCTGCTTCTCGGCGGCGAGCCGGGCTTCGCGCTTGATCTCCTCGACCTTGTCGGCCTTCACGAGGTCGCCGGCCGAGAGGTTCTTGACCGTGTCCAGCGCCTGCCGGGCAGCGGCGGCATCCTCGATGCCCTCGAACCCCTTCAGGGTCGCCTCGGCCTTCTCCGCCCGCTCCCGGTGGCTCTTGGCCTCGCCGTTGAGCCGCGTGATGGTCGTGACGGTGTGGGCCGCGTCGAACGCGACGTCCTTGCCGTCGTCGCCGACGAACACGGGCTTGCCGTCCGACACCTCCGCATAGGTGGTGCCGTTCACGTCGATGGTCTTGAGCTTCATGGCGGTGGTCCTCGGGCATCCGCCCGTTCAGGGGTCATCCGACCCGGGCGCCGCGGCCTGTCCTGGCGCGCGGCTGGTGGGCCTGCCTATTCCGGCAGGAAGCTGCTGCGCCGCGCGAGGCGGATGCGGGTGATGCGAAGCCCTTCGCCCGGCTCGCCATCCATGCTGGTGACGAGCACGAGGCCGAGGGGGCCGAGGAGGCGGTCGATGGCGAAGAGTGCTCGCTGGATGCGGGGCGAGTAGCGCATCACGCCTCCATCGCCCGGCGGATACGGGTCTCGTCGGCGGTGAGCGGGTTGCGCTTCCAGTTGCGCCACCGGCGGAAGGTGCTGCCCCAGACGGCGGGCGTGGTCAGGTAGTGGAGGGTGCCGCGGCCGGTGAGCGACTGCATGCCCCCATGCCGAACGGCATAGCCATTGGCGACGAGGTGATCGCGCGACGACTTGCTCGCGAGGTTGCCGTCCCAAACCATGCCGCAGGCGAACAGCTGCGTGGCGACGTCGAGATCGCCGTTGTTCCAGCCGTTCGAAGCGCGTGGCTCGCGTCGGATCATGCGCATGTCGGTGCTCCATCGGCCCGCCCCATGGCGGGAGAGGCCAGACGCGCCCTATGGCGGCCGGCGGGTGACCGCACTACTTGTGCGGGTCTCAGAATTGGGAGGCGCTAGTGAGCGGCGACTACTATATCCGCGGTAGGTACATTTACGGCCCACGCAGCACTGGCGAATATTACATACACAACGATCACATATATGGCCCGCGTGGATATACGGACTATTATATCAGGAATGACTATATCTACGGCCCAAAAAGTACGGGCGACTGGTACATTCGTAACGGCTATATCTACAGCACGAACAGCAAACCGCCGCCGTTCATAGAGAGCTAAGCCTCACACACGATCGTCGTCCGCCCGTGCCCCGGGCACATAGCGCAGACCTCGAAGAACGTCCCGCCGGTCATCTTGCCGTTCTTAAGGCTGATGTTGCCGCCCTTGCGGATCCTGGTCGTCGCGTTGCTCGCGACGCCCTCAATGGCCTCGCGGGTCCGGCATTCCCAGGCGAAGTGCTGGACCGGGCGCTGGGGCTTCTCTGCGCGGCGGGTGTCGGGCATGACCGAAACTCAACGCATCTGCCGACGTTCGCACAGGCGGGCCGCCAATTCGTTGGGAATACTCGGCAATACTGTGCGCAACCCCTTCGCGTTTACATCGTCTATTCGCCCAGCCGCGCGAATTTTTCTGATCGCGTCAGCGTCGTAGCTCAAAAGCTCGATGTGGTACAGAAAAGCATCTTTATAGTTTGCCGCCTCGTGCTCGACCGACAGGTGGCTTATTGCTCTAGCGGCATAATCGCTCAAAGGATACTCGGGTCCATAGATGCTGAACCATACAGCCATGCCCTCTTCCAGCATAGTTGCTGGCGGCGTACCAATCGGTTCAAGGCAGTGCACTACCTCGTGCGATAGCTGGTACAATCCTTGGCAGATATCTGGATCCGATCCAAGGTTGAGCCAGATCTTTAGACTGCCGGGACTGCTCGTACAATCCAGTATGGGGCCGCTAGGATGCTCGTGCAGGGTCGGGAGCCCCCACCCCCGCTCGCGCTCTCCGAAGATTGCCTCAGCCTTGGTCAGGAGCGGCTGAAGAAACGGCTGAAGCTGCAGGTGCATTCTCCTACTATGCCGCCAACCCTGCCTTCCTGAAAGCCCCACGCTCGCGCCGCTTCAGCTCGTCGAGCGCGTATTCCCGGCCGGCCCGGTCCACGAAGCGGTCGATGTTAAGGCCGCCCCTTGATCAGGCGGCCTTCACCGTGTCGCGTCCGGCCGCCGTAATCGTGAAGCTCTTGTAGTCGTCCGCTATCTCGAGGACGCCGCCGCCGGCCGCCTTCAGCGCGGCGTAGGTCAGCCCCGGCGGCTCGAGGATGGGGTCGTTCGGTTCGATACGGCCGTGGGCGTCGCCGATCATGCCGCCCTCGCCCTCGGCACGGGCCACCATTTCGATCGCGTCGCCGTCGGTGTGAAAGTACCAGCGCATGGGCATCAGGCGCCCCCGATCAGCTTTCGGATGTGAGCGGCCACGCGCGGGAAGCGCGAGGTCAGGGTCTCAACTCTACCGACCGGCGTGCCGTTGACAAGTTCCGAGAAGGTCTCTGCGAACATTTCGGATGGCCCGGCATCGCCGGGCTGCAGGAAGTAGCGGTGCTCGCCGTCGCGCGTGCCACCGGTCCTGAGGTATCGCGCGACGTCGGCATCATAGGCGGAGCGAAACGCGGCGGTCCGGCTCTCGTAGCGCCGGGCATCGTCGTAGGCGTGCCCGATCTCATGGGTCAGGACCGTATCGGCCCGGCCTGTCGGCTGGTACTTGCCCGTTACGCGTAAAAGCGCAGTCTCGCTGACGATGACCCGGCGCAGACCTGGGATGTACGCGCCATCGACCTCCTTCCATGTCGATCCCGGCAACCACCCTCGCGGGTGCTGATCGGCCAGGTCTGGCGCCACATCTATGAGGCGGGCTGGCGAATGGACCGCGACCTGCGCCTGCCGCAGCGCGCGGCGGACGGGCGGCGGCACCTTCTTCCAGGCTCCTCGAACCTGCGCGCGGAAGGCGGGCGAGGTGCCGTTGCCGAAGTTCAGATCCTGGTCGCCGGGCTGCGGCCCCTCTGGATCCTTCATACTCCGCGGGCCGCGCGGTCCGTCGCCCGCCGGAAGTCTCTCGCGTTCAGCTTGGAGGCGGCCCACTCGCATGTCGGCTGCCACGACGCGCATACCGTAGGAGCGACCCTTTGGATGACGCGAGACGAACTGCTCGACCGTGATGCCGAGCGGATACTTCTTCGAGGTCCCGAGGCCGATCAGGTAATCGTCCCCGCGGAGAGGACCGGTGACGGTGACGGTGTGGGCCCGGAAGCCGCCGTCGTTCGGCCGCCAGCCTGCCGCCTCGAACTTGATCCGCCCAGCCTTATGATCCGCCGCCATAACCCGCAGCGCGTAGGCCCGACCGCGGGGATGGCTTGAGGCGAACCCCTCGACGGTATCGTGGCCTTGGTACTTCCGGACTCGGCTCGACTGCACTGCGATCCGGTCCTCGCCGGTGACGCCGCTGTCCTTCAGCCGCTGCGCGCCGACGGTGAGCTTCTTCGGCGCGTCGTCGCCGGCACCTGGCTTGTCGGCGAAGCGCCCGGCCTCGCGGCGTACCTTGCTCTCGTCGAACTTCGTGTCGCCCCGGCGAGCGGAGCGACGGCGAGGCTTCTTCACCGGGTGCGGTCCAGCATCTCGGGGGCGAACAGGCCTGCGAGATCGCCGTCCGTGATGCCCGAGACATCCGGATCCCCATCGCCCTCGTCGATCATGGCGCCGGTCCGCGGATCGATCGCCTCCTCCGGCTCCAGCCCTTCCAACTCCTCGGCGAGCTTGCCCTCTTCAACCTCCGGGTCGAAATCCTGCGGCAGCACGTCGAACCGGCGCAGGCCGTCCCAGTAGGTGCGCTGGGAGATGTCCTTGGCCGTGCGAGCGTCCTTCAGGGCGGTCAGCGGCGCCTGGGCGAATGGCACCACCGAGAAGTCGGTCGAGACGATCACCTCGACGTTGGGCTCCTCGCCGAGCCACTCGGCGGTGAACACGTAGGCCTGCTCGAACGCGTCCTTCATCCCGATGGCCCAGGCCTGCAAGGCGCTGTGCGCGCGGGCCGCGCCGATGCTCTCACCGGTTGCCGTCGGCGTTCCGCTGCGCGACGTGGCCGGCTGCATGCCGAGCCGGCGCATGTCGGCGATGATCGATTCGACGTGCTTGCGGATCTGCTCGATGTTCGAGGCGTCGGGGTTGATGTAGTCCCACGACGGCGTTGAGCCCTCACCGGAGCCGGGCGCGTAGAGGATCGTCTTCGGGCCCACCGCGATGGCGGCGCCGTCCTGCGGCGCCGCCAAGCCATTCGCCGTCAGCATCGGCGAGGAAGCGAAGGTCAGGATTTCATCCTGTCGAGACAACGCTTGGTACAGCTCGATCTGGCAGTGGGCGAGTTCCTCAAGCGGGGGCTTCACCCGCAACTCGCCGAGGCGCTCACCCGTGAAGAACAGCACGGCAGGGACCGAGGAGGCGTTCTTCGGCCCGCGGGCGATGACACCCTGCGCGACCCTCCCCCAATCCTTATTCGAGTCCTGCTCCCAGACCTCCCACTGGCCGGGCTCGTAGACCCGCACGCGCTCGACCGTGCGCTCCCCGAAGCCGTCGCGTATCGTCACGCTCTCGCGGATCCGGAGATGCTCGATGACCTCGCGCCCGCCGTCCCAGCGCGTGTAGAGCGCCAGCACGTCGTCGGCCTGGACTTGGATCCAGTAGGGCCGCGCACCGGCTGCCTGCTCCTCGGCGATCGTCAGAGGGCGCTTGGGCTCCAGGCCGTCCTCGCCCGTGTGCATCGCCGGATAGTCCACGATGATCAGATGGAAGCCTTTGGCGATAGCCTTGGCGAACGTCTCGCGGGCGAATGCGGTCTGGCTGTTGCCGCGTCCGTCGACATCCTCGGCGAGGCCCTTGATCCGCTCCGAGGCGCCGTCCTTCAGCCCGACGTCCTTGCCGAACGGCTTCGAGGCGAGCGATTGCAGCGCATCGGCGAATTCGGGCCGCCACGGCGCAACCTGCTTGCGCCGCCGGTACTCTTTGTCGTCCTCGCCCTCGTACTTTGGCAGGTAGGTGGCGCCCTTCTCACGGATGGCGGCGGCGCCGGCCAGCACGTCGCTGAGCAGCGTCCAGGCCGCCTGCATGGCCTTGCGCTCGCCGGATTGCGCCGACGGGTCGGGCTTCTGATCGGGCATGTGGGTTAGCGCCGTACCGAGTAGGTGCCGGCGGCAGCTGCGGGGGCTTCACGCTTCATGACGAGCCTCCCGAACGCCCCCGAGGACGCATCTACTTGGTCCTTGAACTTGCCGGTCGGAAACGCGGCGAGTTCGTCGAGGTAGGCCTCGTTCCAGGGCCCTGCGATCAGCGACACGTTGCCGGCCTCACACTGCGCAGCGAAGGGGCGAGCCCGATCCACCTTGTCGCCCGTTTCGGGCTCGGCATGCGCGGTGAAGCCGGCAAGCAGCGCGATCATGTCTGACTTCTGCACCTTGCCGGCCTGCCCGGGATCCTGCGGCAGGCTGACCTCGACCCCGTGTCCGTCGGTCTCGGCGGTGGCCTTGATCAGCCTACGCACCGCGTCGCCTTCCTGCTGCTCGGTGACGACGTGGGCGACGACGTAGCGCCCATCCGGTGTCCGCCCGAGTTTCACGCCAGCCGTACGCGCCGCCGTGACCTTCTTAGTCGCCGCCAGATCCCAGTGGCGCACCCACCGGGTGCCGGCCGGCGCGGCGGCGATGATGCGCCCCTCGAACCAATGGCGCTGGAAGATGCTGCCCTGCCGCGGCCCAGGCCGCTGCTGGAACTGGCCGGCGATCGCGTAGGAGCCCATCGGGATCTTGTCCCGCTCGACCGTCGCGCGCGGGAAGCGCTCGGGGAAGAGCAGATCGCCCTCAGCTTGCCGGGGATCGGCGAACCCAATGGAGGTCCGGCACGCGCGTTCCGGCTCAAACTCCATCGGCAGCATCAGGTGCTCGTAGCCGAGCCCGAGCGAGAGGATCTGACCCGAGATGTCCTTCTCGTGCAGGCGCTGCATGATCACCACGATGGCCGACGACACCGGATCGTTCAGGCGGGTCGGCACCGATTCCCGGAAGATGCGGGTGGTGCGCTCGCGTTCGGCGTCCGATTCCGCGGTCTCGGTCGAGTGCGGGTCGTCAATGATGACGCGATCGCCGCGACCGCCGGTGAGGCTCTGGAACGGCATGCCCTCGCGGGCACCGCGGCGGGTGTTCTCGAAGCTGATCTCGCCGGCCCGGCTGAGCACCACCTCGGGCCACAGCGCCCGATACCAATCCGAGGTGACGAGGTCGCGCATTCGGCGGGAATCGCGCTTTGCGTAGTTCTCGGAATACGAGGTCGTCAGGTAGCGTAGGCTCGGCCGGCCTGTCGGACCCCATTCCCAGGCAGGCCAGAACACCGAGGCGATGAGAGACTTCATCGTGCCCGGCGGAATGTTAATCAGCAGCCGGGTCAGGCGACCGTCGGTGATCGCTTCGAGGTGCTCGCACACCGCATCAATGTGCCAGCCGTGCAAGTAGGGCTGGCCGGGTTCGAGGACGTGCCAAGCCTCGCGGACGAAGCCGGAGAGACGCTGGCAGCGGGACCGGATGCGCTCGGCGTCGTGGGCGAGGGCAACCCGTTCAGCCTCATCCTGTCGCCGAGCCTTCTCCGCCCGGATCGCCCTCATCATCGCCGCCGGATCCGGCAAGCGGACCGAAGACAGCCTCAAGGGTGGCGAGCTGATCATTCGACAACCTGCTCAGATCCGCCACCGCGATGGGGCCGCCGTCTCGGCCGGTGTGCTGCACGGCGGCGAGCCGCGGGTGCATGTACGGCGCGGCGTCCTTCGCGAACCCAGCCGCCTCGTCGAAGCGGTCGGCCGCCCAGTGGTGCCGCATCGCGCCGAGGATGACTTCGAGGGGAGTGATGCCTTCGGCCGCGGCCTTCTCGGCGATCTGCCGCGTGCGCCGCGTCGCCGAGCCCTGCTTTCGTCCGGCCCCCGGCCGCTTGCCGCCGCGTGCCACGTTTGATTACCTTTGATTTTTTTCCACGATGAGGATGGAAATCAAATGTCACTGACCGGCACAGCGATCACCCATAGCCACCAGTCAGCAGGGACCGCCTCTACCGCTCTCGTCGTGCACCTGATGAAAACGCTCGTAACCAACGGAACGCTGACGCAGGAGCAGGCTGCGGATATTGTTCAAGCAGCGATGAGCGATCTTCGTCACTCAGACTACAGCGTCGCTCGCGGAGCGGTCGATATCCTGCGGGAAGTGGCAGTCCCGGCGTTCGAGTAAGCGCTCGGACAGAATCCGAGCAAAGAGGCGAGTCGTCCAAGATGCGTCGTGCTAAGCCACCTGCCTAAAAGGCTGATTACGTTTCACGGTTCTCAATTAGAATCAGCCCGCTACGCTCACTAAGGCGCGATAAAATGCCTGAACGCGAAATGGTTTTGGCGCATTGCAACAAATGCCGACAGAAAACGAAGCATGACATAGTTCATCGCGAGATGACAGAGGGTAGAGAACCCGACGATGAGTCTGGCCATTATACTTGGTGGACGGATACGTATGATATGCTGGAGTGCAGGGGTTGTGGAGAGTTCCACTTACGCCACATCAGTTCGTTCTCCGAAGCCGAGCAGTCCGACATCTATGAGTATCCGCCTCGTATCTCTCGCTCAAAACCTGAATGGCTTGGTAAATTCCCCGGTCCATTTTGGGGAGGAGAAACCGAGATAGAACAGTTGTTGAATGAGGTGTACGCCGCTGTGCATAATGGATCACTCCGCTTGGCGGCGATCGGCACCCGAGCCCTACTAGAACATGTTATGATCGACAAGGTTGGTGATACGGGGACTATCGCCGGCAATATCAAGGCGTTCTTAAGCGCAGGGTTCGTTGCGCCTGCCGATCAGAATAGGTTTCGTGATAAGCTTATCGAAGCAGGCCACGCCGCTATGCATCGAGGCTATCGTCCGAAAGCTAAAGATTTAAATATCCTGCTTGATCTTACCGAGGCCCTAATCGCATCTATCTATGTACATCCGTTTTTCGAAGGCCAGCTTGAGGCTGGGATTCCAAAACGCAACAGTTTGGCTGCACCGTTGTCTACAGTACTCCCCTCGTCACGTCCTAAGAAATAAGCTGAGGCAGCCTCACATGGTTGGCTTGCTAGCCCGGAAGGCGTCGAGCTCCTGCCGTGATTGTCTGCCGCTCCGACGCCGCGTGTAGCGCAACCGCTCCTTTGTTCCGCGCAGGGCATCGACCCAGTCGAGTACCGGCGGGGTGGCGGCGCCTTGCAAACGCGCCGCGTTCCGCTCGATCTCTCGAAGTCGGGCGTGCTCGCGTTCCCTGGATCGTGCCAGCGCCAACTTCTTGTCCCGAACGATCTGCCGGCGGGTGATCTGTTCTGGGGTTTGCGCAGCACCGATACCGCCGGGCATAAGGTTTGTAAGACGGGGCATGCCGTCGATTAGGCGCCATTCGTGCTCAAGGGCATCGCTCTCAAGTGTGTAGGCCGCCTCAACCTCGACGATGACGCGACTGTCTGCTGCGAGGATCTGCGAGATGCGAGCGCACTTCGCAGGATTGCCAGCACTCCTGCCGGCTCGAACAAGCCGCTCGTGGTGCCAAGCGCGCGATCTCTGTCCCTTGCCGACGTAGAAAGTCTCACCGTTGCTGGGATCGACCAGCCTGTAGACGTAGAACCCAGGTGGGACGTCACCATCGACGCCCGTCCATGCCGTGAGCTCAATGATACTTTCGGGCTGCGGAACGTCGAGGAGTGCGATCAGCTTTGCAGCTCGCCGCTTGGCTCCTCTGCCTGCTCGAGCACCGCGCTTTCTCGACATCGTGAGTGATCTGCTGCGGACAGAGTCCAAACTATGTATGCCGAACGTGGGCAGATCGTCCCGACGCAGGCACGTGACCCGGTAGTTCCGGCAGGGAGCACCCCATAGGGAGCGCACACACGCACATCCGGCCGTCCACGGGGGCCATAGATTCAGAACCCGATTCGCGAGTCAAGCGGGGGCCAGCTGATGCGGCTCGAACTGCACAGGCGTCGCCCGGCCGAAGATCGAGACCTCGGCGAGGATGTGCCCCGACTGCAGCAGCTCGGTCACCATGGCGTAGAAGCTCGCGAACGGCCCGTCGGCAACCCGCATCGTCTCGCCGACCCGGTAGAGCGCGGCGGCCTGCATCCGCTCGGACTTCACGTCGCCGGAGAAGGCGTCGGCGATGGCCTGCATGACGCCGTGCGGGATGCGCAGGGGCTTCTCGACGCCGAGGATCGCCGCCACGGCCTGACAGCGCCGCAGCCGGTGCAGATCGTCCTCGTCGGCCTTCAGGATGGCCTGCCCCGTCTTGGCGTCGCGCTCGCCGGGCACGGTCCCGACCCCGACAAACAGGTAGCCCGGAAACAGGTGCAGCACCGTGTCGATCTTCCGTCCGCGGCGGACGATGGTGCTCTCGTAGACCGGCATCCACACGTCGAGCCCGACCTCGCGCAGCGCCGCCTCGGCCTGGCGATCGGGCTCGCCCTGCGCCTCGTAGGTCGGCGCGCCGATGTCCCAGGTCGCGGCGACGAACCACGCCCGGGCCGGGTCGATGATCCGGCGCTCGCCGAACCGGATGTGCTGACGCTTCCCGCGGCTACGGCTCATTTGGCGCTCTCCTGCCCCTTGCAAATCGTGGTCGAGTTCAGACGAAGCGCGGCACGCAGACGTCACCCTGACGCTGCGGCTTGTGCTTCTGCCCATCGTCGAGAACCGTGACGACGCGGCCTTCGGCCATGACGAATCCAGCAGCGCGGGGAATGAGTCTGCCGTCGAAGGCCTTGAGCGAAGCGGTGACCTCGTCACGCATCA
Source organism: Methylorubrum extorquens (assembly GCF_024169925.1). NCBI lineage: Bacteria > Pseudomonadati > Pseudomonadota > Alphaproteobacteria > Hyphomicrobiales > Methylobacteriaceae > Methylorubrum > Methylorubrum extorquens. Next base: position 1,033,114 of record NZ_JALJXF010000001.1, read on the forward strand.
GGGCACGCCAGCCCTCGACATCCACCCCGTGGATTCGCTCCATCCAGCGCAGCAGGGCGTGGTCGGTGATGGAAATATCGCTCATCCAAACCTCCTGACGTCCTTGGTGACGTGATGGGCGTTGCGCTCGGACACGGACCCTTGGCCCCAGACGCGGGGCAGGTGCTCGTCGCACCACGATCCGTGGAGGTTGCCGGGCCCGACGAAGGTGCGGCGGCCGCAGAACCGGTGCTGGTCGCGGGGCACGTCGTCGGCGGTGCAGGCGAACCGGCACTGGCGCGGTCCGAGGGCGAGCGTCGGCCACTCGCCGTAGGGATGCTCGATAATTTTTGGGCTCACGATCGTGGCGGCAAAAATTAACGTGGGGTCAGCAGCCGGCCCTTCGTCGCTTGTCGACAAGGCTGCAGACTGGCGCAGACTACCGCCCCCAACCCCCTGATCCTGTTCCGATATCGGCATACCGATGGCGGCTTCGGCACCACCCGGCCCCGCGGCCTCCGGTTGACAAATCGGCCCTAAAATCGGTTCCGGTTGCGCGACGGCCTCGGGCTCCATCGCCGCCTTCCGTGAGGCCTCCTGCCGCCGCCGCTCGACGATCAGCTTCCGGCCCTGGCGGACGGCCTCGGCGGGCGTGAGGGGGCGGGTGTGGCGGGTCTGGCGGGCCATCATGCGGCCCGCCATGTGATTGTCGAGACTGCGTGAGCAGATTGAGCGTCAGGCGTCGCCGCGACGGCTCTCAGCGGCCCAGTCGAAGGCTGCCAGCATATCGCGCGCCCACTGGCACTCCTCGATCTTGGCGAACTCGGACAGCGCAGCACGGACCGACGCGGGAGAGGAGCCTTTTGAAAGCCAGTTGAAGGCGAAAGTGCCGGCCGGAGTGTCGAGCGGGTGACCGCTGGTGAGCCAGCCTGAGCCCATCGCACCGGTCGATTGGTCGAGATGCTCAGGGTCGCCGTGACCGACGCCGCGTCCAACCGTTTCGCGGCGGTCGAGGACGAGCACTTCCGAGCCGCCGGCGCGGCGGTACGGCGATTCGTCGTTCCAAAAAATGTCGGCGTGCTTCGCTGGGATGAGCTTTGCTTCGGGCACGAATTCGCTCCTCGGTGTGGTGGTCGAGCATTCGACGCGAAAGGCGGGTGGCGCTCAAGGGGCAGCATCACGCGGCCTCGCCGATCAGCAGCCGTGCCGGAATGCGGCATCCAGGCTGTCCAGGGGGCGGCCCGACCATGTGGTCGAGCCACTGGCCGTTTTCGCGATGCTTGGCGATGAACACTCGCAGCACCGCTTCGCCGTAGGACCCAAAGGGCGCGCCGAGGTCGACCATCTCGCCCGGCTTCGGCGGAGCCGACGCTTTGGCGCTCAGACCCTGCGCAGCACGGGCTTGCCGCTGGACGTCGACGCGCTCGGCGACGGCATTGGCGAGGATCGACCAAGTGCGAATTGGCGTGCGGCGAGCCGCGACGAGGTCGATGATGGTCGGGATGATCTCCGCTTCGAGGTCGAGCCCGTCGGCCTCCAGCCGAGCCATCGGGCTGACGACGAGGTCGTTGACCCAGGCTGCCGGCAGCACGGCGCGGCAACGCCGTTCGACCCGGTCGAAGTTGTCCTTCGTGGCCCAGCCCTGAGACCTCTCGGCCGCGGCAACGGCTTCGGCGACCGGCGGCTCGGCAGGTGCCCGGTTGATCGTGGGTCGCGCGGGGTGAGAGTCGCCGCCGCCGCCGTTTCTAGAATCCTTTCCCTTCCCTTCTGTATTCCCTTCCCTTCCAGCGCCGATCGTTCGACGAACGGGTGGCGGGTCATGCTCCGGTGGCTCCGGGGTTTTTGGCTTTTGCGGCCGATCAATCTTCTGATGATGCCAGCCAGTCACCGCCAGAAACTCTTTTTCTTCAACGACATAAAGTCGTATCAGGCCGTTCCGCTCTAGTTCGTCGATCATTCCCCGAACGTTCGCTGACGTAAAATCGTCAGACGGGAACACCAGCGCCTTGATCTGCTTCGCCGAGGCCGGCATGCGGCCCGCGTCGTCGCAGAAGTTCCAGATGCCGATGAACGCGAGGCGCGCATTCGTCGAACACTCCATCACCTGTTCTGAGGTCCAGAACTCCGGCTTTATCGTGCGGATACGAGCCATCAGACGGCCCCTCGTGCATGTTGAGCGATGGTGGAGGAGGCCACGTCGCACCACAGATCGAGGGTGCATTCCGGGCCAGAGCGGTTCTTGCCGAGGATGATCTCGAGGCTGTTCTGCTTCTCGAACAGCTTCGCCGCGATCTCGGGATCGCCGCCGCCGCGGAGCTTCTTCTGCAGGTAGAAGGCGTCGCGGTAGAGCAGCAGGACGCAGTCGGCAGCCTCTTCAAGCTCGCCGGAGTCGCGCAGGTCCGACACCATGGGTCGGCGGTCCTGGCGCTCCTTAGCCTCGACGCCGCGGTTCAGCTGGGCGAGCAGGACGACGCAGATGTCCTCGCGCTTGGCGAGCTGCTTCAACTCGCCGGCGATCTGCCCGATTTCGAGGACGCGCTGGCCGAGATACCGGTCTGAGACCTTGATGTATTTGAGGTAGTCAATGAACACGACGCCGAGGCGGACGCCCTTGGCCGCGAGGCGCTTCTTCTCGGCCTTCACCTTGTAGGCCAGCTGCGCGAGCGAGATGCTGGGCTCGCATTCGACCTTCAGGTGGAGCTGCTGCAGGCGCTTCTGCGCATCCCGCAGCCGCCACACGTCCTCGTCGCTGAGATCGACGCCCTTCATGATCTGGCCGAAGGTCAGCGGCCGGTTGTGGACGTAGGACAGGTCGGCGAGGTAGCGGGCGAACTGCTGATCGCGCGTCACCTCGAGCTGAAAGACCAGCACGCCGGCTTCGCGCGCCGCGTACCGGCTGAGCGAGGTCATGACGACCGTCTTTCCCATGCCGGGGCGTCCGGCCATCAGGTAGAGCTGGCCGCGTTGGAAGCCGCCGCTCGTCGCACGGTCGAGGTCGGGCACGCCGGTGGAGATCGCGTTGGACAGGATGGTGCCGGACCGAAGCTCGTCGATCCGGCCCAGCATCCACTCGGCGCCTTCACCGGCGGTCATGCCGGCAAGATGCGCATCGGGGGACTCGGCGCGCACTGCGAGCATCTGCGTCTCGGCGTCATCGATGAGGCCGGCACCGACCGTTCCGTTTTCGTCGATCGGGTCGTGCCGGGCGCGCGTGGCGAGGTCCTCGCCGATTGCGACAAGGCGGCGGCGCTGGGCGAAGTCGCGCACGATGGCGGCATAGCCCGGCACGCTCGCACTGACGGCGGACGACGTGCCGAGGTGGGCGAGGTAGGTCATGGCCGGCTGACCGGCGATCTCGGCCTTGGGGAGGTAGCCCTTGACCGCCGGCGCGGTCGGCGCGGCGCCTGCCGCCGCCAGCCGGGTGATGACGGTGAAGATCTCTTGGTGGTCGGCGAAGAAAAAGTGCTCGGGCTGAAGCGTCGCGATTACCTTCTCCAGCGCGCCGGGCCACACCATCAGCGCGCCGAGCAGCGCCTGCTCGACCTCGATGTTGTGCGGCGGCGCCTCGGCCTCCGGCTTCTGATCCTGACGGAAGGGAACGACAGCGGTGCTCATCCGAGGATCCTCCGGCGCTCGGCTTCGGAGAGGCCGGCGATCTGCATCCACGTCTCGAAGGCGCGGACGGCCGCGGCCATGTCGGGAAGGCGACCGCTGGCAACGGCGCGCTCGTGGAGGCTGGCGTAAAGCCGGAAGGCTTCCTCGGAGCGGGCGTCGCGTTCGGCTTGGAGGTCGATCACCGGCATGGCTTCATTCCGCGGCATGGGTGAGCAACGGGCCGGCGTCGGGCTGCATGGCGAACCGGCGGCGGTCGTCGGGGCGGGTCAGCGCCTTCCGACAGCCGGGCGGGATCCAGAACGGCGCCATCGGGGCCCGGCTGCGCACCCACACGAACCACGCGTAGGACGTCGCCGTGGAGGCGTCGGGATCCCACCGCCCCTTTGTCATCGGCACGCGCTCGACGAAGGGGGCGAACAGCGTCGGCGGCTGGTCGCGGAACAGCGTCTCGTATCGATCGACGCCCTCAATCCAGGCGGTGCGCAGCAGCATTGCCACGACTGGCGCCAGCGTCAGGGCGCGCCGCACAAAGAGAGAGGCCGGCCGGAAGGGCGGGTTCGAGACGATGAACTCGGGGTGCGGCCCGTCTGGCGGTGAGCCGATCACGGTGCCCTTGTCGAGGAAGTCCTCGACGCGGTAGCCGCGCCCATAGTCGAAGATGTCGGTGCCCCAGCCCCCGCCGCCGAAATACTCCAGCAGCACCTCGAACATGTGGCCTTCGCCGCAGGCCGGATCCCAGCAAGCGGAAAAATCCATCGCTTGCTGCAGGCCCAGATGCGGGAGGACGTGCTCGCACAGGGCGCGCGTCGCCCACGGCGGGGTCGGGAAGAACTCAAGGCTATCCGGCGGCTCGCGGCGCGAGGCCATGACGGCGGTGTGACCGGAGGGGATCATGCCGCAGCCCTCCGCGCGAGCTGCGCCACCGGGGCAATCGACCAGCCGCGATCCAGGCGCGCCGCGATCTCGGTGCCGTCCTCGGTGAAGCCGCGGCCCGGCACCATGACGCGCTCGGACTTGCCGCCCATCTCGACGGTGACGAGGTGGTAGAGAACGCCGAGGCGCTCGGCCGCCGCGAGGGCGCCCTTGTAGGAGCCGCGGTAGATCTCGCGACCGTCGTTGCAGAGGCGCCAGATCATGCCGCCCTCCGCGGCTGCTGGCCGATCATTTCAGCGCGGGCGACGATGTCCCCGCGCATGTCGACGGGAAGCGCCTGCAGGGCCGCCAGCGCGGCGGGCACGGCATCGGCCTGAAGCGTGGCGCGCCAGACGTGCGGAACGGCTGCGGCGGCGGCCAGGGGGAGCACGGCCCAGATGTCGCGTAGATCCTGGACCTGCAGGCTGCGCGGCCGGCCGGGGGTGAAGGCGCGGTGATCGGTGAAGGAGGCGCTCATGCGGCCTTCCTCCCGACGACACGAACGTTGAACCGCTCGGCGTGCTTCGGCGCGACGGTCCTGACGGCGCAGCACCAAAGACCGAGGGCATCAGCAGCGTTATCGTCCTTGGGATTCCAGCCCCGGCGCTGCGCCGCGGCGATCATCTCGTGCTTCTCGGCCCGGCCGTTGCCGGCGAACGCGGCCTTCACGCTGCTGTTGTTGTGCTCGAGGCAGCGCGTCTCGCGGCGGTAGCAGGCGATCTCCGTCTGCCAGCATAGGCCCATCAGCTTGCGGGCCGTGTTCGCGTTGCCGGTGCCGCTGACGAAGGGGGCCTCGAAGATGACGAGGGCCGGCTGAAAGAAGGTCAGCCGGTCCAGAAGCCATTGGTCGTAGGCGTCGCCGAAGCGCCCGAGGCTGGCGCTCGCCGACGGCAGCGGGTGAGTCCCATAGACGGGCTCCTCGTCGGGAGCGCCGACGGCGAACCCGATGCGCGTGGCGAGGTCCAGCGCCAGGATTTTCGGCAGCGCCATGGCTCAGTGCACCGCGTCGAGCGACTTGATGCCCTTGGCGATCTTCTTGCCGTTCTCGGCCGCCTGATCGTCCTGCGCCTGCTTGTCGGCCTGAGCGGCGCGGCGCTGCTCCTCGTCGCCCTGACCGTCGGCGAACATGTCGGGCAGCGGATTGAGGTCGAGCTTCGCGCGGTAGTCGTCGAGCGAGCGGAGGAAGTCGGAGCGCTTCGTCTCGTCCATGCGGCTCAGCGACATGGCAAGCTTGAAGGCCTTTCGGTTGATGCCGTGGGTCTCCTCGGCATCCTTCACGGCCGCGCCGAGCTCGCCGCGCGCCTCGTCCATGTCGGACCGCATCTCGTCGCACTTGTTGATGAGGGCGCGAAGGACGTCGGCGCGGATGCCGTCCTTCTTGCCGGCGGTGTTCAGCTTATCGGCCATGCGGCCCTCCATGATGCGCGGGGACGCCCCGCGGCGGCGGGAGCGTCAGCTCCGGGAATCGGAGGGCTCGGTGCGGCGAGGGACGCGCGGCTCGACCGGGTTGGCGGCAACCGTGCTCTCGACTTCGGCAGCCTTCAGAAGCAGGCGCTCGGCGAAGTGACGGGCGGCGTACGGCGGCAGATCAATCGACGCGAAGCCGCCTCGGTCAGCGAGGTGGACGCGCACCGCGCTGTCGGCGTCGGCGACAACCGCAGCCGCATCGTCTGTGCGGACGCCCGCGCCCATGAGGATGACAGGGTCGCTCATGGCCGGCGCTCCTCGGCGTCGGAGCGCGGATCCTCGTCGCGATCCCAGAGCCGGGGCTCCCACTCGCGTGCGCGGTCACCGCACCAGCGAGCAGCTGAGAGGACCATGCGGCCGCACCACACGACGGCGGCCCCGATCTCGACGATGAGTTGCCCGACGACCTGAAGCGCGACCTCCGCGCAGACGAGAAGCGTGCGCATCAGAGCCGGCCCTCGCGAAGATCGTTGATCTGCCGCAGCAGCGCGTCAGCCTTGGCCTCGAGCCGGTCCTGACGCTGCTGGCGGGCGACGTCGGCGAACCAGGAGCCGGACTCTTCCGGATGGACCGCGCAGAGGAACGATGCCCCGTAGCGACGCACGAGCGCGTCGTAGGCCGAGCCGCTGGGTGCGTTGCCCTGCTCCAACCACTTCCGGACCGTCGCCGCGGGCACGCCGGTCTCTGCCTCGACGCTCTGCGGGGTCTTCAGCGGGTGCCGGTCACGCAAGAACGCCGAGATACGTTCTGCGAATGTTCGGGCATCGACTTGCCCAAACTTTCCCTGTTCTTGTCCAGACTTTCCCATGCCCTTCCCCAATGCTGTGTCTCGCATCGGGGAGAGCCGGGTGGGCAGGAAGTTGGGGGTGAAGGACGCAGCGGACATTTCAGCGGGGCCCGATCAGGTGGAGCGGGTACGCAGCACACAGGACAGCGCGACCGCCGCGGGCTTGGCGGCAGGGGCGGGCGCGCAGGACACGAAGACGGTGAAGCCCGGTGCAGCGCGCCGGGCTCGTCAGATGATGGGGAGGCTGATCGGCCTGTATGGCGGGCGCGTGCAGCGCGGATGAGCCGGTCATCTGAACGACCACGGCATCGGCGGCAGATCGACCATGCCGAGCGCGAGCCAGCCGAGGGCGCACAGCACCGGCGGCAGGATCAGCAGGATCACGGGCAGGTCGAAGAGGGGGGAGCGCGGCCGGGTCATGCGGCGGCCCCATCGACTGCACGGGAGGGGCGCGGAACGCCGACCGGCCAATCCGTTTCTGCCGGCCAATTGTCGGCGAACCACTGGAGGCCATTATGCAGGCGCTCGGAACCCATGTCGGCACCGGCGCGCAGGCGCGAGATCGAATTGCCCGACCCGAACACGATGGTCGAGACGCGCGCCTCCGAGCGGCCAACGGCCTGCGCGTAGGCTTCGGACACGGTCAGGAGCTGGTCGCGGAGTCTCATGGCTGCGAAAACTGCGCGATATTTCACGCACTGTCAACGTGATATCTAGCGCTTCGCCCAATCCGCTCCATGCGCTAAATTTTACGCATGACTGAAGTCGATGCCGATGGCGTCCTCGCTCGCATCCAGCGGCGGTTGGATGCGCTCCGATTGAGCGAGCGGAAAGCAGCTGAGGACGCCGGCCTCGGACAGTCGGCGATTCGCAACATCCGCGAGGGCAAGTCTCGCTCCCCGCGCCTGGAGACGATTATTAAGCTCGCGCCGATTTTGCAGGTCTCTCCGGAATGGCTGGCCTTCGGCGGAGACGAGGCGATCGATGCGGCGAAGGAGGCTTCAGCTGCGTTGCCGCCGGCATCCCTGCCGGTGGTCGGCGAGGTGGCTGCAGGCCGTTGGCTGGAGGCTGACGACCACGTTGACGTGCCTCTCTACGACCCGGTGCCGGTTCAGCCCGACACGCGGTGGCCGATCGAGTCGCAATACGGTTTGGTGGTACGTGGTACGTCGCTGAACCGCGTCGCGATCGACGGCGATATTCTCGCCTGCGTCGACGCCATCACTGCTCGCTATCAGCCGAGGGAAGACGACCTGGTCATCGTCGAGATGACCCGGAACGCCGGACTGCTCCGGCAGATGACGGCAAAGCGATACATGCGGCAGGGCACGCACGTCGAATTGTGGCCGGACTCGGACGACGAGCGTTGGCAGACGCCGATCATCATTCCGCTGCCTGAGGAAGGGCTATCGTCATCGATCGAGGATGACGACGGCCGTATCGAGGTGCGGATCAAGGCAATGGTGACGTGGATCCATCGCCCGGTGCAGAAGCGCCGCCGCTAGAAGGGGATCGACGCCTCGTCGACCGCGATGCCAACGAGGCTTGCCCGTCCACCATCGCAGCTGAGGCAGCAGAACGGGGCGTCCCGCAGCATACCGGCCACGTCAGGCATCGTAAGCGGTGCGGTCTCTACGAGGATAGGCTCCTCGATAGCAGCGAACCTCAGCGGACGAGACCAGAACGACCGTACGTCCTCATTGCCGCAACCGTTGCAGCGCCGAGTAGCGATGATGTCGTAACCGAGGGGGTTGTCCCAGGTGAACGTCATAGCATCCTTCCTCAGAACGGCAGCTGATCGGACACGCTGGGCGGAACGGCCCCATAGGTCTCGAGGGTGATTGCTTCGCCTTCATCGAACTCTCCGCTGCCGCGGCGCAGGAAGGCGGCCGAGCCAGCCGCATGCCCGCCCTCGACCTTTGACGCCGCGACGCGGCGCGCCTCGTCAGCGTTCTTGCAAGACGTGAATCGCCCATGGGCGAGCCTCCCATTCTGATCCCGCACGAAAGTCTGGACGCCGTACAGATCGCTGCTCGCCACGTGTTCCTCCCGCCGGGCTACCTCGAAAGGATGGGCGGGTATGAGAACAAAGCAAGCACGATTTCCGGGCCTGTGGAAAAGCCGAATGCGTGAAATTGCGCGCATGACGCTTGACGCGTGAAATTTCACGCGCATACTAAACCCATCGCCGCCAGCGATGGAGCCGCCCAGTGCCCGCCGCCACCCCCGCCTTCTGGTCCGAGTTCAACGCTCGCACCGGCCTGTACGAGGTCCACGACGACCGCGGCCCGGTGCTCGGTTTCGAGCACATCGACTGCCGCGCTGACGCCGACCACCACGCCCTCGACCTGATCGCTGCGGCGGACGCGGATCGCGCCGCGCTGGACGATCACGAGGCGCAGATCCTGGCGGAGGCGGCGTAGCCATGGCCGCCCGTCCCCGCTTCACCTCCCGCCAGCAGGCGTTCAGCGCCGCCGCCGCTCTCGGCCGGGCTTTCGCCGCGGTCGGTGGCCGCGCCGCTCTGGCTCAGCGCCTCGGCATGAAGGGCGTCCCCCAGGCTTGGGGCTTCTGCCCTGAGGCCCGCGTCGAAGCCGTCGCCGCCGTCACCGGCGTGCCCGCCCACGAACTGCGCCCCGACCTGTTTTCGGCTCCTGCGGCCGCCCCGCGCAACGACGCCGAGCAGGCGGTCGCCTCGCACCTCGCCGCCGGCCGGCACTTCGCCCTGACCGGCCGCACTCTTTCCTCCGAAAGGCACTGAGATGACCGACGTTCTGCTCTCCATGCCTGCGTGGCAGGCTCTGGCAATCTCGGCCGTCGCTCCGGGTGTCGTGACCCTGTCGGTGATCTGGATCGTCGCTGAGACCGTCCGCCTCGTCCGCCCGGCGCTCACGGAGCGGCTGTGATGGCCGAGCCTCTGTCCGTCCTCATTCAGAACGAGCGCGACGCCGCTCGCACCTTCGGCCTCGCTGCCGGGCTCCTGATCGGCGGCGCCTCGCAGGCCGATGCCGGGATCCGCGCGCTCGGGTCCGGAATCGACCTGATCGCCCAAGCCTCCCGCGATGGTGGTGATCCCGCGGCTGTGGCCGCCCAGGTCGCCCGGCTCGAACGCGAGGCCGCCTACCTGCTCGACCGGCTCGTCGCGATGCGGGCTCCCGCCACCGCTAGCACCCGCGAGGCCGCATGAGCACGGACATGCCAACACCCGCCGCGCTGCTCGGCCCCCAAGCCGTCGCGATCGCCGCCGCCGACTACCTCCTGATGTCGGTCGGGCTGCCGACCTACACGGCGCTCGCCCTGCGGGTCGTCCCGATGGTGGTGAGCGAGCTACCCGATGGCGTCGTCTCGCTCGACGCGGCCCGCGCTGACCGGCGCCCGGCTGGAACGGTCGGGAGGCGCCTGTGAGCGAGAATGCGGCTTGCTCTCTCACGGTGGAGCGCGGCGCTTCCGGCTGCGCGAGCCTGACCATCGACCTCGGCGAGTGCGAGGCGGTCATCGACCTGCCGCACGCCGAGACCCGCAAGCTGATCCGCGCGCTGTCTGCCGCGCTCGGTGACGGATTCGAGCGGACGCACGGGACGGAGGCGAGCGATGCGTAGCGCTGCCCTCGCCCGCCCCTTCACCGCCGAGGAAGCGGCTCGTTGGCTCGTCGCAGCCGGCCACGGCCTCCTCATGGTCTCGACCGACGAGGCGCTCGCCCGGCGGTTGGTCGAGGTCATGATCCGCGAGGGGAAACGGCTCGGCCGCGCCCCGAACGACTTCGACGCCATCCGCGCCGAGATGCGCCGCCTCTGGGGCGAGCACGAGCGGGCCGGGCGCTCGCGGGAATGCCGACGCTTCCATCCTGATCCGAGCCGGAGGGGCTGAGCCGTGATCCTCAAGCGCACGAAGAACAAGCTTCAGGTGGGCAACCTGATTGTGACCGCGAGCCGCTGGCCCTGGCAGGGGTATGGCTGGCGCTCCACGGGTGGGCCGACCGCACCGCTCAACACCTTTGGCGCGCGCTTCGGCGGCGGCTGGCAGTACAAGCTGGGCATCCAGATTGGGGGCACCACGGTGCTGCTGGATCTGCTCTTCGGCATCCTGACCTTCCGCTGGGAATCCACTGCAGCACGGGCGGCGCAGTCCCGCCGAGAGGCCGAGCATGCAGAGTGGCTTCGACGCTTCGACGCAGAGCGAGCCAAACACGAGGCCGAGATTGCCGCGATCCGCGCCGGCCGGCGTCGCGTCTCCGACGACATTCCGTTCTGAGGCGCGCCATGAAGATCGAGCGCATCCCCTACACCACGCGCGAGGCGTGGTTCGCGGCCCGGCAGCAGGACGTCACCGCCTCCGTGGCGGGCGCTCTGCTCGGCGTCCATGAGCACACGACCGCCTTCAGCCTCTGGGCGCTGAAGAGCGGCCTGCTCGCCGAGGACCCGACCGAGTCCAAGCCCGCCCGCCGCGGACGGCTCCTCGAGGACGACGCCCTGCAGGTGCTCGTCGAGGATCGGCCTACCTGGACCGTCACAGCCGGCGGCAACGAATACCTGCGCGCACCGGCCCTGCGCATCGGGGCGACTCCCGACGCCTACGCCGTCGATCCCGACCGGCCCGGCCGCGGAATCGTGCAGGTGAAGACCACTTCGGATTTCGTGTTCCGGAAGAAGTGGCGCGACGAGGCCGGCGACCTCGTGCTGCCGCTCTGGATCGCCTGCCAAGCGATCGTCGAGGCGAAGCTGACCGGCGCGTCCTGGGCGAGCGTGGCACTCCTCGTCGTCGGGCACGGTCTCGACCTGCATGTGATCGACGTGCCGCTGCACGAGGGCATCTGGCACCGCCTCGTCGGCGAGGCGAAGCTGTTCTGGGAGCGGGTCGCAAGCGGAGAGGCGCCGGCCGCCGACTATGCCCGCGACGGCGAGACCATCGCCGATCTGTGGCCGCCTGACGCCGCCGCCGAACCGCTGGACCTCTCCGCCGACAACCTCCTGCCCGCTCTTCTCGACGAGCGCGAGGCGATCAACGCCCGCGTGAAGTCCGACGAGAAGCGGCTCGCCGAGATCAAGGCCGAGATCACCGCGAAACTGGCTGGCGCCACCGCCGCGCAACTCGCCGACGGCCGCGTCATCACGCGGACCCTCCAGAGCCGGGCCGAGCACACGGTCAAGGCCAGCACCTTCCCCGTCCTGCGCGTCCGCGCGCCTCGAAAGGCAGCAGCATGAGCAACAACGCCCTCGCCATCTCAGAGACCGAGAAGCGGATCGCCGAGCGCATCGACCCGCAAGCAATGGGCGGCCTCGCGGTCTCGGCCCAGGCCGGCGGCGTCATCTTCGCCAACGCCGACGAGGTGATGAACTTCGCGAAGATGATGGCGGTCTCGGCGGCCGGCGTCCGCAAGCACCTGCGCGGCAACCCCGGGGCCTGCCTCGCGATCGTCACGCAGGCGGTCGAATGGGGCATGTCGGCCTACGCGGTTGCCAACAAGAGCTACTTCGTCAACGACCAGATCGCGTTCGAGTCGCAGCTCGTGCAGGCGGTGATCCTGAAGCGGGCGCCGATCAAGGGCCGGATCAAGTTCGAGTTCACCGGCGAGGGCGATAAGCGGGTCTGCCGCGCTTGGTGCCGGCTCGCCGACGATCCGGACGAGATGGTCGAATACGTCTCGCCCGCGTTCGGCCGGATCACGCCGAAGAACTCGCCGCTCTGGAAGAGCGACCCCGACCAACAGCACGCCTACTATTCCGGCCGCGCGCTCTGCCGCCGCCATTTCCCCGACGTCCTGCTCGGCGTCTACACCGACGACGAGCTGCCGCCCGCGCATCAGGGCGCGGACCGGGCGCGCGACGTCACGCCGAAGGGGCTCGACGCGAAGCTTGATGCCCTGGCGGCGCGGCCAATCGCCGAGGAGTCGCGCGCCGGGCCGGCGGCCGATCTGGGCTTCGGTGACGTCGAAGCGCCCGACGGCGGTACGGGCGGCGAGGAACGGCCGACCTCCGACGAGGCCAAGCCCGACCGCGGCCAGGCGCCCGAGATCGACCGCGATCACGACGACTTCAAGCTCGGATGGGAGGGCGGGTTCGCTGGCCTGCGCAAGGGCTTCAACAGCGCGATCAAGGCCGCCCCGGTGCGGCTGGCCCACTACGAGGCCGGCTTTGCTGCGGGCCAGGCGCACGATCCGGATGGGGAGGACTGAGCCGTGGCCGCTCCTCGCACCATCCCCGACGAAGCTGACATCATGCGCCTCGTGCGCGCCGGCCTGACATACACGGAGATCGAGTTTCGTCTTCGCGTCCCGCGCCATCGCGTCAGCCGCATCGCCACGGCCCACGGCTACGATAGCTCGAAGCGGATCAAGCTGAAGGCTCAGAAGCGGGCCGCGTTGCGCGCCCGGCAGAGGGCCAAGGCGGCATTCGAGAAGGCGAAGGCTGAAGCCGAGCGCAGACGGCGTCTGGGCGAGCGCGATCCGCTGCGGCGCATCCCGGCGGTGCCCGCATGGGCCGCGAACGCCGGCCTGACGCAGGACTATCGCGACTTCGCCCGTGAGTTCGACGAGGACCGCGCCGCGCGGGAATGCCGGAA